>JAWLHX010000006.1:0-83774 GCA_041690105.1 Phycisphaerae bacterium
ACTTGCTCACAAGGGGGAGTTCGACAGGGCGGTTCTTGAAGCCAAGGCGGTTGATACGCCAATGGCCTTGGCATTAGTAGCCAGAATCTGCGCGAAGAAGAATACTCGAAGGGCAGCCACCATTGCCGTCGATCTGCCGGAGGGGTACCCTCGCGACATGGTGCGCGGCTGCATTGCCAAGCACCAGGTGCTTGCGGGTGATCTAAAGGGAGCGCATAGCACTGTCACCGAGATGAAGGACGAGGAACTGAAGAATGAGGCCGGCCAGTGGATAGTTGCGGGCAGACTCGTAGATAAGAACGATGACCTTAAGGAGGGCGCGGCGCAGGCCGGTGTTGACCTTCTGGAGCTTGGCTCGAACCTGACTGCCATCTTGGAGGCAAAGGCTGAGTCCGGCAACCTGAGGAAGGCCAAGCAGATCCTCAATGCGTTGACATGTCCCGACGAGCGTGCTTCGGGGCACATCAGCGTTGCCGAGCGGGCATTGAAGGATGGTGACAGAAACGAATTCCATCACCATATACGCCAAGCACTAAAAGAGGTCGCGGCTATTGATGATCCTCTTATGGCACCTATTATGCGCGTTACCTCATATAGCCAAATAGCTAATTTGCAGGTGGAGTCCGGTGATTTCGAAGCCGCAGTAAAGACCGTGCGCTTGGTGGAAGCAAGCGGTAAGGATGAATCTGAGCAGGGTCTGGGCGTGTTCCAGACCTTGGATGGAAAGATAATGTTGGTTGGACTTCTGATCAATGCTGACAGGACCGACGAGGCCCTTGAGATGGCCAGGGGTGAGGATGGCAAACTCGTCCCCCGAGCTATTCCGATGTTGGTGCAAGCCTTTGCAGCGAAAGGGAAGCAGGAGGAGTTGGGAGAGCTATTGAAGGCTGCTGAATCTCTGGGGGTCGAGTATCAGCTGTACCTAGCCGCGGCCAGGGGCGCGGCGGAGAAACAGAAGGCTTCTACGGAAAAGATGCCTCAATAGCCCTTGATGGGGATTCATCCTCAGCCGGATATTCAAGAAATGCCGGGTGCCATGGCCGCGCGGCCATGCATCACAACAAGGCCTTGCCACCAGTCGGACGATCAAGAAACGCGGCGACCAGAATCGGCGTTATGACCTCGCAGATGCGTTTCGGTTCGAACTGTGTACAGTTACCCCGACCAGAATTCAGAGAAGCCGCGCGGCAGGCGCCGGGCGTCTTATTCCTTGTTTTCAGTAACCGATGTCAGTACCATCGCCAGAGGCCGGTTCGCATTCGGCTCGCTGTGGAGCGTTCATGTTCGAACTGTACAAAGGCTGGGGGCTGTTTGCGTTCCGAGCATGATGCTGTTGCCGTTTGGCGGAGGCATGGGCGCCCCTCGACAGGCTCGGGAACTACGTCAAGCGGCCATGGCACCCAGCTTCCTTGGGGGAGAGGATACCATGAAGCAGGTGATGAAGATCGGCATAGCGTTCCTTTTTCTGGTCGTTCTGCTCGCCATGGCATCGCATCTGACGACGAGCATCATGTGGGACGGCGGGTTCCCGTCCGGAGAGTTTCGCGTCTTAGTCCGCGATCCGGAAAACAACCCGGTCAGAGGCGCGGTGCTCCGAGTCTACCACGGTCGGACCCGCGATCTGGCATTTGAGTACCCGTTGGACAACCATGTGACCGAGCAAGGGCTCGTCAGTGACGATAGTGGCCGGATCATAGCTATTCGAACGTACGGCGGCTTGCAGTTCGGTGGCCACGCGTGGAGGCTATTCTGGCTCATCCCAATGGGCGCGAAGTCCCCCAGATTCGACTGCGAAATCACGGCAGAGGGATTCACGACGCTGCGGTTCCCGGTGCAGCGGCTATTTGAGTCGCCGCATCGATACTATGACGATTTCCCCAAAACAACTTTGGAGGAGAATGGCGAGCAAGTCGAACTGCCGGTTTACACGCACGCCTTCAACCTGGAGCGGCAGTTCGCAAGCAAGTAGCACTGGGTGGCCATGTCTTCTCGCGGGCCGAAGCCCGCGGCCTTTCAACGGGCAGTGCAGATCGGCCTTGGCAACTCGATCCAAAGGAGTACTTCATGAAAAGGCGACCCAAGAAGTGGAATGCGTTGCTGTTGATAGCGACGGTCTGCCTGGCTTGTCCGACAGCCGCCATAGCCCAGCAGACGCAGGAGCAGCTCAAAAGCGACTACTTGCTCAAGGTCAGCCAGCTTATCAATCTACCCCGGACTAACCGGCAGATGTTTCACAAGTGGATGTCGGTCGGCGACGCAGCCAAGTTTCGCAGTCGGCTTAACCAGGACGCCGTAACAATCAGGATCGATCCCTCGATAAACGCCTCGGCCCAATACGACCCCACGACGCAGACGATCACGCTGCGGCAACCGCCGGGACGTTTTGAGATGACGTTTGATGCGGGCCCCGGATCGGCATGCCTGCTGTGGCACGAAGCCATACATGCCATCAGCCACGGGCACCAGATCAGAGCCATCCAACCGGCCCGTGCCTTCAAGGGCGTGCCGACCGATCTGGCACCTGGTGCCACAGGCAAGCTCGTAACCAAGGATGACGCGGACAATCTCGTTCCGATGGGGACCGTCGAGGGGGCCACCGTATCCGGTCAGCAGAAGGCCGCGGCAGTCGCGGACGAGGCGGTCGACCACTTCTACATCAACTGGGCGGAATCCTGTCTGGCTGCCACCCAGTCTCTGGTGGTACTGGAGAGGCACCTCACCACGCACGGCAAGAACAAGCCCACGGCAGAGGTCTCTGCCGTCACGAAGAACCTGTGGCAGCGTTTCGTCGAGGGCTGTAATTCTTCGCTGATGCGGGACGTGCCCGGCCCGGCCGAGCGCAAGGAACTGGAGCAGATGATCGGGTTCCGCTGCGACCCTGGCGAAATACTTGGCGGCTACTTATCGCTGGGCTACCCGGTGGAATACTTCGGGGCCTTTGCCAGCGACGAGCAGGTATGGGCGTTGTTCCCGACGGCTGCGCAGATCGGCATGCCTGACGTAAGACCCAGCCAGGAAAAGAATCCGCTCGATGATATTTCGGTATCCTACGTTAAAACTTGGAAGCAAGGCCCGACGGGGCGAACGGTATCCATACACCTCACGCTGTTCGGCACGCCTGAAATAGGCAATGTCGTGTGGGAGGCCGCTCACATTACCGGCCAGGCCGTGCCGGAGGTAGGCGATGAGGCGGTTGTCGTCCATAACCCGAGCGATTACGTGGTGGCCCGATTCCGCAATGCGCACGTGCTTATGATCGATCAACAGGTCGAGGCGGAGCCGCTGAGCGTCAAGACCAACCCGCCCAACTGGAATTTCGTCAAACGGATCTTCAGGAACATCGAGGCTATGCCCGTGCCGCCCATTCCTGTTGGTGTTGAAACCTCCATTGCGAAATTGCGATCAGGCAACTAGCGGATGCCGAGAGCCTTCCCATGCTCATCACACCGCACCGGCAGGACTCCGTCGAGCGGCCAGGTCACCCGGCAACGAATTGGGTTCTGCGAAACCCGAATAGAGGAGGTTTGCGCGATGAGACTCTTAGTCTGCGGCGCTTGCTTGATGTGCCTGTTACTCGCGATTGGCGGTTGCAGCACAAGTGGTCCGTTCATTGCGTTTGAAGGCGGGGACACATTCAGGCTGTACTCTCAGGAGGTGCACCCCGTGCCGCTGGACGTCGATGCTGATTTCATCATTCTCGCGGCTGGCGACAGCCGGGAATTGAGAGGCCGGCATCCCGTGCCTTGGTGGTACGTACGGTTTGAAAGCACCGGACCAGGCAGCCGTTTGGCTTTCATTAAGCCTGCAGGGCAGCAAGACGACCAGGAGATGACCTATTACCTTTTTGAAGCCAATGATCTTCGGTGGCGAGTGGCGGATGAGACGGTTCGCGGCACAGGTAACGGTACGTTTCAAGAGGTTGTCCTCCGCAATGGCCAGCGCACGCCGATAGGCGAAGATTTTGGACTGACCAATGTCTCGTTCGTGTTGCCAGCGACGGAGTTGGGCGACATGCCCGTCCTCAACGCGAGCATTCGACATCTCCTGGCTGGACGGCCGAAGTCGCATTAGTTCCCGCGCAGGCTCGCATACGGCCGTGGGCCCAGCGTCTTCGACTGTTCCTTCTGCGCGCTCTCGCGCGATCAGAAAAGCAAGAAGCCGCGCGGCGCATTGCCGGGCGGCTTCCTGGTTTGCTTCGCTTGGCACTGCCCGAAGGCGTGCTAGTTATCGGCGTTGATCTCTTGCTCCAGCTTTTCCAACTCGTCCTCAGCGTTTTCGCTTGTGATAGTTTGAGCGGCTTCCTCGCGATATTCGTCCATCGTCTTTACGCTGGTTGCCGTGCTGTCACCGGTGCCATCGGTGCTGTTGGACGAATTACTGCATCCGCTAAACATAATGGCCAATGTGCCCAGCAAAACAATGCTCAACAACATTCCATTCTTCATGGCGTATCTCCTTGGTTCTGGTTAGCCGGCCTCGTCGAAGCAGGCCGATGTCGTTTTCGTCACAGGCGGCAGCTACCGCTGATTCTTGCGCCCGCCACCCTTCTCATCACGTTTGCTGCCGCCAGATTCTTCGCGCTCTGCAGCCTTGTCGCGCCCGGCAGGCTTCCCTCTCTCGGCAGCTTTTTCTCGCTCTGCAACCTTCTGCATCCTGCCCTGGAACCGTGTCGCAGCCGCCTCATTCTGAGCCGTCAGACGATCCATGGCCCGCTGGTATCGCTCGTTCTCCTTAGCCAAAGCCGCATCCACGCGACCGGCGGCCTCGGTGTTTTCTTTCTCGGTCAGCTTGTCCCGAATCACCTGCAGCTTAGCCACTCGCTTGCGATGCTTGGCCTCCTCGCGCTCCATCTGCTGCACGATTCGTTCGGCGGCCTTATCGGCACCCTTGTCGCCGGCCTTTGCCTTCTCGCGTTCGGCCGCATCGTCCTCGCCCGCCTCTACTTCGGCCTCGGCTTCAACTTCGGCCTCCGCCTCCGCTTCGGTTTCGGCCCTTACTTCGGCATCGGCCTCCACTTCTTCTCGTTCAGCTTGCACGGTCCTTACCCTGTCAGCTGCGGCGGCCGCATTTTCAATCCTCTCGGCCGCCTTTCTGGCGGCATCGTTAGCCCCAGCTTTCCCTTCCGCGCCTCTTCCCCTGCTCTGGGCCGAAGCCTCGCAGGCCAGAAAGGCCAAAGCCACCAATGCAACTGCTACCATCATGTTCTTCATGGGCTCTCCTTTTCAACATGTTGCCGCAATCGGTGTACGCCCGATTTGACCGTCAGCCTGACTGCGGTCTGAATGATGTGTCGAACTATTTTACCGCTCAACTCCGCGCGCGCCAACGTCCAATGATAGCCCAGTCCGGTATTGTTGATGGCAGAGCAGGCAAGCACCAGAAAGCAAAAGCATATCAATTTCCTCAGGGAATGAGCGGGAGGCGGTGGCGGAATTGGGTGGGCGAGAGGTTGTATTGTTTGCTGAAGGCACGGCTGAAGTATTGCAGGGTGCTGTAGCCGCAGGCACGGGCTACTTCCGATACATTGTAGCGGCGGCTCTGGAGCATTTCGCGGGCCTGGGCCATGCGCATGTGGGTCAGGTGGTCGATGGGGCTGGCCTTGTAGTGTGCCCGGAAAAGTCGTCCCAGGGTAGCCGGCGAAACATGCACGTGCCGGGCGACATCGTTCAGCGAAATCGAGCGATGCAGATTCTGCTGCATGTAGCCGACCGCCCGCTGCAGGCGTTGCTCGGCCGTTGAGCCTGCGAAGCCCAGGCAGGCTTGCCGCAAGTGAATCATCACCTCCATCAGAGCGGTGCTCAGTTGCAGTTGAGCCAGATCGTCATCCGGTCGGGCTCGTATGCGGTGCAGCTTTTCGGCCAGGATGTCTGCATCTGTTTCGGCGGCCAGGGCCAGTGGCGGCAGGCCGGGCAGATTGAGTTGCAGCAACTTGCTGTCCACCCATCTTGCGGCATCCAGAATCGGTTTATCATCGAGCAGGCAATCGAAGTGTACGTACATCATGACCAGGTCCTGATCGGCGGCGGTGCGTTGTCTGGCGCTTACGCCGGGCGGAATGAGGATGATGCGTCCGGCCCGCAGTTGCAGATTGTGGCCCAGCATGTGGACGTCGCACGAGCCCTCGACCGCCAGCCATAGGTCGAAGTTATCGAACAGGTGATGGCCATCGTCCTGGCTCGGTCCCATGGAATACATGTTGGGGCCCATGCCCCAGGGGCGGGGCAGGCGACTGCTTATGTTCAGCCGCGACCAGGGAGCGTAGACGTATTTGCCTTCAGGCGCCATGACGTGATTATGCAATATCTTGTTCGATAATCAACACTATTGCTGCTTTTCGTCCTCGTCTGGCGAGGGTAGACTGCTGTGATGTTACAAGTGTTGTCGGACTCAAAGGAGGCAGCAGGCATGAGCAGCGATAGACTGACGGCGCGGGGCGATGCGGAGGCTGGTTGTGGCACATCGTGCAAGCTGGCAATGGATGGCGGCACTCCGCTGCGCACCGCCGCCTGGCCCGAGGTGGGGCCGCGGTTCGATGGCCGCGAGCTTGAACTGCTGGCCGAGGCCCTGAAGCAGAACACTCTCTTCTATGCTCACGGACGCATGACAACCGACCTCTGCTCGCGCATGTGCCAGCTTACCGGGGCTGCTCATGCCTTGGCCTGCAGCTCCGGGTCGGCTGCCATCCACGTGGCCCTGAAGGCTTGCGGCATCGGGCCGGGCGACGAGGTTATTACCACCGGCGTGACCGACGCCGGCACCTTTGTGGGCATAATGTACGAGGGCGCCATTCCGGTTTTCGCCGACGTTGATCCTGCCAACTATAACCTCACGGCCGAGACGGTGAAGGCCTGCCTGACGGAGAGGACGCGGGCAGTGCTGGTGGTGCACCTGGCGGGCTGCCCGGCCGACATTGTGCCTCTGGCCGAGCTTTGTCGCCAGCGCGGCATCAGGCTGATTGAAGATTGCGCACAGAGCTGGGCGGCAAAGGTTCAGGGGCAATGGGTGGGCACCTTCGGCGACGTCGGCTGCTTCAGCATGAACGACTACAAGCACATAAGCACCGGCGAGGGCGGGCTGATTGTTACCAACGATGCCGAGATTCATCATCGGGCCGCTCTGGCAGCCGATAAATGTTACGACCGCCTGACTCGCAAGCGATTGCTGGAATTCGTCGCCCCAAATTACCGCATTTCGGAACTGCAGAGCGCCGTGGGCCTGGCCCAGCTGGACAAGGTGGAGGCCCTGACCGAGGTCCGCAACAGGCTTGGCAGTCGGCTCGGCGAAGGTCTGCGGCAGGTCGAAGGCATTATTCCACATGCCGTGCCGCAGGGCGGTTACAGCACCTGGTGGTATTATTTCGTGCAGTTGGATGAAAGCTTCAGCACCGACGATGTCGACCTGTTCACCAAGGCCATGAACGCCGAGGGTATTCCCGGCTCGCGCGGCTACGTTCCGCCGGCTTACCTGTGTTATCCGTATTTGCGCAACCGGTCGGCTTTTCATCATTCCCAATGGCCATTTACGCAGGCTGTTGAGTCGCAGACGTACGCCCCCGGACTGTGCCCAGTGGCCGAGAGGGTGTTTGACAAGAGCTTCAAATTTACCATAAGCGAATGGCTGACCGAGCGGGAGATTGACGACACGGTTCGGGCGGTGGGCAAGGTGATGAACTGGATGCGGAGCCGCAAGGACGCCGCAAAGTGATTGCCGGAAATTCAGCTTCTTCTGACGGGAGATGACGGAATGCGAATCAAGCTCGTGTTGCTGATGAGTCTGATGATAGTGGCACCACTGACATCAAGTGCTGAGGCCGCGCCCCCGGAGGGTGGGCGGGTGGAAATCAGCGAGACGCCGCAAGCCTACCTGAAGGGCTGCCTGAACAATGCCGCCAGGCGCATGGACGGAAAGTACACCGGTGACGAGTGGACCTGGCATGCCCGGTTCCCGATGGACGGCTTCATCGATGCCTACCTTGCCAGCCGCGACAAAGCATGGCTGGAGGGAGCCGAAGAGTATTTCAATTGGTGCTTGGATCAACTCTTGACCGGCCCCGACGGACGCAAGGGGTGGATCGGGGCGGCCTACCGCATGCCGGGGCGGCTGGGCGAATATCCGGTGGGCGATGTTCTGATGATGAAGCCCATGGTGCGTTTTGCCGAGTTGGTGCTGAAGGATGAGCCGGCCCTGGAGAAGCGCTTCGGGGAGTCGGCCCGCCGGTACGTGAAGCTGGCCACGGAGCTTGCTTTCGAGAAGTGGGAGCAGCGCGGAATATGGCACGAGGACGGCCGGTTCGGGGCGTACACCAACTGGCCGTGGACCTTCACCGAGGCCGCCCCCGACCATTGGCATGCTCCGCCGCCCGGTAAGGCCGTGTCCACGCTGCCGATCAACATGCAGGTGTACTGGGGGTCGACGGCCGCAATGCTGTGGCGCATTACCGGGGAAGACCGATGGCTGGACCGGGCCACGCGGATTTTCGACTTCGCCAAGAGCCGCCTTAATCTGTACGATGATCATTACAGCTGGAACTACTGGGAGCCGTTCGGCCAGCACGACCTGAAGGCCGGTAACCCGCAGGACTTCAGCAGTTGGATCGAGACGCACCCGTACGTAGCTTATCAGCTGGGCGAGGTGGCAGCTTTTGTCGAAGCCTACCATCGCGGCATTACATTCGACGAAACCGACATGCGCCGCTTTGTGAAGACGAACCTGGAGGTGATGTGGAACGGTCAACTGGACGACATCCAGTGGAACAACTCCAACGCCGGCATGCAGAAGGCGGCGCTGGGCGAAATCAGGTTAGAAACAGCTCGTGCTGATGGTCGCCGCGCCGGCACGTTGTGGACCGCCCTGGTCGATTTCGATGCCAGGGCCAGGAAGATTCACGAGGAAAAATTGCAGGCTGGAAGCATCGAGCACGCCTACTATCACAACGTTGTGGCGGCCCAGGAGCCGGACTTCGGCAGGCGGTACGGCAAGGAAGTCAGGACTTTTGACTTCGACTTCAACCCGTGCAGCACAATTACCATGGCCTCGGTTCTGCCTTCGACAATCAGGCGTGGGCAATACGTGGTGGTGGCTTGCCAGGCTCGGTTGCCGGGTGATTTGAAGGTGGAACTGGTGAGCGCTGACGGCAAGCGCCCGTTGGCCACCCTGACCGAGGCAAAGATCAGGCTCATCCATAACCACATCTGGGATACCAGCGAAATTGAGCCGGGCAGCTATCGTATTCGCTGGACGCTGGCCGAACAGTTTTGCGAGTTCCCAATTACCGTGCGTTGAGAGTGACAGAATCCGTCAACCGATTACAACTTCAGTGACAACTCCGAAGAGGTGAGACAATGATTGACTTTCATGCCCACATGGGCGTGCTCAACAGGGAAGGCCGAGTTGATCGGCCGAATCTGGATGCCGATGGGCTGGTCCGACTGATGGACGAGCGGGGGCTCGATCAGGCCGTGCTGTTGCCGCTGGAGAGCCCGGACTGGGGCGGCGGCTATCTGCTGAACGAAGAATGCCTCGCCGCCCGGGAGAAGTACCCGGACCGCTTCGTAGTCTTCGCCTGTGCCGACCCCCGGTATCCGCTGGCCATGGCCATGATCGAGCACCTGGTGCGCGACTGCGGCTGCGTGGGCTTCGGCGAGCATGTAAATGGTTTGCCGCTCGACGATCCGCTGAACAAGCAACTGTATGCCAAAGTTGACGAGATGGGCCTGCCGCTGGTGTTCGAGATCGCCCGGCCGCGAATCTGTTTCGATGAGCCCGGCCTGCCGCGACTGGAAAGGCTGCTGGCGGAGTTTCCGAACATCAAGTGGGTGGGCCACGGGCCGCACTTCTGGAGCGCCATCAGCGGGGAAGATGGCGTTCAGCAGCGCCCGTATCCGCAGGGAACCATTACGCCCGGCGGCGCCATCGATCGCCTGATGGAGAAGCACGATAACCTATACGCCGATCTTTCGGGTATGTCGGGCTATAACGCCATGACTCGCGACCCGGACTTCACGCCGAGCTTCATCCAGCGTCGCTGGCCGCGACTGCTCTTCGGCACCGACGTCTGCTATGGCAACGAGGCTCTGCCGATCATCGAGTGGATGCGGACAACGCCCATGGATGAGCCCATCCGCCAAGCCATCGCCGAAGGCAATGCCATTAAGCTGTTGGGCCAGGAGTCGGGCTTGCGCAGCACGGCCGTCAGCCGGTGAGATCCCAGGTCTCCGGCGGAATGAGCATCTGGCGGCTCAGCCGGGCTATGTCGCTGGGGCTGCCGTCGAACCCTTCGAGCAGCAGCAGGTCGACCTGGTAGGCTCCGGTGTCGCTAACCGGATGGTCCGGACGCGAGGCGTCACTCGGCAGATGGTGGGCGACAAGCGGGCTGCGCAGCAAGGTCAGGTGGATGGCTTTCTCCTCCACCGCCACGCTGTAAACGTCCGGCGCGACAATGCCCAGCTTGGTCTGGCCTGAGCCGACGATGAGGCCGCCGGAGAGCGGATATTCAAGGCCATCCGCCGCACGCGACAGTGGGCCTCCGCTGACGAGGTCGGTGCGGCTGACCAAGGCTTGCGGAGAGGCGATGCTGAGCCGCAGGCGGCGCCGGCGCTGCATCCAGTTGATGCCCAGTTTGAGCCTGATGCCGGGCTCGCGTGCCGTCATCATCACGTTTGCCCAGACGTCCTGCCCTCCCAGCCGACCCTTCAGCCGCAACCGATAGCGCACCGGGCCGCTCTCAATAACTTCGGCCGGACTTTGCCACAGCAGGTGCTCCAGTGGCTGGCCAGTGAAGCGATTGATGCCCTCGTGCGACCATGTGTCGGTCGGGTCGTCGCAAAGCTCCAGCTTAACCTTCCGTTGCCCCAGGCGCAGACCGTCGGGCTCGACTTCGGCCGAGGCCCAGTCGTGCTTCAGGCCACTGGGCGAAATTGTAACCGTTGGCGACGCTGCTGGCGCTTGAGCCCCGGCGGCCGATTCACCGTCAGCATCCTGACATTCCTCCAGGCGCAGCAGGCGGTGGGTGCCGGCGGCTATCTGCAGCGGGAAGATAACCCGGCGCCTGAAGCCCACGGCGGCGCTCGGTTCAACCAATTGCGACGGAATTTCGTTGCCCTGTTCGTCGGTTATCTTCAGCCTTGCCGGATTGCGGTACTGCAGCCACGGCTCGTGTGCCACGAGTCCTGAAAAAGGTTCGCTGTCGGCATTGGCCACCGCTATCTGATGCTCACCCGGTCGGGCATATTGCCTCAGCGCCCGGCCCAGCAACTCGCTTTTCAGGTCGATTGCCAGCGACTCGGCAGCGGCCAGTTCGGCGATTGCCAGGCGATTGGCCTCGGCCAGGCTGGTGCCGCCCAGAATATCGTGAAACTGATTGAACAGTACACTCTGCCAGGCTTGCTGCAAATTGTCTGCGGCTGGCTCGTCGGCTGACTGAACTGAAGCCTGCAGCGAGCGCTCGGCCTGTTGGAGCTGCAACTCGGCCCGCCGCATCGAATTCTTCAGCTCGCGGACCACGCTGTAGCAGCCGATGGCATGGTGCTGCAATTCATCCTCAACCAGCGGCAGTTGCGGGACATGTTTGGCGACGGCATCAAAATAAGCCCGCGGGTGACTGAAGATCAGGCGCAGGCCGTCGAACTGATCGGCGTGTTCTTCGATCCATTCAATCTGCCGCCTGGTGGGGCCGCCGCCATGGTCGCCGACGCCAAAGAAGCACATGGTGTGCTCCTGCCCAGGAGCGGTGGCCGCAACCGTGGCTCGCAAGTGATCGGCAATGTCTTCGCTGTTAGTGCAGTAGGCGCCGGTAATGCGGAAGGTCGGCACTTCGAACCCGTCGGGGCTGCGCCAGCGGAAGAGGTTTGCCGGCAACTGCTTTTCTTTCGGCCCGGGGCGCATGAAGACGTAACTGTCCAGCCCCGCTTGCCGCAAAAATCGTGGCAGGTAAGCCGTATGGCCGAAGGAGTCGACATTATAGCCAACGCTGACTTCGGCCCCGAAGGTGTCGCGGAAATATCGGCGGCCCTCCTGCAGTTGTCTGCTGAACGAGCCCTCCAGCGGCAGGTTGCAGTCGGGCTGTACGATCATTGGGCCGACGAGTTGCCAACGCCCAGCCTCTACAAACTCCTGCACCCGGCGGAAGAGCCCGCAATCGAGCCGCTGAATCTGTTGGTGGAACCAGACTGTGCTGGCCGTGAAGGTAAAGGCCGGATACTCCTCCAGTCGGTCGCAGGCGCTGCGGGCGGTGGCCAGGGCCGCGGCCACACCGTCCGACTTCGGCCAGAGCCACACCGGGTCGAGATGCGCATTGCCAATCATGTGAACGGTGAGCATCGTCTGGTTTCCTCTTAGCTGCTGATTGGACGGCAAAGGGCGGGGCAATTGCCCTCGATCCTATAAACCAAGTGCCATCCCCGCTCTCGCAGACATGGCACGTGGTAATTCCACTGGCACAGGTTTTGTGACCACTCTGCCGGTCCGGCTTGGCAAGGGCGGCCAGTTGATCAGGATTTGTCGCCTCAGGCCTTCTCTCTGATGGCCGCCTGAATGCGTTTGTGAAGATCCGAAATCTGCGTGTCGATCTCCTCATTCACCTTTAACCGCACCAGCGGAGCCAGGGCCTGGCCGGCTTTGCGGGGACCCCCGTCATCCAGTAGCTTCTCGGCTTCGGCGATATCGGCCTTGATTGATTCCTGCAGCTTTTCGCGAATGGCCTTGGTTTCCGTGGCAAAAAACACGCCCTCGGTCAGCTTTTCTTCGTAGGCAGCCTTGTCCCGCTCGAGGCTGGCGGGCTCCTTGGCCATCCGCTGGCGATAGGTAACACGGGCCTTCTCGCTCTGCTGCCAGGTGGTCTTGCGCAGCTTATCGGTCAGAAGCAGATCCTGCGTTTCAACCGTTTTCAACTGTGCCAGTGCCCGGGGGTACTCCTTCTTCTCGGCCGCCTGCTCCAGGTTCTTCAGCGTGCCTCGGGTGTTGCGCTTCCACAACATGGCGGCCACAGCCTGCTTTGTTATCTGGGTCACCTCCTGCGGGCTCGACTCATAGGCGCAGAAACCGAGCAGGTGGCCTTCGCCATCGCTGATCAACAGGACCGGCAGCATGAAGGTGAAGGCTTCGGCCTCTATCTTCCGGAAGTCATTTCGTTCCTGGACGTCGGTGAAAAACTCGACCTTGAGCATCGAGGCGACTTCGGGAATTCTCTTGAAGGCTCGAACCTTGGCATTGTGCAGGCCGCAGTCGCTTTCGCGGAAACGATAGATGACCGCCACGGGAATATCCCGCTCGGCAGCCACTTTGGTTATCTCGCCAAGTTTGTCGGGCGTGTGCCACGACTGGAAAAGCGCCCGTTGATTATCCTGCCCGACGGCTGTGACAACCACGATGGCAGTAATCATCAGCCCCAGAACTATGGCTGTCGAAATTCGCATGGCTTTGGTCTCCCCTTAATGCGCCAGTTGCTGATGGCCCGGAATGCGGCGATTGAAGTCGACTAAGATGAAGTGCTGGCTGACTTGGCAGCTCTTTTTCCGAGAATCAGCAATGACAGGACAACCGCATTATAATTCCCGGAATGCACATGTCGATTAAGATTTCCGTCAAAATGTGCAGCAAAAAACCAGGCCCGGCGCAAGTGCCGGACCCGGTTCGCAATAGCCTGCGGTGGTTCTTGCCAACTAAGGTTATGGCTGCACATCAAACATCAGCACCGCCGTCTCCCACGGGGCCAGTTCAATGGTCCAGCGGCCATCGGTGGCGGCTATCTGCTGATTATCATCGTGCCTCAGGGCCGCTCCGGCCGGCTTGAACTGGTCGGGCTCGATTGTCACCCTTATCGGCTTGCCCTCGCCCTCTTCAATAACGTTGACCATGGCCAGCATTACCTTGTTGCCTTCGCGCCGCTGCATGCAGTCGACCCGGGCGCCTTGCGGAACGGTCAGCTTGAACAGGTCGGTCCGCGGCTTGCTGAGGATTATCTCGGCCAGTTCGGTAACCTGCTGATTTACCGCCTTGAGCGCTGCCTTGCGCTCGTCGTTAATGTCGAAAAACTTGAAGCCGCTGGCGAAAGACTGCGGGAAATAGCCGATGAAGGTAGCCCCGTTGATCAGCGACATCCAGGTGTTGGCCTTTATCTGTGTGGGCGTCAGGCCGGGGTCGTTCTTGTTCATGGCATCGCTGGACTGCAGCCAGATGCCCATTGGCTTATTGGGGCCGGCAAGAGTTCGCAACTGCTTCAGCCCCTCGGCGTTCCAGTGCAGGTTCTTGCCCCAGATGGAGACCGGATAGAGGTCGTACATGATCAGATCGGTGCCCGGCATGAAGGCCTTATACTCTTCCTTTGTGATGGCCTGGAACTTCACCTCTTCCATGTAACGGGCCATGATGGTCAGCGAAACAAGCCGATTCGGATCCAGCTTCTTGATGGCCCGGTAGTCGGCAATGATCTTCTCCGGCGCAATCCGCGGCACAACCCGCGTCGGCGACTCCAGCACATTCTTGCCCTCGGCGTTAATTGCCTCGATCTCGTTGATTATGCCGTAATGATTCTTGCCCTCGGCAATTTCCAGAACACGCACCGTAAGCTCGCGGAAGGTCGCCGCTTGCGGCAAATCGAACTCCTGCCGACGCTCGTTGGTCACGGCCGCCTGGAGAATACTGCGGCCATCGGCCAGAAACTCAACCCGGCGGATGGAATCGTTGTTTTCGCCGGCCGTGTGCACCAGGGCCAGCTTGCTGGCTGTCACCTGCTCAGGCAGTTGAATGGTAAAGGCGGCATCTTTCAGGGGGTCGATGACGGCGCTGGAGCGCTGGTTGCCGTCGATCATCATAAACAGTTGCCGCTGTGCGTTGATGCGCAACTCGTTGACCGGCACTATCTTGGCATCGCTGGCAGTGGCCGGCTTGTCGGGCTCGTCCGGATGATGCAGCGTAAAGAGCAACGGGTGGCGGTTAAGCTCCTCCAGTTGTCCCGCCTCCTTAACCCAGTTGTACCCGAGCGACATCAGCACCTTGTGCTCCTCGGCGGCCTTTACATATTCACCCACCGTGCCGCCCTTGCGAGGATGCGAACTGGTAATGAACAGGTTGATGCCAAGGTCTTTCCACATGCCGAAGCTGCTCTCGGGCTGGGCCCAGACGCCAATGGGCAGAAAACGTTTACCATTGACGTGGATAACGTTATGCTCATCCACGGTCACCTTCAACGGACCCGCCGCATCCTGCGCAAACACCGCCGGGGTGGCCATTGTCACGGCAATAAGCACCAGCAGCAGCATCCTGATCGTTCGTCTCATGCCCGATACCTCCATTTATGTTGTGTTTGTAGTGCGACCTGCCCAAGCCGACATTGTAACCCCTTAATCGGCAAACTGTTTCTATTGTTATCAATGGTTCGGGGGGCAGAGTGGGGGCGGGGCGGAGCAAATCTTATTTTTTGCGTGCCGCGGGTCATTTCCGATGGTTAAATCTGTGACGGCGCCGTGGCGCCACGAGGTACTACAGGCTTTCTGGACAGTTTTCATGTTTGGCAAAAGGAGCAGGCGGATGAATCGTAAGTTTAAACCGTTGCGGGCGTTATTGCTGGCGGTGCTGGCACTGCTGGTAATTGAATCGGCCGCATGGGCTCAGCAGCCCGATCCGGCACGTTATCTGCAGGGCGTAATGCGCAACCCGCGCCTCCGCAACACCGGCACAGGCGAGGGCTTTACCTGGCATGCCCGGTCGGCGGCCGAAGATTTTCTCGATGCCTACGAGGCTTACCAGAATCCGGAGTGGCTGGCCAAGGCAGTCGAGTATTACAGCTTCTACCTGGCGAAGCTGCAGAAAGACCCGGACGGCTACGAGGGTTGGATCGGCGACCCGATCAGCAAGGAAGGCGCCACCCTGGCCACCGATACCGTCGTCGGCGACGCTTTGCTGAGCGCTCCGCTGGTGCGATTTGCCGAAATCGTCTATGCCAATCCGGAGCTCAAGGCCCGTTTTGGAGCCAAGGCCGACGAATATGTGGCCCTGGCCACCCGCATCTGCTGGGAAAAGTTCAACAAGCGCGGCCAGTATTACGAAGATACCGCCGGCTGGGGCAGTTATCACACGCACAACAAGCTCATCGACGTCAACACCAATAAGTGGGTCGAGGTCCCGAGCAACGTCATAAGTGACAACCTGAACAAGCATTACACCATCGGCGTGGTAATTGCCCGGCTGTATCGGGTGACCGGCAAGCCGGAATATCGCGAGCGCGTGCTGAAGGTTTTCGGCCGGGCCAAGCAGATGATGCGCTATCTGCCCGATGAGGACCGCGTGGTCTGGAATTTCTGGATGCCGCACGGCCCGTACGACATTGCCGGTCGCGCTCCCCGCAGTTGGGTGGCCGTCCACCCGAGTCGGCCCGGATACCAGGCTGGCGAAGTGGGCAAGTTCCTCGAGATCTACGATACGGGTCTGGTTTTCGACCAGCAGGATTTCGAGCGAATGATCCGCACCAACCACTTCATGAACCAGAATGGCAAGTGGCGAAGTGCCGACGACACCAGCGACGCCGGCACACTGTGGAGCGCCCTGGCCCGTTTCGACGAGAAAATCCGCACTCAGTACCTGTCGGGGCTTCGCGGCGATGGCGGCCAGATCAGCCGCGACTACCTGGCGGCCGTAATGAAGAAAGCGCCCGGCTGGAAGCGCCGCTACGTCAGCGACGAGAGCAAGGTGGAAGTGGTCAACGTGCCCATGCAGCCCGGCAGGCATCTGACCATGAGCCAGGCTATCCCCGACCTGGTCGAGACGGCCAGCGAGGTGCCCATCAAGCTGGCCTGCCAGACGCGCAAGGAAGGCACGCTGAAGATTGAGCTGCTTTCGGCCGATGGCAAAGAGGTGCTGGGCACGCTGCGCGAAATCAACGTAGGCAAGGGCACGGAATACAATGCCCCCTTCTGGGACGGCACCAATCCCAAGACGGGCAATAAGGACCTGGGCCAGTACACCGTTCGCTGGACCCTGGGCGACGAGAGTCGCGTGGCCCCGGTGTGGGTCAAGGTGGGGCAGAAGCGCGAGTCGACTGGTCCGGCGGCGATGGCGGCCGGGCAGACGCTGAAGGTCGACTTTGAGCAGGCCCTGGACCAGGAGCGATGGAGCCTGGACGGCGCCTCGGTCAGCGATGAGCAGGTCAAGAATGGCAGCAAGGCTCTGAAGATCGAGCGCACGGCCACCCTGCGTTTCGGCGAATTCCGCGACTTGCCGGTGAAGATTACCATGTGGGTCCACGATAGCGGGGCCAAATTCGGCAAGGGCGGGGCCCAGGGACCGGCCTGGGGCGTTGTGACGGCCGAGGGCGACCAGTTCTGCGTGGTGCAGATGTGGCGTCCGTACCTCAGCGGCGACACCCAGTACAGTTGGGTCAATACGGGCGAGAATCAGTGGTTCAGCCCGCACCCGAGTCGCGTTAACCGCAAGGAAGGATGGAACTTGTGGACCTTTGACTTTACCGATCCGGCCGCCGTCAAAATCAGCAGCGACAGCGGAGCGGTGAGTACTCTGTCGGCAAAGTTCACGCCAAAGGGTGCCGTTGGCATCTACCTGCTTAACGGCAAGGGTGGCCCGCTGTACATTGACGACATCACGGTCGAGTATCCCGAGAAGTAGCAGCCTCGGCGATATTCGCAACATGCTGTAACTCGAAGAGCCGGTCTCGGTGGAGCGTAAGTTCTGCCGGGGCCGGCTCTTTTTGCGACGCGTGCGCTGGCGTAAACCCTTTATTTGCGGAAGGTTTCAGACGTTTTGTCTTGACTTGGCAGCAAGTTTCTAGAAAATGTGCCTTCTACGAGTGGCAGGGAGGCTCTCGGGGGAGATCAGCGGCGGGCTAGTTGCAGACAGAAGTTCTGCTGCCGCCGGTAATTAGATGCGAAAGCGAGCCTCGACCCCCATGGACGATAACAGGCAGGCTGGCGACGAACAGCGTCGCATGATTCGGCAAGGTCTCAGCGTTTTTGCCGTCTCATGGATGATGGCTCTGGCCATCGTCGGCTTCTGGCTAGCCGGGGTCTACATTGATCGTCACTTCGGTACCTGGCCCTGGGTCAGTATCGTTATGGTCATCATCGGCACTGTGGGCGGCGTCTACAAGTCCTACAAGCTGATAATGAAGAGCCTCAGCACAAAGGACCGGCGTTGACTGACGAGCTTGACTTGAAGGCCTTCGAGGAATTTCAGAAGCGGGCCTTCCGCACGGCTACGGCAATTTACTTTGTCGCACTGGCGGTGGCCATTGTGATTGAGCGGCAATTCGGCCCGCTGTTGGGCGGTATTCTGCTCGGCGGGGCGGCAGCCATGGCGGCCGACAGGTACCGTATCTGGGCCATGAGGCGGCTGGCCCGGCAGGCCACGGCACAAGAGGCCTTCCGCTATCCGCTGATCAGCGCCGGACGGTATATCTTTCTGGCAGTTGGACTTGTGGCGGCCGTGATGCTGGCCAGAAGATTCGACCAGAACATGTATATTTTCGCCGCTGCTGGTGCCATGTTTATCCCCTCGCTGGCCATTATTATTGAGGCCGCAAGGGATAGCAAACGAGGTAAAGGCAGCAAATAACTGGAGTTGCAACTGTGGAACAAGTTGCCCCATACATCCCGCACGAACTGCCCATTGACGGTTTGCCGCAATTCCTGCGCACATTCCAGTATTCCACCGTCACCATGGGTATTGTCGCTGCAATGTTCCTGGTGCTGCTGTTCTGGCTGGGTACGCGGCGGCTGAAGATGGTGCCCGGCCGCGGGCAGGCCCTGCTGGAATCGTTCGTCGTCGCTTTCCGCGACCTGGTCTACTCGACCATGGGCGAACGCGATGGCCGCAAATACCTGCCACTCATCGGCTCGATTTTCCTTTTCGTCTTCACGGCCAACATGATGGGCCTGATTCCGATGGGCGAAATCCTCGGCCACACAACGGGCTCCACCATGGTGGCACTACCGGTGGGCGAGCACAGCATATTGATACCCGCCCTGACCGAGCCGACCAAGAACGTCAATTCGCCCTGGGCCCTGGGCATTATGGTCTTTTTCATCATGCACACGGCCGCCATTCTGCGCAAAGGGCCGGCCCGGTACTTTGACGAATACTTCACCCCGCACCTGGGGCGTATTACCTGGCCGAACCATAAGCCGCTGATGAGGACGGTCGGAGCCCTGATTCTGGCCCTGATATGGGCCGGTCTGGCGGGGCTTGTTGCCTGGATCGCAGGGCACCCGCAGCAGAATATCCTGATTGCCATGGGCGTTGTCGGCGGTATCAGCCTCGTATGGTGCCTGGTGCGCATCAGCCACCAGCCGACCAAGGTGGGCGTGCCGAACGTTTTCATGTTCCCGCTGAACGCCATTGGCAAGGTAGTCGAGATTCTCTCGCTGAGTTTCCGTCTTTTCGGCAACATTTTCGGCGGCGTGATCATTATCGCCCTGCTGGGCGGCATGGTGCACCAGATTGCTCTGCCGATTGTTCTGCTGGCCTTCGTCGGCATTTTCGTGGGGGCCATTCAGGCCTTCGTCTTCGCCATGCTGTCGCTGACTTACATCACGGTGGAGATTGCCGAGGAGGACGAGGTTGAGGAGTCGCTGGAAGGCGATCTAGATACCTCCGAAGGTACCGGGCCGGAGTTGAAGGAAGTCTGATTGTTTATTACTGAGGGCTGAGCGGCGACTTAGCGGTCGCGACAGCACTCCATAGGATGCACGATGGCACTGCTAGAGATGATGGACGACGCCAACGCGATCGACATGAGCAAGTACCTGGCTGCAGGTCTGGCCATGGGCTTCTCGGCTATCGGTCCGGCCATTGGTGTGGGTTTCGTGGCCGGCAAAGCAGTCGAAGGCATAACGCGGCAACCGGCTGAGGCCGGGCGTTTGCTTCGCTATATGCTCATCGGGCAGGTCATTGCCGAAACCAGCGGCATCCTGGGCCTTGTGGTGTCGGTCATTCTGATCATGCAGGGCACCGTTGAAAGTTGGTCCAGCGGGGCGTCGCTTGTGGGAGCCGGGCTGGCGGTAGGCTTCTCGGCTATTGGTCCTGGGCTTGGCTCGGGCATGGTTGCCGGACAGGCCATGGCCAGCATATCGCGGACGCCGGAATCGACCAGCAAGGTCACCATTACCATGCTGATTGCCCAGGCGTTGAGTCAGAACCCTGCCATTTTCGGCTTTGTGGTTGGCATTCTGCTGATTTACGTCGCCGGGCGAGATGTTGCCGCCGACGCCACGCTGACGATTATCAACGACGTAGGGCGCTTTTTGGCGGCCGGGGTGGCTATGGGCATGGGTGCTTTGGGTCCGGCCATAGGCATTGGTTTTGCCGGCGGCAAGGCGGTGGAGGCCATTGGCCGCAATCTGGATAACGCCGGACTGTTGCAGCGAACAATGTTTATTGGAATCGCGGTGTCGGAATCGACTGCTATTTACGCCCTGGTTGTGGCGATGATGTTGATCTACATGGCATAAGTTGCGGCTATAGCAAGTTTTGGAACAGGAGATACACAGATGAACGAGGCAATTATCCGGGCAGCGGCGCTTGTGGGTGCGGGTCTGGCCATGGGTTTCGGAGCTATTGGACCGGGTGTCGGCCAGGGCTTTGCTGCCGGTAAGGCTTGCGAAGGCATTTCGCGGCGTCCGGACCAGGCTGGTCTGCTGACGCGGACCATGCTTATCGGCCAGGCCGTGTCGGAATCGACAGGCGTTTACTCGCTGGTCGTGGCCCTGATTCTCATTTTCACCACCTGAGCAGGTGGGCGCATTGGCCGGCGGACGGTGCCGCAGCAGGCATTTGCCGCCGGGAGAGCCGTGGCCGTTGAAGTCGGGGTGCCTGGGCGGTTGCATTATAGTGCCATGGCAGTGCCGGCGCATGGGTCGCCGGCACATACAGTCCAGTTGAATAAGCCGTTTAGAGGCCGAGTGCGATGAACCCAAAGAAGAAAGTCATTCTTAAAATCTTGGGCGCCGTCTACCTGGCGATGATATTGCTTTACTTCATCGTCTCGTTTTTGTTGACGGGGCCGCACGGCGGCGTCATGCGCAAACTTGACCAGAGCCTGGTGGCCAACAACGCCCGGTTGCTCAGTCCGCTGCAGCTTGAGGGCACGCTGGAGATTACGCCCGCTACGCTGGAGGCACTGCTGGAAGCCGGCGTGACGGCTATAGGTGGTGCCGAGCAGCAGGCAGTGTTGCTGGGGACGATAATGCCGGGCGGCAAGATTATCAGCGACGATCAGGCGCTCGGGCAGACCATCGAGCGGCCGATTATCCCCGGTGCCCATCGACAGGATGGCCACGTAACGGGTGGCACGCTGCTGACCAACCATCTATGGGAGCGAGTCATAGATCAGCCTGGCATGTACGATGCGGAGAACCCGCCGACGGTCGAGGCGTCGGGCATTTCGGGAATTATGGAGTTCGACCTGACGCTGGTCTTCATCATGCTGAACTTCCTAGGCCTTTTCACGCTGCTCTATCTGGCCCTGTGGGACCCGATGATGACCATGCTGGACAAGCGGGCCGAGACGGTTCGCAACGATCTGGACACTGCCGCCGGTCGCCGTCAGGAGGCCGACGAGCTGAAAAAGCAGTACGGCGAGTTGATGCTTTCGGCCCGGCAGGAGCGTCAGGAGATGGTGCAGCAGGGTCGGCATGAGGGCCAGAAGGAGCGCGACCGCATTGTTGATGAGGCTCGCGAGGAATCGGCCAAGGTTCTGGCCCAGGGCAAGCAGGACCTGGAGGCCGAAGTCGGCAAGGTGCGCACGGAGTTGCGGCAGGAGATCGGCGGGATGAGCGTGGAGATAGCCGAGCGTATTCTTGGCCGCGAGGTAACCGACAAGGATACTGACCGCCTGTTGGAAGATTTTCTGGCCCAGGTGCAGCAGGCAGAACTGAAGAACTGAGTTGTATGGCTTGCCGGCTTGTGACATGAAGTGTTACAGGGCTTGCAGCACAAATGATAATCGGCCTGAAGCTCGGCGCGGCGGAAGCTGACAGCTTAGGCCGGAACGTAAGACGGAGCATTTTATGCCGGTGCGTATTCTGGCAAAACGATATGCGAAGGCGGTGCTTGATCTGGCTGTGGAAGCCGGGCAGGTTGACCAGATTGGTCAGCAGCTTTCGGTCTTGCACGAGGCGGTGCTGGGCGAACCGCGGAGCCGCGCCTTCTGGTCGACCAAGTCGATCGGCGAGGATGAAAAGCGGAACGTTCTGCAGGATATTCTGGAGGCGATGGACGCCCACGGGGTGGTCCGCAACACCATCAACTTCATGCTGGAGCGTCGCCGCCTGATGCTTTTGCCGCCTTTGGTCGAGGCTTACCAGGATTTGGCCAGGGCCATTTCGCATACAATTGATGCCCGGGTGGTCAGCGCAACAGAGCTGACGCCGGAGCAGTTGCAGCGTCTTGCCGAAGCGTTGAAGCAGGCTTTCGGCCAACGTGTTGAACTGGTGACCGAGGTTGACAAGTCGCTTGTTGGTGGACTTAGAGTAGAGACTGAAGGCAGAATTATTGACGGGTCGGTTCGCGGCCGCCTGGCGGCGCTGGCCCAGTCAATCAAGTGAGCAAGCAAGGGGTCGGGAGGACGTTTAACCCATGCGCATCAAACCGGAAGAAGTAAGCCACGTTCTGCGGGAGCAGATCCGCAATTACGAAGGCGCTTTGGACATGGCCGAGATCGGCGAGGTGATCGAGGTTGGCGACGGCATTGCCCGCGTCTTCGGCCTGGACAACTGCATGTATAACGAGTTGCTGGAGCTGCCCAACGGCGTCTTCGGCATCGCCATGAGCCTGGAAGAAAATAACGTCGGCGTGGTCATCCTGGGCGAAGACCGCCTGATCAAGGAAGGCGACACCGTTAAGCGGACCGGCCGCATCATTCAGGTTCCGGTAGGCCAGGCGCTGGTTGGTCGAGTTATCAACGCCCTCGGGCAGCCGATGGACGGCAAGGGCGAGATCGTTACCGATACGCATCGGCCGGTCGAGATTATCGCCCCCGGCATCGTCAAGCGGCAGCCGGTCAACGAGCCGCTGCAGACGGGCGTAAAGGCCATTGACGCCATGACGCCCATCGGCCGCGGCCAGCGCGAGCTGATCATCGGCGACCGCAAGACGGGCAAGACGGCTATTATCGTCGACACGATTATCAACCAGAAGGATTCCGGCGTCATCTGCATTTACGTGGCCGTCGGGCAGAAGCGTTCGACCGTGGCCCGGCTGATCAAGGAGTTGCAGGACGCCGGGGCCATGGAATACACGATTGTGGTCACGGCCTCGGCCAGCGAACCGGCCACCATGCAGTTTCTGGCGCCGTACGCCGGCACGGCCATCGGCGAGCAGTTCATGGCCGAAGGCAAGCACGTGCTGGTAGCTTACGACGACCTTTCGAAGCACGCGGTGGCATTCCGCCAGATGATGCTTCTGCTGCGTCGGCCGCCGGGACGCGAGGCTTACCCAGGCGACGTCTTCTATCTGCACAGCCGCCTGCTGGAACGCGCCAGCAAGCTGAGCGACGCCGAGGGCGGTGGCAGCCTGACTGCTCTGCCGGTAATCGAGACGCAGGCGGGCGACGTCTCGGCCTACATTCCGACGAACGTCATCAGTATTACCGACGGCCAGATTTACCTTGAGAATGACCTGTTCTTCCAGGGCATCCGGCCGGCCATGAACGTCGGCATCAGCGTGAGCCGCGTCGGTGGCGCAGCCCAGATCAAGGCCATGAAGCAGGTTGCCGGACGCCTGAAGCTGGACTTGGCCCAGTATCGCGAGCTTGCCGCTTTCGCCCAGTTTGGCAGCGATCTGGATCGGGCCACGCAGCAGGTTCTGCATCGTGGCGAGCGACTGACTGAAATCCTGAAGCAGGACCAGTTTTCGCCCATGCCGGTTGCCGAGCAGGTGGCCATTTTGAAGGCCGCGAACGATGGGGCACTGGACGAAATTGCAGTGGTCGATTGCCGGCGGTTCGAGTCGGAATACCTGGCCTGGCTGCGGACTAATCGGGCTGATCTGCTGGAGAAGCTGAGCAGTACGGGCAAGATGAGTGACGAGCTTGGAGCGGGCTTTGTTGAGGCAGTGGCCGAATTCAAGAAGGCTTTTGTGCCCACGCAGACGCAGTCGGCCGAAGAAGTGGCCGAGGAGAGCGCTGCGGCGGCCGGAGCAAAATAATCTGCAACGTGTAGCGGTAGCGCTGCGGCGCGAAGTGGCGTGCGCCGCCGGCAGCGAATTCAGCGGGCAATTGTTGGCTCGCGATTATAAGTGTAAGTTGGATTGACCATGGCAGAATCGACGCGCGACATCCGAAGACGTATCAAGAGCGTGCGGAGCACTCAGCAGATTACGGGGGCCATGAAGATGGTGGCCGCCAGCAAGCTGCGCAAGGCTCAGAACCGGCTGATGGCCGTTCGTCCGTATGACGAGCTTGTTTCGCGGCAGCTCAAGTCGGTGCTTCCGCGACTGGTGGGCGACGAGCATCCGCTGCTCAGTCGGCGGACGGGCGAGCGGGTGGCGCTTATTGTCATCACCAGCGATAAGGGCCTGGCCGGCGCCTACAATCATAATATCGTCCGCGAAGCCGAGACCGTTCTTAAGCGTCATGGCGGCGGCCAGTTGTGCGTCATCGGCAAGAAGGGCATGCATACGCTGAAGCGTGACGGCTACGAGATCAAGTACGCCTACACCGGCATCAGCGAGAATGCCACCTTTAATAATGCCGCCGAGATCATGCGAAACCATGTGCGAGACTACATGGCCGGCGATTTCGATCAGCTTTACGTGGTGTACAGTTATTTTCGCAGCGCCATAAGCCAGCAGCCGCGGGCCGAGTTGCTTCTTCCGCTGGTGCCTCCGACTGACGAAGAGCGGGCCGAGGCCGGCGTGCAGGAAGACATTATGATGGAGCCCAGCGTCGAGGCTGTCGTTGCGGCGCTGCTGGAAGAATCGTTGGATGTAAAGTTGTACCGTGCCCTGATGGAGAGTGCCACCAGCGAGCACGGGGCCCGTATGACGAGCATGGAAAACGCGACTCAGAATGCCGAAGAGATGATCAGCGATTTGACGCTGATATTCAACCGTGCCCGTCAGGCTATGATTACGCGTGAGATTGCCGAGATTGTTGGCGGGGCGGAAGCGTTAAGTGGTAAGTAACTGATGTCGGGTCAGCCGATCCGACTTACTCAGGTTGCATAAGATGAGGGAGTCCGCAGGGATGAAGACAGGTCGCGTCAAGCAAGTTATGGGACCGGTGGTCGATGTTGAGTTCGAGGCCGAGAGCCTGCCGGCGATTTTTTCGGCCATCAAAATCGACGACCCAAAGCGGCAGATCAATTTGACCATTGAGGCCGCCAGCCACGTGGGCGAAAACGTTGTGCGTTGCGTGGCCATGGGCCCGACCGACGGCATCGTCCGCGGCATGGAGGCTGTTGATACCGGCGCTCCGATCAAGGTGCCGGTTGGCCCGAACACTCTCGGCCGCATCATGAATATTCTGGGCGAGCCGGTCGATGAGCGTGGGCCGATCGAGGGCGTCCGCAGGGATCCGATTCATCGCGTGCCGCCAACGCTGGAAGAGCAGCGGCCGGAGACCGAGATTCTGGAGACGGGCATCAAGGTGGTCGACCTTATCGAGCCTTACAGCAAGGGCGGCAAGGTCGGTCTGTTCGGCGGTGCCGGCGTGGGCAAGACGGTCTTTCTGAAGGAACTGATCCGTAACATCGCCATCGAGCACGGCGGTCGCAGCGTGTTTGTCGGTATCGGCGAGCGTACTCGCGAGGGTAACGACCTGTGGCTGGAGCTGCAGGAGTCGGACGTTCTGGATAAGGCGGCCTTGGTGTACGGGCAGATGAACGAGCCGCCGGGAGTCCGCTTCCGCGTGGGTCTGACCGGCCTGACCGTCGCCGAGTACTTCCGCGATGAAGAGAAGGCCGACGTGCTGCTGTTCATCGACAATATTTTCCGTTTCAGCCAGGCCGGCGTTGAGGTATCGACTTTGCTGGGCCGCATGCCGTCGGCCGTGGGTTATCAGCCCACGCTGGCGACCGAGATGGGTGAGCTTCAGGAGCGTATTACCAGCACCCGTAACGGTTCGATCACCAGCGTGCAGGCCATTTACGTTCCGGCCGACGACCCGACCGACCCTGCTCCGGCCACGACCTTTGCTCACCTTGACGCTTCGACTTACCTGGACCGCAAGATTTTCGAGCTGGGCATCTACCCGGCTGTCGATCCGCTGGCCTCGAACTCCTCGATTCTCGATCCGCGCATTGTCGGCCAGCGTCATTACGATGCCGCCCGCCTGGTGCAGGAGACCTTGCAGCGCTATCGCGACTTGCAGGATATTATCGCTATTCTGGGTATGGACGAGCTTTCGGACGAAGACAAGATTGTTGTCAACCGGGCCCGCCGCATTCAGCGGTTCTTGTCGCAGCCGTTCTTCGTGGCCGAGAACTTTACCAATATTCCCGGTAAGTACGTGCCGCTGGAGGAGACGATCGAAGGCTTCGAGCAGATTGTCAACGGCGAGTGCGACGACATGCCTGAACAGGCCTTCTACATGGTTGGCAACATGGAAGAAGCCCGCGAGAAGGCCAAGAAGCTCTAAGTGCCTGCCGCCCGCCGGGGCAGGGGGCGTTGACCAGCAATCGGGCTTTACGCCTGCCGTTTGTTGCTCGCGTGCAGCCTGCGGCCCCGGTCGCGTTTGCCGGGAGAGTAAGCAGTTGGCCGTCATCGGCCGGAGATGATTGCAATGTCAATTGAAGTGACAATAGTTACGCCCGAACGTCGCCTGCTGGATCAGATGGTTTGCCGCGAGGTCGAACTGCCGGGTGCCCAAGGCATGCTGGGCGTTCTTGAAGGTCACGCGGCGCTGATGACCCCGCTGAGCATCGGTCTGGTGCACCTGATTGACATTGATGGCGGCGAGGATATGTACATTGCCATCAGCGGCGGCTTTGCCCAGATAGGGCCCGAACGTGTGCAGATTACGGCTCGCTCGGCCGAACTCGAGGGCGACATTGACGTAATGCGGGCCGAGGCCGCCCATCAGCGGGCCATGCAGCGCCTGAAGAACCGGCAGAGCGTCGATCCGGACCGTGCCGAGATGGCTCTGGCCCGGGCGGTCAACCGCATTCGCCTGGCCCGCAAGAAGGTCAACATCTGACCCTGTCGCCGCAATTGCCGGCGACGCCTCCTTTGCATCCCATTTATTATCTCGGCATATTGTAATCGTCTAGCCCAGCGTCTGCGGCTACGCATGGCTGGCGTTTTGGGATTGTCGGGGGCGGATCAGCCCACGATTCGCACGCCCATCAGGGTCAGATCATCGGTGCGGATGTTCAGGCCGGCAAAGCGGCGGATGTCCCACAGCACCTGCGATATCAGCTCGTCGGCGGTCTCGGCCTCGGCCGCCCAGTGGCGCAGCGATTCTTCCAGCCTTTCGCGCCCGTAGCGCTGGCCCTGGTAGTTGAGGGCGTCGATGCTGCCATCGGTGTAAAGCAGAAGCGTGTCGCCAGGCTCCAGCGGCACGCTTTCCTGGTGGAATGAAGCATCGGGCAACACGCCCAGCAGCGGGCCTCCGGTGGAAAGCTTTTCCAGTCGGCCATCGCGCCTGAGGAGCAGGGCCGGATCGTGTCCGGCGTTACAATAAGCCATTCGCTTGGTGCCAGCGTCTATCACGCCATAAAAGAGGGTGACGAATTCACTGGGCAGCGTGTCTTCGCAGAGCATGGTGTTGACCCGGGCGACCACATCGCTGATGCGGAAAATGTTCTGGGCTTGGGCCTTCAGGGCACTGCGTACACTGGCGGTCATGATGGCCGCCGGCACGCTCTTGCCAACAGTATCGGCTATGGTAATGCCGATGCGGCCCTTGGGCATGACGATGTAATCGTAGAAGTCGCCGCCAACCTGGCTGCTGAAGATGCTCACGGCATGGATATCGAGCCCCTGGACCTGCGGGGCGCGGCTCGGCAGCATGCGCCTCTGGACCTCGCTGGCCAGCTTAAGCTCGTGCTCGATCTGAGCCTTGGCGACCTGCTCCTGCAGCAATCGCGATTTTTCGATGGCCGTGGCGGCATGATTGGCCACACTGCGGAAGACTCGCACCTCTTCGTCGCTGAAGTCGTGCACGTGAGCAGTGTAAATGTGCAGCGTGCCGATGGCCCGCCCGCTGGCGATCATGCCTACGCCGAGGCTGCTTCGGAGACCTTCCTCCTGGGCCGCCTGACTGTAGCGGACATGCGGGTCGGTGGCCATGTCGACAATACGCACCACCTCGCCGGAAATCATCAACCGGTCGTACACGTTTTCGTGCAGCAGCACGGGGCCTTTTTTCAGATAACTGTGGCTGAGGTTGTGACTGGCCTTGGTAACGAGTTCCTTGCCGGAATCGTCCAGCAGGCGCAGGCTGCAGGCCTTGACGTTCATGACGTCGACAATAGTGCGGGCAATATTGGCCAGCACGGTATCCAGATCGAGGTCGCTGGCGATGATGCGGGCCGTCTCTTCGACCACGCGAAGTTCTTTCAGGCGTTCGCGGAGCACTGCCGTCTGATGGCATATCTGGGTGAGCGTGTTGGCCAGTTGCTGCAAAAAGACAATGGCCGACTGCATCTGCTCGTCGCTCCAGGGCTCAATCTGCTGGGCCGCCTCCCAGAGTCCCTCGGCATCTTTGCCCAGCTCGTCGGCCAATTGGGTGACATGTTCGCGCGATAGATGATGCTCGGGCCGGTCGCCCAGCACGATGGTGCCGAGCACCTGCCCGTCAAGTTCGATGCTGGCGGCATACTGCGTGAGGCCGGCGTGGCAGACGTACTTGGCCGGGCGCCCTTTGCGGGCAGCCCTGGCGGCCGATTCGGCATTGCTCTGGCGGCACTTTTCTTCCACCCGGGCGCCGCCGCCAATCAGCGTGCAGAACCAGTTGGAGCGGCTTGGCTGTGTTACCAGGTTGCCTTCGGCATCGCGAATGCTGACCGCTGCCCGGCAGAGGCTGGCGAAGGCGTCCTGCAGTCGCTGCAGGGTCTCTACGTCAACCAGGTCGGCCAGTTTCCAGCGCGAACCATCGCCATGGCCGATGGTCGGGATGGCATCAGTCGCGCGCTGCGATTGATGGCGGCCACCGGATTCGGATTCTGATGAAATTGAAGTTCCGTGAGTGCTCATGGTTTTTTCAGGTCAGGTTATTATACCGCCTGGTGTTCTGTCTGCAATCGCAGATCGCAGGAGCAGGAAGATAGCAGTCGAAAACCTGCGGGCACTCAGGGGCAGATTTCAGACCAGCAGACCGGTTTTGAAGAGGGTGGCCGCTACTGATCAGGGCTGTTTGAGGCGCGAACGGATGACTTTAGCGGGCACGCCGGCGGCAATGCTCATTGGCGGCAACGGGCCGTGGACCACTGCTCCGGCGGCCACGACGCTGCCCGAGCCGACGTCGGCTCCCGGCAGGACGATGGCCCTGTAGCCGATCCAGCAATCGTCGCCGATTGTAATATCCTTAACAACGGTGCCCTGGGAGATGATGCTGGCCTCGGGATCGGCAAAATTGTGTCCCCCGGTAACTGCTCCGGCCCCGCGCGTAAAGAGGACATTGCGGCCGATGCGCAGCGTACTGCCCGGGTGGGCGATAAGCTCGCTGTGGGTATATATGATTGTGCCGTCGCCGATTTCAATGCGGCCGTATCCGCCCAGGGTGTCGATGTGAGCCTTGCCGATCATGCATCGCCGCCCGATCTTCACGTTGCCATCAATCCAGGCCAGCGGGTGAATGATGCTGCGCGTCCGCAGGGCGGTGAACAGGTTGATGAAGGGGCGCAGCAGGATGCAGGCTCTGAAGGCCCGGCGAAGGTTCTCGACCAGTATGTGGCGGCCAAGGCGACGAAATTGTTGCTGGGCGGTCTCGGTCATAGGCGCATACGTTAACTCATGCGGAAGCGGAAAGCAAGCGCGGGAGTCGGTTCACCAATCGGTGCGTTGCAAGCCGAAATTCAGTTGCGATAGAAGCGGTTGGCCAGCATCAGTTCGGCCAGGAGGACTAGCATCAGCAACGGGACCAGCCAGGTGGACAGTTCGCGGCTCTGCTGGCGGCTTGAAATTCGAAGCTGGTGAGGATTCACATTTCGCGAAATTGATATTCCGTCGCCGGCAAAGGCCTCCTTCAAGCTTTCGGCATCGGCGAATTCGAGCACACTCTCCGACGGTTCGATATTCAGGCTGAAGCCGAAAAGGCGCTGCCGATCCTGCTGATCCTTCACTCTCAGATAATAGTTGCCGGGCTGGGTAAGGGGCGGAAACTGGGCGATGGCCGTGCCCGCTGGGATGGGCCGCGTTATGGGGGCCTGCAACTGGTTGTCGGCCCCGCTCAGGATTGCCTGGAGCCCGGCCAGTTCGCGCGGAAAATTAAAGCGTATGGGATCGCCAAGGGTCATATCCGACGAGCCGGCCAGTCGGCCCGCGGCCACCAGTCCGTGCATCAGGGGGATGAACTCGTAGGGCTGGGCCGGCAGATTGGACCAGCTTTCGTGCAGGCCGGTGGCCAGAACATGGACGCGCCCCGCGCCATGCATTGCCGAAGTAAGCGCGGGCTTGTTGTCGCCAACCGTCATGATAACCTGCGTGCCGACTCGGGGGCAAATGTCGATGGCGCGATATATGACCGGCATGGCCGGATCGCCTTTGCGGCCGGAATCAAAATGGGCCAGGGCCGGGGCATTCCAGTCGCGAACGCTGAAACTGCTGCCGGCGTTCCACAGGTGGGTGCCTGCAAACTGGCCGCCTACCAGTTGCTGCAATCTGCTGTGGCGATAGATGGACGAGGCGTCATCTGCAATTGCGGCAGCCATCTGTGGGCCGCCTATCAGGACCAGGTGGCCGCCATCGCGGACGTACGTGTTAAGCGCTTCGAGCGCCTCGGCGGATAGCTGGTTAACATCGCACAGGAAGACGGCCTCGTATGGTTGCAGCGCATGCGCGGCCAGCTTGTCGGGCTCCAGCAGATCGGCCACCACCGGCGGCGATCCGCGCGCCACAAAATCATCGGGCGCAAGTGCCTGGACAAGCAATTGGGCGCTGCTCAGGCGGCCGGTCGGTTCGACATTGCGACGCCCGACGATCAGCACTTTGGGCGGCTTGCTGGCGTGCAGGGTAAAGTATCGGACGTTATCGGCCGCCAGGGCATCGGGTTCGTCAATGACCAGTCGGCCCTGCAGCGGGCCGAGCCGATCGATGGTCTCGACGAATTCCACCTGGCGCCTGGCCATTGGTGTGTCGAGTTCTATTGTCCGCCTGTCGCGCACCTGGCCTTCGCGCTGCAAGGCCACCGTGCGGCTAGACGGACGCTCATCGCCCAGCACATCGACACTGATTGAAACTCGCGAGCCAGGTGCTGCGGCGTGGGCATTGTGTCGCGGCAAACCAAGGGCGGCATTGCGGCCATCGCGGGTCGAGACATCGACAATGTGCACGGCAATATCGCGCAGGTCGGCGAATTTGTCCGGCTCAAGGTCGCTGGTGGCAGCAGTTTGCAGGTCGGTAAAAACGTAGATTTCGCGGCGGGCCTGCGTGCTCTCGCGGAGCAGGGCAGTGGCGCTGGTAATAAGCCTGCCAATCGGGCGCGAGAGGGCCTCCACGCGGACGTCCTGCACCTGCCGTCGCACGAGTGTCAGGTCGCTTTGCAGGTGCTGGACTAGGCCGGCCGACTGCAGGTCGATGACTGCCGCCCGGCTGCCGTCGGGCAGGGCGTCCAGCAGCGTCTGGGCCTGTTCGGTGGCTTGCTGCAGGCGACTGCGGCCGCCAACGGTGTAGCCCATGCTGGGCGAGTTATCGAAGCAGATGACCACTGCCGCGGGGGCATCGGCGGCCAGGGCTGCGGCGGTGGACTGGCTTTGCATGGGCCGGGCGACAATCAGTACAACAAGGGCCAGAGCAGCCATTCGCAGGGTCATAAGCAGCAGGTGTTTCAGCCGTGTTCGCCCGGCTCCTGAGCGGTGACTTTGGCGGACGAACCTGAGAGGCGGGAAATCCATTTGCCGCGGGCGCCTGCGCATGGCCAGATGGATTCCGAGCGGCACGGCCAGCGCCGCCAGTCCGACCAGGAGCCATGGATTCAGCCAGATCATCAGAACCTCTTTCGACGATTCAACAGGTAGCTTACCAGCGCCCGATCGAAGGGCGTGGAGGTTTCCACGGTCACAAAGTCGGCCTTCAGCCTTTCCAGCGTCTGCCGGTACTGTTGCTGCATGTCGGCCAGTTGCTGCAGGTAATCGTGCCTGACCGCTCGTGCCTCGGTGGTCACGACTTCGCCTGTTTCCGGGTCGCGCAGTTGCAGGGGGCCCTCCAGGTCGAAGTTCGATTCGGCCGGATCAAGTACCTGAAAGACGATTATGTCGTGCCCGCCAAAGGCCAGGTGGGCCAGGGCATCAAGCGTTGCGGGGGCATCATCCAGAAGGTCGGAAAACAGTATGAACAGGCTGCGTTTTCGGATGCGGCGGGCCACCTGGTGCAGGGCAGGGGCCAGATCGGTGGGGGCCCCGGCCGTTGGCCTTGCCAGCAGAGCCAGCAGATTGTTGAGCTGGCCGCGGGTGCTGCGCGGCGGCACGAAGGCCCGGATTCGATCATCGAAAGTAACCATGCCCACGCTGTCCTGCTGGCGCAGCATGAGGTAACCCAAGGCGGCCGACAGGCAGATGGCGTACTCCAGCTTGGTCATGCCTGGTCGCGAGGCGTAGCTCATGCTGGCGCTGGTGTCGACCAGCAGATAGCAGGATAGGTTAGTCTCGGCCTGAAAGCGGCGCACGTAGTATTTATCGGTGCGGGCCCAGGCATGGTAGTCGATAAGGGCGGGGTCGTCGCCGGGCACGTATTTGCGGTGCTCGCTGAACTCGACGCTGAAGCCGTGGAAGGGCGAAGCGTGCAGGCCGGCGAGAAAACCCTCGATAATAAAGCGGGCTTTCAGGTCCAATCGCTGCACCTGCCTGACGACTTCGGGCCGAAGATAGCTTTCTGCTCGTTGCACAGGGCTATGTTACCTGATGCCGCCATGGCGTCAAGCGAGGAACTTTTGATTGAATCCGTGGTCGCCGGGCGATATGCTCCAGACAATCGGCGCCACCACTCGCAGCGGCTGCCGGTTTATCGTCCGGCAACAGGTCGGGCAGGCTCGGCCGAAGTGCCGCAAGTTGAGGCAAGTTCGGGCAGATGCGGCTCGGCCGCAGGGCGCGTGTCGCAAATCATATTGAAGGACAGCACGATTATGGCCAACCCGTCGTTTCAGGCATTGCTTCAGGAATTCAAGCGTCAGCGAGACCAGGTTATCCAGGAGATGGGCAAGGTGCTGGTGGGCCAGTTGCACGTGGTCGACCAGATGCTGGCCAGCATATTCGTTCGCGGCCATTGCCTGCTTGTTGGCGTGCCTGGGCTGGCCAAAACAATGATGGTGCGCTCGCTGGCCTCGGTCATGGATCTGGAATTCAGGCGTATCCAGTTTACGCCCGACCTGATGCCCTCGGACATTACCGGTGCAAACGTGATTGAAGAGGCCGCCGACGGCCGGCGCGAGTATCGTTTTGTTCACGGCCCTTTGTTCTCAAACATCATTCTGGCCGATGAAATCAACCGTACGCCGCCCAAAACGCAGTCGGCACTGTTGGAGGCCATGCAGGAGCGACAGGTCAGCGTGGGGCAGCAGACGCTGGACCTGCCGGACCCGTTTTTCGTCATCGCCACGCAGAACCCTATCGAGCAGGAGGGCACCTACCCGCTGCCCGAGGCCCAGTTGGACCGCTTCATGTTTAATATTCATGTTGATTACCCGACCATGGAAGAGGAGCAGCAGATACTGTCGCGAACCACCGGCGGCGAGGTGCCGACGCTGCAGAAAATTATTACCGGCCGCGGCATTCTGAACATGCAGAAGCTGATCCTGAGCGTGCCGGTCAGCCCCTACATCATCCAGTACGTGGCCCAGTTGGTGCGTTCCACCCGGCCGCGCGATGCCCAGGCACCGGAGTTTGTGCGGGAGATGGTTGACTGGGGTGCCGGCCCGCGTGCCGGTCAGCACCTGATTCTGGCGGCCAAAGCCTTTGCCGCCATGGCCGGGCGGGTGAGCGTATCGATAGAGGATATTCGTGCGGCAGCCATTCCGGTGCTGCGCCACCGGGTTGCGGCCAACTTTGCGGCCCAGGCCCAGGGTATCGACGCGGTGGAGATTATCCGCCGCCTGGTGGAGAAAACCCCCGCCCCGCAGGTGGCCAAATACAGTTGATGATGCTGCTGACGTTGCCTGGCGCGCAATTGGTCGCGGCGTCACACAACCGGCCGTGGCCGGCGCCCTTGGTGTCCGGGCTTTCGCACGCCTGAAGCCAGCCACGCCAACCTTCTTCAGCGGCTGCCAGGCTGGCGCGGGCGGACTTGCTCGTAAAGGTCGGGCGGCATCAGCAGATCGATGTTCAGGTTGCGGAACGGATCGTCGGTCTCTGCCAGATGCTCATCCAGTGCTTGCCGCAGGCGGGCCAGAGTGTCGGCGGTGCTGGACGGCTCGGCTTCGGTCGCAGAAGACCCCGTTGCTGCAGGGGCATCGGTCCGCGGAGACTTGAGACGCCCCGACTCGTCCAACAGGTTATTCAACTCGCCAGGATCGTTGCGCAGGTCGTAAAGCTCCTCCTGAGTGCGCCGCGAATCGTAGAACTCGTAGACTGTCCGGTTTCGCCGCCAATCCCACGGCGACAGCTCAATTTCGGGTATCTGGAAATCGAACAGCGAAGTCCGCAGGCCCTTGCGGATGTACTTGAAGTCGTGGTCGCGAACCATCCGGGCTGGATCGAAAAAGTTGGTGTAATTACGCTCGCCGAAGACATACCTGCGGGCCTCGTGTTTCGTGCCGCCGATTGCCGGCAGCAGGCTGTCGCCCTGGGCATAGGGCGGTGCTTCGAGGCCGGCCAACTCCATGATGGTCGGCAGAATATCCACGTGACTGCTAAGCTCGCTTATGCGCTGCCCGCCGTGCCGTCCGCCCGGCAATCGCACAAGCAGGGCCGATTTTGTGCCGCCATCGTAAAGCGTGGCCTTGCCGTGGATAAACGAAGTGCCATGGTCGCAGGTGAAGATAAGCAGCGTGTCTTCATCGCGGCCGGTTTGCTGCATGGTATCGATAATTCGCCCCACCTGGGTATCGATGTAGTTCATGGCTCCGTAGAACCAGGCGAGGTCTTCGCGAATTTCGGGAATATCGGGCAGCCACGGCGGCACTTGGACGGTGGCCGGGTCGGCCGGGCCATAGCTGTCGCGGCGGAAGTGCGACGGATTCATGCCCGCCCTGTGTCCTTCGCCAAAACCAATGGCGGCAAAGCACGGGCCGTCCTCGGCAGGCCGATTACGAAGCCAATCGCAGAAGCCCTCGGCAATGCCGGCCGCTCCGCGCTTGTCCTCTTTCACCAGCTGATTATAGCCCAGTTGCGACGGATCCCAATGCTCGTGCTGGCCGCCGAACAGAAGAGGCTTGTAACCTTGGCGGGCCAGCAGCGTGGCCAGGTGCGGGTATTGCTCCAGGTTGCCGATCCAGCCACGATGTATCAGGCCCATGAGCCCGTTGGTGTGCGGATAGCAGCCAGTGGTAATTGCTCCGCGGCCGGGCGAGCAGACGGTGCTGGTCGAAAAATGATTCTCGAAGACCACTCCTTCGGCGGCCATACTCTCCAGGGCGGGCGTTTGCACGGGGTGGCCGTAAGGGCTCTGGAAGTCGCCAATGTCGTGGCAGGTGATGACGATGATGTTCGGGCGTTTCATGTTGTGGCTCACCTCCTGATGCAATGGTTAACTCAACCGTTTGGCAGAGCCTTGGCAATGGCCTCTTCATCGTGCCTGCTGGCCGCGAATTCCCGCTCGAACTCGGCCCGCAGATCCTCCAGCACCGCCCGGTTCTTCGGGTCGCCTGCCACGCTGCGCATTTCGCCGGGGTCTTCCTGCAGGTCAATCAGATGTTCCCAGTTCTCGCTAAGGTCGTAAGCCGCATACTTGAACCGATCGGCCACGACCATGCGGCCAATTGCACTCTCCACCGGCAGCACGTGCCGCCACGGGGCCTGGCCATGTCCCTCCAACAGCGGCCTTATCGACTGGCCTCGCAACTCCTCAGGCACGTCCACACCGGCATAGTCGCAAGCCGTCGGCAGAAGATCGAGCCCATTACTAACCAGGTGATGCTCGTCCACCCGGCCGCCACCACTGCTGCCGCCGGGCGGGCAGATGATGAACGGTATGCGGCAAGCCTGCTCGTAGAGCGTGCTCTTGTGCTCCAGACGGTGGGCGGCATCCATGTCGCCATGGTCGCTGGTCAGAATTACCAGCGTGCGATAGGCCAGTCCGCTCTCGTCAAGAGCCTGCAGCAGGCGGCCAATCTGGGCGTCAACGCGCTCGGTCAACCGGGCATAAGCCCAGCGGTGCTCGCGCCAGCGCTTGGCCGACCAGTTTTCGCGCACGTTGCGGCGGAAGGGCCGGCCCTGCAACATGAGGCTGATAATCTCGGGCTCGTCTTCCTGCGGCTCAAAGTTCGGCGGCAATTGCGGGCAATGATCGCGGAAGAACTCTTCCTCGCTCACTCCGGCCGGCCGTTCAAGGGCCTCGTCAAGCGTCCGGCATTCCACGGCTCCCCTGGCTATCAGGTCGCGCTCGCTTTCGTTGCGGATTGAATCGCGAATGGCCATGTAGCAGATGTCGTGCGGATTGACAAACGAGGCCACCATGCAGAAGGGCTCCGGCGGACTGTTGAGCAGAAATTGCGAGCATGTCTCGGCCAGGTCGTCCCGCTCGTCGTTCGAGATGTTCTCGAAGCCGACGGCGCTCAGGGGCATGCGCGGCAGATGCACCTTTCCGCCGTAGACCGTACGATAACCGGCCCGCTGCATCTGCCAGCCCAGGCTCTGCTGCAACTGCTCCTGGCTCAGCGGAAAAAGCTCGCTGGTACTGTTACTGTACATGCCGATGTCGCTGGGCATGCGACCGGTCATCAGGCTGAACCGCGAGGCGATGCAGACGGGATTGGTGCAATAGGCCCGATTGAAGCGGACGCCGCGGTCGGCAAGGCTGTCCATGGCTGGCGTCTGCAGGTCGGTATTTCCAGCGCAGCTCATCATGCTGGCGCTCTGCTGGTCGGTCAGAATAATCAGGATGTTTGGTCTATCAGTCATGAAGCAAATCTCCAATTGGATGAGGTCGTTCTGCCGCGCACCGTGCGGGCGGCGGTTTGATGCAGAGTCGGCGATTATAAACTCGGTTTGCGTAAGAAGAAAGCCTTCCGTATGACAACTGCCGACAGGCACAAGGTACTTTTTGCACAGTCCGCTTGTAAAAGCTGATATTGTTGTTAGATTGCTGGTCATCATGAGAGTGCCGCGCGGGGATTCTGCTGCGGCATCGGCCGTGGGTGGCTGAAGGGCTGCCTCGCGGGCAACACAACCAAATGACGAGGATTATTGGACATGTTACTGAACCAGGAAGATTACAGTCGTCGCGTGCTGGGTTGCTGGATGGGCAAGAATATTGGCGGCACGCTTGGGGCCCCGTTCGAATTCATCCGGCAGGTGAATGACGTCTCATTCTATACCCAGGACCTGGGCGGCGAGCCACTGCCGAATGACGATCTGGACCTGCAGCTTCTGTGGCTGGTGGCGCTGGAAGAGCGGGGCATCAACATCGACGCACAGACGCTGGCCGACTACTGGTGCCTGTACATCACCCCGCACTGGTCGGAGTATGGCATTGCCAAGGTGAACCTGAAGGCCGGCCTGCAGCCGCCGTGGTCGGGCATTGTCGGCAACGAATGGCGGCACAGTTGCGGGGCCTTCATTCGCAGCGAAATATGGGCCTGCATTGCCCCCGGACAGCCGGAAATTGCCGCCCGCTATGCAGCCGAGGATGCAATTGTCGACCACGGTGACGGCGAAGGCACTTGGGGCGAGATTTTCTTTGCCGCCCTGCAAAGCGCAGCCTTCGTCTGCAGCGACCTGAAGGTGCTGATCGACATAGGCCTCTCCTACATTCCCGAGAAAAGTGGCATGGCGGCCGCCATTCGCTGTGCGGTGAAGGCTAAGGAATCGGGCCTGAGCTGGCGCGAAGCTCGCGACGAGATTCTGCGGCACCACAGGGGCAGTTCGCTCTTCAACCTGCCGCACCGGACCAGCCCGGACGACCATAAGAAAGGCTTCGGCACCGGCCAGCTTGGTTACGATGCGCCGTCCAACGTGGCCCTGACCGTACTGGCCCTGCTGGAGGGTGGGGATGATTTCGCCAAGGTCGTCACCACGGCCGTAAATTGCGGCGAAGATACCGACTGCACCGCCGCCACGGCCGGCGCCACCTTCGGCATTATGCACGGCATCGAGGCCATTCCGCAGAAGTGGATCGAGCCGATTGGCCGCAAAATCAAGACCATCAGCCTGAACCTTGGCGAGCTTGGCCACTTCGGCGGTCAGGTGCCGCAAAATGTTGATGATCTGACCGCTCGCACCGAGCACGTGGCGCGGCAGGTTCTGGCCCAGGCCCAGCGGCAGAACAAGACCAACCCGTTGCCGGGCGAGAAGGCGACGGAGGTCGATCTGCTGGAAGCGCTGCGGGCAAGTCAGCAGTTGCAGGACGACTTGGCAGCAAGGGTAAGCTCGTCGCGTTACCGCTTCGATTTCTTCACCATCGACGTGCAGCCACAGGACGGCGCTACCATCAGGAGCGGGCAGTCCAAGCGAGTCCGCGTGACCATCCGCAACACCTACAAGGTGCAGGCCAACCTTATGCTGCGCTGGCATCTGCCCGATGGCTGGAGCATCGAGCCGGGCCGCTCGGGTATGGTGCTCAGCCTGCCTGCGATTCTGGCGGAGCCCGTGACCATGGAGTTCACCCTGAATGCCGGCGAGGTTACTGCTTCGGTAGCCCGCTGCCTGCTGGAGCTGACGATTGATGGTCGGTCCAGCGTGATGGCTGTGCCGGTTGTGCTGGCCAACCGTAATCTGCAGGCGTAATAATAGCGAATGCGCCACGAGGGGCTGCATCAGCCTCGGGCCGCGCAATTAAAATGAGTCTGCATAATGAGCCGCCCCCGGCCGAATTGGCCGAGGGCGGCTTTTGTTTTAATCGCCAGGTCCTTCATGTGCAATCACACGCGGCCGGGGCTTCTTGCGGGCCGATTGCGACCGCCCGTGCAGCTATCAGACGGCCAAGGCGTGCTTTTCGTCGGCATGAATCATGGCTGGCAGAACGAAATTCTCGGCCACAGCGTTCCAGCTCATGTGCTGGGCCAGGTCGTAACCGGCCTTCATCAGCCGCTCGCGGTCGGCATCATTTTGCGGCAACTTACGGAGCAACTCCTCGGCCACCCGTGCCGACTCCGCCTCCTCTACTTCGGCCCGCTGCCGGCTGCTCATTTGCAGCATATCTTCCAGTGAATGCACGCCTCGCGGCAAGCGAGTATAGTCGGCAATGACGGCGTTGCTGATGTCGTCGGAAGAGGCCACCCGCTGCAGGAACCCGGAACAACCGCAGATGTTCGTCGGCACGCACACGGCACCGAATGTCAGCGGCTCCAGCTGGGCAATGCCGAAGGGTTCGTAAATGCTCTGGCCGAACTCGACGTCGGCCGCCTTGCGCAGGTCCATGAAGGTCATATCTTCGGGCATATTGCGGCCGCAGGCTTCGCGCGACCAGCCAAACTGGTTGACGTAAATTGCCTTGATGGCCCGACTGGAGGCGTTGAAACGCTGAATCAGCGTGTACAGGGCGGCCTCGCCTCCCGAAAGATCGGGGTAGCCCTCCCTGTGAGCGGCCGGCCAGCCGTGGGCAGCCTCCAACTGCTCGATTTCGTGCTGGCGCCGCGGCGAGCCGAGCTCGCTGCAAAGCAGCAGGTGTACGCCGGTTCGGCCGGTCTGGAGGAACTGGCGATCGAGATGCTCCAGAACCTTCAAGTCGCGCCAAAGCCCCTTGGACGGGGCCAGCCGCGTAACGTGAGTCATCAGGTAATCGGGCTCAAAGCCTATCAGCCGCGACAGGTAATTGTTCATCATCTTGCGACTGCGCAGCTTGTCCTTCATGGCTATGGGGTACGAAGGAATGCCGTTGTAAGTAAGATGCACGTCGCTCTCGTCCAGCTCGGGCGACACAAACTGCATCTCCTGCTTAACGTAGTCGCCCACGGCCAGAATACCATCCATGTGCCGCGCCGCCCGCACCAGCGGATGCTTGAAGTAACTGTCCTGTGAGCCGAAAACTTCCTCCAGCGTCCTGTTCTCCTGCCGCGCCTCGCGCAGCACATTGTAGAACATCGTGTCATAACCTTCATGATGTTCGACAATGCGGCGCACGGTGGCCGTCTCGTGGGCATAGAAGAGCGTGCGATAACGCTGGTCGTCCTCCAGCACGGCCAGCAGGGCGGTGGGCACACCCATATACTCGTGGGCCATGATGGTAACAGGCTCTTCGCCGCCCGGTACGCGCAGGGCTTCCAGGGCCCGGTAGGCGGGCAGCGCTATCCGCGTATACTGCTCGTAATCCCAGGCGTCGTAACGGTCGCTTTGAATCCCAAACCGCTCGTAAAGCCGCAGCTTGAAGATGTCCAACGGGCCGCGGTGCATGTGGCCAATGCCGAAAAGCAGCACTTCCGGGTGACTCTGGTTGCCGGTCTCCGGATCGCGGAAAGTCCGCCGGCCATAAATGACCGACACGCCGAATTCATCCTGCACCGGTCGGAAGGTCGCACCGTAGCCCCCGCGGTCAATGTGCAGGGCGCTGGAGTACAGCACCTCGCCAAACCGCCCGAGCAAGTCGACAGCCTCGTGATCGCCGCCGAAAATGGGCCCAATTAGAATATTGCGGCCAACCCGGTCCAGGTAGAATTGACTGGTGCAGAGCCCTTCGAGCACCGCCCCAATGCCGCCAACCTTCTGCAAAGCCTCGTGCGTTACATGAACCACCGTCTTAGCTGCGCTTCCGCCATCCCTGTTCATATCACTCCCGCCATCCCTGTAAAGACAGAATATCCCCCGGTCACCTCGCGGCCATAACTGATGCTTCATACCGTTAAATCTTATTATCGAACGCAAACGCTGGTGCACTGAACGTAATTTTCCGGCCAGGGGGCGAGGTGCCAATCAGGTGAGCCTACGGACAGCAAAAAAGCCCCGCCAGAATCATCTGACGAGGCTTCAATAATGGTGGGCGATACTGGACTTGAACCAGTGACCCCTTGCTTGTCGAGCAAGTGCTCTAGCCGACTGAGCTAATCGCCCCTAGGTGATTCGCTTATAGTAAACTATCCGCCACGAAAGTCAAGTGCTTCTTCCGCCGCAGCTGGCCAATATCTCGCCTTCCGCGGACGAGTCGCAACCGGGCATTATGTCGCCGTCCACGGACGAGCCGCAACCGGCCGTCATGTCGCCTCCGGCCAAGCTACTCCCGGGCCGCTTCGGGCCGAGTCACGCGTCACAGCATGCGGTCCACCGCTTCGGCCACGCGGCGGCAGCGGGGCATCATGTTGGTGAATTCCTCGGGCGACATGCTCTGGGCCCCGTCGACCATGGCCGATTCGGCGTCGGCGTGCACCTCGATAATCAGCCCGTCGGCCCCGCAGGCAATGGCCGATTTGCTCATCGGCTCAACCAACTCGCGGCGGCCGGTGGCGTGGCTCGGGTCGACAATAATCGGCAGGTGCGTCAGCGATTTCAGATAAGGCACCACGCTCAGGCTCAGCGTGAAGCGGGTGTGGTCCTCGAAGGTTCGCACGCCACGCTCGCAGAGCATGACCTGGTCGTTGCCCTGCACCATGATGTACTCGGCAGCCAGCAGCCATTCGTCGATGGTGGCCGACAGGCCGCGCTTCAGGAGCACCGGCTTGCGCTGCTGGCCCACGCAGCGCAGCAGGTTGTAATTCTGCATGTTGCGGGCACCGACTTGCAGAACGTCGGCCAGTTCGCTGACCATCGGCACCTGCTCTTCGCTCATTACCTCGGTCACAATCGGCAGGCCGGTCTGCTCGCGGGCCTCGGCCAGGTACTCCAGCCCTTGCCGGGCCAGACCCTGGAAGGCGTAGGGGCTGGTGCGTGGCTTGAAGGCTCCGCCGCGCAGGGCGGCGGCCCCGGCCTCCTTGACGGCGGCGGCAAGTTCCAGCGTCTGCGAGCGGCTCTCAACCGTGCAGGGGCCGGCGATTATGCCCACTTTGGGTCCACCGAACAGATGATCGCCCACCCGCACCAGGGTGTTTTCCTGGCGGGCCTCGCGGCTGGCAAGCTTATACGGAGCCAGCACCGGCATTACCTTTTCCACGCCGTGCAGGGTCTGGAAAATCTCGGGCTCCACCGGTCGCTCATCGCCCACCAGGGCCACCACTGTACGCTCGGTGCCTATAATCATGTGCGGCTCCAGCTTCAACTCGCGGACTCGCTGGGCCACGTGGTCGACTTCGGACTGTGTTGCCCCGGGCTTCATGACGATAATCATTTTGTCTGCTCCATAAGGCTGCGGATTGTTTTTTTGCCTTGTGCCAGTAGCGGCTGCACTGCCTCGTGCTGCCGGACTCCGGTGCGGATGGGCCTCATACGAGGTTGCCTGCGGTTTCTGGGCCGAGATCAGTCGGCCGACTTCCACCCCGAGCCATCTTCTGCCTTCACTATTGTCTTCATTCTGTTTTTCCTCTGCCCATTTTTGGGCTGCCTGTCTCTGGGATCATTGTTGTCTGCTGCGTTTCGGCATAAAAAGAAAAAGGCCCTGAAACCTTTTCAGCGGGATCTCAGGGCCTTTTTCTTCTTTATGAGCCCGGCGACAGCGGACTCAGAGTGCCCTAAGACCCCTTGGTAAAGTAAAACCAATACCAGCGCGCAAACTCGGCGCCGTTGCCGGTGGGCATCGGACGCTGAAGGCTGCTGCGAATAATGGTTTTACTTTCCATCAGTCTCAAGGCTTTCAAAATAACGCTTTGGTGCATCGCTGCTGTACGAGCCAGAACATGTTCCAGCCACTTTAAATATAAGTGGAATCCGGCCGCTGTCAAAATAATTATCCTCCGTCGGGGCGCAAAGGCAATTAAAATGCGGGAGGCACAGAATCAGCTATTGCTCGGTAACGTTATCAGGAGAATCCCCACATGCCCGTCCGCAATGATAATGGTTACGTTCAACTTATGGCGTTCCTCTTCTGCCTGCTGACCGTCTGCATAGTGCTGGGCATTGTGTTTGCCGTTCGCGAACCCGGGGTGCATTGCCAGGGCTGCGGACAGGTCGGCCCACAACCGACGTCGACAGAGCCTGTCGAAGCCGAGGAGGTCAGAACAGAATCCGACGAAGAACGCCGGAATGAACGCCTGCCCGGCCGCAATGCAGGGTGGCAGCGCATACTGACCTCCTGAGCCTAGCCCTGGGCGGGGCGAGGCCCGGCCATTGCGGCGTTGGCAGAGGCGCGGCACAACCGCGATGGAACTGGCGCGGCACGACGCCGCACGATCTAATTTCATTTTCTGCGGCATCTCTGGTGCCATCAGCGGTTAAACATATTACTCATGGGCCCTGCACAGGCTCGCAATTCCGGGCTCGCCCGAGGGCTTTGCCTGCGGGCAGAGGTCGAAAATCCGCCACCGTAACCGAAAGGATCTTCTGTGATGCGAAATGATGCCAGGCGAAAGTGCTGTCGCAATGGGGTGATGAGCAATATCTTCCGACTTGCGGCAGCAATGGCAGTGCCGTTGTTGATGTTGGTCATCGTGGCGGCGGGCCTGACGGGTGCAGAAGCGGTGGCCGCAACCACTTATTACGTCGATTTCGATGGCGGCAGCGACGATGCCCCCGGCACCTCGGCTAATCAGCCCTTCAAGCGGGCTCCCGGCGACCCTGCAGCCGCCGGCCAGGCGGCGGCCACCAAGCTCGAACCAGGCGACCGCGTCATCTTCAAGGGCGGCGTCCACTATCGCGGCAACTTGCAGGTCAAGTGGTCGGGCACGGCCGAGGCGCCAATTGTTTACGATGGCAACACCGAGGGCTCGTTCGGCGAGGGCCGGGCCATCCTCGATGGCAGCGAGCGCGTTGACAACTGGCAGCAATGCAAATCGGCCGAAGAGTGTGGCGGCAACAGTAACTGGCGAAACATTTACACCGCACGTATCCCCGCCGGTGGCGGAATATCGGCCCTGACCGTCAACCTGGTGCAGGGCGAAGAGATGCTTTACGCCGCCCAGTACCCGAATCCCGAAGACCCCTTCTACGGCGGCAACCCGGCCTGGTATCGCAGCAGCCCGGCTCGCCCCAGTCGGACGGCGCTGGTAGACGAGCATTTGAAGGAAATTGGCCGGCAGGGCCTGCTGGGTGCCAGGGTTTTCCTCTGGACGGAGCAGAACCATGTAGAGTACCAGCCAATTCAGAAGTGGGATGCCCAGTCGGCGACCATCGAATACCCGCGAACACAGCGGCAGCCTACGGGCCGTTACGCCATAGCAAATTCGTTGCACGACAAGGTGTTTGACCGGCCGGGCGAGTACGTATTTGTTGAGCAGGCCGAGGGCGACGAAAAGTCGCACCGGGTCTACGTCTGGCCGTGGAACAACGAGCATCCGGACAAGAGCGGCATTGGTTATGCCGTGCGCGGCACAGCCATGGATTTTGGTGCCACGGGCGTACAGTATGTGACGGTTGAGGGCTTGCGCATCCAGAACTACCGGCGGGGCATCACTGGCCGCGGGGCCAGGGGCAAGCCGACCCAGGGCATTGTTATCCGCAACAACGACATTACTCGAATCCGCACCACCAGCGGCAGCGCCATCAGCTTTGTGATGGTCAAGGATCACCTTATCGAAGGCAACCAGATAACCTATTGTCAGGACAGCAATGCCGTAATGACGCGAATTGGCGAGCGAGTTATCTACCGCAACAACAAGGTGGTCATGGTTGGTCGCTCGCCCATGCGCTTCTACGACATCCAGCACGGGCAGATGATCGGCAACACGATTCTCGACTGCAAGGGCGTGCACAGTAATGCCCTGACGATTTACGTCGGCTGCAAAGACATTCTGGTGACCCGCAACGTGATTCACCGCTCGGACCGGGCTCTTACGCTGCAGAACGCTCAGCGAATTTACGTTATCAACAACGTGTTTACCGATCCGAGCACGGCCGTCGTCGGCTTGTGGCCCGGGAATCCGACACAGGAATATTATTTCCTGAACAATTTCATCGGGCTGACCGGCGAGGCGCTTTTTGTCAACACTCCGGCTGCCCGCAAGATGGTCATCAAGAATAACATCATCAGCGGCCTGGGTGGGTTCCCGCTCGATGAGTCGAGCACCTTATCGCACAACGTGTACGTTGGAGCACCGGCCAGGCTGAATGAGGGCGAGTTTCTGGTCAGTTCGCTCGATGTGCTGGCACAGGACGTTGGCAGCGACGATTACCGCCCGTTGCCCACCGGCGTAACCATCGATATGGGCACCGATGTAAGCGAATATTATCCCCGCGAAACTTTCCCCGATTTCAAATTCGACACCGACATCGCCGGCAAGCCTCGGCGGCACGGCGGGCAGATAGACCTTGGACCGTACGAGGTGCAGTATGCGCCGGGAGCGCTTGCCGGTCGCGAAAAAATTGTTACCGGCGAGGCGGCCATGCCGCGGCGTCCGATTGATGATTACCAGCGGGTTGAAGACGCGAAGCCGATCATCATCCGGGCTCGCGACTTCAGCGGGCAGGGCGGGGGCGAAGTGCGCCTGATGCCGGCGGAGCGCCAGGCGACCAGCAACTTCATCAAGCACTGGAACGTGGAAGGCCATTGGCTTGAGTATTCCGTCGACGCCCCCGAGGCTGGACATTATCAGATCAGTCTGCGATACGCGTCCGACCTCGAGGCTCCGAGGCGGGTCTCGGTGAACGGAGCGTTGGCCGAGGGACTCCAGGCCATCAACCTTGCCGTGACCGGAGGCTGGGAGGCCTGGCGCACGACAGAACTGCCGGCCCCGGTGTCACTCAAAGCTGGTAAAAATATTCTGCGCCTGACGAGCCTCGGCGGCCGCGGCTGCAATCTCGACGAAATCCGCCTGACCCGCAAAGGCCTGCAGCCCATCGTTATCAGCGCCGGCGATTTTTCGGCCGAGGGCGGAGCCGAGAACACCGTCACCACCGTGCCCAGTCCGCGCCACGGCCTAGTTTATACCTGGAACGATGTCGATCATTGGCTGGAATGGACTATTGACGATGCTGCGGCGGGTGTTTACGAGGTCCGGTTGCGCTACGCGACGCTGATGAATTCGCCCCGCAGCCTGAGCGTAAACGGCCAGCTGGTCAAGCATCTTGAAGCCGTGGTTTTACCGCGCACCAGCGGTTGGCGGGTATGTAACGAGGAATCGCTGCCGGCCCCCATTGAACTTAAAGCCGGCCGCAATGTGCTGCGCATGAACAGCGTAGGCGGTGCGGGCTTCAATCTGGACGAAATCCGCCTGCTGCCGCTCAAGCCGGCCGAGTAATCACCGCTCTCGGAGGGCGGCAATGGTATGTTCAGCGCAAGGCCTCGCCGATAGTCTGCGTGAACTGCTGCAGGTCCTGTGGTCCGCGGCTGGTTATCAGGTTGCCCTGATGGATAACGGCCTGGTCCGAGTAGGAGCCGCCGGCATCGCGAATTTTGTCGGCCAGGTCCGGGGCCGCTGTCAGCGTGCGGCCATTGACGACATTGGCGGCAATCAGCAGTTCCGGGCCGTGACAGATTGCAGCCACTGTTTTGCCGCTGCGTACAAAGTCGCCGACAAATCTGACCGCGGCATCGTTCTGGATGAGAAGGGCCGGCGCTTTGCCGCCCGGTATGACCAGGCCGTGGAAGTCGTTCGGCCTGACCTCATGCACCGTTTGCTGCACGAGTAATCGCTGGTCGCTGTTATAGGCGCTTACTTCCCCGCGCTCGGTGCCGATGAAGATCACCGTGGCTCCGCGTTCGGTCAGGAAGTCGCGCGGCTGCGTGGTCTCCTTATCGTGGAAGCCTTCTGCGATCAGGATTGCAACCACTCGGCCGGCAAGTGGCGGGCGAGCCTGGGCCGTCCGCATATTTGCAGTTGCGGGCTCTGCGTGGGCCGCATCGTGATTTTCCGACTCTTCCGATGGGCCGTCATGCATGGTAGGCTCGGGCCGGCATCCTGTCGCCAGTAAGATAATTGTCAGGGCAGTAATTGACAGAATAAGGTTTGCCGGCGACGATAGTCTGGCTGTCAGCATTTTGTCCGCCTCCTGAGATTAGTACGGAGGCCGCAGCGAGCCTCCTCCAATTTAAATTGTAGGGCCGCATTGGTGCGCGCGGGTTATCGAAAATTGCACGCCATAAATGTCGCACCAGAGTCGTACTTAGGTGAACATAAGAATGCAGCACTTTCGCTCTGGCAGAGCTTTCGAAAAGCGTAAATTGGAGAATCCCATCATGAAATTGCGGGTATTGGTTGTAGCGGCAGCGGTGGCGGCACTGGTTCTGGCTGGCTCAATGGCCGGATGCAGCGCCAGCGGACAGATCGGCCTTGGCGGAGGCAGCGGGGGCCTGCGCAGCGGCGTGGGCATTACGGTGCCCTTCGGAGGCTCCTCGCCCCGGGAGGTCGCCGACGATAAGGACGCTCCTGCCACTACTCGCCAGACCGTCGCCCGCGAGGGTGCCTGGTCCAACAGTCCGATTGGCCGCCCCGACTTTTTCCCCATCGCCGTCTGGACTCAGGACCCGGCCCTCGCCCCGCAATATAAGGAGATGGGCGTAAACACCTTCTTCGGCCTCTGGCAGGGACCGACTCACGAGCAATTGGACACCATCAAGCAGCACGGCATGTACGTCATCTGTGGCCAGAACGAAGTCAGTCTGTCGCGCCTGGGCGACAAAACAATCATCGGCTGGATGCACGGCGACGAGCCCGACAACCGCCAGGCACGGTTCGATGGCGGGCCCGTCCCCCTCGAAGATCTCATGGTCGACTACCGCCGCATGCGCCGCAACGATCCGACTCGCCCCGTGCTGGTCAACTTCGGCCAGGGCGTGGCCAACGACGTGTTCCCCGGACGGGCTCTGCGACTGGAGGATTACCCGGCTTACACCGCGGCCGCCGACATCCTCAGCTACGACGTCTACCCGGTGGCCAACATCAAGCTGCCCCGACCCGACGGCGAGGAAGGCATCGTCTTCCACCCCGAGGGCCACGATCTGCTGTGGTACGTGGCCAAGGGCGTCAACCGCCTGCAGTACTGGAGCGACTACGATAAGCCGGTCTGGAATGTGATCGAGTGCACGCACATCTGGAACCCGGCCGCCAAGCCCACGCCGCACCAGGTGCGGGCCCAGGTCTGGATGTCCATCATCAATGGTTCGCGCGGCATAACCTGGTTTGTGCACCAGTTCGAGCCGGTGCGCAACCCGCAGATGCTTCTCAGCGACGAGCCCATGAAGCAGGCCGTGAGCCGCGTTAATCACGAAGTTGCCGGCCTGGCCTCGGTCATAAACTCGCCCGACATCCATAATGGTTCGACCGTTGAAACCGAGAACTACGATGTGCCCATCGACTGGGTGCTCAAACGCCACCAGGGCGACACCTACGTTTTTGCCGTGGCCATGCGGAACTCCGCCACCCGCGGGTTGTTCCACATACGCGGCATACCGCAGCGGGCGACAGCGACAATAGTTGGCGAGGGCCGCAGCTTCGACGTCAACGACGGCAAGTTTGTCGACGATTTCGGCCCCTACGACGTCAGGCTCTACCGCATTACAGAGCGCTGAATTGGCAATTGACGAAATTCGGTACGTCCAACGTCAGGTAACTTTGCTACGACAGGAGCGACATTTTATGATCACAAAAGTGCTGTTACAGATGGCGCTGGTGCTGGTTGCAGGCGGACTGCTAGTCAGTGCCAGTTGTGCTGTGGTTAACGAGGAAGACGGCAACAAGGCTGCGCTGCCCGCAGACGCAACCGAGGCTGCGACTACAGCCGCGCCGCAGGAGGCCCCGACGGTGGCCCAGCCCGCTACCGGCCGGCAGCAACCTTCGCCTTATGCCAAGTGGGAAAACGGGCCTCCGACCAATCCGAACTTCTTCCCCATTGCCGTCTGGCTGCAGTCGCCCCGCAATGCCGCAAAGTATAAGGCGATTGGCATAAACACCTACATTGGACTGCATAAGGGCCCAACCGAAGAGCAACTGGCTGAGCTCAAGAAGCAGGGCATGTATGTCATCTGCGACCAGAACGAAGTTGGCCTGAAGCACAAGGACGACAAGATGATCATCGCCTGGATGCACGGCGACGAGCCCGACAACGCCCACCCGATTGGCACTTACTGGAAGTCGCCGGAGGAGATCAAGGCCGCCTGGCCCGAAGCACCTCTGCAGCCTCTGGAGAAGTGGGGCAAGTGGGGCCCGCCCGTTCCGCCAAAGAAAATCATTGCCGATTACGAACTGCTCAAGCAGCGCGACCCCTCGCGTCCGGTCTGGATGAATCTGGGGCAGGGGGTCGCTTGGGACGAGTGGGTCGGCCGTGGCATCAGAACCAACAAACCGCAGGATTATGTCGAGTACGTCAAGGGCGCCGACATCATCTCCTACGACATTTACCCAGTTAACCAGGACCGACCCCAGGTAAAAAACCAGCACTGGATGGTGCCTTACGGCGTCGAGCGGCTGATCCAGTGGACCGACAATCGCAAACCTATATGGAACGTGGTGGAATGTACGCCCTACAGCGGGGCCGACCGCCGGCCCTCGCCCGAGGTAGTCCGCTCGCAGGTCTGGATGAGCATAATCCAGGGCTCGCGCGGGATTGTCTACTTCGTTCACGTCTTCAATCCCGAGTTCATCGAAGCCGGACTGCTGGCCGACGAGGAGATGGCCAAAGCCGTCGGCATCCTCAACAAGCAGATCAGCGACCTGGCCCCAGTGCTTAATTCGCCCACACTGGATCGCCTGGCAACAGTGCGGAGTTCCAACGATAAAACGCCCATCAACGCTTTGGTCAAGCGGCACGATGGCTCAACCTACGTGTTTGCCGCCGCCATGCGCGATGGCGCGACGCGGGGTACTTTCGCCATCCAAGGCCTCGTCGGAAACATGCAGGCCGAGGTACTGGGCGAGGATCGTAGGATCGAAGTTCATAACGGGCGCTTTATCGACGAGTTTGATGGCTACGATATACACCTGTACAAAATCAGCCCGCGTCAGGCAGGCGTCCGCCCGGCAGCCGCCGCCCCGCGTGAGCAGGCCGAATGACATTTGCGGTTTCCATGCTGTTGCCGTTGCCGTGGCTGTTGCTGTTGCCGTGGCTGTTAACCCCTCCCCCCTTGACGGGGGAGGATGTCTCCGGCGCATGCCGGAGACAGGTGAGGGTGCCGCCGCGAGGAAAACTCGTCGTCCTTCTGCGCAACAAAGCGCACCCTCATCCGGCCCTGCGGGCCACCTTCTCCCGTCAAGGGAGAAGGGTAAAAACAGAAGCCGCATACCCCTCCAACCCGCCCTGAGCTTGTCTAAGGGCTTGACCGGAGAGGATGTCTCCGCACGAGCCGGAGGCAGGTGAGGGTGTCGCCGTGGCTGTTGCTTCTGCCGTAAAGGCCTTCGGCACTGACGGGGGATATACCGATGGGCATTGCTTCTTTGTCAGCAATGGCCGCTATACAAGAACGACTGTAGATTCCGGAGAGAATCATGAGCATTGCCAGTACCTTCGTAAAACATGGCCGATCGCTGAGCCTCCTCTGCTGCATGGCCGCCCTTTGCCTTATCGCCTGCGTGGCTGTTGCCGACGAAACGCCTGCCGCCGACGCCTCTGCCGCGGCTCCCGCGCTCGACAAACTGCCGCGCCTTGACAAGGTCGAGCAGGGCGGCATCACCTGGACCTTCTCCGAACCCGTGCCGGTCGGCGAGTTCGTCAATGGCGATTATTATGTAGTCGGCCCGGTGGCCATCACTGCCATAGATCCCGCTCCGGCCGATGGACTGAACGGTTCGGTCAAGAATCTGCCGGCCAAACCGGCCAATCGCAGCGGCTTCGACTCCCGCACTCCAGCTAACCGATACGAGGAGAAGATGCGGGCCGAACTGCCCATCACGCTGAAGCCCGGCGACAATCTGGTCTCCTCCATCAGCGCCACGGACGAGCAGCGCAAGAGCCGCACCGAACGCAAGCTCATGAAGTTCCTGAACCACGTGTTCGAGGGCCACGCCAGCCGCGTCTTCAGCTATTCCATCCTGACCTGCCTGGCCGAGCCGGTGCCGGCCGACACCTTTCGCCCGGGTTACTGCGACCGCCAGCAACGCATGTACCAGGCCCGCGACCTGCAGCGCTGGAGGCTGCACAGCCTCGCCCCAGTCGAGGGTACGCCGTCAATTGAGGAGGCGGCCGAAATCTACCGCCAGCCCTGGATCGACATCATGATGTACAACTTCGATTCGGCCGTCGCCTATCAGCCCATGTACGCCCGCGAATCCGTGCGCATGGAGGGGGTGGCAACGATGCTTCTGAATCTCGACCTGCCGCCCGAGAAGAAGGAGACTCTGCTCGTCAATTTCGTGCAGCACGGCATAGACCTCTGGAGCATTATCCGCGACGGTGAGCATAAGGGCTGGGATGCCAACGGCGGCCATGGAAACGGTCGCAAATGGCCTATGGTCTTCGCCGGCATGATGCTTGGCGATGCCGAAATGGCGGCGCCGGCCAAAGCTGGCAAGGACGGCATCATGTTCGGCCAGGACATGCAGACCGCCTACGGCGAGTGCTGGACGGGGGCCAAGGTCGTCTACGCCGGTCACCGCGGCGTCTGGAAGGGCAAGCCCGTAGCCGACAAGCCTGCCCAGCAGCCTTACGAGCATCTGCAGCCCAAAGACTGGGCCTACAACACCTTCAAGTACGGATGGCGGAAGGAGCCGACAACGCAGTACGAGGGCGAGGTCTATCGCCGCTCCGTCAACAGTCCGGCCTGGGTCGGCCTTGGCCTGGCGGGCCGCATCATGCGTGCCGAACCCTTCTACGCTCATGACGCCTTCTTCGATTATGTCGACCGCTGGATGACCGAGGATGATGCCCCGCTGCGGGAGAAAATCATGCGGCAGGTCGACGCGGAAAAGACCGCCCACGACTTCCGTGAGGAGAAGTGGCGTGCTGGCAGGGCATACGATCCCTTTGTCCAGAAGATGTGGGCCGAGTATCGCAACCAGCTACCGCCCGAGAAGGCCCCGCAGGACAAGTAACCACAGCCGAGGCTCCAGCATTGGCGGCAGCCTGGTTGAAAGTTCAACCAATAACGAAGCCCGCGGCTCTCCTGAGAGTCGCGGGCTTCTGTGCATCCATCCACAGCACAAGGGTTTTCGGCATTGCCGGCTCAACTTATGATGGCAATGCCATCGGCTCCCCTTCAAGCAGCTCAGGCCAGGCAGGCGGCCAGGTCCTGCTTAACATCGGTAATGGGCATGATGTTGAAGTTGTCCTGCAGAACCTTCACAATTTCCGGACGGAAGAAGGCCGGAATGCTCGGGCCGATGCGGATATTCTTGATGCCCAGGTGCAGCAGCGTCAGCAGAATTGCCACCGCCTTCTGCTCGTACCACGACAGGATGAACGAGAGCGGCAAATCGTTCACGCCCACGCCGAAGGCGTTGGCCAACGCCCCGGCAATCTCGATGGCGCTGTAGGAGTCGTTGCACTGACCAACGTCCAGCAGCCGCGGAATGCCGCCAATGTCACCGAACTCCAGCTTGTTGAACCGGTATTTGCCGCAGGCCAGGGTCAAAATCACGCAATCGTCCGGCACGGCCTGGGCGAAGTCGGTGTAATAGTTGCGGCCCGGCTTGGCTCCGTCGCATCCGCCGATCAGGAAGAAGTGCTTGATGGCACCGCTCTTGACGCCCTCGACAACCTTGTCGGCCACCTTCAGCACGGCGTGGTGCTGGAAGCCGGTCATGATCTTCTTCGCCGGTGCGTCGGGCAGCGGTTCGCTCTGTTTGGCCATCTCGATGACCTTCGAGAAGTCGAAGCCGTCAATCTGCTGCACGTCGCTGAACCCGACCGGGCCCATGTTGAACAGGCGGCCCTTGTAGTCGCCCTTGGGCGGCATCAGGCAGTTGGTGGTCATGACGATGGGGCCGGGGAACTCCGTGAATTCCCACTGCTGAACCTGCCACGCACCGCCGTAGTTGCCTACCAGGTGCTTGTACTTCTTCAGCCCCGGGTAACCGTGGGCGGGCAGCATTTCGCCGTGAGTGTAAACGTTAATGCCGGTGCCTTCGGTCTGCTGCAGCAGATTCTCGAGAGCCAGCATGTCGTGTCCGCTGACTACAATGCCCGGGCCGGCGACGGTGCCGGTCTCCACCTCGGCCGGCTCGGCCTCGCCGTAGCGCTCAACGTGGGCTTCGTTCAGCATCTTCATGGCCTTCAGGTTAATGCGGCCGCACTCCAGGCAATACTTGATGAAGCGGTCGACATCGAAATTGACGTTCGTCAGCGTCGAGAACATGGCCTCGTGCATGAAGGCGTCAACCTCTTCGTCGTGGCGGCCAAGTTCGCGAGCGTGGTAGGCATAGGCGCCCACGCCCTTGAGGCCGAAAATCAGCAGGTCTTGCAGAGCGGCAACGGTCGGATCTTTGCCGCACACGCCCAGTTGCGTACATCCCTTACCGCCTGCTGCCTGCTCGCATTGGTAACAAAACATTTTCTGATCCATCAGCAACTCCTTTTTTCAGTTACACGTTACCCGGGCTTGGTGTCCGGCTTTATGATCACTGTCAGCACTGCACAGTGCAGGTCGACTGCGTCATTCAACACTACTAATGTAACTGAATCCGCGCGCGAACTACTTGATGCAGATCAAATTGCGCCACTTTTTTGAAAAATTATTTTGTCCGGACTTTGCTGCTTCGGCAGGGCATAAAAACGCACGGCAGAGAGGCCAGGCTCTCCGCCGTGCGAAAGCTATAAGCAATCTAATCGCTGATTGGCAGGCTAATTACTTTGCAGCGGCCGCCCGGGCCTTGGCCCGCGCCTCGTGATACGGCTTGACGACATCTTCCCACAGCGATCGCGTGAGCTTGAAGTCGTAATGGTCGTTTCGCAGGCTGAAGGGGTTATCGGCGCCCTTGCCCTTGCTGTAGCTTATGTAACCCTTGTCCAGCTTGTACCACAGGTCCGGAATGCCCACATTCAGCCGCGCCAGGCATTCGTCAGCCATCTCGCCGTCGCGCCACTGGCCGCCGATGATCAGAACAATGTGGTTGGTCAGGTTCGGACGGAAGCCATCGTAGGAATAATGGGCGCAACTGCGCTTGCCGCCCGCGTCGCCCGAGTCGAACTCCTTCAGCATGCCAACCTTGCCCACGTTGGGCAACTCATCGGCCCCGGCTGCGATAAGCCCCGACTGCTTGCCGTTTTTGTTGGTTATGCCGCGGCCATTGTTCAGGCCGGCGTTGACCGTGGCGCCATAGGTGTTCAGCGTCAGCTTATGGTAAATGGCCATCGGGTCCGTCAGGGCGATATTCTGGTAACGGTACTGGCGGATCATCTGCTCAATTTCCTCGCCCGTCGGAGCGGCCGAGGTGGGCTTGGCCTTCTTCCAGTTGAAGGTCTCCCAGGTGTTGGTCAGGCCGGCGGCCTTGAGCTGAGCGACGAAATCCTCGTGCTTATAATCGTCCAGCACCTTCTGGGTTGCTTCGCCACCGCCAAAGTAGACGGTGCCGACAACCATCATGCCGATCATGCCTTCCTGGAAGTTCGGGTTCCATCCGCGGTTCATATTCGTGTCGCCGTCGAGGGCTGTGACCTTGCGGCCATCGGCATAACTGCGGTCGCTGGTGGTGTAAGCCGAGGCAACCAGGGCGGCCCGCATCAGCAGGTCTACCTTATGCTTCTCGGCTTGCGTCAGCTTGGCCCACACCCGCGGGGTGTGCTTCATGATGGCCACGGCCCCGGTAAACTGCCGCTCGTGCTGAGCCGGATATCCGCCGTTGGCGCTCAGGCCATTCTCGCCCTTGAGATTGTAGCGAATCTGCTCCAGCAGCTTGGCATCGGCCGAGGCGTCGCCCGTGTGAGCTGCGACAGCCAGAACGATGGGCGGCGTGCTGAACCAGGCGCCCGTGGTGTGCGCGCCGCCCTTGCAGGTGCGGCTGTAGCGGATGTTACGGGCCTTTTTTGCCAATTCCACGGCCTCGGGCGATGGCGGCGTCAGCTTGGGCTCGCTGGCGGCGGGGGCAATGGCGGCAGCGGTCGCGGCATTGCGTACGTTGCCGGTGGCTGCGTCGGCTTCATCATCATCGGCAGCAACGGCTGCAATGGCCCCCGATGCGGCGAGGGTCGACGTCAGTAACAGTGCAAGAGCAAGGCTGCAATACTTTTTGATCATTGTGTCACACTCCATCATTCAAATTGCCTGCACTACTGGCGGCAGGCGAGGTCCTGGCCGGACGAGTCAGAACAAAGCGGTCTTCGCAGTCGCGATAGAAGCCGGCCACATACTCCCGCTGGGTAAATCCCCATTTTTCATAAAGCCTGATGGCAGTCTCATTGGCAGGGTCGACTGTCAAGAAGCATTCCTCCCCGCGGCCATCAAGTTCGGTCAGCAGTACCTGGAAAAGCCTGCCGCCCACACCTCGCCCGCGGGCCTGCGGATCAACAAACACCTTGTGGACGCACCACGGCCTGCCAACAGTGGGGAAGGCCAGAATGGCTCCGACCAGCACCTCGTCCAGTAGAGCCACGTAAACCAGGGCGTGCTCAACCCAGATGCGCCAGACGTGCTCGCCATCAGGAATGAACTGGCTGTGGCGGTTATCGCGCCAAGCCTGCCGGTCGAGAGCGGCAATGGGCAGAAAATCGGCCCTGGCGGCGGGCCGTATATGCAAGTGCGGCTGCCTTTTGTCGCTGGCTGAGGCCTGCATCCTTCGCTGTCTCCGCGCGGCCATGTCATCTGCTGCTGCCATAGAGCCCGCGCTCGCAGGCTACGGCTGCTTTATGAGCTTAAACCTGCAATGCCCGCAAGTGTATCGGTCCAAAGGACGTGGAACAGGAATGAAGAGGAGAGTCTCTATTTTACCGGCAGGCCAGCACCGGCCGGAGGAGCCAGCAATTGCACCCGCACCTGGCCGGAAACAAGCGTCCCCGACCAGCCCGCCGACTTCTTCGTCTCATCAAAGCGGTAACTGGCCGAAATGCTGTACGAGACAAGCCTGCCGTCTCCCATGGCCAGTCTGCCGTGGCCACCTGATGAGACTTCGAAATCTTCCGCCGGCAGACGCTGGCCCGCCTGGACGCAGGGCTGAATGAGCAGGCAGACGGCCCCGTCCCCGCTGTCCATGTCAGCGTTCAACGACTGGTCGGCGGCTGCCTTCAGCAGTACCACCCCCAGCGGCCTGGCCTGACCGGCAGCAAGCTGAATCTTTCGCCCTGTAGACCGGGCCAAGGGCAGGGCGTCGAGCAGCGAAATCCTCTGTCCGCTCTCGCTTTGGGCGCTCAGCGTGAAATTGACCAATCGCGGCAACTGCTGCTGCCCGATGACCCTGTCGCCCAGCGTGACCCACTGTGCCGACCGGTTCTCGACATGCAGAATGGCCCCCAGAGTCTTCCGCGGTGGCTCGTCCGGCCAGCCCGGCTCGATGCCCAGGCCCAGCCGCAGACCGTCAATCTCCTCGCCCCAGACAATCGATTGCCCGCGGCCCAAACTGTGGGCACCGGTCAGATTTTGGGGGTTCGGTTCGTCCGCCGCCAGCAGAGCCTCGGTCGACTGTCGCAGATTGCTGGCCCCGTTGGGGCGCCCTTTGGCCAGAAGTCGACCGGCCCGGCGGACAATGTCATTCAGTCTGCAGGTGTCAAGCTCCACCGCGGCCAGGCTGTGCAGCCCGCTTATGGGCAGGCGGCGCAGGGCATAAGGGTTATCGCCCGCGGAGTTGGTGCCGGGCACGCTGCTCAGGGCGCAGTAGCAGCCGGCATCGCGCACTGCCGCCTCCATGGTGACTGTAAAATCAGCCCACTGTCCGTTAGGATAGCTGAAGGCCATTTCGTTTACCGGTATATGCTGCCGGACACGATCGGCCGATATGACTACCTCATTGGTGGCCGCCAGCGTGGTCTCCTGGGCCAGAATTGGATGACTGACAGTATGGGCTCCGATCTCCATCTGGTTGCGATGCAGGTCGGCCACGTCGTCCCAGCTCATGGGCTCGAAAATAAGGGCCGAATCTTCGTCAGTCTCCGGCGGACAGTCCGACTCCAGCCGGTCGAGCATTGCGTCGCGCTCCAGCGAGGGCATGGTCTTCAGCAGGGCCAGGGCCTGTTTATACGATAGATGGGCGCGGCCGGGCTCGTCGGTCGGCAGAAACAGGTCAGGCAGCAGTCGCACGCCGCGACCACGCCGCAGGGCGCTGGCGAAGACCTTCTTCAACCGCAGCCACCACAGTCGCATGGTGCGGTCGATAAAGCCGCTGGTCAGCATGAAGGCGGCGGTCATCTGCTCGTCAACCAGGGCGGGCATGGCATAAAGCAGATTATTGCGGTAACCATCGTCAAAGGTTATGGCCAGGCTCCGCGAGGGTAGATGGCGGCCGTCTCCGCTCAGGCCTTCGACCATTTGTCGTAAGGGCATAACATTATAGTGCTTGCGGTAGAATTGCAGGTGCTGGCGAAAGAGCGACAGGGGGATCATGTCGGCCGTGATCCAGCCTTGCCACAGGTGGTCCGGGATAACACCGTGGTAGGCGACAATAATCGCCTCGTGGTGCCTGGCCTGTCGCACAATGGCCGGTAACCCCGAGCAGCATATAGCTTTACGTATAATCGCCGCCCTGCGGTTGCCACCGGGCCGGGCATGGTTCGGGTGGCCGTTGCGGTCGCCTCGCACGGGGCTGCGCTTAAGTTTCAAAGCCGTCAGACGTAACACCATTAAAATGGTCTCCCGCGATTACTGTATCTGGAGCCTCTTCCAGAGAGAGCGTCGCTTGTCATGCGGATTTTCAACCATCAAGAATTTGCCTTCAACTCCCGATTTTTCACACTCTCCGCCCGCAGTCAACAATACTTAACTGAATAGGGGAAAACCTGATCTGATATACTATTGCCGCAACTATCGCAGTGTCGATTTGCGGGACAAAGGCCACTTTAATAAAGCAAAATGCACTTCAAATGATTATCCGTGGCGGTACAATTCTTTTGCCTGAACCAGAAACAATTGGCAGCAGCTAGAAAAGGAGTGCCAGGATGATAAAAAGGTTCGCCGTCCTGCTGGTTCTTACAGTCGCCGCTCTGGGGTTATCAATCTCCGGCTGCGACAGCGACAGCGACCGCGACCGCGACTCTCATGCCAGCCACAGCCATTCCGGCGGTTGCTGTCCGTCCGATTCGCCTGCTCCGACCCCGCAGGTAGTCGCTCCGATGCTGCCTGCCGACTTGTTCGTAGGGCAGCCTCACCAGGAGGCGGAAGATATCGCTGCGGTGCTGGCGACGGCCAAAGGCGGCGACGTGGTGACCCTCCGCGGCATTATCGGCGGAAGCAAAGAGCCCATCCTCCCCAATCATGCCAGCATGTTCCTGGTGGACCCCTCCGTGCCGCAATGTTCGGCCGAGGGCGATAGTGCTTGCAGCACCCCCTGGGATTACTGCCAGCGCAGTGCCGAGGAACTGCAAGGCAAGGTTGTCATGGTGGCCGTGCTGGGGCCCGATGGATCACCTCTGCCGGTGCCCTTCAGCGATGCACTGGTCGTTGCCCCGGGCAGGCTGGTGACGGTTCAGGGCAGGTTGCACATAGTGGGAGAGGGCAAGAAGGCCGTGCAGGCAGCAACCATTTACGTTCAGCCCGACCAGGCTGTTTCCACCCGCTAACCGCCAGCAGCCCTGACGACTTACAGCTGATTCAGCGGCCTCAACAGGACACGAGCCGGGGCACCATCGGCCTCCTGCAGGCGAAGGGGCAGGGCCAGCATCTCGTAGTTGCCGGGCTTAATGTCGGTCAACAGAAGTGATTCCAGCAGAATTACCCCGCCGGAAAGCAGGATCTCGTGCACGGCGGCCGGATCATCGAATGGCCCCACACTCGGGGCGTCGGTGGCCAGAAGCTGCGTGCCTGCCTCTACAATGGCCCGGGCAGCATCCACGCTGAGGCCGGCAAAGTCTGCAGGAAATTCGCCCGCCATAATCCTGTCGGCAGCCCCTGTCTTAAGCACCAGTCGCTGCGGGCGCTCGCTCTGCTGATGCCTTGGCCAGCCCACGGTTGCCCCGTCTTCGGAGTTCGTTCCCGGTTGCTGCGGCTGCTGCGGGATAAGTGCCCGCGAAAGATGTTCCGGCTCAATGCGCGAAAGGCCGCGCACGTCTATCACCCGGCAGGGGCCAAGGCCCGCCTCCAGCGGCACATTGTCCATGGTTGGTCCAGCGGGCAGAAAGTGGCTGGGCGCGTCGAAGTGGGTGCCGGAATGCGTGCCAAGCTCCAGGGCCGAAATCGTGCAGCAATGTTGCCCGGCGCGGCTGCGAATCCGATGCACCTTGACCGCCGGGTCGCCGGGCCAGACGGGCATGCCGTCCCTCAGCGGCAGGGTTACGTCGATCCAGTGCTTCATTTCTGCTGTTTCCCAGTGGCCGGCGGCTGGAGAAGTTCGAACGGATGCCGACCGAATTCGTACCGCAAAGCCGAGACAATACGGGCCGCGTAATCGTTATCCGGCTTTTGCCGCTGCTGGAGCGAGGTCTCGATAGCCGGCATTTTCAGGCCCAGTTGCTGCGCTTCGGTGACGGCCCAAGTGCCGGTTGAGCCCCCGCCTATTGTTCCGGCAATCTGGTCAAAATGAGCCTGCCGCTGCATGGCGTCGCGGACCAGTTCCATCAGCCAACTGCGGATGACGCTGCCATGGTTCCAGAGTTCGGCCACCTGTGCGGAATCGATCTTGAACCGGCCGTGATCCATCAGGCTGAAGCCTTCGCCGATGACTTGCAGGATGCCATATTCGATGGCGTTATGCACCATCTTCACAAAGTGCCCGGCACCGCTGGGGCCGACATGGGCATAACCCTCGGGTGCGGCCAGGGCGGCAAACAGTGGTTCCACGCGGTCGTAAACTTCGGCCACGCCGCCCACCATCAGGCAGAAGCCGAATTCTTCGCCGGCCACGCCGCCGGAGGTGCCACAATCGAGGTAATGGATTTTGTTCTCGCGCAGCAGACGCTCGGAGCGGCGGGCCGAATCGTTAAAATTCGAGTTGCCACCATCAACTACAATGTCGCCTTCGGCAAGCTGCGACGCCAGCGATGCCTCGCCATGCCACAGCAACCGGTCGATAAGCGGCCCGGCCGGCACCATCAGCCAGACCACCCGCGGCCGCACTTTCTGGTCGAGCCTGGCCAGCAGTTCCTGCTGGTCGTCTACCACAATGGCCCCGGCGCTGGCAGCCTCCTCGCGGGCCGAGGCGTCCGGATCGTATGCTACGACCGTGTGACCGGCCTTCAGCCAGCGGGTTACCAGCCCCCGTCCCATTCGTCCCAGTCCCATGACAGCTACAGTCATCCTGTCGTCCGGCATGATGAAGACTCTCCAGAAACGTGAACTGTTCTGCAGAACAAGTGCAGCCGCCGCCGGAGCCGAACATTGCTGGCCGATTGCACTGGCAGGCTGTTGCACTTCCTGTTACAGATGTTACCATGCTGCCGGCACGGACGAAAGTGCGGGCAGGCCGAAAATGCGCTTACCTGTGACTTCGAGCACAGATATTTGTGACACTTTCCGGCATGCTGTGTGATCGTCACACCGCCGGCGGCATGTGCCGACAGGGCTGTAGCAGTTCGAGGCTATGCTCTCAGGCATGGCAGCCGACGTGCGGCGTTTCGGACCAGGAAATAAGGTAAAAAATACCAGACAAGGGAGCAGACTGTGAATCAGCGCGAGCGGTTTCATGCCGTAATGAACTACGAAAAAGTCGATCGTATACCAATCTGGGACTTCGGCTTCTGGGCCGAAACACTTGAAAACTGGCGTAAGAATGAAGGCATGCCTGCCGATGTCAATCCGGACGACTTCTTCGGCATGGACGTGCAGTGGCAATACGCTCCGCTGAAACTCTCGCTTCTGCCGGCTTTTGAGCAGAAGGTGATTGAAGACAGGCCCGACGAGAAAATTGTTCTCATGGGCGATGGCGTTGTCGCTCGCGTGCCAAAGGTCGGCGGCACTATGCCGGAATGGATCGACTACACGCTGAAGGACCGCAAGACCTGGGAAGAACACTATAAGTGGCGGCTCGACCCCGAAACCCCGGGCCGCATAACCGACGAATTCCGCCGCCTCTGCAAGGAAGAATGGCCCAACCGCGACTACCCGATCATCGTACATTGCGGCAGCGTGCTTGGCGAAATCCGCAACTATCTGGGCCTGGAAAATTTCGCCTACATTCAGTATGACGATCCGGACCTCTTCCGCGAGATGGTCGAAACCGTTGGCACCTGCATCGCCACGACCCTGGAGCGGGCTCTTGCCGAAGCCGCCGAGTCCGGCGTAACCTTCGACCTGGGCCACTTCTGGGAAGACATCTGCTACAACCATGGCCCGCTCATCCACCCCAAGGCCTTCGAAGAGGTGGCCGCGCCGCAAATCAAACGCATTACGGATATTGTCCGCAAGTACGGCGTGCCGCACGTCAGTGTGGATTGCGACGGCAAAGTCGACGAGCTGATTCTGCCCTGGCGCAAAGCGGGCGTCAACATCATGTTCCCGGTCGAAATCGGCGACTGGGCCGACCCGCTGGACCTGCGCGAGCGCTTTGGCCGCGAACTGCTGATGATTGGCGGCATCGACAAACGCAAGCTGGCCCGCGGCCGGCAGGCCATCGACCAGATGATCGACCACCTGACCCCGCTGGTAGAGCAGGGCGGTTTCATTCCGACGCCCGACCACCGCGTACCGCCGGATGTGAAGCTGGCCGACTACATTTACTACCTGGACCAGATCAAGCAGCGTTGGGGCCGCGGCCTGAGCAATGTGCGGCCCACGGGTCGTCCGGAAAAGTAGAGCTGAAGGCGGAACTCGGGGTAGCTGAGAAATCGGAAGTTGAGAATCAACAGAACGCGGCGGGCAAAGCAATCCCGTCGCGTTCTCTGTTTTTTCGGCGGGCAGACGGCAATCGTGGCTGATCGATCTGGAGTGTCAGGATGCTTCGGCGGCCTCGGCCCGGGCGATTATCTCCTGCTGCTCCATGGCCGAAAGCTCTACGAAACGGGCGTTGAGGCCGGCGATGCGCACCACCAGGTGCTGATAATCATCGGGCGTCTGGCGGGCCTTTTTCAGCTCATCGGCGCTCAGCGAGGCCACCTGCAATTGCTGGCCGCCGCGGGCGAAAAAGGTCTGGCAGAGACTGCTGAGAATTTCGGCCGACATGCGGCCGGCGGGCAGGGTCAGGTTCAGATTGTATATGCCGCGATAGTACCGGCGGGCATCGAGTTTCAGCACGCTCGACAGCAGGGCCGTCGGCACCTCGGGGCCGGTGTCCTGCTGGGCCCCGATGCTGGCCGCCAGTGATTCGCCGTCGCGCCGGCCATCCAGCGTAGACTTCATGTTCCGCCCCCCCAGGTGATGCAGCGAGCGTATGACGTGGCACACCAGTATCGGCAGGCCAAGCTTCTGCTCAACATTGCCGATGGCCCGTTGCCGCGCCTCGTGCAGGGCCACGGCCCATTTGTCGGCCCGCTCGTCATCGGCACCCCACTTTGGCGCCCGGCGTATCCACAGGGCCGCCTGCTGATCGTCCTCGCGAACCAGTTTCAGCAACTGTCCGGGGCTCTCGACCAGTCGACGCCGACAGACAATGTCGTCAATGGCGGCCAGGGCATTTATGGCGTTTGTGGTGCCGCGAGCGAAAAATGTGGCCATTCGGCTGTAAGGCATGGCCAGCAGGTAATCGGCCCCGGCCTCAACCGAGCCGCGACAGCAGGCGCTGGTAAAGGGGAAGGGGGCCACCTGTGCCAGGTGCTGCAGACGCTGCCGGCTGTTTTCGACAGCCACCTGCATCAGGGCTTCGGTCTCGGCCTGGTAGACCGCCAGAAGTTCGTCCGGCGTTGCCGCCTCCGGCGACTGCTCCACGGCCGTGTGCAGAAGTTCCACATCCACCAGTGCCGCCCCCATGGCAAAGGCGCTCACCGTGCAGCGGCCGGGAATGCCAATTTCGTTGCAGCCGCAAATGCAGTAATCCCAGGCATCGGCCGGCGCAATGCCGCAATCAACCAGCGCCGGGGCAGCCTGATGATCGTTTACCAGCAGCGGCATGCTGCGCCCCTGGCTCAACATGCGCGAGGCGGTGTGCATCGCTCCGGGGTCGAGACGCTGGTGCCAGCGCAGATACAGATGCGGATCGTTCACCGGTGTCCGCTTGAAGGCCTCCAGAAACGCGCCCGTGATGCTGTTGCCGGCGTCGCTGCCGTCGGCCATCGCCCCGCCCACGGTTACGGCCTGCGTCTTCGATCCGCGACCTTGGTAGCTGTTGGCCGCCACGCCCAGAACGAAGGCTGCGGTCAGTTCGATGGCCAACTCTCGGCCGCCGGCCACTTCGTCGGCAAAGCGGGCCAGCACCCTGTCCGGCAATCCGATCGACTGCGACATTCCCTGGCCCTCCACTACTGTTGCCAGGTGTGCCAGCAGCATTGCCTGCAGACCTTCAAAATAATTGCGGGCCGGGTAGCGAGGCACATGGCGGCAGGCCTCGGCTATGCGCTGATAACACTCCGCCAGTTGCCCTGAGCTTTGCCCGGCGGCGCGCCGCTCGGCCTCCGCGGCGTATCGCTCCGCCCAACTTATGACAGCTTGGCACGCAACGGCCATAGCCCGACGATAAACCTGCTGCTCGTCGCTGCCAGAGCCTTCCAGACGTTGCAGATCGTCCAGCACTGCCTGCAGACCGCGATTGACGACCGTGTCGAAGTCAATGCTCATGTGTCCGATGCCGGCGCAACCGCCCGGGGTGTTGCCGATGGCCCGCTGCGACCAGTAATTAACAATGTCCGCCGGCACCTTGCCCTCAAGAAAATCGGGCGGCAGCGAATCGTGTTCGATGGCAATCTGCCCGTTAACCTGCAGCCCGAATTCCGGCGTCAGCATCCAGGTCCGCGGAGCCGACGAGGTATTGCCCGCCATGAGCGGATTGGTATCCAGGTCCAGGCTCATGTTCGCCAGGATATGCTTAAGGCATAGCGCCCGACGCAGCGGCAGAGGCTCGGCCGCATGAAGCCTGTCGGCCTCGGTAATTAGCCGGGCCCGCTCCAGGCAGACGGTGTCGGCGGCGTTGAAGAGTCGTCGCTGGGCTTCCGCCAGCAGTGGCTGATAGCTCGCGCCCGTTGCGGCCATTGTGTTCATGACAAAAAGTCCCTCTGCACAACCAGTTTTAACCGATGCCGGACGGCCAATGCGCATCCTGCTGCTCCGGCCGCCACTATCATTATATGGCAGCGGAGAGCGCGCCGCATAGTGCACCGGATGCCAGCCGTATCATTTGTCATCGCCCGTCTGCTGTTCGGCAAGTTCGGGCAACGGTTGACCGTGGGTGAACGTAAGGTGCGGGGCGCTGTGCTGAGCTGTCATCGGCCGAGCCCGCTGCAGCAGGAAGGTGGCGTCATCGTTCGGCCAGCGCGGGTTCAGCAACTCAAAGTACGAGAAATATCCCACCGCGACCAAATCCTTCGGCTCGCCCTTCCAATAATGGAAGGTCTCCGGATTGCGCACCCAGGGCGTCAGTTTCTCGAAGGCCAGCCGTACGCTGCGGCCGGTTTCGGGCGTGCGATAGTCCAGCAGATCTTCGCCCCCGCCGACGCGCAGAATCTCGGCCGCCAGCACTTGCGGCATCAGGCAGAAGTGACTGTACCAGATGCCATGACGGCCGTTGCTGCGCGTGACCTCGTGCGGCAAGTGGCCGTCCTCTGCCACCTGCGTGGCCAGCAGTTCCTTCCACCGTGTAACGCAACTGTCGAACAAATCTTTGTCGCCCAGGTATGAGGCGCAGGCCGATGCCAGCACCAGACCCCAGTTGCCCCAGTTGTTGCGGGCCGTCATGGTATTCATCGGCAGAGCCTTGTGGCGCACGAAATCGGCAAAAGCCTGTTGCCGCTCCGCAGGCCAACCCTCGTAGCCGCGAATCAAATCGGCAGCAAAAATCATGGACGGAAAGTGGTAGCTGAAGCTCAGGGTCGAGTCGTCCTTGCGGCTCATTTCGCGCACGGTCTGCGGCCAGGCATCAATCAACCTGATGGCCGCCTTGGCGTAACGCTCATCGTCGGTCATTCGCCAGGCAAGGGCCAGGGTGTAAGAGTTGTTGGCATCGTCCTGAAGCCCGTTCTTGGCCGAGCGATGGCCCTCAGCGTCTCGGTAGTAACCCGGCACGTACCAGCTTTCCGGAGCGTGAGGCTCGGCCTCCAGGGCGGCCTCGGCCTTTTTCTGCAAGGCCTGCCAAGCTGTGAATGTCGGCTCCGACTTGGCCTCCACCAATTTACGCAATTCGGCCACCCGCTCGGGAGTCAGAAAAACGCCCTTGGGCTGCCACTTGCCCTTATTTGCAGCAGTTGCCTGCGGACCCGACAGCGCCACCTCCATGCGAGCATCCGGACTCTTCAGCAGAGCCACCCACTGGCCTTTGCCGGGCGCCTGCAGTTTGGCAACCTCGCCGCCCTCGACCTCAAACCCTTCGTCCGCCCATCTGCTGGCGTCCACCTCCAGCCACTTGCCGCGGAAGGTGCCCTTCGCTTCGCCCAGATCAAGCCCGACGCTGCCGCCATCGGTGAAGTAAATGGCGTACTGCTCGCCGTCAATGCGCGTCAGGTAGGCCGAATTCTCGGCCCGGTCGCGCAGCAGCGTATGACGGCTGTCGCTGATGCAACGCAGCATGTCAAGCTCGGCCAGCAGAAGCCGGGCGCTGCGAATCTGGGTTTGTGTGGTCTCGCTGAGGCCGATTCCCGCCGGCGGACGGTGGAAGCGACTCGAGGCGAATCCGCCGATAATATTCCGCCAGAAAGTCTGCACGGCGTGAGTTTCGCTGATGCCACGATTGAGCCAAGGCGATGTCTCGGCACCGTATATCTTGGTGCTGTTCATCGGTCGTGGCCGGCGGGCCAGATACTGCCTGACGTGCTGAGCACCGTCCCAATTGGCCTGGCCGGTGGCGTGACTGTTCTGCGCCAGGTCGACAAAGCCGTAAAGCTGCGGATTATCGAAGGTGGCCAGGTGCGACTTGTCGCGGACGTTCCAGGCGTCCCACATCTCTGTCATTTCCACGCCTATGCCGGCATCCTTGGCCTTGCCGCGAACATAGGCGGCCCAGTAGGCTCCCCATTTCGGCGAGCCGCTGGTCTCGTTGTCCATGCAGTAAAGCACGTGGTCGTATTGCAGGGAGTATGACAGCATTTTATCCACAAAGCGTTGCTGATAGGGCAGCACCACCTTGTTATCGCTCAGTTCCGGCACAGTGTAGAAGAAGGGCTGCTTGTTAGCCCCCGGGTGCTGCGGGTATTTGGCCTCCAGGCCCGACTGCTCGTGCGTGTAATTGATATTATTGGCAGGGTTGAAGGGGTCGCTCTCCCAGTTTTCGCGGCTGTGGTCGAAGCGGTCCCAGACTTCTATCTGCACGATGATGTCGCGCTCGGCCGTCAGCTTCAGCATATCCTCAAACTTCTGCCAGTATTCCTCGTTCCACTGGTTCAGGTCGTATCGGCCATCATCCAACCGCTTGAAGGCCTTCTTCTCGTATCCGGCGGCCGGACGGTCGCTCATTGTGTTGCGGATATAGTTGCCGCCAACACTGTGCAACAGGTCGAGGTGCTCCTTGAGGTCCGGAATCTGGAACAGGTTGTCCTTCATCGAGCCGCCCAGCAGCATTACCGGCCGCCCATGGTACTGCCAGTAGCGCGGATTTCCGGCAAAAGGCTTAATGCGTTTTGCTTCGCGGCCATCGTCTGCCTGAGCCATTGATGTCATGCTCCCCAAAAGAGCCATTCCTGCCATCGCCGCCAGCACAATGCAAAGCATGCTCATCTTCATTGTCCTCGATCCCCAATCCGCAGTAGTCTTCCGGACATTATGCAAGATAGATCGGATTGCTGAAGCCGCGCCGTCCGTCATGGCTCACGGCCTCAACTCTCACATAGCGGCGCCACGACGAAGGCAGAGCCTGCTCGTGCTCGAACTTCGCCTCGCCATCCGGGTACCATGTCCTACGCACCCGCCCATCGGCTATGATTCGCACCCGCATCAGGCCGTCGGCATCAACAACCCTCAGCCGCAACGGGCCGGCTTTCGATCGCTCGGCAACCCTGCCGCCCATGCCCACGCGGCCCACCGACAGATGCAGCAGCGGCGCTTCGGAAGCGAACATGCGGCCGGCGTTAATCGCTTTCAGGATTGACTGCTGGCTCCCGTTGGCGGCGAACACTCCGCTCCACACAATGCCTATGCCGTGCGGGGCGTGAGCATCGGTATTGCCCATAACGTGCACGCGGCGGCCGGCCATCAGCAGTTCATCCCATAACTCGACGGCCATCTGATCGGTATAGTCGAAGGCGGTAACAACGTTGGCCGCACCGTTGATGACTTCCATGATAATCGGGTCCGGCAGGCTGAACATGGCCTGCTTCTGCTCGTCGCTGTAGACGGTCTTGGCCCACCAGCCGGCCGGATGGGGAATGAAAGCCGTGGCCCCAAGCTTGCCAGCCTGCACGTAATCGGCAACAAGGTCCTGTTGCGGTTCAAAGGCGAAATCCAGCCCCAGCACGGCCAGGTGCTGGTATTGCGTACCGGGCTCCTGGCCGACCCACAGGCCGTGTGTGCGGCACTCGGCTTCCTGCGTAACGCCCCAATGGTCGGTCACGAACTGAAAATCCAGCTCGGCCGCACTGGCCATGGCCGCAATCTCCGCCACCGTGCCTATGCCGTCGCTGTGCTGAGAATGACTGTGACAGTCGCCGCGGTAGAATTTATGGCCGAAAAGCTTGCGCGACTCCGCAACGCGCCGGGCAGTGGCCTCAACAACCAACCGAGCGTAGCGCAGAGGAGTCTCCCAGCGCCGCTCCTGGAGCGAGTCGTTGTGCATCATCTGCTTGTCCTTGTACCCGCTGATCAGCTTCACCTTTTTCGGCACTGCACTTTCCTTTCCTGCTCACCAGACCTGTTACATACTTTACAGTACCGACGGACAGCGAAGTCAGCCTTCAGGCTACATCCTCGGCCGCAGGAGTAAGGGCCTGCCGGGCGACGCTCTCATCCGGGGCCTCGGCCAGCCTCTCCACGACGCGCGGAATGCGCGACAATCCGGCAACGCCTGCTAAAGCCCGAAGGTGGTCGCTGGCCGGCTGATTGGCCCCACTCAACAGCACAAACAGTACCTGCACGCCATCGCCGGCACCGGGAACGGCTATGGCCTTCGGCCCGGCACCAACAATTATTTCCGATCCCTCGACCTCGCCCACATGGGCATGCAGCAACACAGCCCCGGAGGTAAGCTCAATTGGTTCAACACGTAAGACGTCCGATAGTATCCTGTCGACCGCCGGCGAACCATCGAAACGCTGCTGCAACATGCTTCGCAGGCGATCTTCCAGCGTCAGCTCAGTCTGACCCACCAGCACCCGGCTGATGACCGGGCCCGCCGGGCGTTCGGCAGCCGATGCCGGACCCGTGCTGATGCCAGCCGTGGCCTGCACGCGGACCTCCGGCGTGTCGGGCTCGCCGGCATAGGCCACCACAATGTTGTGCTCGGGGAAGGCCTGGCTCAGCTCGCGCGGCAAGCGCTCAAGCCGCGGCTGCCAGGCCAGACGGGCCCGCCGCACGCTCAGCAGCATTATGCCGTCGCCTGGCCGCACTGCGCCGCTAAGCACGTCCATCACGCCCCGCCAGTCGTCAATCTCCACGGCGTGGTAATCCACCTTCGGGCGCTCCGCCATCTGTGGCGCTACGTGTCGCAGGGTATTCGACGTACCCAGCAGCAGCACCGGGGCGCTCACCTGGCCGGCCAACTGGCGAATGTCGCGCAACATGCTGAAGAGGCCCGGCAGACGCTCAACCAGCGGCGGCGCAAGCACCACCACTCGCTGCACAATGTTCAGCGGCTGAACGAATCGGCAGATGAATACCTCCTGCCGCGAGTGTTCGATAACATGATCCGAAATCCTCTGGAAAACAAGGTTCCGGGCGGCGCTGCGCCCGCTCCAGCCCATTATGATGGCCGAGGCACGCAATTCGCGCGAGGCTCGCAAAATGCCGGCCGCCGTGTTGGCGTCAATGCGTGTAACAACCTGCACCGGCGCTCCGGCCGAGACCGACCGCAGCACGGCCGGCGTCAGCACGCGCTCGGCGGCAACAACGCGCATCTCATGATCCTCGTTGGCCACATTCAGCGGATACAGAGGCTCGTGCCCCTCCTGCCGTCGCAGCATGAGGGCGAAATCCATCAGCGGGATGGCAGTATTCTCGTCATCAACCGGAATCAGTATGCGCTGCGGAGCCTCCTGGCCCGACTCCTCGGGCCCAAGCGGTTGGGCCAGCGAAAGACGCCGCCCGTGACGGTCGGTAAACCAGGGCCCGACCAGGCAGGTAACGAGTATCATCAGAATGGCGCCATTGAGCACCGCTTCGTTATAATCGCCAAACACGCCAATGCGGCGACCTACCTCTACGGCCGCCAGCGTGGCCGCGGCCTGGTTCACGCTCAGGCCGAAAACCAGACCCGTTTCATCGCGAGTCAGCCGCAGCGCCCGGCCCGAGGCAAAGGCCGCCACCCACTTGGTGGCCAGCACAATGGCCACCATAAAACCGGCCACCAGCCAGCCGCGCGTGCCGCTCAGCAGCGCGCCCACATCAACCAGCATACCTACCGAGAGCAGAAAGAAGGGTATCAGCAGAGCCTGGCCGGTGAATTGCAGACGGCTCATCAGCACGCTTTTTTCCGGCACATGCCCGCTGAGGGCCAGCCCTGCCAGAAAGGCCCCGATTATGGCCTCGAAGCCTGCCCAGCCGGCAAGTGCAGCGACAATAAAGCACGAGGCCAGCACAAAAGCGAACTCGGCCGCTCCGTCGGGCTCGGCCGAGCGGAAAAACCAGTTGCCAAGCCGCGGTAGCCCGCCCAGCGTGGCCACCACAAGCACCACCAGACCCACTGCCATCTGCAGCAGAAACAGCGGGCTCAACTCCTTGCCGGCCATCTCGGCTATTACCGCCAGCACCAGCAGGGCCGCCGTATCAGTCAGTATTGTGCCGCCGATACTGGTTGTGACAGCCCGACTCTTGGCAATGCCCAGTCGCATGGCAATGGGGTACGAAACCAGCGTGTGCGAGGCAAACATGCTGGCCAGCAGAACACTGGCGGGCCAGGAAAAGCCCAGCAGCCAGCGGGCCAGCAAAGTGCCGGTAATCTGCGGAATGAGAAACGTCAGCGAGCCGAAAATCATGCTGTCGCGGCGCTGCCGGTTGAATTGTCGCAGGTTGATTTCCAGCCCGGCCAGAAACATCAGGTAGATCAGGCCCGCCTTGCCCAGGAACTCGAAGATGCCCTCGCGCACAACCAGGTTGAAACCGTGCGGACCAATGACAATGCCGGCGGCTATCAGGCCCACCATGCCGGGAATGCGCAGACGCTCGAACATCATCGGAGCCGTCAGCAGGATGAACATGACCAGGGCGAAAATGATGACCGGATCGACAATGGGCGATTCCAGCCTCAGCAGCGGAAAGGAAAATGCCAGAATGGCCCCGAAGTCAAGTCCCATGAACAACAGCCTCCGACATTTCCGGCGCAGTTACAACTGGCGGGCCAGCGAAAGGTAGTTTTCCAGATTTGCCGCAACTTCGGCCAGACTGTCGCCGCCGGTTTTTTCCAGCAGAGCCTGGGCAATTACAAAGGCCACCTCGTTCTCGGCCACCACGCTGGCTGCCGGCACGGCACAGACGTCGCTGCGCTCGTAGGCCGCCTGCGAGGGTTTTTTGCTGCGGATGTCGACACTGGCCAGCGGCTCAGCCAGAGTGCTGATAGGCTTCATGGCCGCCCTGACGACTATGGGCTGGCCGTTGCTCATGCCGGCTTCTATGCCGCCAGCACCGTTGCTGCCGCGTACAAAACCCAACTGCCGCGACTGCCGCTGCGACTGGTCATAGAAGATGGCATCGTGCACCTTGCTACCGGGCAGTTCCGCCGTCTCAAAGCCCAGGCCAATCTCAACGCCCTTTATGGCCTGGATGCCCATCAGGGCCGCGGCCAGTCGGCTGTCCAGCCGCCGGTCGGGCGAAACATGGCTGCCAAGGCCGGCGGGAACGTTAAAAGCTATTACCTCCACCACGCCGCCCAGCGTGTCGCCCGCCTCGCGAGCCTCGTCAATCACAGCCATCATCTGCCGGTCGGCCTTGGGGTCCAGGCTGTAGAGCGGGCTGCGATTCCTGGTTCGCCGCCATGATTTGGCTGCTGGCAGATTTATAGCCCGCACGCCGCCCACCGAAACCACGTGAGCGAAGACTTCAATATCCAGCGCCTTCAGCAGACTGCGGACAAATGCTCCGGCGGCCACCCGGGCGGCAGTTTCGCGGGCGCTGGCACGTTCCAGAATGTTCCGCATGTCGGGCGTCAGGTACTTAAGTGCCCCGGCAAGGTCGCCGTGGCCGGGCCGGGCATGATGCACCGGCGGCGTTCGCTTGAGGTCGTTTATGCGATAATCGCGATTTGGCAGCGTCAGCACAATCGGGCCGCCAAGCGTCAGGCCGCGACGGACGCCGCTGAGCACCTCCACTTTATCGGTCTCGATCTGCTGCCGACCGCCACGACCGTAGCCACCCTGGCGGCGAGCCAGTTCGGAATTGACGAATTTCAGATCAAAGCGCACGCCCGCCGGGAAACCCTCGACCAGGGCAACCTCCACCTGTCCATGCGATTCGCCCGCCGTGCGATAGGTAAGCATACTTTCCGCTCCAATCCGTAAGCCTGCCACCCACTGGGGCATGCCATCCCCCGGCGATGCCGGGGGCTTTAAAAACAGACGCCACATCCTTGCCCGCTGCCGGCGGACGCCGTTGTTGTTGCCGTGGCCGTGGTCGTCGCCGTGGCCGTTGAAGCCCCCGGCACTGCCGGGGGATGCCGTTGTTGCCGTTGCCGTGGCCGTTGAATCGCCTGCCCGCTACCGTGCAAATTATTCAAACTTGCTTTGCGAGAGCCGCTCGTAGGCCTCGATGTAGCGGGCCCGGGTCTTCTCCACAATATCATCCGGAAGCGCCGGAGCCGGAGGCGTCTTGTCCCAGTCCAGCCCCTCCAGGTAATTTCGCACAAACTGCTTGTCGAACGAGGCCTGGTCGCGACCTTCGGCATAATCATCAAGCGGCCAGAAACGCGACGAATCGGGCGTCAGAACCTCGTCCACCAGCAGCAGCCGGCCATCCTCGGTCAGGCCCCACTCGAATTTTGTATCGGCTATTATGATGCCGCGCGTCAAGGCATAGTCGCGGGCTTTCTTGTAGATGTCCAGCGACAGATCGCGCAGTCTGGTCGCCAAGTCCGCACCAACCAGACGGCCTACCTCGTCTATGTCGATCGGTTCGTCATGGCCCACGCTCGCCTTGGTCGAGGGAGTGAAGATCGGCTCAGGCAACTGGCTCGACTGCTTCAGGCCTTCCGGCAGCTTGACCCCGCTGACGGTGCGCGTCTTCTGGTAGTCCTTCCAGCCGCTGCCGGCCAGGTAGCCGCGAACAATGCACTCAACAGGCAGCACGCGGGCTTTGCGGCAAATCATGGTCCGCCCGCTCAGGCTGGGCAGGTCATCGGGGGCAATGGCGGCCAGATCCTTATCCGAGCCGCTGATCAGGTGGTTTTCCACCACGTCTTTCAGCATGTCGAACCAGAAGAAGCTGAGTTTGGTCAGCAGCCGCCCCTTGTCCGGAATACCGTTGGGCATTACGCAATCGAAGGCGCTGATGCGGTCGGTGGCAACCAGCAGCAACTTATCGCCAAGGTCGTAAATGTCGCGGACCTTGCCTTGCCGCTTGGTGCCCACTGAGAGGTTGGTCTGTAAAACAGCATTGGTATTCACGGGTCAGCTCCTAGCTAAATGGGGTTGATCCTATTCTCGGCCTGCGGCTCAAGATTTCGAGTGCGTATCATAGGAATGACGCCCGCCAACTGCAAGCATTACCGGTTTTTCGGGCCCCGCTGCGTCCTTAATTACTGCCTCCATCGCCCCTTGGCCGCACAAGAAGGTTGTTCCAATTGCGCCGGCGGATATAATGCACCTTTCATTCGTGGTCCGGACCTGACAAGGGGCAAGCTGATGTCGCAAACGCTGGTCGTGGCGCAACTCGGAGCGCCAACAGCAGTTATAAACCAGACGCTGGTCGGCATCGTCGACGAGGCCCGCCGGGCCGGGTTCGATTCCATCCTCGGCGCCCGCAACGGCGTCCTGGGCATACTCCACGACCAGTTCTACGGCCTCGCCGCCCAACCGCCCGAACTGCTGGAGGCCATTCGCCTCTCGTCGGGCGCAGCCCTGGGCTCCTGCCGCTACAGTATCCACCACGATAGGCGCAGCGAGAACTTTAACCGAATATGCAGCGTCTTCAAGGCCCGCCAGGTTGATTCTGTCATATTTATCGGCGGCAACGGGACAATGGCCGCTCTGTCCGAAATAGCCGCCTGCAGCAAACGCGGCGGGCACCCGGTCAAGGTCGTCGGAGCACCAAAGACCATCGATAACGACCTCTTCGGCACCGATCATGCCCCGGGCTACGGCAGTGTGGCCAAGTATATCGCAACTACCGTGCAGGAAGCCGGACGCGATACCGAATCGCTCTGCACCTTCGATACCTGCACCGTGCTGGAAACCATGGGACGCGACACCGGATGGATCGCCGCCGCCGCAGCCCTGGCCGCCGCCGAACCGCAGGACGCGCCGCACATTATTCTGCTGCCCGAAATGCTGGTCAACTGGCAGCACCTGGGCGAGCGCATCCGGCAGTGTGTCCGGCAATTTGGCCGCTGCGTCATGGTTGCCACCGAAGGCCTGCGCGGCCAGGACGGCAACTTCCTGTCGCCGCAAAGGCCGGATCCCAGCGGACAGATGCAATTCGCCGGTGTCGGCCAGGTAATTGCCGACTTCGTACAGGACGAAATCGGCCTGCGCTGCCGCTACAACCGCCCCGGCACCGCTCAGCGCAACGCCATCCACATGGCCAGCCTGACCGACGCAGTCGAGGCCGATGCCGTCGGCCGCCGGGCGGTGCAGGCTCTGGGCGATGGCGAGAGCGAGCGCATGGTGGCCATCTTCCGCGAACACGGAGAGCCGTACCAGGTGCAGTTTGGCACGGTAGGCCTGGGCGAAGTCGCCGGCCAGCGACGCCCGCTGCCGGAGGAATTTATCGACGAAGAGGGCATTGGCGTCAGCCAGCCTTTCATGCAGTTCATCCGCCCGCTGGTAGTGGGTCGCCTGCAGGTTGAGGAGGGCCCCAACGGCCTCCCGCTTTGCCACAGGTTGCAGGGCGGACTGTTGCCCGAATCAAGCACATCCGGTCATGCCGGGTCCGACTAGAATGCCGCCGCAGAGGAGATATGATCATGCTGAAATTGAAAGTTCACATCAATGGCCAGCCGCCGCAGGACCTTGACGTTGCCGACGCCTACCTCGTCGGCTCGGACGATCAGCCGGTGCGGGCCGAAATCCGCTACCGCGGCAACACCCTGTTCTGCGATAAGCGCACTCCCGGCCTGGCAGCCCTGGTGCTGCCCTGGACCATAAGCGGCGTAGGTCGCGTAATGCTATCGACGGCCCTGCTGCAGGATCGTGAAAAGCCCTACAACCTGCAGGTCGAGCTGCTTCGCGGACGAATCCTCAAGGACTGGCGCAAGAAGGACGATTGGGGTTATGTTTACCGCGGCCCATCGTCCGACTTCACCGACAACTTTGCCGCCGTGCGGTCAATTTTCGCCGATGCTCTGGCCACCGAGGACGAGGTGGCAGCTTCGCGACTGGCCGAATCGGGCCTCAAAACCGCCGTCGAAATTGGCGAGGCCCTGACCATGGAGCATGCCAACCGGGGCCTCGTCTACCGCCGCGACCATCGCGAACTGGTCGACCTCGACTTCGGCTGCTGGATCGAGCCCGATTGCACCGAGAAGACCTACCAGGATCGGCTTTTCGAGTCGTTCAACTATGCCACCGTGCCCATGGACTGGCGGACGGTCGAGCCCTTCGAGCAGGAATTCCAGTGGGGGCCGCTCGATTACTGGGTCTCCTGGCTGACGCAGAAGGGCATTGCCATCAAGGCCGGGCAGTTGCTGCGATTCCACCCGCGCACCGTGCCCGACTGGCTTTACATCTGGGAGGGCGATTTCGACAGCATTCGCGATAACGCCTTCGAGCACGTGCTGCGCTGTGTTCAGCGCTACGGCTCAAAAATAGAATATTGGGACATCGCCACCGGCCTGCACGTCGAAAACTGCCTCAAGTTCAGCATGGAGCAGATTATGGAGCTTACGCACATGGGCTCCAAGGTCATTAAAAAGAACGCCCCCAAGAGCGTAGCCGTGCTCGACGTGGTCATGCCCTGGGGCGATTACTTCGGCCATAACCCGCGGAGCCTGTGGCCGCTGAAGTACGTGGAGCAGTGTCTGAACGCGGGCATCGAGTTCGACGCCATCGGCCTGCAGGTTTTCATGGGAGCCGAAGAGTACCCCTGTCGCGACCTGATGGAAGTCTCCTCGCTCCTGGATCAGTTCGGCTCCTTCGGTAAGCCTCTGCACGTTACTGCCGCCGGGGTGCCATCTTCCACCGAGCCCGACCAGTTGGATGCCAGCGGCGGCCAGCTTGCCGTGCAGCCGGGCGGCTGGTGGCATGCTCCGTGGGACCAGCAGGTGCAGAGCCGCTGGGTCGACGCCTTCTACCATATTGCTATCGGCAAACCGTTCGTCACCAGCGTCTGCTGGACGCACCTGAGCGACCGTAAGGGCCACTTCTTCCCGCACGCCGGGCTGCTTTCATCCACCCTGGAAACCAAAGCCAGCTATAATGAAATGCTGTCGATGAAGAAGGAAATATGGCCCGAGGGCGGTATTGTCGCCGAGGCCGAAGTGGTCGAGCGGCCCTGGGAGCAGTATTAGTCGCCACGCCCGCGGTAAATATTGCCGCCGCAGAGTGTGCCGCAACAAAACCGGCTCCAAGCATCGGACAGAATACCTGCGTCGGACGGAAAACCTATGACCGAAGGCCGCAAAGTCCAGTTGCTGCTTAACCGACATCAGGCCCTGGCCCTGTCGCTGCTGGGCCTGCTGGTCATCAGCCTGCTCGGCGCCGGGAGCATCAGCCGCATTCGCTCCGTACCACTGACCAGTGCCGACAAGGCCGGTGCCAGGCTCGATGTCAACGCCGCCACCGCCGCCGAACTGCGACTGGTGCCGGGGCTGGGGCAATCGCTGTCGGCTCGCCTGGTGCAAATGCGGCAAAGTCGCGGCGACTTCCAGTCAATCGACCAACTGATCGACGTGCGGGGCATCGGGCCGGTCAAGCTCGAGCAGATGCGGCCATTCGTCACCGCCGGCGGCAGTAAATGAGAATTTGCAGGAATAGGGTGTAATGCAGGAATTCAAGCTCGAAAGCAGCTATAAGCCCCAGGGCGACCAGCCGCAGGCCATTGCTTCGCTGGTGGATGGTCTGCGCCGCGGCCGGCCCTACCAGACGTTGCTCGGCGTAACCGGCTCGGGCAAAACCTTCAGCATGGCCAACGTCATTCAGCAGGTGCAGCGGCCCACGCTGGTGGTTTCGCACAACAAAACCCTGGCCGCCCAGCTTTACAGCGAGTTCAAAGAGTTCTTCCCGCACAACTCCGTGGCCTACTTTGTCTCCTATTACGATTACTACCAGCCCGAGGCCTACATTCCTTCGCGCGATATCTACATCGAGAAGGACGCCAGCATTAATCAGGATATCGACCGCCTGAGGCTGCGGGCCACCAGCGCCCTTATGAGCCGCCGCGACGTCATAATTGTCGCCAGCGTCTCCTGCATTTACGGCCTTGGCGATCCGGAAGATTACCAGCGAATGGTTGTCAGCATAAGGCGCGAGCAACTGCTGGAACGCGACGACTTTCTGCGCGGCCTGGTCGACATACAGTACGAGCGCAACGACATCGACTTCGGTCGCGGCACTTTTCGCGTCCGGGGCGATACCGTCGAGGTGCACCCGGCCGACGAAGAGTTCGCCTATCGCGTCGAGTTTTTCGGCGACGAAGTCGAGGCCATACAGATTGTCAATCCGACCACCGGCCAGGTTGTCAGCCAGGAGTCGGAAGCCTACATCTATCCGGCTAAGCATTTTGTTCTGCCCGAAGACCGCGTGGAGCATGCTCTGGCCACAATCGGTGCCGAGCTCGAAGTAAGGCTCAAAGAGCTGCGCGAACAGGGCAAGCTGCTGGAGGCCCAGCGGCTGGAGGCTCGCACGCGGCACGACCTGGAGATGATCCGCGAGGTGGGCTACTGCCCGGGCATCGAAAACTACAGCCGCCACCTGTCGGGCCGACAGGCCGGAGAGCGACCCTATACACTGCTCGACTATTTTCCCGACGATATGCTCTGCATCGTCGACGAATCGCATGTCACCATCCCGCAGATCAGGGCCATGTACGCCGGCGACCGCAGCCGCAAGGAGACGCTGGTGGAGCACGGGTTCCGCCTGCCGTCGGCCATGGACAACCGCCCACTCAAGTTCAATGAATGGGAAGAGCTTGTGCGGCCAATCATCTTTGTCTCGGCCACGCCGGGCGACTACGAGCTGGAATTGTGCGAGGGCGAAATTGCCGAGCAGGTCATCCGGCCTACGGGCCTGGTCGATCCGCTTATTCGTGTTGAACCCGCCCGCACTCAGGTTGAGCACCTGATAGAGGAGGTCCGCCGGCGCATTACCATGGGCGACCGGGTGCTGGTCACAACCCTCACCAAGCGGCTGGCCGAGGATCTGACCAGCTACTTCCGCCGCGAGGGCTTCCGCTCGAAATTCCTGCACAGCGAGGTGCAGACGGTCGAACGGGTCGAGATTCTGCGCGATCTGCGACTTGGCGAATTCGACGTGCTCATCGGCGTAAACCTGCTGCGCGAGGGGCTCGACCTGCCCGAGGTCTCGCTGGTGGCCATCCTCGATGCCGATCGCGAAGGCTTCCTGCGCAGCACCACCTCGCTCCTGCAGACCATAGGCCGCAGTGCCCGCAATGTGAATGCCGAGGTCATTCTCTACGGCGACAAGATCACCGACTCGATGCGGCAGGCAATTGACGAGACCGCCCGCCGCCGCGAAAGGCAACTGCTTTACAACGAGGCCCACGGCATAGTGCCCGATACCATACGCAAGGCCATCCGCCAAGGCATCGAAGCCGAGGTGTCCGCCCGGCGCACCGCTCGCACCATGGTGCACGAGAACGAAGTCGAATTCGTCACCCGCGAGTATATTCAGGAACTCGAGGCCGAAATGCAGCAGGCGGCGGCCGATCTGGATTTCGAGCGCGCAGCAAACCTGCGCGACCGCATCGCGTCAGTCAAGAGTAGTCAAGGAGCAGAGGATAATGGACAGCCAGGCGAACCCGGCAGACGAACAAGATCAGACAGCAGCCCGAAACGCCCCTCCCCGAATGGCCGCGACCGCAAGCGAGGACGGTGACGCCGCCATGGTGGCCGACGCCGATGCCCTGATCGAACTGGCCCTGGGCGAGGATGTCGGGGCGGGCGATCTGACCAGCGCCACCTGCCTGCCCGAATCGGCCGTGGCCGAAGCCCACCTGGTGGCCCGACAGCCATGCACGCTGGCCGGTCTCTGGCTGGCCGCCCGCATCTATCATCGGCTCTGCCCGCGGGTGCATATCAACCTGAAGGCCGATGACGGCCAGACCGCCCGGGCCGGGCAACAACTGGCCACCGTCAACGGACCAGCTCGCGATGTGCTTACCGGCGAACGGACGGTGCTCAACTTCATACAGCGCCTTTGCGGCGTGGCCACCATGACAGCCCGGTTTGTCGCCCAGGTGCGCGGCACGGGGGCGGTTATTGTCGATACTCGCAAAACCACCCCCGGTTGGCGGCGACTGGAGAAGTATGCCGTGCGCTGCGGCGGAGGGGCCAACCATCGCCTCGGCCTGTTCGACGAGTTGCTGATAAAGGATAACCACCTGGCTCTCACCGAGGGCGACATTGCCGGCATGGTGCTCAAGGCCAGGGAAGCGGTGGGCCCGGACATCAATATTGAAATCGAGGTGGACACCCTGGAGCAGTTTGCCGAGGTGGTGATGCTGCCGGTGGACATGATTCTTCTGGACAACATGAGCCCGGAGCAGATGGCCGAGGCCCGCCGCCAGCGCGACGCCCGCCGTCAGGATGGCCGCCCGTTGCTGGAGGCCAGCGGCGGAGTGAACCTGGGCTCCGTGCGCGCCATAGCCGAAAGCGGAGTCGATCGCATAAGCGTCGGTGCCCTGACGCATTCCGCCCCGGCCATCGATCTGGCCATGGACATCGAGGTTCGCCGCGGTTGAGGCCCGGTGCAGCAGCGGAAATCCCAGCAATTGTGCCTGTGGGGTCAGGCAAACCACATCATCTTGTTACCATGGCAAAAAATAATCACTAAAGTCATTTGCCTCATAGGGCCGATACCGGCCATAGCGAGTGGCTGGGGCAACGGTCAACACTTGGCTGATGTCTCGGGCTGCCGCATCGCCGCTTGGGCTCCGAAAATGGAGCCGGGGGATGGAATCAGTGTCGCACATTGATGGCAGTGGGATCGTTGGATCCTTCAACCAGTCTCATCTGGCCAGCAAACTGGCCCAGAGCGAAAAGAGCAGGGGGCAGAACGCCGTCGAGAGCGGGGCCCGCGAAGCCCGCCGCCGTTTCGAACTGGCTCGCGAGGAGATTCTGCAGACCGAGACCCTCCATGGCAGACGTGTTGAACCCGATGAAGAGCACCCCGACCCGCGGGGCGGCCCGCAGCGAAAACGCCCCAAGCCTCTGGCACAGTTGCTTGCCGAGAAGGACCAGGAGCAGCAGGAGCAGGCTGGGCTGACCGAAGGGCCGCCGGCAGGCGATGAAGACGACCGCCAGCGTGGTCAGCTTATCGATATTCGCGCCTGATTCAGCAGCCATTTGACCTTTGGCTGAAGTTTTCCCCGAAAATCGTAATAAAAGCGTACAACGGTTTGCCGCTCCGTTAAAAATGTAGTAAGCTATGATATACTTTGGATGAGCCCGATAATTATCAGCGTTTTCTGCATTTTGTGTTTGTGTAGCTTTGGCTGTCTTTATATAGTGTCCGCAATTGACAGATGTGGCCATGGATGGCGTAGAGGTACAATCGGGGGCAGTATCTTGAAGACCCCAGAATCAGGGCCACAGGAAAAGCCCGGCACGGATCGCCGGCGACACTTCCGATATCCCCTGCAAGTTGCGGCCAAGGCTGTTCTGTTGGCTGCGCAGGGCGAATCCGGGCCTCAGCCTCTGGGACTTCAACTCGATGATATAAGCAGCGGCGGAGCAGGGGGGACGGCGGCCTTCGAAATCCCTGCAAATGTCGGCTTAATGCTTGTTGTGCCGGCGGCAGGAGGTCGCGGTGGCCAGCAGCTGCGAGGGCGCGTGGCACATTGCAGGTCGGTTGGCGACGGCAGTTACTCGCTGGGTATCTGCTTTGGGCCTGATTGCAGCAAGTTGTACCACTGAACGTACATAAGAGCCCCGCTTTATTTGCCATGGCGGGCTTAAGAATTTGCTTGAGCGTAAAAGCTGCATCATACTGCTAAAGAAGCTCATCATTTTGTGCAGAGTGTCCGATAATATGTCATACGCGCCGCAGAATGGGAGATTGCTGACTGAGATCACGAAGCCAGAGGGGTGGCGTCGGGAGAAGATAGCTGTCATGAGCGACAGAGTTCAAATAAACCCGCAGGGCGACCGTCGCCAGTTCCGCCGGTTTCCGATGCAACTGCTGGTGCAGGCCGTCCGGGATGATCTTCTGCCGCAACCGGTGCAGGCCGTGCACGATGCCCGGCCCGAAACGGTCGTCAACCTCGAAATCTGCGACTTCTCGCTCGGCGGCCTCCATGGGCTCAGCTCTGTAGGCCTGAAGCCTCAGGAGCGGATTACCCTCACCATGCCTCCCTTCGGCACGCGGCCCGAACTCAGCGTAACAGGCCGGGTCGTCCGTTGCAGCCGCGAACTCGACCGGTTCGATATCGGCATCGAATTCTGCCAGACCAACGATCAGGCCGCAACATCGCCTTGGCTGCGTCTGCCGGAATTGTTCTACATGGCCAGCCAGAATCAGCGGCAGTAAACAGTCCGAAACACAGTAACATCACCACCTGATATCAGCAGAATGTCGTTTTTTAAAGCCCCCGGCGTGCTGGGGATGCTTTGGTCGTTTGTTGTTGTCCCCGGGCAGTGCCGGGGCTTTAGAGGCAGCGGCCGACGGGCCTTCGCCAGGAAGTGGCATCCCCGGGCAGTGCCCGGGGCTTCAAAGGCAACGGCAGCCGGCTTTTGCCGCGGCTTTAAAGGCAACGGCCAACGGGCTTTTGCCGAGGCTTCGCGCGGGCAAGCGGCATTCGCGGGCGCAACGCAAGTGGTAGTGTCATGGGGAAAATCAGGGCAGGCTGTTGCCGCGACGCTGGTTGATGAAGCGCATGTTGGCCCCGCTGAACAGGCCGCTGCCGCTGGCGTCCAGGTGGTAATTGTCGGCTGTGACGGTTTCGCCCATGACGGCTCTGGCGGCCACCACGTCGGCTGCATCCACCGTGCCTGATTGATTCACATCTCCTGCCAGAACGGCAACTTGCAGCGTTGTGTTGAGGTAATACGGCAATTCGTCAATGTCGCGCAGGCTGCTGGTGGCGACTGTAAATCTGTCGGCATCGGGCAGAGGTTGCGACAGCACCACCTCCAGCAGCCATTGCTGGCCCTGCTGGCTCACGGTCACCGATTCCACCAGCGAACCCAGGTCGCCGCTGTTGAGGCCAGTTATCGATACGGCCGCCGGGTTGACAGTGCTGGCCAGCGGTTCCTTGTTAACCATCAGGCTGAATCGACTTACGCTGCGGGCACCGGAGACGATGCGCCCCTGCGGCTCGGCATCCTCGAATAAGGTCTGCCCGTGCTGCATGTAAATACGCCACTCGGTTACCGTCGGCACCACTTCGTGAACAACGTAAGCTGTGAGCGGGTCGCCAATTACAACGTTCTGCCAGGACAGTACGGTGAGCGAGGCATAGGCCGCCTCGGCAAAGGTCCAATTCTGGCTGTTGGTACCAATCAGCATGCGATGGTAAAACACCTCGTTATCGGCTACGGCAAAGGAGAATGGCTCCCACACATGGCCGAAGCCCAGCGTGCCGCCAATGCGCACCCAATCGGCCACCTGTCCCTGGTAATCGTGCGGGCTGGCGGTTTCGAAGTTGCGGCCATTGAAGCTCTCGAAGGTATTGAAGGCGGCCCCCTGCAGCAGGTTGAAGTCCAGCGTCGACAGAATATAAGTGCTTGCCGGGGCAGGGCTGTGATTGCGGCCATAGGATGCGTAGCCTAGGACGCTGTGCGGCGCCTGAATCAGAAAGGTGCTGGTCGAGTCGTAGTGTACGTTGAAGCCGGCGGCGGCGAGCAGGTCGCGCGTCTGCGGGTAATCTTCCCCGAGTGTAAACGGACCGTGGCCATCGTAGGGGTCTTCCCGGCCATCGCGGTCGATAACCACCGTCAGCAGCGGCTTGTATACCACCACGGGGCCGCTGCCGCGGTCGATCAGGCCGATTGCCTCCTGGGCCGTATAGCCGGACAAACGGCACACCAGGTACAAGTCACCCGGAGTCAGCTTTTGCGAAGGCGGAGCGCTGACGGTTGTCCAGCCCGAGCCGTTCCAGTTGAACTGCTTGGCCGTGGTCAGGTTGCTTCGCGAATAGCTGTTTATCCGGTCAGTGCAGTTATGGTACGGGTTGCGGATGTAATTGTTGGCGTAATTGCCTGTGTAGCTCGAGCCGGCGGTAAGCTCCTGATGCAGAAAAACCAGCTCCGCGTCGACACTGGCGGCATCGGCTTTTCCGGCGTTGAAGTCCGCACTCATGTCGAACGGTCGGTCGCCCACTCCGGCATTGTCGAAGTCGTCAATCCGTCGCGGCACGCCCTTGGTCGTCACCAGTGCCCGCACCGTCTGGCAGAGCGCCGTGCCATTTTCGGAGGTATTCCGCAGATAATTGTCCAGCGGAACCCGCAACTGGCTCTCGAACGTTGTCCGGGCGATGGTCACGCTGGTCGAGCCGGCATACTCCCAGACCCGCACCTCCGGGCCGTGACGGGCAATGTAGGCATCGCGTATGGCCTTGGAATCGTTGCTGTTGGTGTTGACGATCAGCAGCACTTGGTTTCGCTCCAGAGCCAGAGCAGGTGCGGCAATAATAATAATGATGATGATTGCCAGGACTGATGAGAGTGCCGGAGCCGCCTTTGCGCCCAGAAACCGCGCAGTGGTGCGACAAGAAGAATGAGCATGGCTGTTTGTCAACTAAAGGCATCCTATTGAGCAGAAATGACTTGCAGAAAATTGCGCAGCGAAGAGCACGCTTACAATATACCTTATTACCGGAGTGAGGTCAAAAAAAGAAGACGGCGGAGCCCCGGACATTGCTCAAAAAGAGCCTGGTCGAGATTCCGCCGTTTCTCATACCACTGCGCTCGAATTGCCGCAGCGACAGTTCAGCTATTACCCTTGTACTTCGTTGCCTACTTTTCGGGCTCGCTCGGCCTTATCCAGATTGACACCAAGGGCCAGACCCATCTCCACCAGCAGATTCCAGCCGGCGGCCAGGAAGACATAGGGGTTCATTTCGCCGGCATCGGCAACGCGCAG
>JAWLHX010000007.1:0-78968 GCA_041690105.1 Phycisphaerae bacterium
GAGGAGACGGGCAACGCGGATATATACCCGGCGATCATCAGCATGATTCCTCAATTTAGAGTCACCCGGCGCCTGGCCGGCGAACTTGAACTTGACGAGGCGCATGCCCATCAATGGTTTGATGATGCTGTGACGCTGGCCGGCGATTGGCGGAAGCCGGGCCCAGTGTATGCCGTGCCCTATCGCACCCTTGTCGCAAGGAGCGTTGGCAACCTGCTTGCGGCCGGCCGATGCACTTCCAGCACCCGGGGCGGGGCGGAAGTTACGCGGGCGATTCCGGTTTGCGTGGCCACCGGGCAGGCCGCCGGCACGGCTGCGGCCATGGCTGCGGTAGGAGAGCATGACCTGCGAAAGCTGAAGGTCGCCGATCTTCAGGCTCGGCTGAAGGCCGATGGCGTACCGCTGGAACCGCAACTGCTCGGGCGTTCCTGACGAGGCGGCAACGTCTGCCGGCAATGTGCGGGGCGAAGGTCGATAATCGGGCGGCGGACGGGCTGTGGCTGCATGAAGCGGCGGGGTTCATTCTCTCCTCCATTGGGGGAGGGTTGTGAATCCCGCCGCCGTTACATCACGTTCAACCACCTGTTGTGCTGCTCAGGCTGCCATCTGCCGACGCCGGCGCATGTAGCCTGTCAGGCCCGCAACGCCCATCAGCATGGCGCTGACGGTCAAGGGTTCGGGAATGACATCGTCGCCGTTGCCATTGCCGTTGCCGTTGCCGTTGCCGTTGACAGGTACACCCGGGAATCGTGGCTCGTGGAAGCCCGTGCCGTACTGGAACCAGACATCGGTGATGTCGGCATCGGGATCGAAGCCCTGCGGCAGTCCGCTGAGGGTCAGGATGACGGCATTGTCGATCAGCGAAAAACCGCCGGTGACCGGGGCATTGCCTTGATCGATGATATTGCCGGCGCTGAGCAACGTGTACCACATTCCGTCTGGAGACTCCGGTCCGCCCAGATTATCGCCAGGGAAACGGTCCTCGGGGCCGAAAATGCTGAGGCCGACACCGCTGACGCCATACTGGAGGCCTTCGGGGTGCAGAAGTGTGGCTGATTCTGAATAGGCCCATTCGCCACCGATCACGTTATCGGCCGGCGTAGTGCCAAAGGCTACTGTGCTGCCGGGGGCCAGAAGACCGCTGACGCGAGTCAGGCTTGGCGAGCCGGCAAGGTCGAAAAATACGCCCGAAAGCAGTTCGTCAGGCTGACTGACGTTGAAGGTCGAGATGTTTTCGAGCCTGATGACCAGATCATCGCCCGAGACAGTAAAGTCAGCCTGTGCTGCCCGTGTACCCGAGGCGAAGGTGAACTGTGCGGCGCCGGCCGATCCGGCAACCAGGCACAGGCACAACAATGCTGCAACTAACTTTTTCATAAGAACACCCCCCTGATTAAGAAATGAAACCTGAAATGACCTTCGGCTTATTGCCGACATGGATTGAAGCTTAACACGGATGCCGCTCGTCTGAAGTACCCTTGGCGATAAAGCCCTTTGCTGAAGGCAAATGTCGTAAAACTCCTAGGGACAATCTGTTAAGCCTGATTCTGGGAATATTCCGGACTTATTTCAGCCGCAGCACGATTGTTTTTTCAGGGCCGGGCCATGCCCCTGGTACGAAACCGCACCATAAGCTCATAAGGTTTTTTCCGCTCTTGTGCTGGAAGGTGTTGGGAAGGTGGGTTCCCAGTAGGCGCAAAAAGCGGAAGCCGGCTTCTTCAAGAAGACCGGCTCCCGGGCATGTGCTGTATTCAGTTGTAAATCGGCATCAGGTCCTTCAGGCGGCCCTCCTCGTCCTCTTGCGCATGTATCCGGCCAGGCCACCAAGGCCGAGAATTGTGGCCGTCATGGTCAGAGGCTCTGGAATCAGTGTGCCCAGGTAGCTGGGCTCCTCATCCAGATCGGTACCATACTGAAACCAGACGTTGCTGATGTCAGCCGCGGGATCGAACCCTGCGGGCAGCCCGTCCAGGGTCAGGGTCACGCTGTTGAGAATCAGCGGGTTGCCGCCCGTTACCGGTGCGTTGCCAACCAATGGCTGATTGCCGGCGCTGAGCAGGGCGTAGTCCATGCCACCAACATTCTCCGGCCCGCTGAGGTTGGGTCCGGGGAAGCGGTCGAACGGCCCGAAGATGTCCAGGCCAGTGGCACTTACGCCGTAGTTGGCACCACCAGGAGCCAGCGTGCCGGCAGAATCGGAATAAGCCCATTCGCCGCCGATGACACTATCAGCCGGCGTGGTGCCAAAAACTACGACGCTGCCAGGAGTAAGCAGGCCGCTCACAGGGATGAGGCTGGGTGAGCCGGCAACATCAAAGAATACCGCCGAAAGCAACTGGCTTGGCTCAGCGGTATTGAATAGCGAGGTGTTGGTCAGGGTGATTACAAGGTCATTGCCCACGACATTGAAATCTGCCGTGCCGGCACGTGTGCCGGAAGAAAACGTCCATGGTGCCGCGGCCGCTGAGCCGGCCAAAACAGCAACACATAACAACGAGACAGCTAATATTCTTCCAATCATAACAATATCCCCCCACGCATGGTTTGCAGGTTACGCCCGCAACGCTTCGGCCCCAATGCCGATTAGGCTTAGTGTAGCCCGAAAGACGGACGTGGTCACCACCTGCAAGGCGGCCAAAAAGATGTCTGCGAGATGCCGTAAGTAATTGTCAGTGATCGAGTTAGATCGCGATTAGGGGTTTTGGATGGCTATAATGGATGTAACGTTGAGGTACGCTTCAGATAAATCGGAAGGGTCAATTCGGAGCAATAAGGCAGCCATCTTCAGGGTTTCCCGTACTGGGGCCACGTTATCAGCTTTTCCAGCGTTTGCGTACATGATGTCCGGGCCCGTCACGGGCATATGAGCGGCGGCCCTGGGCTGGTAGCTCTGGTGGAAGAATCGCCGGCAAATCCGTTCGCCAGCGGCATCAGGCTCAGCGTCCGGAGAAGAAGGAAAAGGCCTTTTTCAGCATCTGCTGCCGCCGGTCGTTCGGGGCCAGTTGCCGTTGGCCATCGCGGGCCATCTGCCGTTTGGCAAGGGTGGCATAGCCGCTGTTGGCCCAATGGACAAACACGCTGCTGGTGAAAGATCGGGTACGCAGAAACGATTTCAACGTCCGCTTCCAGACCCACGGGTATTGAGCGGCGGCCGAACGAAGCTCGTAGATCGTGTCGTCAAGCTGTTGGGCCGATATGCGGGCCGGATCGAAGACGGTCTCGGTGAAGGTGTAACGTTCCCAATCGGTCGGATAGTTAATGGCGGTAATGCGTCCCTCGGAAAGCCATTTTTCGTAGAGCTTGGTGCCCGGCAGGGGAGTCAGATTTGTAAACTGAACAATGTCGATGCCCAACTGGACGGCCTTCAGCGCTGTCTCGGCCACGGTGTCTTCGGTGTCCTGATCGCCGCCGGCAATAAAGCAGCCCATGATGGCCAGCCCCGCCTTGTGGAAGCCATCGACAAGCTTGCGATAATCGGTCAGCAGTTTGCGGTTAAGCCCCTTGCTGAACGACTGAAGAGTATCGTCGTTGAAGGTCTCGAGGCCCACTAGCATGCTGCGGCAACCGGCTTTGTAAGCCAGCTTCAGTGCTTCCACGTCGCTGCCGATATTCAGGCTGGTCTGGCTGAACCAGTAACGCTTGCGGCCATCGCGGATGATCGTCCGCAGCAACTCCTTTGCCCACTGAACATGGTCGTTGCCCACGCCGAAGAAGTTATCGTCGACGACGAAAATATAGTCGGTATCGGCCTCATTCCATTCCTGAAGAATGTCCTTGATCGGGCGGCGGCGTATCTGCCGGCCCGAAAAGCGGGTAACCGAGCAGAAGTCGCAGCCCACCGGGCAGCCGCGCGAGGTCTGAATGCAGGAGCGCTCGTAGCGCCCGTTGAGCGGGTGCAGCCCCTGCAACCCTGCGCCGTGGCCGGCGGCCAGGTCGGCCAGCGTGCCATCGTAGCGGGGCGCCAGGCGACCGGCCTCGGCGTCGGCAACAATTTGTGGCCAGATGACGTCGCACTCGCCGACTGCCACGCTGTCAACGAATTGCAGCGGTTCATCCGGCACGGCCGTGGCATGAGCACCGCCCATAATGGTCTTGATGCCACAGTCGCGGCAAATTGCGGCTATTTCGTAAGCTCGCGTGGCACTGCTGGTGTAGGCGGTCAGGCCCACGAGGTCGTAATTGCCGCCACGAATCAGCTTTTCGGTCTCCGAAGCGCCGAGGGCTTCGTCAATCAGGTCGATGTGGTGCTCCGGCGGCGTCACTCGTGCCAGTACCTGGAGGCCCAACTGGGGGACGGCGCCATCGGCCGTGTGATAGCCTTCGCTGCGGCGGGCGACCGGATTTATGAGTGCTATGCGCATGATCGGGAATCCTTTTGTTCAGCTCATTCTGCTTCCGAATGCATACCCCAGCCGATGGTGTCAATTAAACCTCCCGGATGAAGAGGGGATGAAGGAAACATTATGCCATAATCGCCCAGCAGGTACAAGATCAAGAGACAGTCTGAGCAAAGGGGGTAATGTCAATTTCGCAGGAGTGCAGCGTTTGCGAATGTTTTTTATGCTCGTCAATATTATGATTGGCTATGATGCAGTCTCGGCACAGGCGGAATGACTCAGCAGCAACCGTGGTTGAAATCATTGGCAGGGAGATCGATCAATGAACGAAGGCCCGCAGGCTATGGCGAATGGCGCGGCGTCTGCATTCGGTTTATCGGCGGGCAGGGCCGCGATACTGTTCGTGGCATTGCTGCTTGGTCTGCCGATGTCGGCGACGATGGCTCAGGATGCCGACACCGAAGTACCGGGCGAAGCCGCGACCGGAGAGGTGGCGGGCGACGCAGCCGGTGGGGCAGCGGGCGAGGCCGCAGAAGAGCAGGGCGGCCGGGTTATCGACAAGACTATCGAGCAGCTATTGCGGGAACAGGAGGAGATGGACCCGCGGCTCGCCCTGCCGGTTCGCTTCTGGTGGCGCAACGGTCTGTCGGGCGGCATGCATCATCGCTACCACATCGCCCGGGCTGGTTCGGCTGTGGTGCGTGATCCTTACCTTAAGGTCATCAACACTGAGCCCGAGAGCTATTGGCTCTTGCGGGGCGAAATCCGTCCGGGCATCCCCGTTGATCAGTATCCGATACTTGTCGTCCGCTACAGGGCGACCGGCACAAAAAGCCTGCCCGATAATGCTCTCGACTGGTACGTGCTGAACGCCCAGACGCTTGCAAAGGACGAAGCGGGTAACCTGATCACGCAGAAGCAGATTCGTCCGGACGGCCGCATTCGCGAGTTGCGGGTCGATTTGTCGCAGCGAGAGTTGAGCCAGCCCATTCTTCATTATATTCTTTGCGGACTGCGGGGCAGCGATGGAGATGCGGCCGCCACGCTGGAACTGGTTACGGTGCATTTCGAGCGAAAGCCGGACGATGGTCCGCGCGATGACATTCCGACCACTCCGATTGCTGTTACGGTGGTCGATAGCGATGGCAAGCCCGTCGCTGGCGCGGAGGTCGACTCCTGTTTTCAGATCCCCAATTTGAACAAGGTTACCCTGACCGACGCCAACGGCATGGCAATAGTGCGCGTGCCTCGATTTACTCGCACAATCGACAGCTTCGTGCGAGCCCGGGCCAAAGGTTACTGTCACATCTGGAACCTGGGGCAAGCTACCATGACGCTGACATTGCCGCCGGCCATGCGGTTTTCGGGCCAGGTGGTCGACCACGAAGGTCGCCCGGTCGAAAATGCCTGCGTCATGTTCGCCCTCCCGGATAAGCAATCGGGCCCACTGCTGACGGACGCCGACGGCCACTGGCAGACCAATGATTTTCCGGCACTCACCGATGAGCAGGCCAGGGCCGTGCGGATAGGCGTGTTCCATCCCCTGTACGAAAGCCACGTCAAGTACTCTTTCGGAGCGGTTGGAGGGGGTAGCGAAGACGAACCGGACGAGTCGGCGGCGGACAAGCCGGACGAGCCGAACGAAATGGACAAGTCGGCGGCGGACAACCCGTTCATTCCGTCGATTATTCCTGTTGATGCTCTGAAGGCGGGAACTTTTACCATCGCCCTGGCTCCGCGACGACCGGGCAACGACCTGCTTGATTACGTCAATACAACTATTTTCTGGGGCATCATGGAAGTTGAACCGTTGGCCGACAAGATGCTTGCCCTGGTAAGAGTCGGGGCCGATGAGGGCGAGCGGGCTGTGGCCCTCGTTGACCAGTTGGGAGCCGAAAAGTTTGCCGACCGACAGGCAGCCGAGAATGCTCTGCGCCTGCTGGGCCCGGTTGCTGCCGAGGCCCTGCAGCAAGGCGCGGCCAGCGATGATCCGGAAATTCGCAGTCGCAGTCGCATGCTGTTGCAGAATCAGCCAATTTCCCAGAACTCTCCAATGCCCTACCTGGCGAATGTGCGCCGCCTGATGGCCATCAGGACCCTGGGCGACCTCGGGGATCAGAAGGCCAGGGCGACAATGGTCGAACTGGTGAGCGACGAAGATCCGTTCGTGGCCGAATATGCGGCCGAGGCCCTGGCGCGTATCGACGGCAAACCGTGGCGCAGACTTGCCCCCAGCGACGAAGCGCTGCAAAAGGCACTGGCTGCCCTGCCCGCCGATGCCCAGCTCGTAGGCCAGTTGCGACATGCCCCCTCGCGCCCCGTTCCGGCCCACCATCTGCTCTACAGCATGGGCCTTATACCTTACGGTCTGAGCGAGGCGACCAGCGCCGAGCATATTACCCGGACCAGCCTGTTTGCTGCCGGCGCTACGGGTAATGTCCGCATCGATGCCCTTACCTTCGGCCTCACTCGAGAGGGTGGCCTGGTTCTGGTATTTACCGGTCTGGCCCGGCCGGCCATGTTGAACCGCAAGCTGTTCGCAGGCTCGGTGCGGCCCGGAATAATACCGCCGCAGATGCACGGCAGCGGGGTGCTGCATGGCTATTTTGCCGATTCGCGAGGGCAGGGCAGCCTTGACCCGAAAACGGTTCCAGCGGAGAACATTACGGCCAACGCAGCCATGATGGAAATGATTGCCAAAGTTGATGCCGGGACCGATTTCTGGTGCCTGGGCATGCCGGCCGAAGGGGCTGAAGCTTTAGTGCCGCGCATGTTTCTTGAGGGTCGCCAAAGTGGCGGAGCGCTGGTGGTTGCCGGCGATGTCTGGTTTGCCGATGCTGAAGCTGCCGGCGCGGCGCTGGCCGAAAGCCAGCAATGGCGCGACACGTGCATTAAGGGGCCGTGGCACATCATGTTGCCGGGAGCGCTGCGAAAGCTGACCATGAGCCTGCTGGAGAATACTGAACTTGTGCAGGATGGCCAGCGGATCAGGCTGAAAGCGCGACTCGCCGAGTCGCCAGCGGCAATGACCATGGCCGTTGCCGCCATGCCTCTGGGCATTGGTTTGAAAATGCCGCGCGATTTACGGGCCACGTATCATCAGAGGGTCGAAGCGCCATTCTGGGCTAATCCTGGCAGGGACACTTCTGACAGGGATGATGATCAACCACCCGCAAACGCGCTCGACATTTGGGGCAAGGATGCCCCCATAATAATACCATAAGCAAGGCTGGAGACTGACCAGGGGGTGCTGGAGGTGGTACGCTTTTGCTGCCAGTCGGCAATTTGCACGGCCTGAGAAGAAATAGCTGCGGGGGCGATTATTTGCGGCCCTTCGGCGGGCGGGTCGAATCGTCGATAAACTGGCTGATGGCCGACATCAGCGAGAGCCGGGCGTTGGTGGGCTTTGATTGTATTGGCAGCTTGGCCAGCACCTGCCGCAACACGGGTTCCAGCTCGTCCACCTCGTGCACTATCCAGACGCCCTGCATGTCGGCAATAGCCTCGGCGAGTTCAAGCTGATGATCGTCGGCATTTTCGCCCCGGCCGGCCCGTCGCGGTACGAGTATCATGGGTTTGTTGAAGTGCAGAGCGTTCATGATTGTGCCGGCCCCGCAATGGGCCACGACCAGGTCGCAACTGCGGAACTGCTCCAGGGCCTCGCTGTATTTCAGGTAGCAGACACTGCGGGCATGTTGCGTCTCGTAGCGGGCATGGCCCTTCTGTATCAGCATGTCCAGCTCAAGCTCGCCGGCCAGGCGGTCCATGGTCTCGATGAGGCGGTTGAACTCGATGCCCTTGGCGGCCGTGCCCACGGTCACGAAAATCATAATACTCTCCCGTGGTACTCAGCTTTTGGTCCGTAGAGGGCGACGACTTCGGGCCATTGAGCGAAGAGTCTGGTGGCGAATGGCTTGACGATTCGTCCGGTGCCGCTGCGGGTGCGCACGCGTGCCAGCGACTCCAGGTAAAGTGCCGGGCGACGGAAGAAGAGCCTGTTGATGATAAAGGCCGGTACGGCCTCGATTGCCCCGGTCGAAATGATGCAGTCAGGCCGCTCCCTGAGCATGATTCGCAGGAAGGTGAAGAGTCCGAAAAACATGCTGAGGGCCACGCCGAAGGGCATCTGGAACCCAAGGCACATGGGGGCGTAGTAGATGCGGCTGACTTCGTCGATCTTAACGCCGCGCACGACCGGAAAGCGCGTCATGCACAACACATACTCGTGCTTGTTGCCAATTCCGCGGGCAACTGATAATATCTGAGCCAGGTGGCCGCCGGGGCTGCTGACAAGTAAGACTTTTGCCATTTATCAGACCTTTTCGGCGCGATCCGCGCCGCTTGCACTGCTGTCGGTTACTGCGTTGGAATTGTCGCCGGCTGGGCTGCAACCATTGTCGGCCTGGCCCCAGCTTTTGACCACGCGGGCCGGCGCTCCCACGGCTATTGCATAATCGGGAATGTCGCCGGTGACGATGGCCCCGGCGCCGATGACCGCTCCGCGGCCGATGGTCACACCCTTCAGGATAACACAGTGACTGCTGATCCAGGCGCCCTGGCCGATGCGGATAGGCTTGCTTGAAAGGCCCTGAACGCTTATCGGCAGGCTGCGGTCGCGGCAAACGTGGTCCACGTCGACAATCACATTGTAGGGCCCCATGACCACGTCGTCGCCGATGTCGATGCGGCAATGGCTGCTGATCATTGTCCCTTCGCCGATGTGTACGCGGCTGCCAATGTGGATTTCGCCCGCTGGCGGCAACGTGTTGATGACCGCGTTGCGGAGAATGCGCAGCTCGTGGCCGATATGAATGCTGCCGGGGCTGCCCGGGGCAATGCGGACGCTCTCGTAGATAGCGGCACCTGGGCCGAAAGAGCCTCCGCCCGACAACACCATGCGTCGCCAGAACCAGCGCCGCATGGGCATCAGGATCCGAAAATAGCAGAATTTTACCAGCTGGCCGACCATAACGTTTTTCCTATGACAACGGTCAAACAGTATACCAGTGGGCAAACTTGCTGGCAAGAGCGAGAGGCGACTGCGGAAAGAGGCGGTGCGACCGTTTTCCAGTGGCATGTTGCTCATCCTGGCACTGTTGGGTTTTCTGTACCCTTCTCCCTTGACGGGAGAAGGTGGCCCGCAGGGCCGGATGAGGGTGAGCCTTGGCCGCGCAGAGAGGGCGAGGAGTTTTCCGCGCGACGACACCCTCACCTGTCTCCGCTCGCGGAGACATCCTCCCCCGTCAAGCGGGAGGAGTTACAACGGCAATTGGCTCTGCCACTGAAAAGCCGCACCGAAAGAGGACGCACCGCAAGGCCAACGCCTGCGCTCGCAGGCTTAATCAATCTTGCGTCGATACACTATGCTGCTGCGCACTCGCTGAAGCAATGCCTGCCCCGTCTCGCGCACGGCCGGCGTTGCCAGGGCGGTGGCGGTCAGGCAGGCCAGGCCGATGCCGACCGTCCAGAAAAGCATGGTCAGACGATCGTCGCTCTCGGGCAGCAGCAGGCGACCGGCAAGGGCGACTATGAGGGCCACCTCCAGCGGCGGAAGAATATCCCGCAGAAACCACTCAGGAGCCAGACCGACAAGAAATCGGCGATGGGTAAGGATGCCGGCAACCAGCAGGAAGGTCAAATTCAGCAGGGCCAATACTGCGGCCGTTCCGGGGGCGCCAAACATAAATGCCACTGCAATCATTGTCGGAGCCAGCACAACCACGGCAATAAGGTTCATCCTCAGGGTGAGTTTAGTCCAGCCGAATGCCAGTTGCAGCGCATACGGCATGGCAACCAATCCATTGAGGGTGCTGCTGAGAATCAGCAGGCTGAGAATAAGGTAGGTGGCATCGGCGATTTTCTCCGAGCCGGTCCAGACAAGCATCAGCGGCCACGAAAAAAACAGGCCCATGGCCATGATTGGACCCATTGCCGCTGCCATCAGTTGCGAGGCCATTCTGTAGACACCGCGGAGCTGCTGCTTGTCTCCGGGGACTGATGCCAATTGGGCGAACCGCGGACTGAAAGCTGTAAAAATCGAATCGACCAGGAAGTAAGTGCTCGTGGCAGCCATTGCGGCCATACTGTAATAGCCGAAATCGCCCAGCGGAAGCAGGTTCGATAAGATTATTTTATCAATCTGGGTTAAAGCCATCGCCGAAAGCGAAATGCCGGTAACACCTCGAAGAAATCGCCACTGCGTGATAATCAGCCTGGGACGAATACGCGGCCTGTGTCGCCTCCGGGGCAGGCTCCGCCTTAAGAAAAGGGCCAGCAACAGAGTCTGCAGGCCGCTGGACAGCAGTTGCCAGATGAAGAAGGTCTCGATCCGTGGCGCGAAAACATACAGCGCAACAACCGCGCCGCCGAAGCGCACCAAACTCATTGTGCTGTTGATTATGGCGAGCAGGCCCTGGCGTTCCAGGCCTTTGAGTCCGCCGGTATAGAAGGAGAAAGGAAACTGCAGCAACAGGGTCAGGCCCATCAGCATAATAGCCTGCGAAACTGTTGCCGCCGACAACTCCTCGCGGCTTACCCAATAGTTGGCTATCAGTGGCGCTGCTGCGAAAATCAGCAGGCCGACTGCCGCCGAGAAGGTCCAGTACAGCACCTCCAGGCTGAGAAGAAGGTCGTGCATTCGCTGGCCGCGGCCAGGTCGAACAATCAGTCGCGACATCTCGCGGGTAAGGGTCATGCTGAGCCCTCGCCCGAGAATCAGAAAAAGGGCGTACATGACCATGAAAAGGCCCACCAGCCCCCAGGCTTCTTCGCCCATCAGGCCGATGTAAACAGGTGTGCAAACCAACAGCAGCGCCGGAGTAAAGGCGTTGCTGATAAGATTTGCAACGAGGTTGCGCTTTATCAGGCTCATTCGTGTGACGTTTCGCCGCACTGGGCAACGTCGGTGTCTTTGGCATTGATGTTCAGCAGGCGATTGCACAGGCGGCGATATAAGGCGGGGAATAGCCTGGACATTATGAGCGAGCCGAAGAAGCCGATGCCGGCCTTTATCAATCGCACAGTACAGTTGCAATACAGGGTCCAGCGCAGCCCTCGTTGCGGCACGCGCCGGCGGATAATGCCATACATGGCCCCTGCATAAGCACTGAAAATGCCCGGGGCAGTCCATGGTGTCAGTTTAATGTTCAGCCGCCGGAACAGAGACTCCATGTCACCACTGGAGCTGAGCACCCGAAAGTAAAAAAGCGGCTCGTCAATGTGGGCAAAAGTGCCCAGCAAAGACAGTTCGGCCAGCATGACATTATCTGTTCCCAGAATTTTCCGCAAAGGCAGGGCCTCAACCAAGGCCGAGCGCCGCAACAAGCCGTAAATCGTGTAGCAGTGCTGTCGCCAGATGGCTTGGCTGAAGCGGCGGCGAACGGTCCAGCCGCGAGTATCAACCTGTTGCGGCAACCGGGTAACATGGCGGCCCTGGTCATCCACCTGCACGGCTCCGGTGTGACACAGGACGACCTGCGGGTCGGCCTCCATTACCTCCACACATTTTTCCAGCATCTCCGGAGCCCAGCAATCATGATGCGAAGCCCAGATGAAGTAGCGGCCGGTGGCCAATTCGGCCAAGCGCTGAAAGTTGGCCGATGCCCCAAGATTCTCCGAGTTACGAAAGTAGCGTATGCGCTGATCATCGGCGGCGGCACTACGGCAAATGGCCTCGGTGCCATCAGTGGAGGCGTTATCGGAAATCAGAAGTTCGAAGTCCGTCAGCGTCTGAGCGCAAATTGCCTCCAGGGTAGGCCCAAGGTAGGCTTCGCCATTGTAGACCGGCAGCCCGATACTGACCAGCGGAGGTTGTTTCGTCGCTGCGTTCCTCATGCTCGACTAAAGCTTGCGGAGCCAGGCTCCGGGCCAATGTGTGATATTCTCGGAGAGTTCGCTTTCGTTGAAGGGCCAGGCCGGATCCTGCAGAACAAAATCATCATGCGCGGCGGCAAACTCAGCCGCTGCGGTTGCCGGATTATCCGTTTTCCACTCGCTGCGACCACGAGGCACGTCGTGCAGATCATTCATAATGCCATCGGTTGCCACCAGATAAGAACCCTTTGTAACCAGCGGGTGATATGCCTCCAATTCCGCTCGAACATGGGCTGCCGTGTGGCACGAGTCCAGAATGACCAGAACAGTTTCGTCTTTGCCTATCAGGGATTCAGCCGCCTCAACAGTCTCAGAAGCGACGCTGTCGCCCTCAATCAACGTAATCATGGAGGCAAGTTGGTGGGCCTCAATGGCGGCTCTGTTATGCGGACGGATTTCCAGATCGATGCCGATTATGCGTCCGCGGTCCATCGCTTTGCACAGGCTGGCATAGTAAATCAACGAGCCGCCGTGGGCGACGCCTGTTTCGATAATCACATCAGGTTTTATCTGCCACAGCACTTCTTGCATTCGCACCATGTCGTGCGGAAGCTGAATGATCGGCCGACCCATCCAGGAAAAGGTATATTCGTGTTTCTGATCCCACCCAACTCGCACCCATTGGCGCGATATCAGCTCGAAAGCTTCCTTGCTGTAGAGAGGCATGACGCGGCTCTTGCCTTCGACTTCTTCCTGGAGCGTCTTCTGATCGGTATCTATTATAATTCTCAAGGTGCATCTCCATTTTGTTACGAAATCAAGTGCCCGGGCAGATCAATTTAATATTCAGCCGGGCCTGTGCCAAAAGACGGCGGATCTCATCCAGGTAATTCGGATTCATCACCATAGCAGCGGCGACATTGTAACGAGGCAGATCGTGGTAGTCCACTATGGCGTGGCCGGTACCCGGCAGATAGCGACCCTGTTTGCGAGGGTTCAGGTCGACCACACATGCCAGCTTATCTCTTTTCGCATCGAGAAGATTGGCCATTGTTACGCCCTTGGCGCCGGCGCCCCAGATGGCCACAGATCCGACAGATGATCTCAACTGTTCAAGCTGATTGGTCAGTACTTGCAGTGTGCTTTGTTCGGTGGCTCCAAATGCTTTTGCCTTCTTGAGCATCCTGTCGTTCGCATCAATCACGGGCGGCTCTTGATCCTGCGCTACCCGCGCCTCGACCCAGAGATACTGGCCTTCGAAGACGTGCCGGACGTCAGTCGCTGCCAGCCCTGCTTCGTTCAGCGCCCAGCGGAGCGAATCGGAGGTAAAGTATGAGCAGTGTTCATAGAACAAATCCCAGATGGCATGATTGTCGAGAATCCAGTTGGCGCAGGGCGTTTCAAGAAACAAGCTGGCACCAGGCGAGGCCGACATCGCTTGGCGAATACTTCGCAGCATACTCACAGGATCGCTGACGTGCTCAATGACATGCCGGCATACTACAGCATCGGCTCGCACCTCGGCACAATCAGCCGAATAAAACTTTCGGTGAAAATGCAGTCGGCCATCCAGTTCATCCAAAGCACCTTTATAGCTCGGGTCAAAGCCGAAGCCGCAATTCCCCAGCGATTCGTCCTGCACGAGCCGCTTCAAAAATGTGCCTTGGCCGCACCCAACTTCCACTATGCGCGAATTTCGCAAGCCGCGATCGTAAATCAGGTGCTGGGCCATCCGACCCAAATGAGTTTCAAAAAACGGCGACAGTTCCTGCGTATTGTCGTAATCATCTCCGTAAGGCAATAAACTGCTGTCGTAGGCGCTATTGAAAATGAAACCACACACGGCACAGGCATTCAGGACCAGGTCGCCGCGGGTCGCAGAAACGGCCGCCTGCTGTTCGTCAAAAAGTCGATTCTGATAAACCGGCTGATTCGCTCGCCTGATGAACTCCTCGGCTTCTGCGCTTTGACAAACCGGACACTTGGCAGCCATCACTTCGTTCCTCTCTGCAGTGTCTGGCCACGCCACCACTCTACCGTCTGCGCAAGGCCCTCATCCAGGCCGATCTGTGGCCTCCAGTTTACCTCATTTGTCAAGCGATGGACGCTGGCCACCAGTTGCGCGGGGTCGTCAGCCGGTGTTTCAAGGGCGCCAAGGCGCAGTAGATCCTTGCGGCCGATTATAGCGGCCGCTTTCTCAACCACCTCCCGGATAGCCACTGGGTTTCCTGAGGCAATGTTAACTGCCCCGGTAACCTCCGAATCAACCAGGGCCGCAAATGCGCGGCCGACATCGCTGACGTGCAGCAGATCGCGAACCTGCCGCCCCGCAGTGCAGTCAGCCGGCCGCCCCTCAAGCAGCGGCAGAACCACCGCCGGCACAAGACGCTTGGGGTGTTCGTGAGGTCCGTACAGCATGAATATCCGGCCCCAGGCGCTGCTTAAAGAGGTGTTGTCGGCAACCGCCTGCAGCACATCCGAAAAAGCGCGCTTGCTGACAGCATAAAGTGTTTTGGATGCCAGTGGCGTGGCATTCTCCTGGCAGCGCGCGTAACGCCAGTCATATTCGGCGCATGTTCCAGCCCCCACGAATCTCTGTCCGCCATGCTTTACAAACGAATGCAGCAACGCAACGCTGGCCTGAACCCAGCGGAGATTCTCGAAACTCATCCAGTATTCGCCAGGCTTGGCAAACCAGGCGAAATGCAACAGGTGTGAAGGCTTGATTGATCCGACCAGTTCGTCGACTCTGGCATTGTCGAAAAGATTCTCGCAATGCCACCTGACCCCTTCTGGATGCCTCGGAGAAACATCTTCGGTGATGCCATGGACTTCGTAACCCAGCCTGATCAGCGGGTCAAGGCTCTGCCGCCCAATAAAGCCTGTGGCGCCGGTGACAAGAATTCTTTTCATATTTCCAGCCTCGGCAACCCCGCGTCTCTGTCCGAGATCACGCGCACCTCGCCCGGCCATGCTATGGCGACGGCCGGATCGTTCCACCTGAATCCGCGGGCCGATGGAGCATGATATACCTGCGACATCTGGTAGAAAACCTCCGCGTCGTCCGTCAGCGTCAGAAAACCGTGGGCGAAGCCGTGCGGAATATAAAGCATTGACCGATTATCCTCGCTCAATTCCGCTCCGTACCAGCGTCCATAGGTGGGCGACTCGCGGCGAATATCCACCATGCAATCGAAGATCGCCCCGCGCGTGCAGCGAACCAGCTTGACCTCCTGGTATGGCGACTGCTGCCAGTGCATCCCGCGAAGCGTGCCCCGCAGGCGATTATAGGATACGTTGCACTGCTCGAGTCGCGCCAGCAGGCCGCGCGACTCAAATTCCTCGCGGCTGTAGGTGCGGGCGAAGAAGCCGCGATTGTCCTCAATCCGCTCCGGCTCCAGCAGGTAAGCTCCCGGCAGGTCAAGCTGATGGAAGATCAATCTATCACCTCGACCTGTGGAATGGGCACGACGAACTTGCCGCCCCAGGCGCGGATGTCGGCCATCTGGCTGACGATTTCGTCGCGCAGGTTCCAGGGCAGAATCAGCACGTAATCCGGACGCTCCTGGCGGATGCGCTCCGGTCCGTAAACCGGAATGTGCGTGCCCGGCAGAAACTTGCCCTGCTTCTCGGGGCTGCGGTCGACGGTGAATTCGATCATGTCGCTGCGCACGCCGCAATAGTTCAGCAACGTGTTGCCCTTGGCCGGGGCGCCGTAGCCGCAGACGCGCTTGCCTTCTTCGGCAGCTCGTATCAGGAAGCTCAGCACGTCGCGCTTGGCCCGGCGGGTCTGCTCGGCGAACTGCCGGTAGACCGCCAGATCTTCCAGCCCGAACTGCCGCTCGCGGCGGAGCATCTCGTCCACGCGGTCGGTGTCGGTCCGCTGATCGTCAGCATGCACGCCGTAGATGCGGATTGAGCCGCCATGCGTGGGCAGGGGCTCAACATCGAGCAGTCGCAGTCCGTGGCGGGCAAAAACCTGCCTGACCGTCAGGAACGAAAAGTAGCTGAAATGCTCGTGGTAGATGGTGTCGAACTGGTTCAGCCGCATCAGGTTCAGCAGGTGCGGAAACTCCATGGTGATGAGCCCGCCGGGAGCCAGCATTATCTTCATGCCGGCGACAAAGTCGTTGAGGTCGGGCACGTGGGCCAGCACGTTGTTGCCCAGCAGGAGGTCGGCCCGGCGTCCCTGGCTTCGCAGCCTCCTGGCCGTCTCGACGCCGAAGAATACGCACTCGGTCTCGATGCCGCGGGCACGTGCGGCCTCGGCCACGTTGCCGGCAGGCTCGATGCCCAGCACCGGGTAGCCGCGCTCCAGGAAGTATTGCAGCAGGTAGCCGTCATTGGAAGCAAGCTCCACAACCTGCGTCTCGGGCGTCAGGCCGAAGCGTTCGATCATCTGGCTGACGTAAGTCTTGGCGTGAGCCAGCCAGGTGTCGCTGTAGCTGGAAAAATAGGCGTAATCGGAGTTGAAGATGCCTTCCGGCGTCTCGAACTGCTCGAGCTGGACCAGCAGGCATTTGCCGCAGACCCAGACGTGCAGCGGAAAGAAAGGCTCCATGGCCTTGAGCTGGTCGGAGCGTAGAAAGGCGTTCGACAGCGGGGCCATGCCCAGGTCGACAAAAGTCTCGCTCAGTTCAGCGCCGCAGAAGCGACAGCCGGGGGCGGCAGTCATTGGCGAACTCCCTGCAAATTCTCGAATCGTTCAATCTGATCAAGGCACAAATCACGGGCCGCTGCGCCATCGTGCAACTGCCGATACCACGACATGGTCCACTGCATAGTCTCCTCGGCCGGCAGACGAATCTGCCAGTTGAGCAGGCGGTGAGCCTTGCCGGCGTCGATGGTCAGGCGTCCTGATTCGCGAGGGTGATCTCCGCCATCGCTCTGCCACGAGGCGCCATTGGCCCACAGCTCAGCGGCCCGGCTCACGGTCCATTCCACCGTGCGGGCATCATCGGCCGGAGGTCCGAAGTTCCAGGCGTCGGCAAAATCCTCGCCCTGCTGATTCATGGCTTCGGCCAGACGCAGATAGCCTTCAAGCGGATCGAGCACGAACTGCCAGGGTCGCACTGCGCCGGGATTGCGGATGAGCACCGGCTGCGAAGCCTGGAAGGCCCGCACGCAATCGGGCACCAGCCTGTCAGCGGCATAATCGCCACCGCCCAGCACGTTGCCGGCACGGGCCGTGGCCAGCCGCACGGCCGGTCGGGCGGCATCACCCGCGCCGCTCGTGGTGCCTGCCACGCCGCTCGTTGCGGCTTTCGAGCCGAAGAAGCTCTGCCGCCAGGAGGCGGTGGCAATTTCGGCCGCGGCCTTGCTGGCAGAATATGGATCGGAGCCGCCCAGGCAGTCGTCCTCGCCATAGGCGGCGGTGCGTTCCGTATTGCGATAGCACTTATCGCTGGTGACGTTGACGACAGTGCAGGGCCGGCCGCTGCGGCGGATGGCCTCGAGCAGATTCAGCGTGCCCATGACATTGGTGGCCCAGGTCTCCAGCGGCGACTGGTACGAGGCCCGGACAAGGGCCTGGGCGGCCATGTGGAAAATGATCTCGGGCTGATGCTCGTCGATGGCCGAGCGCAGGGCCTCGCTCTGGTTGATGTCGGCCCGGATGTCGGCGGTCATAAGCTCGCCGATGCCGGCAAGATCGAAAAGGCTGGGGGAACTGGGCGGATCGAGCGAGAGGCCCACCACCTTGGCCCCGAGCCGGTGGAGCCAGATGGCCATCCACGAGCCCTTGAAGCCGGTGTGGCCGGTCAGCAGTACGCGACGATCTTGCCAGAACAACGGCCTCAAGTCCAGATCCTCCATGGCGCCTGTCCGCCTGACCAGAGCCTCTCGAGATGGTCCTTGTCGCGCATGGTATCCATGGGCTGCCAGAAGCCTTCGTGGCGGAATGCCGCCAACTGGTTCTGCGAGGCAATGGCCCGCAGAGTATCGGTTTCGAAGCTGGTACGGTCGCCGGCAATATGGTCGAGCACGCCGGTGGAGCAGACGAAGAAGCCGCCGTTAATCCACACGCCGTCGCCGCGCGGCTTTTCGATGAACTCGCTGACGCTGTTGCCCTCAATCTGCACGCTGCCGAACCTGCCAGGCTGCTGCACGGCCGTCAGGGTAACAAGCTGCTTGTGCTGGCCATGGAAGTCGACCAGCTTGCTGATGTCCACGTCGCTGACGCCATCGCCATAAGTAAAGCAGAAGTCTTCGCCCGGATCCAGGTATTCCGAGACGCGCTTGAGGCGTCCGCCGGTCAGTGTGCCGTCGCCGGTGTCAATGAGCGTGACGCGCCACGGCTCGGCCGTGCGGCGGTGGACTTCCATGCTGTTGCGTTCCAGGTCGATGGTCACGTCGCTGGTATGCATGAAGTAGTTGGCGAAGTACTCCTTGATGACATAACCCTTGTACCCCAGGCAGATTATGAAATCGTTGATGCCGTGGGCGGAGTATATCTTCATGATGTGCCAGAGAATCGGCCGCCCGCCGATTTCGACCATCGGCTTTGGGCGAACGACGGATTCCTCGGCCAATCGGGTGCCGTATCCGCCGGCCAGAATGACTGCCTTCATGCGCCTGCTCCCCGGGCTCCAGAACGAGCCCTGACATCTGCCGGAAAAGGGGAGATTATAGGTTTGCAACCGATACACTGCAAGGAGTTATCGCCGGGCCGGGCCTGCTGGTGTCTTGACATTTCGGGCGGATATTCTAAGCTGGCGGCTTTGGCGATATTCGGAAAGGAAAGACCGATGCCTCCGCAACTGCTGGTTGACGCAAACAGTTACAGTCTGGACAAGGTGGTGATGTCGCTCGAGGAAATCCGCAAGTACAATTTGCAACGCTTCGAGATGGAGCAACTGAGCGGAGTGTTGAAGTTCAATCCTGAAGCCGGTGAAATCGTCTGCTTCAAAGAGATCAGCCAGGACGAATTCTGGATTCGCGGCCACATTCCGGGCCGCCCGCTGATGCCCGGCGTTATTATGATTGAAGCCGCCGCACAGATGTGTTCCCTCTACTTCGGCCTGGTTTCGTCCATGGACAAGTTCATCGGCTTCGGCGGAGTCGACAGCGTCAAGTTCCGCGGCCAGGTGGTGCCGGGCGACACACTGGTGCTGCAGGGCAAGTCGCTGGAGATTCGTCCGCGGCGAGCTATATTCGACACCATAGGGCTGGTTAACGACAAACTTGTTTTTCAGGCCCAGATAACCGGAATGCCCATTTAGCTGCTAGAATGCAGGTTAAACATTCTGGATTTGGAGGCGGAGACATGGATCCGGCGGCAAAATGGATTTGGATCGGCGAGGACCGCCTGACGGTCAACTGCTACCTGTTGGCCCGCCGGGAGTTCGACCTGCCGGAGCCAGGCGAGGCCACGCTTACTATTACGGCCTGCGACCGTTATCGGCTTTACGTCAATGGCGTGCGCGTTGGTGACGGACCTTATCGCAGCGAATGGCCGCAGATTTACGAGGACACCTACACGCTGCCGGGCCTGCCCCTGCGGGCCGGGCGCAACAGTATCGCCATCCAGTGTCACAATACCGGTCTTGCTCAGCATGGCCAGCCTCCGGGGCCGGGCGGGCTGCTTGTCAGCCTGGTCTGCAAGCCTGCCGGTGGCGGGCGGAGCACAAAAATCGTCAGCGACAGCTCATGGCGGATGATAATCGACCCCAGCCAGCAGCGGACCGCTCCGCGACGCATGTTTACTGTTGGTTTCAGCGAAATCTGCGACCTGCGCAGCGTGCTCACCGGCTGGAACGAATTGGGCTTCGACGATTCGGCCTGGGGCGCAGCGGACGTTGTAAGCGACCAACCGGCAACACCTTACAAGGAAGTGCTGCCGTGCCCGATTCCGCCGCTGAACATCGAGGCGACTCTTCCGGCGAGCGTGCTGAAGAGCGGTCTGGCCCAGGATACAAGGGGCATAACCGGCCTGCCATTCGCCTTTAATGTCTTCAAGATGTGCGACGACGAGGTCTTCGGGGCCAGCTTTGTCTACAGCGCTCGCAAGCGCGATGTGCGGCTCGATTTTGCCGCCGATAACCGGGCCGCGGTCTTCGTCAATAATCGCCGGGTGCTATGCCAGGGCACCAGCGACGGCTTTTTCAATCATCTTCATTACGAGACCGATTTTTACACCGGGCTCTATTATGGCCATGGGCACCGGGAATATTTTGCCGACGTGACTCTCGAGCAGGGCTGGAACTCGCTGGGCGTGGTAATCGGTGCCCCGTGCGATACCTGGGGCTTCGTCATGCGCTTCAGCGACCGCGACACCGCCCGCACGTTGCCGCTCAGGTTTTCGCCGCACCGCAGCAACTACGACCTGCCGGCCTGGCGGGTCATCAGCGACAGCCATCTGCTGGACGGTTGCGATGGCATGCTGCTCGATACGCCGGACCTCAATCCCGGCACATTCCCGTCGCCTGCCCAACTTTCGGCTTGGGAGAAGCGCCGCACGGCCACCGTGGCCGGGGCCGACAAACTGTGCCAGGGCAAACGCGGCTCGCTGAAACTTGATCCGCAGCACATCGTGGTCTACAAGATGCCGGCCGAAATTATCGGTTGCATCGAGCTTGAAGTCCGGGGCGAGCCGGGGGCCGTGCTGGATATTACTGCCGGCGAGGCGCTGGATAAGCATAACTTTGTCCGCCCGATGCACAATGGGTTGTGGCTGACTGACCGCATTATACTCTCGGGGCAATGGACGCGCTGGCGCACGGTCGACCGGCGGGCCATGCGTTACATCGAGCTTGTGTCGCGTAATGCCACCAAACCCGTGGAAGTACGCGAGCTTAAGGTCGACGCCCAGCACTATCAGCCGACCACCAGGGCCGAGTTCGAAAGCAGCGACCGCACGCTGAACAAGCTCTGGCATGTCGGGTTGGCCACTTTGGATGGTTGCACGCAGGAGCATTTTGAGGATTGCCCTATACGCGAGATGGCCCAGTGGTTTGGCGATACACTGGTCGAGGGTCAACTGGCGGCCGTGGCCTGGGGCGATCAGGCACTGACGGCCAAGGCCCTGCGGCAATTTGCTGGCGACCAACCGACCGATGACTGGATGCGGCCCATGGTCCCTTGCGGCTATGGCGACAAAATTCCCGACTATGCCATGATGTACCCCTACCTGCTGTGGCGCCACTGGATGTACTGGGGCGACAAAGAACTGGTGCAGGATTGTTTCAACGCCATTGTGCGGCTGGTCAATTTTGCCCGCACCTTTGTCGATTCGGCCGGCTTCATCCGCTACAGCGGACGGATGAAGGACATCATCTTCCTTGATCATACTCTGTGCCGGACGTACAAGGATACCGACATCATCAGCCCGTTTCAGGCGGCCTTCGTCATGTGCCTGGATTACGGGGCCAGGGTGGCCCAGGCCATAAACCAGCAGGCCAAGGCGGCCGACTGGAGCGAGCAGGCCGAGCACCTGAGGCAATTGGCCGGCGGGCAGTTGTTCGACGGCAAGCGCGGCATGTTCTCCGAAGGGCTGACCGGCGGCGTGCTCGAAGACCGTTTTACGGCCATGGGCAATTACTGGATGCTGCTGGCCCGCATGGGCACGCCGGAGCAGCGGGAGAGCGTGCTGGCCAGGCTGTGGCCCGAGCCGACGGTCGAGGATCGTTCATTCTGGAACAGGCGCGAGAGCACCTACAGCAAATATTACGTGCTGGAGGCCCTGTTTGACCATGGCAAGACCGAGCAGGCCTTTAAGCTCATTAATCATTATTACGGCCAGATGATGCGTCATCCGGACGCTTGGACCATTTTCGAGAGCTACCATCCCGAGACACTGGGGCGGCAGACGCCAAGCAACAGTCTGTGTCATGCCTACGGTGCAGGGCCACTGATCCACTATTTCCGCTGGATTTGCGGTCTGCGGCCGGCGGAGGCGGGTTTTGATAAGTTGGTGGTGGAGCCCCAGTTAGGCTCTTTGCGGCGCCTGCAGGCCCTGATGCCGACCGGAAAGGGCACCATCGGCTTCAATTTAAGCTCCTCGGGACGTAAGCGGACAATTGAAGTTACCGTGCCCGCTGGGGTCGAAGTTGAGCTTCGGCGCACGTACCTCAAGCGCTCCGATGAAGTAAACATTGTCGAGAGCCGCTGATTTTCCGGTGACAAAAGCTGTCGCCTTTTCGTACTATGATTAGCCGCCCCGGGTTGATTCAGGAGTGGCAGGGGTCTAGAATAAGTCGTTCGCAAAGTCCGGGGCAGTTTCGGGAGTTGGCCGATGGAATGGTTTGATTCACTGCGCCGGTTCATCAACAGGCAAAGCAGTCGCCAGGAGGATATGCGCGTGCAAAGAAACCTGTCATTGGTGCTGGCTGGAATAATGATTGCCGTCGTGGCCGCCATGGGATTGGCCGTGGCCAACGATATCGGCGAAGATACTTACCGCGGCCAGCGTCTGCTGAGCGACGTCAGTAACCTTATCCGCCGCCACTACGTAACCGAAACTGAAGACACCAAAATGTACGAGAACGCCATCCAGGGCATGCTGCAGGGCCAGGATCGGTTCTCAGCTTATATCCCGCCGGAGGAAGTGGCCGATTTTCAGAAAGCAGTGGAAGGCAAGTTCGGCGGCATTGGCATTGTCATCGGCGAGGAAGGCGGCTGGCTCAGCGTCATCAGTCCTATTGAAGATGGCCCCAGCTATCGTGCGGGCGTGATGGCCGGCGATCGGATTGTCGAAATCAACGGCAAGACGACCGAGGGCATGAGCATGAAGCAAGCCGTTGACACCCTGACCGGCAAGCCCGGCACGGAGGTCAGCTTCACCGTTATTCACATGACCACGCTGAAGCGCGAAACCTTTACCATTACCCGCGAAGAGATTCACATTAAGACGGTCAAGGGCCCGCGGCGCGATGACGATGGCGTGTGGCAGTACATTATTGATGAAGAAAACGGCATAGCCTATATTCGCCTGACCAGTTTCACCAACGACACTGTTGCCGACCTGACAGCCGCTCTCGACGAGGCCAAAAAGCAGGGCATGAAGAGCCTGGTGCTGGACCTCAGGTTCAACGGTGGTGGCGTGCTGGATGGGGCAATCGGCGTGGCCGACCTCTTCCTGCGCGAGGGTGTTATTGTCAGCACTCGCGGCCGGGCCGATGCAGGTGTGGAGACCAAGGCCAAGGCAGCCGGCACAATCGACGATTTCCCCATGGTCGTTCTGGTTAACAACTCCAGTGCCAGCGCCAGCGAAATTGTGGCCGGTGCTCTGCAGGATCATAACCGGGCGGTGGTCGTGGGCGAACGTTCTTATGGCAAGGGCAGCGTGCAGCGCCTCTTCCCGGTCGATGGCGGCAAGGCCTACATCAAGTTGACTGTGGCCAAGTATTACCTGCCCAGCGGCCGTTGCCTGCACCGCGACCCGGAAAGTGAAATCTGGGGCGTTGATCCGCTGGTCAAGGTCGAGATGACGCCGCAGGAATATGCCGACGTGATCATGGCCTGGCGGGATGCCGATATTCTGCGAAACAATGGCCGCAAGGACGGGGCCGATAATGGCGAAGAATTGCGTGCCACCGATGCATCTGCCACCAAACCGGCCGAAGAGATCGAGAAAAAGGACTGGCTGACAGTGGATAAGCAGGCTGCCCGCGGTATCGACGTGCTGCGGCTGATGCCGGTTGTACAGCGCTTCGGCACTGTCAATGGCGAGGCCATTCAGGCGGCTAAGTAGTTGCCGCTGCAACAGTAAAGTGTAATCAGACAGGCGGGGGCGCTCGAACAGGAGCCGCCCCCGTTTGCTATTGTGCCGGCAGGTACCAGGGTGCGGCGTGCCGCAGAGACCTGTCCAGTGGAGAGGACATCATCATGCTGATTCTGGGAATAGAGACCTCCTGCGACGAGACCAGCGTGGCCTTGGTGGCCGACGGTCGGCACGTTCTGTCTTCGGTGGTGGCCAGCCAGATCGACCTGCATCGAAAATATGGCGGCGTGGTGCCCGAACTGGCCTCCCGGGCTCACCTGGAATGGCTTGTTCCGGTGCTGGATGAAGCCTTGGGGCAGGCTGGCGTGGCGCTGTCGGAAATTGACGCGGTGGCCGTCACCGACACGCCCGGGCTGATTGGCTCGCTGCTGATAGGCGTGACCGCGGCCAAGATGCTGGCCTGGCAACTGGATCGGCCTCTGGTTGGCGTAAACCACATCCACGCCCATGCTTACGCGGTCTGCCTGGAAACCGACCTGCAGCCTTGGCCGAGCGTTGCCCTGGTGGTTTCGGGCGGCCACACGACCATGTTCGATTATCGCTCGCCACTGGATTTGCGACGCATCGGCCGAACGGTTGACGATGCCGCCGGCGAGGCCTTCGACAAGGTTGCGGCAATACTGGAGTTGCCTTACCCTGGCGGGCCGAGCATCGACCGCCTGAGCCGCCAGGGCAACCGGCGGGCCATTCACTTCAAACGGACGCGAATGGGCGACAAGGGGCTGGATTTCTCCTTCAGCGGTATTAAGACCGGCGTCCTTTACCAGGTTCGCGGGCAGGATATGGCTCGCACGGCCGACACCCTGACCGAGGAGCAGAAGGCGGACCTTGCGGCAAGTTTTCAGGAGGCGGTGGTCGATATGCTGACTTCCGCGGTGCTGCGGGCGACCGAAGAACTTGGCGTGGCCTCGGTGGTGCTTGGCGGAGGCGTGGCGGCTAATTCCAGACTGCGCGAGAAGATGCAGTCGCTCTGCGCCAAGCGCGGGCTGCAGTGTCACATTTCTCCCCTGAAATATTGCACCGATAATGCCGCCATGGTGGCCGGCCTGGCTTGTCATCTGCTGCGTGATGGGCAGGCGGCAGGGCTTGATCTGGATGCCCGAGCCTGATGGAAGTGTTACAGTGTTGCAAAAGCGGACGCCCACTTCGATCCGCACCAGTGCCACAATAGCGGCTATCTTAACACGATCTTAACTTGTGTTTAGTAAAGCTTTGGTTAAGATGCCCGCTCGATTGGTGCTTCTGATGGCCGGCTAGTTAAGTCTTCAGGCCGCTTCCGAACCTTCATTTTGGTCTTCCACATGAACAGTAATGAACAGTCTGCCGGCAATGGCAAAAGTGGGTCCAATCCATCGCGTGACACCGGGGGCGGTGTGTCTGCCTCACAGGCGGGTGGGGGGCGTTCGCACCCGCCAGGTCAGTCGGGGTATCTGGCTCCGGCCTTAGCCCGGCACGAGGGGCAGGGGCCGAAGGCCATAATAATGAAGATAGCCTTCGCCCTCTTTCTGACCTACTGCTTTCTGCTGGCCATCAATATGATGGGCGCGGGCATCAAGTATGCTGCCGTTAACCGCGATGCCAAGCAGGCGCTGGATGATGCCGCCCTGAAGACGCCCAACGAAGAGTTGCCGAATGTGGCTGTGCCGGCATCGACACTCCAGGAGGCTGAACAGGATTTGAAGGGTCGGCTGGTCAATGCGCCGCTGGGCGTAACTGCCACAGGGGGTTACGTGGCGGTGGGCGACAAGATAATCGAAGCCCGCACGAAAAGCGAGTCGGCAGTCGCCGAGAAGCGCAATGGCCGGATAGTGGAAGTTGATACCGAGCGTAACGTACTGATTGTCGAGCCGGTGCCGGAGTACCGGGGCTGGCTTTACAAGATTTTCCATTACGCCCACAATCCTTTTCTCGGTTTGCTGGTGGGCATTCTGGTGACGGCTGTTTTCCAGTCGAGCAGCTTTACGACCAGCCTGACAGTCGGCCTGGTGGCCTCCATAGGTGTTCCGGAGTTTACGGGGACCGACGGTTTCGGCCTGACCGAGGCCATACCCGTCATCATGGGTGCTAACATAGGCACCAGCGTGACCAACTGTCTGGTGAGTCTCGGTTTCGTCAACCGGCGCGATGAATTCCGCAGAGCATTCGCCTGTGCAACTGTTCACGACTTCTTCAATCTGCTGACCGTGGCCGTGCTGTTTACGCTGGAACAGACGACGCAGTTGTTGAGCAGAATGGCAATTTTTATCGTCGAGATTCTGTTCCAGTACCGCGACGCGCCCACCGAGGAGGGGGGCGGCGGCAGTGGCGGCGGCCTGAATCCCATCCTGAAACCGGTATCGAAAGCCATCCAGAACGGTGTTGAAGGTATTTTCGATGGCGAGCAGACTGCCGTAGGTGTTACTCTGACCGTAGTTGCCGGCATAATGCTGTTTGGAGCCCTGATTCTACTGGTCAAGATTCTACGCAGCCTGGTGCTGAAGCGGGTCGAGAGCTTCTTCGATCGCGTTCTCTTCCGCAATGCCGGTATCGCCTTCGTGGTCGGGCTGGTAATTACAATATCGGTGCAGTCCAGCAGCGTGACGACCAGCCTGGTGGTTCCGTTGGCGGCAGCGGGTCTTCTGACGCTCAACCAGGTCTTCCCGTATCTGCTGGGAGCCAACATCGGCACAACCTTTACCGCCATCCTGGCCGCTTTTGCGGCCACGGGGCATGCGGAACTGGCCATGACTCTGGCCATGGTGCACTTGCTTTTCAACGTTATCGGTGCGATTATATTTTATCCGCTGCGTTGGGTGCCTATAGGCATGGCTCGCGGATTGGCGGCCCGGGCGGCCGACTCGCGCTATTATGCGGTGCTTTTTGTCATGCTGGCCTTCTTCGGCCTGCCGTTGGTTGGGCTTGGCATTTACATGCTGGTAACAGGATCATTATAATCTCTTAGATCATGGTGCTCTGCGGGAGGTTGAATCGTGTTAAAAGAGCTGCTTCAGGCCTGGCGTGGGCGCAACACGCTGCGACTCATGATGGATCAACTGGACCAGATGCTGGCCCACGACAGGTGGATGTTTCAGCAGGCGGCCGACACATACTGGCGGCAGCAGGACTGGAAAGAGGTCGAGGCGCCACTCTATGGCCGCGATAAGCAGGTGAACGAACTCGAACGTTCCATCAGGCGGGAAGTGGTGCGGCACCTTACTCTGCATTCGCCGGGCGAAGACGTGCCGGCATGCCTGGTGCTGATGAGCGTGGTCAAAGATGCCGAGCGCATCGGCGACTATTGCAAGAATATTTTCGAGGTGGGTAAGGTGTTTCAGTACGAATACACCGCCCCCCGCTACCTGGAGCCGCTGAAGGACGTTGGCCGGTCGATTCTGGAGATGTTCGACCGGACCCGCGAGGCCTTCCGCGAATCCAACAGCGAAAAGGCCCGCAGCGTTACGAACCAGTTCGAGGCCATTCGTCGCAAATGCGACCTGATCATCGAGCAGTTGCTGCGCCAGAAGGAAGAGTTGCCGACCGATGAGGCCGTGAGCTACAGCCTGATGTGCCGCCACATGAAGCGGGTCAGTGCTCACCTGGCCAACATTGCCACCAGCGTTTTCGCTCCGATTGAAGACCTTGACTTCATGGACGAGAGGCTGGGCGGGGCGGACAGCAACAGCAACAACGGCAGCTGAGTTGCCGATTATCCAGCTTAATGGTTGCGGCGGGGAATATCGTCCCGCCGCACCGCTTTTTTGATTTCCCAGCACGAAAGGCCGCCGGTGAGCGAGAGTTTACGACAGGTGCTTGCGGATGTTGCCCAGGGTCGGCTGACGACAGAGGAGGCCATGCGTCGGCTGGTCGACCTTCCGTTTGAAGATCTGGGCTTCGCTAAGGTGGACCATCACCGGGCCTTGCGCTGCGGCTTCCCAGAGGTGATCTTCTGCCCCAACAAGACGGCCGAGCAGGTGGTAAGCATTGCTAAAAGCATTCATGCCCGCGGCGAAACCATTCTGGCCAGCCGGGCCCCGGCCGAGACGGCCCAGGCCATGCGTGCGGCTTTTGGCGATGCCCGGCACAACGTGGCCGGCCGTACGGTGGTCATTCCCGGAAAATGCCAAGCCGAGAGATTACCCGGCCGCGTGGCGGTGGTATGTGCCGGAACCAGCGATTTTCCGGTGGCCGAGGAGGCCCGGGAGACGGCCGAGACGCTTGGCTGTACGACCGACGCCCTGTACGACGTAGGTGTTGCGGGAATCCATCGGTTGCTGGCCCATGGCCCAACGCTGCGCGATGCGACGGTCATTATCGTCATAGCCGGCATGGAGGGGGCTTTGCCCAGCGTGGTTGGCGGACTGGTGGATGTGCCGGTAATAGCGGTGCCCACCAGTGTTGGCTACGGGGCCCATTTTGGTGGCCTGGCTCCGCTTCTGACCATGCTCAACAGTTGTGCCAGCGGCATTGCCGTGGTCAACATCGACAATGGCTTCGGGGCCGCCTACATGGCCGCCATGATCTGCCGCAGTGCCGGCAAACTCGCCGCCTCACAAAAAATGTGTAAACCTGCCGAAGATACCGAGGCCTGAAGTTGCAGCCATTCTAAGTTGCCAACTGCAGCAGTCTCGCTTCCGGATTCCGCCTGATATAGGAATGCTCCCAATGATGGAAGATATCAGCCAATTGCCGCCATTGCCGCAACGACCGCCCCAGGGGCATAAGGGCACCTTTGGCACGGTTGTTGTCGTTGGCGGGTCGCGTGGCATGGCCGGGGCGGTAACGCTGGCGGCCCGGGCAGCGCTGGCCAGTGGTTCGGGCCTGGTGCGAATGGTGGTGCCGGACGTGATCCTCGATCAGGTTGTGCCGGTTGTTACCTGTGCCACCAGCACAGCGGTGGAATCGACTGAGGCAGGCCGGTTCGCGCGGGGCGACGTGGTCAGCGTCCTCAAGGCCGTGGCCGGAGCCGACGTTCTGGCCCTGGGGCCGGGTCTGGGCAACGATGACGACACGCTGTACCTGGTGCGGGCCCTGCTGGAAAACGCCGAGGTCGATTCGGTCGTGCTCGATGCCGACGGCCTGAACGCACTGGCTCGTGCCGGCGGTCTCGGAGCCATCAGCCGCAGGCCGAAAAACCTGATTATCACGCCGCACCCTGGTGAGGCAGGACGCTTGCTGCGCATTGGCGCCGCTAAGGTGCAGGCCGACAGGCGCGAGGCCGTGCGCCGGCTTTCAGCCGATGGCGTGGTGGCGGTGTTAAAGGGCGCAGGCACAATGGTTTGCGACGGCCGCCGACTGTACGAGAACTCTACCGGCAACTCGGGCATGGCCACTGGAGGCACGGGCGACGTACTGACCGGCGTGATAGCATCTCTGCTGGGGCAGGGGCTGGAGGCCTTCGAGGCCGCGGTGCTGGGAGTCTATTATCATGGCCGTGCGGGCGACATTTGTGCGGGGCGACATGGCCAGCGCAGCCTGACGGCCGAATCGCTTTTGGATTGCCTGGGCGAGTCATTTTCGGTATGATGTTGGCTTATTTCAGTCAGCGGGGTATCACCTGACGCTAAAAGGAGCGCGAGACGATGGGTATGTTGGAGCCAAAGAGTGGCCAGGTAGGGCCGAAGGACAAGATGAGCTTTCTGCTGCGGCAGATGATGCGCATCCGTGCGTTTGAAGAGAAGGTTTTCGAGTTGCTGGCCCGCGATATTCTCAAAGGTGCCAGCCACGTCTATGCCGGCATGGAAGCCGTGGCCGTCGGTGCCATGGCTGCCATCGAAGAGCGCGACTACATTACCAGCACGCACCGCGGCCATGGCCATTGCGTGGCTCGCGGCGGCGACCTGAAGCTGATGTTGGCCGAACTTTGTGGCAAGGAAACCGGCTATTGCCGCGGCCGCGGCGGAAGCATGCATATTGCCGACGTTAACGCCGGTAACCTTGGCGCCACGGGCATCGTCGGCGGCAACCTTCCTGTTGCCACCGGGGCGGCTCTGGCCACCAAAATGCAGGGCAAGGATTCGGTAACACTCTGCTTCTTCGGCGACGGGGCCAGCAACGAGGGCTCGTTCCACGAGTCGCTGAACATGGCCGGCGTCTGGAAGCTGCCCGTCATATACATTTGCGAGAACAACCTTTACGGCATGAGCGTGAGTGTCGAGCGGGCCTGTTCGGTTGAGGATATTGCCGTCCGCTGCGTGGGCTACAACATGGATGGCGTGGTCGTTGACGGTCAGCACGTGCTGGACATGGAAGCGACGGTGGCCGAGGCCGTGGAGCGTGCCCGTGCGGGCAAGGGCCCCACGCTGATCGAGGCCAAGACCTACCGCTATCGTGGCCATAGCCGCAGCGATCCGCGAGCCTATCGCACCAAGGAAGAAGAAAAGTACTGGCGCGACCGCGATCCGATCAAGCTCTTCCGCCAGTTGCTGGAGCAGGAAAAGGTGATGACGGCCGAGGAGATGGATGCCGTTGAGCAGGAAGTTGACCAGGAGATGGCCGCCGCCGAGGAGTTCGCCCTCAACCAGAGCGAGTACCCATCGCCCGACGCCCTGTATGACGATGTTTACGCCGGCTGGAAGGAAGGCAAGTACGGTCTGGAGCGGATTTGATCGAATTGCCTCCGCCAGCATCATTGAGGGTGGGTGGCTTTTTCGGTTCAAACGGCGCCTGGCCGGGCAGTGCGGGTCAGGATCGAGGATAAATAAGAGAAAGCGTTCGGCCTGCATGGCCGGGAGAGAATACAGATGGCACAGAAGTTTTATCGTGAGGCAGTTCGTGATGCCCTGGCCGAAGAGATGCGGCGCGATGCGAGCGTATTCGTCATGGGCGAGGATGTTGCAATTTACGGCGGTGCCTACAGCGCGACAAAAGGCTTGTACGAGGAATTTGGTGGCGAGCGCGTTCGCGATACGGCCATCAGCGAGGCGGCCATTGCCGGCGCCGCGGTGGGTGCTGCCATGGCCGGAATGCGTCCGGTGGCCGAGATCATGTACTTCGACTTCATGACCATTGCCATGGACCAGTTTGTGAACCAGGGAGCCAAAAACCGCTACATGTTCGGCGGCAAAACCAAGGTGCCCATGGTACTGAGGACCGAGGGCGGCGCCGGGCGTTGCATCGCAGCCCAGCACTCGCAGAGCCTGGAAGCCTGGTTTACGCACGTTCCGGGCGTTTTCGTGGTCATGCCCAGCACCCCGCACGATGCCAAGGGTCTGCTGAAGGCCAGTATCCGCGACGATAACCCGGTACTGTTCATCGAACACAAGATGCTTTATGGTAATAAGGGTGAAGTGCCGGACGAGGATTACATTGTGCCGCTGGGCCAGGCAGCCATTCGTCGCGAGGGCAAGGACCTGACCATCATCAGCTATAGCCGCATGGCCTTGGTTGCCGAGGAGGCTGGCAAGATTCTCGAGGGCGAGGGCATTGACGCCGAAGTTATTGACCTGCGTAGCCTTCAGCCGCTGGACATGGCTACCATTCTGGCGAGCGTGAAGAAGACGGGCCGCGTTCTGCTGGCCAGCGAGGCGGCGGAGAATACGAACTTCGTCTGCGAAATTGCCATGAAGATCAACGAGCACGCCTTCGATTATCTTGACGCTCCGATGGCCCGCGTTTGTGCGGCCAATACTCCGGTGCCCATGGCTCCGACTCTTGAAGACGCCTGCATTCCGACGGCCGCGAAAATTGTGGACAAGGCCCGGAAGCTGGTCGGCAAAGAGCTTTAAGCTGCATTATCATCCCTGGTTGCCTGGCACGGCGGGTTTGACCGGCCGTTGGAATAGCTTGCTACGCGGAAAGGTTGTTGCCAATGATTCAGAAAGTGCTGATGCCCAAGCTTGGCCAGACGGTTGAAAGCTCTGTCATTGAGGCCTGGCACGTCAAGGAAGGCGATGCTGTATCCAAAGGCGATGTATTGTGCGAGATTACCACCGACAAGGCCACGCTGGAGGTCGAGTCGTACGTCAAGGGCACGATTCTGAAGCTTGCCGCCGAAGCAGGCACCGATGTTCCGGTCAACAGCATAATTGCCCTGGTTGGCGATAAGGGCGAAGAGATTCCGGCCGATATACTCAAAGAGATCGAGGAAGGGCCGAAGGAAGCATCGCAGGCGGCACAGGAGCCTGCTCCGACAGCCGCCCCCGAGCCCAAGCCCGCTCCGGCGGTCGCACCCGCACCGGCACCTGTCAGCGAACCGAAAGCCGCGGCCGAAGCGAAGCCGACCTTAAAAGTGGAAGCCGAAGCCACCCCGGCCGCCGAGCCCGCCAAAGCTGCCCAGCCGGCTGCCCCGGAGGGCCGCATCTTTGTTTCGCCCAGGGCTCGCAAGCTGTCCAGCGACGAGTATGTGCCGCTGGCCGTGGTTCAGGGCTCGGGCCCCAATGGTCGCATTGTCGAGGCCGACGTCAAGGCTTACCTGGCCCGGCTGGACGATGCAAAAATAACGCCTCTGGCTCGCAAAATTGCCTGGGAGCGCGGTGTTGATGTTGCCGCCCTTGCCGCCGGCGGCGAAAAGGTAACGCGGGAAATGGTGGAGGCGGCAGCTGCCGCGGCGCCTGCTGGACCGGCGGCGGGTGGGTATCGTCAGCCTAAGTCGGGCCGGGTAAAGCTCAGCGGTATGCGTCGCATCATCGCCCAGCGTATGCTCCAGAGCAAGCAGGAGATTCCGGGCTACTATCTGCACATGGACGTGGATCTGACCGACCTGATGACTTCGCGGCAGAAGCTGAACGCCAAGGGCAACGTCAAGGTATCCATCAACGATTACTTCATAGTTGCCTGCGCCCGGGCCCTGGCCGAATATCCGGCCGTCAACAGCCGCTGGCTGGGCGATGCCATCGAGTATCGCGGCGAGTGCAACGTGGGGCTGGCCGTGGCTCTGGAAGAGGGCCTGATTGTGCCGGTGGTCCGCAATGTTGAGAAAAAGAGCCTGCAGCAGGTGGCTGCCGACTCGCGCGGCCTGGTCGAGAAGGCTCGCAACAAAAAGCTGCTACCCGGCGAGTTCGAGGGCGGCTGCATGAGCATCAGCAACCTCGGCGGCTACAGTGTCAAGCACTTCGTGCCGGTGATCAACCCGGGTGAGAGCTGCATCATGGGTCTGGGCGTCATTGAAGAACGTGTTGTTGTCCGCCAGGGCGGCATACACATCCGCAAAATGATGACCATGACCATTGCCTTCGATCATCGACTGGTCGACGGAGCCATCGGGGCACAGTTCATGGAGCGCGTTCGCGACCTGTTGGAAGCGCCGGCCGGACTGGAAAAATAGGGCCGGCATAAGCCTGGAGTCTATTCAGCTTGTTCCGCGGCGGGTACTATTCCCGCCGCTCTTTTTTTGGTGCACCAGTGGCGACGATTACCGCATTACCTTGGGCACGGGCAGTGGCAGCGGCAACATTGGTTGAAGCGGCGCTTCCATTGCCGGTTTTGGATGCATAGAATGTGCCAGCGGCAGTGTGACCTCCGTTACCGTCGCCAGAGTCTTCTGCATCATATTATTGTTGCTAGTTGAGCCCAATGCCGGGCACCTCATGCCGCCGGGCGGTACGAGAGTCAGCACTGTTTTCCGGAAATCCACCAGTTACTGGAGCAGGCAGCCTATGGCTAGAATCGGCGTATTCGTCTGCTGGTGCGGGGAGAACATCGGCCGGATGGTGGATTGTCCGGCGGTGGCCGCAGCGGCGCGCGATATGTCACAGGTGGTTCACGCCGAAGATTACAAGTACATGTGCAGCGATCCCGGTCAGCAGCGTCTGATCGACGCCATCCGCCAGAAGCATCTGACTGGCGTGGTGGTGGCATCGTGCTCGCCGCGCATGCACGAGCCGACATTCCGGGCCGCGGCCGAGGCGGCTGGGCTGAACCAGTTCATGGTCGAAATGGCCAACCTGCGGGAGCACTGCTCGTGGGTGCATGACGATCGTCAGGAAGCCACGGCCAAATCCATCGACCTGGTGCGGATGATGGTGGCCAAGGTGCGGCGCAACGAGCGTCTGTCGCCCATTCGTGTTCCGATTACCGACCGGGCCCTGGTCATTGGCGGCGGCATCGCCGGCATTCAGGCGGCCCTGGATATTGCCGACTCGGGCCACGAGGTCGTGCTGGTCGAGCGATCGCCCAGCATCGGCGGCCACATGAGCCAGTTGAGCGAAACCTTTCCGACGCTCGACTGCAGCCAGTGCATCCTGACGCCGCGAATGGTCGAGGTCGCGCGGCACCCACGCATCAGGCTGATGACTTGCACCGAACTGCAGGACGTTGAGGGCTACGTGGGCAACTTCAGCGTCACCCTCGAGACCCGGGCCCGCTACGTGGACCTTGAGCGATGCACGGGGTGCGGGGCCTGTCTGGAGGTGTGTCCGGTGAAGAACGTGCCGGGCGAGTTCGATGAGAGCCTGGCCACCCGCGGAGCGATATATCGGCCGTTCCCGCAAGCCGTGCCTAACAAACCTGTCATCGATCCGCAGTGCTGTCTGCGTCACAAGGCTGCCGGCCGCAAGGGGATAAGTGCGGCAGAATCGAACGTGTGCGGCAAATGTGCCGAGGTCTGTCCCATTCCCGGCAAGGCTATCGACTTTGGCGATGCGCCGTCGACCGTGGTCGAGAATTTCGGGGCTATTGTGGTGGCTACCGGTTTTGATGTCCGCCCGGTGTCGGATTTTCCAGAGTATGGCGGCGGACGTTTCGCGGATGTCATCACCGGCCTGCAGTTCGAGCGTCTGCTGAGCGCCTCGGGACCTACCGAGGGCCAGGTGCGACGCGTGAGCGATGGCCGGCCGGCCCGGCGGGTGGTGCTTGTCGCCTGTGCCGGATCGCGCGACGCCGCCAAGGGCTGCGCATATTGCAGCAAAATCTGCTGCATGTATTCCTCCAAGCACGCCATGCTCTTCCGTCACAAATGCCACGATGGGCAGGCCACGGTTTTCTACATGGACTTGCGTGCGGCAGGCAAGGGCTACGATGAGTTTACGCGACGGGCGGCCGAGGAAGACGGCGTCAGCTACGTGCGCGGGCGCGTGAGCCGGGTATACCGCCGCGGCGATTCGCTGGTCGTTTGCGGGGTCGATACTCTGCTGGGTCGCAAGGTTGAAGTTGAGGCCGATCTGGTGGTGCTGGCCACGGCCGCCGTGCCGCAGAAGGACGTGCGACAATTGGCCCAGAAGCTCGGGGTCAGCTACGATTCTCATGGCTGGCTGAGCGAGGCCCACCCGAAGCTTCGCCCTGTCGAGACTGCCACGGCCGGCGTTTTTCTGGCCGGGGCCTGCCAGGGGCCGCGCGATATTCCGGAAGCTGTGGCCCAGGCCGGCGGGGCGGCCGCCAAGGCCATGGTACTGCTGAGCAAACGCATGCTCGACCGCGAGCCCATAGTCGCCCGCATCGATGAGCGGGCCTGCGACTTGTGCGGCACGTGCATCAAGGTCTGCCCGGTCGGAGCCATTGAAGCTCAGCCTTCCGGTAGCAGGCCCGTGCGTCAGGTGGCTTTTGTAAACGAGGGATTGTGCATCGGCTGCGGAACATGCGTGGCCTCGTGCCGATCAAAAGCACCGGATCTGGCCGGCTTTACCGATCAGCAACTATATAGAAGCATCCTAGCCACGGCCGATGGAACGATCGCGGCAGCAGCAGGGGGCAACGGGCAACCGAGTGCCAAGGGTGATGCTGGGGAGGCCGGACGATGAGCGAACGCTTCGAGCCCCGCATTGTCGCTTTTGTCTGCACCTGGTGCACCTACGCCGGGGCGGACCTGGCCGGCACAAGCCGCTATGTCTACCCGCCAAACGTCAGGCTGATTCGCGTACCTTGCACCGGGCGGGTCGATGCTTCGTTCATTCTCAAAGCCTTTGAAAGCGGGGCCGACGGCGTGCTGGTATCGGGTTGTCACCCTGGCGATTGTCATTATACGAGCGGCAACTTGCATGCCCGGCGCCGGTGGAACGTCTTCCGCGAACTGCTGCGTTTTGTGGGCATAGGCGACGACCGTCTGGCCTTCAGCTGGGTGAGTGCCGCCGAAGGACGTAAATTTGCCGACCTGGTGTGCGATCTGACCGAACGTGTTCGAGCGGCCGGACCTTTCGACGGCTATGGCCGCATGAGTTACATTGCGGAGGCCCTGGCCGCTGAGTGCGGGCAACAGGGGCCAGCAGAATCTCCGGATGACCGCGATGGCCGGGAGGGCAGGGCATGAATCACTCATCCGCCGAACAACTTCAGCAGGTAGCCGCCTCGGCCTTGGCCGTTGGTTCTGTTAAGCTCGTTATTGGCCATGCCGCAGGGGCGGCGGGCGACCGTGCTGCGGCCTGTTTTGTCGACTCGGATGACAACGTCGGTCGGCTGACGATTGCCTCGCCCGGCGTCGCCACCAATCTGGCTGTTTATGCGACGCGCCCCGAAATATCGCACCTTTCGCCCATTGCCGTTGTGGCCGATCCGCCGACTCTGCGTGCCCTGGTCGGGCTGCTGCAGGAGGGGCAGGTGGAGGCCGACCGCTTGCGCGTGATAGCCCTCTGGCCGCAGACCGCGGAGGTTTCGCAATCGCCCAGCGACAGCGCCGACGACGATGCCGGTGCCTGGAAGGTCTCGGGCTCGGTTCAGACAATGGAGCAGGTGCTGGCCAGCCATGAGTGGGTCGCTCATGGTCAATGGACGGCGGCCGCTCAGGCTGATGATCTGGTCGAGCGTCTGCTGAAGATGAGTGATGCCGAGCGATGGCAGTTCTGGTCGGCCGAATTCGCCCGCTGCTCGCGGTGCTATGCTTGCCGGGCCTCCTGCCCGCTCTGCTATTGCCGCCGTTGCGTGGCCGAGAAGAACCAGCCGCAATGGATTGATACCAGCGCCACGCCGCGCGGCAACTTTGCCTGGAATGTTATCAGGGCCTTTCACCTGGCCGGTCGCTGCATCGACTGTGGAGCCTGCGAGAGGGCCTGCCCGCAGGGTCTGCCGCTCGGAGCGCTCAACGAGTTCCTGCGGCGCACGGTGGCCGAGAAGTTCGACTACAGGGCCGGGCTGGAAGTTGATTCGACGCCGCCTCTGGCCGATTTCCGCACCGACGATCCGGAGGAATTCATACGCTGATGACGCCCCTGACGCTGAAAATTGATCGTCTTGGCGACTTGCTGGCAAAGATGGCGGCCGCCGGGTTTCGGATTGTGGCGCCTGTTGCCTCGGCCGAAAGTGATACCTCGGCCACGGCCCCGCGCCCCCGGCAGGCAGTGCGATTTGCGGTCGTTGGTCCGCAGGATTATGCACGCGTTGACCTTACGGCCACTCCGGCGGCCGAGGGCATCAAGCGGTTCTTTCTGCCACAGTCGGAAGCGGTTGTCCGCATGCGACAGAATGAGGGCCAGTCGGCCCAGGTTTCCGATATATCGCCCGACGCGCCGCCGACGATAATTTTCGGCGCCCGGCCCTGCGATGCAGCAGCGCTGCCCGTGCTCGACCGTGTTTTTTCGTGGGATAGCGACGACCGGTCCTGGAGCCATCGACGCCAGCAAACGCTTGTTATCACCATAGCCTGCCAGAGCAGCGACGCAGCCTGCTTCTGTACCAGCATAGGCGGAGCCCCGGACAGCACGGCCGGCAGCGATGCCCTTCTGGTGCCCCAGGACGATGGCACTATGCAGGTGCGCCTTGTCGGCGAGCGTGGCGAGAAGTTGCGGCAGTTTTTCGATGCCGATGACGCCGGCAGCGCTGCACCCCGCGAAGATGCGACGACAGGCGATAGCGGCAAGGCTGGGCAAGTGACTGTCGTGCCGCCACGGTTCGATATTTCGGGCGTTCGGTCGTGGATTGAGAATAACTTCGATGACAAGCTGTGGGACCAGGCGGCACTTGCCTGCCTCGGCTGCGGGGCCTGTACCTATGGCTGTCCGACCTGCCATTGTTTCGACCTGGTGGACGAGGGAACCGAGCAGTCCAGCCTGCGGCGCCGCAACTGGGATAGCTGCCAGTTCCGCAACTTCACGGAGCATGCCTCGGGCCACAATCCGCGGCCCTGGCAGACGCAACGCTACCGGCAGCGCATCGCACACAAGTTCGCTTACTTCCCCGAGCGCTTCGGCACAACCTTGTGCACTGGTTGCGGCCGATGCGTCAGAGTATGTCCGGCGGGCGTGAGTCTGCTGGAAATCGTCGGCCGAATTGCAGCAAAAGGCAAGATAGAGGAGGGCAGGGCCGATGGATAATCATTACCTGCCGATGATGGCCGAAATTCGGGAGATTGTTGACCAGACGCACGACGTGCGCACCCTGCGCCTGCGGCTGAAGTCGGCTGATGATATCGAGTCCTTCCGCTGGCAGGCCGGGCAGTTCGGCCTCTTTTCGGCCTTTGGCGAGGGCGAATCCACCTTCTGCATCGGTAACCCGCCGACCCGGCCCGGCCATATCGAAATCACTTTCAAGCAGGCGGGGCGCGTCACCTCAGCCCTGCGGCAGTTGGATGTCGGCGACACCATTGGCGTCCGTGGTCCCTATGGTAATGCGTTCCCCATCGACGATGTCTTCCGCGGGCGCGACGTGGTTTTCGTAGGCGGCGGAATTGGCATCGCCCCGGTGCGTGCGGTCTACCTTAACTGCCTGGACCGGCGCGATGAGTTCGGCCGGCTGATGATCATCGGCGGGGCACGTACGGCCGACGATTTTCCTTTTCTGGACGAAACCTGCGCTCTGGCCGGTGCGGGGCACGAGGTTACAGTAGGTGTCACAATCGACCCGGGCCGGGAGTCGTCTAACTGGCCGCACCGGGTAGGGCTGGTGCCCGATGTTCTGCGAGAGATGGTTGAGCAGGCCAGCCCGGCGGTCAACACTGCCGAAGCCGTGGCCATAGTCTGCGGTCCGCCGGTTATGATTAAATTCACCCTGCCTGTGCTGCATAGTCTTGGATTTGCGGACGAGCGAGTGTATACTACCCTCGAAAATCGCATGAAGTGCGGTATCGGTAAATGCGGGCGCTGTAATGTCGGCAGCCGGTACGTTTGCAAAGATGGTCCGGTGTTCACTGCCGCTGAGCTCCACCGTCTGCCCAATGACCTCTGAATTTTAGCTGCGTTCCTGCTTTCGTGCCGGGGCGGTATGTGTGTGCCTCGTCGCGGATCGGCCCGATAAGAGCCCTTAGAGTTCGGGCTGTGGTCAATGTGCTTCATGACGAAACAGAAGTGTTGCAGACACTGCCGATTAGTCCCACCCGGGGGACTGGTAGCGCGGCCAGTGTAGTTCCCTTTTTTGTATCGGATCCAGACATGTTCGAAATCACGAGAAACGAGTTGATCGGTCCGAATGTTTATCGGATCGAGCTGAAGGCAGAGAAGATTGCCCGCAAGCGCAAGGCCGGGCAGTTTGTTATTGTCCGCCCCGTCGAAAACACCGAGCGCGTGCCGCTGACCATTGCCGCCAGCGATGCCGAGGCCGGCACCATCACGCTGATTGTGCAGGCGGTCGGCCGTTCCACGCAGCAACTGGTCGACCTGAAGGTTGGCCAGCGCGTTCTGGACGTGGCAGGCCCGCTGGGCGAACCCACGCACATAGGCGACGTGAAGCGGGCATGTGTGGTTGGCGGCGGCATCGGGACAGCCGTGGCCATGCCCATTGCCAAGGCGATGAAAGATGCCGGGGCGCACGTCACGGCTATTATCGGCGCCCGTAGCAAGGACCTTATCATTCTCGAAAAAGAGATGCAGGAACTGGCCGACAGGCTGATCATCTGCACCGACGACGGCAGCTACGGTCGCAAGGGTCTGGTGACCGAGATGCTGGGCGAGCTTATTGCCGCCGGCGAGCAGTTCGATGAAGCCCTGGCCATCGGCCCGGTGCCCATGATGGAGGCCGTTTGCAACGTAACGCGCGAGGCCGGCATTCGCACCATCGTCAGCCTTAACCCCATCATGATTGACGGCACCGGCATGTGTGGCGGATGTCGCGTAACCGTTGGCGGCAAAACGCGTTTTGCCTGTGTTGAGGGGCCGGAATTCGATGGTCACGAGGTCGATTTCGCCGAGCTTCGTACACGGCTCGGTGCCTTCCGTCACCTGGAGGAGGAGGCCCGCCAGCAGTTGTCCGATGAGTGCCGCATGAAGGCCGCCGCCGACCAGTTGAAGAAAGAGGGGGACTGACATGTCCAGCCAGAATAATAACGCCGAGACAAAAAAGAAGGTTCAGGCCCAGCGCGTTCCCATGCGCGAGCAGGCGGCCGACGTTCGGGCCCGCAACTTCGACGAAGTTCCGCTGGGTTACTCGATGGAAGAAGCCGTGGCCGAAGCCGCACGCTGCCTGGGATGCAAGAAGCCGCTGTGCGTGACAGGTTGCCCGGTGGAGGTGAATATTCCCGGCTTTGTCCAGGCCATAGCCCGTGGCGACATGCGCGAGGCCATTCATCTGCTCAAGCAGAGCAACTCGCTGCCGGCCATCTGTGGGCGCGTCTGTCCGCAGGAGACGCAGTGCGAAATCCAGTGCGTGCTCGGCCGCAAAGGCATGCCTGTGGCCATTGGTAACCTGGAGCGTTTCGCCGCCGACTGGGAGCGCGAGCAGGGGGAGATGGCAGTGCCCGAGCGGGCCGCCCCCAGCGGCTACCGCGTGGGCATTGTCGGCAGTGGCCCGGCCGGGCTGACCTGTGCCGGCGAGCTTATCCGCATGGGCCACGAGGTCGTCATCATGGAAGCCCTGCACGAGCCGGGCGGGGTGCTGGTTTACGGCATTCCGGAGTTTCGGCTGCCCAAGGAGATCGTCCGTAAGGAGATAGACGCCCTGCGTCAGGCCGGAGCCCGCATCGAGCTTAACAGTGTTGTGGGCAAGCTCGACACTCTGGACGAGTTACTCGAGGAGTTTGATGCCGTGTTCGTCGGCACTGGCGCGGGGCTGCCGAAGTTCAAGGAGATTCCGGGCGAGAACCTGGTTGGCGTTTACTCGGCCAACGAGTACCTGACGCGGGCCAACCTGATGCGTTCGTACCAGTGGCCGCAGAGCGGCACACCGCCGGTCAAGTCGCAGGCGGTGGTGGTTATCGGCGGCGGCAACGTTGCCATGGATGCCGCCCGTACAGCTCTGCGCCTGGGTGCCGGCCGCGTCGTGCTGTCCTACCGGCGCAGTGCCGAGGAGATGCCGGCCCGGACTGCCGAAATTCATCACGCCGAGGAAGAAGGCGTGGAATTCATGATGCTGACCGACCCGATCGAGGTGCTTGGTGACGACAAAGGTCGTGTGCGGGCGGTAAAGTGTCTGCGCATGGAGCTTGGCGAGCCCGACGCATCCGGCCGCCGCCGCCCGGTGGCCGTCGAGGGGTCGGAATTCGAGATTCCCTGCGACACGGTCATCCCGGCCCTGGGCAACAGTCCCAACCCGCTCATTGCCCGCACGACCGCCGCTCTGAAAGTGGGCAAGTGGGGCAACATCGAGGCCGAAGACGCCACCGGACGAACCAGCATGGCCGGCGTATACGCCGGTGGCGACGTCGTAACCGGCGCGGCCACGGTCATCGAGGCCATGGGCGCTGGGCGCCGTGCGGCAAAGTCGATGGACGAATACATGCGGGGTCACGAGCCTCGGCACAAGTGACAAAAAAGTACAAAAAAGAGGCGGAGTCCTCTTGACATTGAAGGGCCTGTTCAGCATAATAAGGCTCTTGAATCGGCGGGCAACCGCCAGCCGCTTATATGCGGGGCCATAGCTCAATTGGTTAGAGTACCAGACTGTCGATCTGGAAGTTGCGGGTTCGAGTCCCGTTGGCCTCGCCATCAAACAAAAGCCGGCCGACCTGAAAAAGGTTGGTCGGCTTTCTTGCTGCACTCCGGCCGAAACCAATGTGCTGAAAGCGGATCCGCCGGTGTCGAGACGGCCCTTATCCACCTGCTGCGGGCCTGGCGACAACATCCGCAGAAGGCCCGCTCCAGGCACTTAAACTCCGCTGGTAACAAGGCTTGCTTTTTATTGCCGGTGCGTTACAATGCACCGCCATGGGTAGTTCCGTCACCGCGTTTTTGCGCCGCCAGGGAGGTTTGTTTTGTGGCGGCAATGCAATTGATGGGCTGACCCGTCCTCGTATTGTGCTCGCCACAGGTTTCCAGGAGTACCGAAATGATTCCGAAAACGCTACTCGCGCTTATAGCTGCGGCAATTCTGCTTGCTCCGCAGGCCTCCAATCTGTACGCACAGGGCCTGGACGCCCGCTTCAGCTTTGAGGAACTGGCCAAAATGGCCGATGAGGCCGAGGTGCTTGTCCGCGGCCGGGCCGGGCCGCCGGTCATTGTGCCCGATGCTCCGCGCGGGCTTGATTATGCGGTGCCCTTCGAGGTGATTGAGCTTTACAAGGGCACGCTGACGGAGAAGGCCTTCCAACTTCGGCTTTCCAGCACTGCCACCGAACTCATGACCCGCCGCAACGAGGTGGCCGGCAAGGAATTCGTGCTGCCGCTGGCGGCTGTGGAGGAAATTGAAGGAGCTTACAAACTGTCGGCCGGTGCCGGCTTTGCTGTCGGTTCCAACGAGGCCCTCAGGCTGATGGAAATGGCCGCTGGCAAGGTCGAACGGACGGTTGTCTCGCCCTTGCGTCTGCATGTCGAGCCGCTCCGCCCGTCGTTCCCTCTGGGCCAGCCCGCCATCATTGTTGTGCGGCTGGAGAATCCGTCAGAAGAGACCATTCTTTTCGAGCAGGCCCCCATTGAAGTCCGCGACGGTAACCTGTACCTGGCCGGCAACGGTTTTATTGACGTTATCAAGAGCAGCCAGGACGTCGCGGCCAAAGAGACACTGAAGATCAGGCAATCGCCCGAAGAGCCAACCCCGGCGGCAATTCTGCCGAAGGAGTCGTTAAGGAAGGAGATCGACCTGACGGAGTACTTCGATTTCCAGGCCCCCGGCGTCTACAGTGTGACAGTTGCCGTAACTACTCCGCGCGGCGAGTTGCTGCGCTCGACCATCCCGGTGCAGATTTCGGCGGCTGGCGCGGCAGGTGTTGAGCGGCCCGCCGTTGGCGATGGCGGCGAGGCGTCGGACATCATAATACCTTCGCCCGAGATTTACACACCCGGCCAGCCGGTCAACGGACTGAGCATGCTGCTGAAGCCCGTGAAGGCGGAATATACTGTCGGTGAGCCGATACAGCTTGAACTGAGGCTTATCAACTCCGACGAGCGGGGCCAGCCGGTGCATATCGATGTTCGCCTCGAGCGCACTCTTATGCTGCAGGTGAAGGAGCAGGGCGACAGTCCTGCCGCACGTTCGATTCTGCAGAAGATAAGCTGGGGCGATACCCCGGCCGAGGGTGTAACGCCTTACGCCTACCTGCGGCCAAGGGCCTTCTGGGGCAATGTCATCAACATTAACAGCCTTTACGGTGTTGACGTTGCAGCCGTATTGCAGCAGGATGTCAACCCGGAAAAGCTGATGCCGGTGCAGATCAACTACGAGCGTTACGGCATGACCTTATTCAGCTTCGAGAAGCCCGGCGTGTACCGTGTTGACGCCACGTACTTCGTGCAGCCGCAGCCGGGCACGGTCCGCATCTGGGCGGGCAAGCTGACCAGCAACCACGTTTTCATTCGTGTCAAACCGGCTGCCGCGGACGATCAGGAATCGCGATAAAAGGCTCAGCACGATTCGCGGCTGGCGGCTGCGGGCAAACGACCCCCGGCCGTCGGAATCGTGTGACTGTACCCGTATCTGCAACATATGCTGTGGGGGAAAAGGGCCACGGAGGCGCCATGGCAGTTGACGTATCAGCCTTGCTGGCCGATCTGCAGCACGACCGCCGCTATCGCGACCAGGTTGTCGCTGTGCATCGTTCGCCCGCCCGAGCGGCAGTGCTCGGCACGCCGCAGCAACCGTTGCACCCCACGTTGCAGGCAGCTCTGGCCCAGAGGCAGATCAACCAGCTCTACAGTCACCAGGCGTCAGCCATCGATGCCGCACGCCAGGGCCGCGACGTGGTGGTGGTTACCGGTACCGCCAGCGGCAAGACAATGTGTTACAACCTGCCGGTCATCGACCGCCTGCTGCAGGACGAAAAGGCCTCGGCGCTCTATCTTTTCCCGACCAAAGCCTTGGCCCAGGATCAGTTGAAGACCCTGCACCTGTGGCAGCAGTCGCACCCCGAACTGGCCGCCATAATGCGTCCGGCAACTTACGATGGCGACACGCCCAGTTCCGACCGGCGGAAAATCCGGACCTCGGCAAACATCATTCTTACCAACCCCGACATGCTGCACGTGGGCATGCTGCCGTACCATGGCCGCTGGGCCTCGTTTCTGCGAAAGCTGCAGTACATCGTGGTTGACGAGCTTCACACCTATCGCGGCATATTCGGCAGCAACGTGGCCCTTGTGCTGCGCAGGCTGGCCAGGCTCTGCAACCATTACGGAGCCAGGCCCACCTTCGTCTGCGCCTCGGCCACCATTGCCAACCCGCAGCAACTGGCCGAAGAGCTGACCGGCCGGCAGTGCTTGCTTGTCGATCAGGACGGCAGTCCGCGCGGCCCGCGGGGCTTTGTAATCTGGAATCCGCCGCAAACGTCGTCGGATGAACTGGCCCGCCGCTCGGCCAACGTGGAAGGCACCGAACTGCTGGTCGAGTTGGTCAGAAGACAGGTGCCGACAATCGCATTTACCAAGGCCCGAGTTGTAACCGAGCTGGTCTACCGCTACGCCAGCGACATTCTGCAGAAGTCGCGCGAGAGTATTCTGGCCACGCGCATCAAGCCGTACCGCGGCGGGTATCTGCCGGAAGAGCGCCGCAGCATCGAGCAGGCCCTTTTCAGCGGACAATTGCTGGGCGTGGTTTCGACCAACGCCCTGGAGCTGGGTATCGATGTCGGGGCTCTGGACGCCGCCGTGCTGATCGGCTTTCCCGGCACCATTGCCAGCACCTGGCAGCAATCGGGCCGAGCCGGTCGCGGCGACCGCGAGTCGCTTACCTTCCTGGTGGCCTATAACGATCCGATTGACCAGTACCTGGCCCGCCATCCGCAGTATTTCTTCGAGCAGGCGGTCGAGCACAGTGTCATCGACGCCTCGAACGCATACATTCTGGCCAGCCATCTGGCTTGTGCCGCGGCCGAGCTTCCGCTGACCGAGGCCGACGGCCAATGGTTCGGGCCGCTGCTGGAGACAGTGCGAAGTCTTCTGCTGGAAGATGGCAAGGTGCGTCGCATCCGCCAGGCCGATTACTGGGCCGTGCCCGAGATGCCCGCTCAGCGCACCAGCTTGCGAACCATCAGCGATAACACGGTCACCATAGTCGATGTTACAGACGGCGCACGGCGGGCCATCGGCAATGTCGACACCATCAGCGCTCCGGAGCTTGTCTATCCGGAAGGAATCTACCTGCACGAGGGGCAGAGCTACCAGGTACGCTCGCTGGAACTGGAAGGCAAGGTGGCAACGGTCGAGCGGGTTGATGTGGACTACTACACGCAGCCGGTGCTGGCCGACCAGTGCACGGTGGTGGAGACGATGGAAGAGCGGCCCATCAGGGGCGAAGTGGGCCAGGTGTTTTTCGGCCGGCTCGATGTTACTTGGGCCACTGTGGCCTTTAAGAAGATCAAGTATTACACGGCCGAAAACCTGGGGCAGACAGCCCTCGACCTGCCACTGCAGACGCTGGCCACCACCGGCGTGTGGGTTTGCCCGGGGCCGCAGATACTGGCCGACGTGGCCGCCATGGGCCTGAAGACAATCGAGGGCCTGGTGGGCATACGCAATGCCATGCTGGCCACCCTGCCGATGCTGGCCATGTGCGACCGGCGCGACATCTCCGGCATCTGCTCCAGTGCCCAGACCGGCCAGCCAACCATGTTCGTCTACGACCGGTTCCTCGGCGGCATCGGGTATTCGGAGAAGGGCTTCGAGCTTCTGGAACACTGGCTGCTGATGTGCGACCAGTTGATTAACGATTGCCCATGCGAATACGGTTGCCCCAGTTGTGTCGGGCTGGCAAACCTGCGTCCACCGTTGCACCAGGACCCGGACATCGGCGGAGGCTATGCCATACCCGACAAAATTGCTGCCCGCGAAATATTGCAGCGGTTGATGGTCGACATCAAGCCGGCAGCAGGAGCAACGGCCGGCAGCGTCGAACATCGCCAGCGCGGCAACATGCTCCCGATGCAGCCAAACCTCATAAAATGGCAGATGGACGAGCGCAGGAAATAACCCGTGGCCGACAACAAACAGGACGAAAACCTCCAGATGAAACCCGCCCGAGGTGACAAAGCAGGCTCGCCCGCGGCAGGGGGGCCACTCTTCGGGGCCGACGTGCTGGCCCGCCTGGGCAAACTGGGCCGCGACACTCTGCGTCACAAGCTTACCACTGCCGCCGATCTTGAAAAGCAGGGCAGGGGGCCGGTAGACGATGGCCATGCCGATCGCCCCGCTCCCACCGCCGAGCGCGACGGGAGTCAGGCTCCGCGCCTGCCGCACAAGAACGGCAGTCCTGCCCGAATGCAGGCCGCGGCCGCCGGCAAGCTGACCATCGGCTTTCATTCCCCAGTGCAGGGCGGGCGGACTCTGCCCGAGCTTTGCCCCGGTTGCGAGCGGGTAACCGGCGAGGGGCACGCATTATGGCTGATTGATCGGCCGATTGCCGAGGTGGCCCCCGAGTACGAGCAGGTGCAGAAGGATTATGCCCGAGCCCTTTTTGGCGGCGGCACCAGGGCCACGCCCCAGACGCTGCACAAGAGCGTGCGGCCGCTGCTGGAGTGCCCGGGCGAGCGAATCGCTTACATCGATATTGAGACATGCGGACTGCAGGGCAGTGCCGTGTTCCTGATTGGCCTGCTGCAATGGGACGAGCGGCGCGGACTGGTGCTGAGGCAGTTTCTGGCCCGGGATTACAGCCAGGAGCGGGCCATTCTGATGGCGCTGTGGCACTACCTGCAGGGCCAGCAGACAATCGTCTCCTTCAACGGTCGCACATTCGATCTGCCCTTCCTGCTGGAGCGCTCCGCCGTCTGCTGCGCCGAACCCGAGTGCCTGCCGCCGCACCATGTTGATTTACTGCACGAGTCGCGCCGCCGCTGGAAAACCGTGCTGCCGAACTGCCGCCTGCAGACCATCGAGCGTTTTGTCTGCGGCCGCATTCGCACGGGCGACATTCCCGGCAGCGACATTCCGGCCGCTTATCACGATTTTGTCCGCACCGGCGATGCCCGCGACATGCGACAGATACTGTATCACAACGCCATCGACCTGCTGACCCTGGCCGAAATAGTAGTGCACATCATCGAATGCCGCGATGCCGAATGGCTTTGACAACTCTTCTCCCCCCTGATATTTTACCGAATTCGCCTGGTGCCGTCATTGCTGGCAGATGGCACAGAATCAGATACGGAATTCCTGAAGGACTTACCGAAAATGAGTGACGTATTTATCGGCATCGACCTTGGCGGCACGGCCATCAAAGCTGCGGCCGCGGATTGTGAGGGCAAGATTCTCCGGCGGATGGAAATTCCGACCGATGCCGCCGATGGTCCGGACGCGGTGATCCAGCGCATGGGCCGCATGGCCAACGAGATTGGCGACGGAGCCGCGGCTATTGGTGTCGGCATACCCGGGCTGATTGATTACCGCAATGGCGTGACGAACTTTCTGCCGAACTTTCCGGGCAACTGGCGTGGCGTGCCGATTGCTGGGCCGCTGGAGTCAATTACCGGTAAGCCCGTGCGGTTGCTTAACGATGCCCGCTGCGCCGCCCTGGGCGAGATGGCTTTTGGTCACGGCCGCGGGCGCGAGGGGCTGACCTTCGTTTACTTCACGCTTGGCACTGGGGTCGGCGGCGCGGTTGCCATCGACGGGAAGCTGCGGCTTGGCCACATCGGCGCCGCCGGCGAACTCGGCCACATTACAATCGATCCGGCCGGCCTGCCCTGCGGCTGCGGCAAGCGCGGCTGTCTGGAGACTCTCGCCAGCGGCCCGGCTATTGTCGGGGAGGCGGTGCGGCTGATTCGCAGCGGGCAATCGGCCACCCTCACCCGTATGGCCCAGACCAACGACGGTAACGTGACGCCGAAGCTTGTGGCCGAGGCCGCCCGTGCCGGCGACGAGGTGGCCGCTGGTCTGATCCAGCGGGTGGCCGAGTATCTGACCGTCGGCATAGCCAATGTGGCCACGGTCATCGACCCGGAACTGGTAGTTTTCGCCGGCGGCGTGGCCCAGATGGGCGACCTGCTGCTGGACCCGATCCGTCGCGATCTGGCCCGGCCGGTGGGCATGTGCCCGACCGACCGCATCGACGTCCGCGTCTCGGAATTGGGCAACGATGCCGGCGTACTGGGCGGCGTGGCTCTGGCGCTGAACAAGACCCCGCTGCATTAGACATCAGTCGCAGAAGATGCTGAGAAATCGCGGCGGGGCCTGACTCGCCGCACCACACTTACAGATTAACCAGGAGGTTCAGATGGACTTCACTTATTCCGATATTGCCAGGATGATCGATCACTCGCTGCTTAACCCGACGCTGACCGACCGGCAGATGGACGAGGGCATTGCCCTGGCCCGAGCCTACGAGGTGGCCAGCGTCTGCATCCTGCCCTACTACCTGGCCCGAACCACCGAGCTGCTTTCCGGCAGCAGTGTGCTGCCCAGCACGACCATCGGCTTTCCGCACGGCGGGCACACCACGGCCGTCAAGGTGGCCGAGGCCGAGCAGGCCCTGCGCGACGGCGGGGCGGAGCTGGACATGGTCTGCAATATTTCAAAGGTCCTGAGCGGCGATTGGACCTACGTCCGCGATGACATCCGTGCGGTGACCGACGTGACGCACGCTGCCGGGGCGAAGGTCAAGGTGATTTTCGAGAACTGCTATCTTGACGAGGCTCAGAAGATCCGCCTGTGCGAGATATGCGGCGAGATCGGCACCGACTGGGTGAAAACCAGCACCGGCTACGGCACCGGCGGGGCGACCGACTCCGACCTGCGGCTGATGCGCCAGCACACGCCCCAACCCATCCAGGTGAAGGCTGCCGGCGGCGTGCGGACGCTGGACCGGGCCCTGGAGGTGCGGGCCCTTGGCTGCACGCGATTCGGCGCCACGGCGACGCGGACCATTCTCGACGAAGCCTGCCGACGGCTGGGCCTGCCGCAACGGGATGCGGTTGGCGGCAGCGGAGAGCAGTCTGCAGGCTACTAGCCCGGCACACTTTGGCACCGTCTTCGCCGCCGCTCAAAATGTGGCACCCGGCTCAGGTGGACCAGCCCGGTAATCTCATGAAAGGCTGCCTCCAACCGTGTATCCTCTTGTAGGTTTTGGATCAAGAGGAGCACACGACAAGAAGGAGGCAGCGATGAAGCCTGGTGCCATGGTCTGACGAAGTCAGGCCATGATAGCCCGGTAGGGTGGGCTCGTGGCTGTTTGCGAGCCCACGCGGGGCAGGCGAATGCTGTTCAGCGTGGGCTCGTCTGAGCCGAGCCCACCCTACATGACTGGCGTGGTGTGCCGGTTGCGGGGCCGCTGGAGTCAATTACCGGTAAGCCCGCGGCGTTTTCTGTTGCTCAGCAATGCCATTCGCATTAGACTCATCTCTTACCGCTCAATTGAGGAGCCGCCCATGGGCAAGATAAGAAGCGTAACCTGCTTAGTTCTGCTGACGCTGGTTGGATGCGTTGGCTGCAAGTCCGAGACCTCAGAACCGCTTGCCGCTGACGCCACCCTCACTCTCACCTTCCCGGGCGAAGCTGACCCCGTCGAGATACTCGCTAAAGCCGATGCTCCCGTGTCTGCTTTGGCGGCATGCCTCGACGAGATTCGCAAGCGCGGCATCAAAGGCAGTCAATCTATGGACTCACCCGTGGAAGTTCTTCATCTCAAGATTACATTGCCGCTTGCAATGCCAGTCCCAGATGATTTGCGAGAATCGGCTACAAAGAAGTACGGCACGGGCGCAACCATCACTTCAACCTGGACAGGGACAACTGAAAACTACCTTATCAACGCTGGCCCGTATTTTGGCTGGATGCCTGAGTTTTTAGGCGAGTTTGAGCCTCACTTGAATTTCGGCTTTGCCGCGTCAGCCGCGGAAGCGTTGGCGATTCGACTCGCTAACAGCAACGTCATGGCTCTGGCTATAAGCGCGCCCTCTGGGCTCGAAACCATGGAACAGCAGCAGGAGCGACAGCGGGAGATGGCAGAGGAATGGATCCGCCAGCTGCGCGCCAAAGGCTATGATTTCGAACGGTGAATCGGTTCATTGAGCACCTCCAGCAATTCAATTCGCCGCCCGATCCACGCCATCACCGGCACTGCCATCGAGTTGCCAAGCGCCCGGTAGCGGGCGCCATCGCTTGACGGCTTGCCGCGGAATTCGATCAGCCCGGTAGGGTGGGCTCGTGGCTGTTTGCGAGCCCACGCGGGGCAGGCGAATGCTATTCAGCGTGGGCTCATCTGAGCCGAGCCCACCCTACATGACTAACCTCCGGCACACTTTGGCGCCGGCTGCGCCGTCGCTCCAAAGTGTGGCACCCGGCAGACACAATCGATTGGCCAGACCAAGCAACACTTTAACCAGACGCTGTTGTGGCTCCAGGTGTGTGACTTGAGCAGGCCAGTCGAACTCTAGCCGAATGCTCTTCGTGCCGAAAAGCATCGTCCGCGCCGAACCGGTTTTGTTACCCGTTGAAAGCACGAGTAAGTGAACCGGGTCAGAGGCCCATGGCGAATGCAGAAGAAGGTCGCCTTCCTGCACGGCAACGATATTCCTGATAGATACACGCACGTCCTCCACTGCTTCTGATGAGTCAATGTCAGACATCCGCACCACGTCATCGCGGACAACATCTGGTTCTCCAGTGGATGCTGTGCGCCATCCGGATGTAGCGCTTATGATACGCCACTTGTTACCCCATTTGGCGGCGGCCACGAACCGCCAGTTGCAAACTTGTGCATTGACCTGAACCTCCTCGGCAATTGCCCACTCATCCGCAAGTGCCAACTGCCTCTCAACCCGTGCGAATGAAGGTGGCCGATACTGCTCTAAACTCATTACGCGCCCAGGATACAGCCTCTCCGCTCTTAGCAGCAAATTTCTATATTCTGTCGGTGCTGTGCCACTAGCGCGGTTACAACCTGCGCAAATTATCGCCATGAGCATCAGGAAACAAAGCCTCATTCTCCGCTCCCTTCAAAGTCAAAGTCTTCCCAAATACTTCCACTTCTGGTTTGTGGAACTTCGGTCACTGGCGGTGCAACCACTAATTCCGGCTGATCGCGCATATCAATGAGGAGCGGGATTAGCACGCGCTGCGCATCGAGCATGCTGCCCATCTGATTCGACCAGTATCCTTGGTTGTCCCAGAAGAGCTCAAGCTTATCCGGCGCTTTCAGGCAGCCGTCTTCAGCGACAAAAAGCCCTGGCGGATTGGCAAAGACCGTGCTGCTCCATCCTTCGCGAGTCTTTGTCGACAGCAGCACTCCTAAAAGTTCGTTCTTCCAGGGAAGCACCCGCGCATAGTAGCTTCCGCGGAGCTTATCGGCATAATAACGTGCAAAGTACTCAAAAGGAATCCGTTTGCATTGGCGCTCTTCCATGGCTCCATGGCCGGCGACCCAACTGGCGACAACTAAAAAAGTCTCAGCGTCATCATTGTAAGCGACAATGATGCCCCACCGTTGGCCATCGGTAGTCTGCTCGGCCCACTCCATCCACAATGCCCCCTCCGGCACGCGCTTCCACAGGTCCAATAGCTGGTCGCGATACTCCTCAGGACGTGCTGCGGGAGGCCAATTAAGCGCCCAGTCCTGGCGCATGCGCTGCGGCACAACCATGCTGTCCTGTATATATCCTGCACACCCCCCAAACAGGACAATCGCCAGCAGCACAAGGCCCAGCAGAGCCCACCGGCTACTTAACGTCTTTAACCTGTGCATAAAACACCTTGCATTTCTCATAAAATTGTGATGTAAATTGTTTAACCCGTTCCTCAGTAAACTGATCGTCTCTTCCATTAATATCAGCTCCCCCGTATGTTACTCTCATCTTAGCTGCATCCCCATGAAGTTCATTGTTGAGCGCCGGGTGCCATGGTCTGACGAAGTCAGCCATGATAGCTAACTGAGCACGCCCGACCTCCTCACAACCCGGGCCCACATTCTCGGCAGAGACAGAGAGGCTTCGGGCCAATGTGGCGTGCGTTGGAGGGACAGGGACAGATAAGCTGAAGAATGCGCTACGATTCTTCGCTCTCCGAAAGACCGCAGGACGGACAGTCATGGTCGCGGATAACCTCTTCTGCTCGCTGACTGTCTGCCGACATCACCATGATGCGCATGCGACCGATTGCAGCTCCCCACATCCAACCGCCGCTTGACAACGCTGCAAGATTCTCTCCGTCAATGTGGCAGGAGATGCCGGCCGCCTCCAGTGCTTGCTTAATGGCATGCGCCTCGAAGTGGTCGCGCGGCCGATAGATTGTTACCAGATCGTCTCCAGCATTCATTTCTCGGATCTCCGGCACATCGTTCATTCGGCGAGCTTCTGTTTGAGCCGCTGTGCCCCATCTGGACTTGCCCTGCACCACTGCCGGACTCTTCATACATATAATGTGTTTGTGTCACAGAATCAACGCCCGTCTGGCCGATGCCGCTCGCGGCCAAGGCAGTGGTATTATCATAGCGAATGATGATATAGTGTGCCATATCTATCTTGCTGATCCCGGCCCTCGCAATGAGTCATCATGTTGCTGAGGAGAGAATTACTGGAACCATCAGGAGGGTTTCGGTGTCTACTATAAGGTAAGGACTTAAGGCAAGGTACTTGCGGCAATCTCGGGAAGCTGCCCAATGGAGCAGCGCGCAGGCTGACCGAACAAGGGAATAACGGAGGATGGCTATGGTTTTCGGTCGCTTGGCACTGGCAGTGGCGGCAGCGATGGCGGGGGTTTTTCCGGCGGTTGTTGCGGCCCAGATGATTGAGGCGGGTCCGGATGCGACGCCGCTGTTATATGACCGGTTGCGGAATTTTGCGGCAGTGGTAGTGGTCACGGCTCCGGAGGGATTTGCCAGGAAAACCTTGCCAGTTAAGGGGACAAACTCCGTCTCGATGGCGCTGAAGATTGAGGAAGTGCTCAAGGGGGAGCTGGCGGCCGGGGATTTGAAGGTCGATGTGCATGAGAATCTGCCGAAGCTGCTGGCTGCCAGAGATAAGGACAAGGAGCATCGCTACCTGCTGGCCCTGCAGTTAAACAAGGGGCGCGGCTACCTGGGCGGCGGCATGCTGTACGTTGACCTGGATCGGATCATGCCGACAAACGCCGGCCTGGAGAAGGTCGCCAAGGCTTTTATCGCGGCCAGGGAGACGAGCGCGGCAGCACTTGTGAAGCTCTCGGCGGAGTTACTGGCGGATGAGCTGGTGACGTCATCGGCTGTGGCCGAGAAGCACATCAACCAGTTGCTGACGCGACTGGCGAAGGAGAGCGGGGGCGAGGAGTGGAAGGCGGTGGGCGAGGCGTCGCTGAGGGCGGTCTGGGAGCGGGCAATATCGCAGATTGAAGTTGGCAAGGCGATGGATAGCGCACCGGCCTTGGTTCTGGCCCTGGCGGAGAGGAAGGATAATCCGGATGGGCTGAAGTTGCCGGAGGCGAAGGCCGGCGAGCAGAGTAGAAAGTAGAGAGGAGACCGCAGGAGAGCAGGACTGCTGACCTTTCGGCCGTTCTCTTGCAGTGCTCTACTTTCTCCTTTCTACTGCTCTCCTGCTCTACCATCAATAAAAAAAGGCTGCCATATGGCAGCCCTTTTTTATTGATGGTCGGCCAGCATCTCAAGAGTTTGAATCCGCCGCCGAGGAGCTGCTTGCCGAGTTCCTCGTGCCGACGCTGCAAAACCGGATGCTGGAAGGACTTATCGATTCTGTGCTCAAAGATTGCGAGGCAGAAGCGGTGGCAGAAATGTCGGTTGAGCCCCCTTGGCTTGTGCCAACACTGCCTCCGACAAGCGCTTTCCAGCCGCTCTGAGGTGACGGTTCAAACATTCAGGGAGGTTGTCACGAGTTGCTGGGCAGCCGCTTGAACGACTGCATGACGCAGGGTCATCGGTGGTCGATGCAGGGCCATTGGCCCGATGGCCCTGCAAGTGACCCTGCAACTGGCCCCGGGACGTTCCCCCCGGCTGTCACAGACTCAATCCTCGGCCAAGTACGGCTCTGCGAAGTCATGCACTCCGATCAGAAGAGGCAGGGCACCGACAGGATGTCCTTCTGTGCGAGCTTTCCGTCTGGCGGCTACGAGCAGATGTGTCATGTGAAAGGCGACGAGGTTAAAAGCCATCGCTTGGGCGTCCTTGACCGCCTCAAGATCCGGCGTTGCTGCCTCGCTCTCCGTGAGAACGCCATATGTTTCATAGGCTTGCTGAATGTCTTCGAAACCGCGCAGTGTGAGTTGAGGAAATTCACAGAAGGCGTACTCGCCCAAGTCTTCCACGGCCCCTTGCGGCCCCACTGCGAAGGCGAAGCCGTCGACGCGCCATTCGTCGGTGTTGTAGTCGAAGCTGTTCATCTCGGCATAGATGGACTCAATGTTTGTCTCCGCCACAGCCGCATCGCAGAAGGACATCAGCCACTGGCAAGCCTGATCGAGCATGGGCAGGAAATCCCGTCCGGCCATGGCGTGATATGGTGTTCTCGGTGTGATAGCCGCCAGAGCCTGCTCGGTGCATCTGATGGCTTCAGTGAAGTTGCCCGTAGCCATGAGGTCATCCCAGACCCAATTGATATCAAACTTGCCGGTCTTCTCCATTGCGCCTCCTCATGGTCAGTGAACCATTGGCCTCAGCCTTGAGAACATGACCCATGGCGACAATAGTAGTCAGACCATGGTCCTGTCAGCAACAATAAAACTGTAAAGGTAGAGACCAACGCTTGCCCGGCCCGAATGTGAGTTGCCACATGGCACCTGCAGGGTTCAAACTCTCTGCCGAATTGCATTTTGGCATTCTGCTCATAAATAACGGCGGCCACTGTAGTTACAGTGGCCGCCGTGGTGTTTTGGTCGGGGTGACTGGATTTGAACCAGCGACCTCTGCGTCCCGAACGCAGCGCTCTAGCCAAGCTGAGCCACACCCCGATTATTTTCTGCCGGCCGCAATCAATCCCGCAATTGCAGGCCTCGCATATTCGCGGCACATACGGCTGCCGTCAAGATCAACTATTATAAATCTCCACGCCCGCTTGTCAATCTTCGCTCAGCACTCGCCAGCAACTTTTTGCAATCTCACCATGGCACATTCTTTTGCCTCTGATATAATAAGCCGCTTGCCGCAAAGCCGGTCCGCCGCAGCTAATTGGCCATCCAGGCAGTGGCATGCGACGAAAATTCATCCACTTTTACTTGTGTTACATTTGTTTTGAGCAGGGAGTGCCAACATGGCTGGTCAAACCATAACCGAAAAAATCATTGCGGCCCATGCCGGGCTCGACACCGTCCGTCCGGGCGACTTTGTTTATGCCAACGTCGACATTGCCCTGGGCAACGATATCACCGCCCCCATTGCCATTCGCGAATTCGAAGAGGCCGGCGTGCAGAAGGTGTTCGATCGTAACAAGATCGCCCTGGTGCCCGACCATTTCACGCCCAACAAGGACATAAAGAGCGCCGAGCAGTCCAAAATTCTGCGCGAGTTCGCCCGTAAGCACGCCATTACCCATTATTACGAAGTGGGCGAAGTTGGCGTCGAGCATGCCCTGCTGCCCGAGAAGGGTGTAGTCGGCCCCGGCGACCTGGTCATCGGCGCCGACAGCCACACCTGCACCTATGGCGCCCTTGGGGCTCTTTCCACCGGCGTCGGCTCGACCGACCTGGCAGCCGCAATGGCCATCGGCAAGGTCTGGCTGAAGGTTCCGCCTACAATTCGCTTCGTCTTCACCGGCACGCTCAGCGAGTGGGTTGGCGGCAAAGATCTCATTCTCTACACCATCGGCCAGATTGGCGTTGATGGCGCCCTCTACAAGGCCATGGAATTCTGCGGGCCGGTCATCGATTCTCTACCCATCGACGATCGGCTGGCCATGTGCAACATGGCTATTGAGGCCGGCGGCAAAAACGGCATCATCGCTCCTGATGATATCACCCGGCAATACGTGACGGGCCGCACCGAGCGCGAGCCGGTCTACTATGCCAGCGACGCCGACGCCGAATACGAGCAGACCTATACCTGGGATATCAGTCACCTTGAGCCCAGCGTAGCCTGCCCGAACCTGCCGGAAAACGTCAAGCCGGTACGCGAACTGAAGGACGTAGCGGTCGACCAGGTGGTCATCGGCTCCTGCACCAATGGCCGATTGAGCGACCTGCGAGTTGCGGCCGGTTTGCTGCGCGGCCATCGGGTATCAAAAGACGTCCGCTGCCTGGTCATCCCGGCCACCCAGCAGATTTACCTCGAAGCCATGCGCGAGGGCCTGCTGGAAACCTTCGTCGAATCCGGCTGTGCGGTATCCACCCCCACCTGCGGGCCGTGCCTGGGCGGACACATGGGCATCCTGGCCGAGGGCGAGACGGCCATTGCCACCACCAACCGCAACTTTACCGGCCGCATGGGCCACCCGAAGAGCTTCGTCTACCTGTCCAACCCGGCCGTGGCCGCAGCCAGCGCCCTGACCGGTCGCATCACCCATCCAGCCGATCTGGAAAGCTGATCAAAGCTTCGGCAGGGCCGCAAGCTGTTGATCATGTGCTGCCAAGAGTAGCAGAACCAACATAACAAGCCGCGGCGGGCCAAGCGCCCGTCGTGGTTTTTTTAATATGATCTGTAACAGTGTAGAGAAGGATGGCTGCCGCAATGGCCGAGGCCGCCGGTCCACTGACAGTGTCTGATTGTTCGCCGCGGGTGCAGTAGTGCCACTTCGCTTCAGGCAGGGCGGAGCAGGGCGGGGAAACCCAATGCAGCAGGTCAGCTCTCGGAGTCGGCAAACAGGTCGGGTTCCGCTCCTGGGCCGCCGGCGGATGCTCGCGGCATCTTCATCCCCAGTACCTCGTAGCCGCGGGCCATGGCGATGCGGCCCGAGCGGGTGCGGCCCACCATGCCCTCCTTCAAGAGGAATGGCTCCACCACGTCCACCAGCGTGTCCACCTCTTCGTTCAGGGTGGCCGCCAGGGCCTCTACTCCGACCGGTCCGCCGCTATAGTACTCGATGATGGTCTTCAGGAATCGCCGGTCGAGGTCGTCGAGGCCGAACTCGTCAATGCCTTCCATGGCCAGGGCCTTGGCCACCACATTCAGATCGGCCTTGCCGCCCGACTTCACCTGGGCATAGTCGCGCACGCGGCGCATCAGACGGTTGGCAATTCGCGGAGTGCCGCGGCTGCGACGGGTGATTTCGCAGAGCGCCTCGGGTGTCAGGTCCAGGCTTAGTAGTCGTGACGAGCGCGAGATAATCTGGGCCAGGTCGGCCTCGGGGTAAAATTCGAAATGGTGAAAGAGGCCGAAGCGGGCCCTGAGGGGCGCCGACAGCATGCCCGCCCGGGTGGTCGCGCCTATGAGCGTGAACGGCTCGATCTGGAAATTCAGCACACGGGCGTAGGCCCCGCTATCCATGGTTATGTCGATCTTGAAATCTTCCATGGCCGGGTAGATGTATTCCTCCACCACGGGGCTGAGGCGGTGAATTTCGTCGATAAAAAGCACCTCGCCGCGCTTCATGTTCGTCAGAATGCCCACCAGGTCGGCCGGCCGCGTCAGGGCTGGGCCACTGGTGGCCCGGATGGGGGCCTCCATCTCCTGGGCCACAATGTGGGCCACGGTCGTCTTGCCCAGACCTGGAGGTCCGCTGAAAAGCACATGCTCCAGCGGCTCGCTCCTGTGGCGGGCGGCCTCGATGGCAATGTGCAACTTGTCCACCAGCTTCTTCTGGCCGACGTACTCTTCCAGCGAGGTCGGGCGCAGCGACCAGTTGAAGTGCTCCTCGGCCGGGCTGCTCGACTCCGGGCTGACCATTCTTTCACGTGACATTTGCGGGTGTCCTCACCTGCCAAGCCCCATTCAGCGGCCGGCTTTCCGGAAACATTGCTGGAGCAGTTGTTCGACGGAATCGACCGTGCTCATAGTTGAAACCGTTCGCCTCACGGTCTCTTCGGCTTCGTTCCGCTTAAAGCCCATCTGCACCAGTGCCTGCACAGCTTCGGTTTCCATCTCCGTTGCCGCCGTTTGCGGGCCGGCGGCAGCAGTGCCTGTTGAGCCTGCCGCGGTCGCCGCCCCACCGAACTCGAGCAACTTGCCATGCAACTCGGCAATCATCTTCTCGGCCCCACGTTTGCCGACGCCCGGCAACTTCGTCAGGGTCTGGATGTCGCGGGCCTCGATGGCCCCGGCAATCTCGCCCACCGGCAGAATCATGGCCTTCAGCCCCTTATTCATTCCCAAACCCTGAACAGTCACCAGGCGCATGAAGAAGTCGCGCTCCTTTTCGCTCATAAAGCCGATCAGGCGAGGCACCTGGCTGCCGAAGGCGCTGTTACCCTCAATATACTGGAGCGTATGCAGCGTAACGCGCTGGCCAATCCGGGTCTGCAATTCCGGCAGACTGACGGCAGGCACATGAACCTGATAGGTCAGGTCATCAAGATCCAGATAAACACTGCTCGTACGGACCTCGCTGAGTGTGCCCCGAATGCGGGCAATCATACCATTAACCTCCGGCTGCTGAGTGATTGGGCATGACACAAGGCAATGGCCAGGGCATCGGCCACGTCGGGCGGCTTCGGTACTTCCGACAGCCCGAAGACAAACTGCACTGCCCGCTGAACCTGGGCCTTGGTAGCTGCCCCGCTATTGGTCACCGCCTGCTTGATGCGCCGCGGAGCGTAGCTGTAAACAGGCAGTTCGGCCTCGGCCGCGGCCAGAAAAATCACGCCCCGGGCATGCCCCATAAGAATGGCCGTCTTCGGATGAGAGTAGGTCGAGAAAAGCTCCTCCACGGCCAGCACGTCCGGCTTCAACTCGGCTATCGCTTCGCTCAGGCCAACATGTATTTCGCGCAACCTCTCGGGCAGAGCCAGCTTCACGTTCGCCCGCACCACACCGGCCTCAACCAGCCGCGGCCGCATTGGCAGGGCAGCATCAACCAAACCGTAACCGGTGCGCTGAAGGCCAGGATCGACGCCCAATATTCTCATGGAATTCCAATTGCCGCTGCACGTTAATGTGATGTTGGAACCATTACCACCGAAACTCGCCGCCCACAAAGCCCGTCGCCGCCGTTGCTGTTGCCGTTGCCTTTGCCTTTGCCGTTGCCTTTGAAGCCCCCGGCACTGCCGGGGGATGTCGTTGCTTCTGTAGCCGTCGCCGTTGCCGTCGCCTTTGAAGCCGGGGGATAACTGTAACTATTCTACCGTCCAAGTAGTGCCTTCGCGGGTATCGGTAAGCTTCACCCCAATCTCGGCAAGCCGATCGCGAATCCGGTCCGACAGGCCAAAATCCTTGGCCTCCCGGGCCTCCTTGCGCAACTGGATCATCAACTCCACCAACTTGGCATCAAGACCGGCGGCACCGGCGGCAGCAGCGTCCTCGTACTTGTCCCGCACAATACCCAGCACGTCACCACCGAGGCGGCGGAAAAGGTTGTCGACAATTTCCAGGTCACCGCGCGATACTCCATCCTGCCGGGCCATCTTATTGGCCTCGGTCACCAGGTCGAAAAGCACGGCCAAGGCTTCACTTACGCCAAAATCGTCATCCATCGCCTGGCGGAAACGGGCCTCGATATCCTCGTCCAGCTTTCGCCCGGCCTCGCTCGCCTGGCCATCGGCAGCCTTGGCCATGGCCGCCCGGATGGCTTTGACGGCATTCACCAGCCGTTCGTAGCCCGTCTTGCCGGCGCCCAGCGAGTCATCGCTATAGTCAAACGGACGCCGGTAATGGCCCTGCAGGATGACGAACCTCAGCACCAGCGGATCGTAGCGGTCTACAATCTGCTGTACGGTGGTAAAGTTGCCCAGGCTCTTGCCCATCTTCTGCCCGTTGACCGTCACCATGTTGTTGTGCAGCCAGTACTTGGCGAAAAGCTTGCCGCCGGCGGCCTCGCTCTGGGCAATTTCGTCTTCGTGATGCGGAAACATGTTCTCCATGCCGCCGCCATGGATGTCGAAGGTGTCGCCCAAGTACTTCTGGCTCATCACGCTGCACTCGATGTGCCAGCCCGGGTAGCCCATGCCCCAGGGGCTGGGCCACTGCAGGATATGGCCTGGCTCCGCTCGCTTCCAGAGGGCGAAGTCGGCCGGCGTGCGCTTCTCGCCGCGCACCTCAACCCGCGTGCCACTCTCGGAGGCCTCGACCCGCCGGCGCGACAACTTGCCGTATTCCGGGAATGTGCTGACGTCAAAATAGACGTTGCCATTCACCACGTAAGCATGTCCGGTCTTGATCAGCCGCTCCGTCAGGGCTATCTGCTCCGGTATATGACCACTGGCCCGCGGCGATATGTCGGGCCTCAGCACGTTCAGGGCGTCCATGTCGGCAAAATAGCGACGCGTGTAGGTCTCGGCCAGGGCCAACGGATGCACCTGCTCCAGCCGGGCCCGCCGGGCAATCTTGTCTTCACCCTCGTCGGCATCGTCAGTCAGGTGCCCGACGTCAGTAATGTTCTGCACGTAACGCACCTTGTAACCAAGGTAACGCAGGTAACGCACCACGATGTCGAACGAGATATAGCTCTTGGCGTGGCCGATGTGGGCATCGCCATAAACCGTCGGGCCGCAGACATACACGCCGACATACGGCGGCTCCAGCGGCTCGAAAACCTCGAACTCCCTGCTCAGACTGTTATAAACTCTCAAGGCCATAGCGTTCTTCTTACCTTTAACTTGGTCAAAGCCAGACGGGGCTCGCCCGCCTCATGGTGTCACTACTGTTACAGCATAACAGGCAATTGCCTGCTGCTGGCCGATTGGGCCAAGCCCTTCGTTTGTCCGGGCCTTGACGCTGACAGCGCCGTGCTGCAGGCCCAGCAGCGAAGCTATGCTCTGGCGGATCTCTTCCTTCCAGGGGCCCAGCTTGGGCCGCTCGGCCAGTATTGTGATGTCCGCCGACCTGACCCGGTAGCCGGCGGTCTCGGCCTCGGCCACGGCCGCCCGGATAATGTGGCGGCTGTCCATGCCTTCCAGCGACTCATCGCTGTCGGGGAAATGCTCACCGATGTCGCCCGAGCCTATTGCACCGTAAATGGCATCGGCCAGGGCATGCAGAATAGCGTCGCCATCGCTGTGGCCCAGCAGGCCGCGATCAGCGTCAATGCGGATGCCGCCAAGAATCAGCGGGCGACCGGCCACCAGTCTATGAATGTCGTAACCCAGACCAACCCGTGGATAGCCTTTCATTGCCCGTCACTCCCGCAAGTTGCGCAAATTCCCCTCTGCCACCGGTTGACCGGTTGGACGCCAGACGCGTGCGCGCTGAAGGCCACAGGAATCGCAGTTGCAGTCTACCGCATTGCCGCCCACGCTTCAAGTGCTGGCTGCAGATCGGTGATAATCAGATTGGCTTTGTATTGGTGGCATCTGCCGGGCAGTGCTCAGCAGCAGAAACTACTGCTCGGACTGCCGCGAGTTGTCAGCGGCAGGGGCGGTGGCATCGCTGCCGGGAGCCGAGGACTCATCGGAAGAAGGTGAGGAGTCGTCGGCCGGTGCAGGCGACTCGGCCGGGGACTCATCGGCGGCAGGTTGGGGCTGCTGCGAGTCGACGTCCATCAGCGGCAGAATCTGCATCCTTATTGAAGCAAAGTTGCCGATTACCTTCATGGCCGCAAAAGTATGCTCCATCTGCGACTTAGGATGAGCGAAAATTTCGACCTTGCGGAGGTACTTGTCGCGTTTTTCGAGCTTAGCGGCCAGCTCTTCCGGCGAACTCGGCTGGCCCTCCAGCGTCACCTTGTTGTCTTTGTCGATGACATAAATCCAGGTCAGTTTCTTGCCCGCGACCACCTTTCCGGTGGGCTGCAGAATGACATTAACCGCCGTGCCTATGGGCGGAATGGCGTCGGTGCGAGCTTTGAAAACAAGCTGGTCGTTGCTGGTGGTGGACTCGAACGGCAGGTCGAGAATGGCGGAGGCGAAATTCGAGACGGTGATAACGGTGCCTTCGGTATCGGCCATGAACTGATCATCGATGGTCTCGCTGCCTGCGAATACCCACTTCTGCGGCTTGGCCGGTTCGTCGAAGGCATTATTCATCCATTCATGGGCCTCGACCCGCACCTTGCGGCCATCCTTTTCGTACTCCACGAAAACACGCACTTCCGGGCCGGCCGCCGGCAGAAATTCGCCGTCATCGGTCCACATGATGCCGTTGCCGCTCTGCAGGCCTATGAGCAGCAGAGCCAGTTGGATGTTGAGCGGACGGGCCTTCAGGTGCACAATTGACTCGTGCTGGCGCATGCCGCTGGCGGTTGCAAAAAGTTCCAGCATACCTTCGCGCAGGCAGACGCTGCCTTCGAGCGTCACGGTCTTGGCCTGTCGGTTGACAACAATGCCCGGCAGATTGCGCAGAAGCTGCTGCTCGGCGGCCTCGGCTTCACGCTCGGTGGCTTCGGCCTCCACGTCCGTCTTTGGCGCTTCGCGCGTGGGAGTTACAATCGTATCGTTACCAGGATTGATCTCCGGACCATGGTGAGTTTTGGCCGGCTCGGTCGGCGACTCCGCTGCGGCGGCAGTCCCGGATTCCGCAGCTACCTGCCCGCCGGTGACTCCCATGGTCGCCTCGGCCTGCGGCTCGGTCGAGACCGGACTCGACGCCGGCGGATTGGCCAGCGAAGTGCCGGTTATCATGTCGGCTACCATCCAACCGGCTACGAGGCCGGCGGCTACGCCCAGGGCAATGAAAGCTGTTCGCCTCAAGCGGCGCAGAAGTATGGAACATTTTGCCACGATCGAAACTCCTCTGTCTCTGGCACCAGAAGGCACGGTTGATGTTATTGGGGGCAACACGGGGCGGCGACGACCTCAGCAGCCTCGGATTCGACTGTTGTGTCAGCAGCGCTTGTGTCGCCCGCAGCAGCAGGCTCTTTGCCCGCGGCCTCAGCAGGCAACTCCTTGACGGCCGAGCTGAGAGTAATCAGGCCGTAGCCGACGATCACCGGCTTTGCTCCTTCGTGCCAGCGGTCGGCATCGTTGACCCAAGCCCCATCTTCGCCCTGAAGCTGCAGCATTTTTGCCGTCAGTTCCTTGCGCCACTGATGTTGAGTATCCTGGTCATCGGTAATGGTCGGCTGGCCATAGGCGTGCAAAGCTTTGCCCATTGTCATGAGGTAATAGTAGTAGCCCTGAAGCCCCATCTCCGGGTTTTCTTCCAGGGTCCAGTTTTTGCTTATCCAATCGAGGGCGGCCTGCACGCGCTGGTCGTCGCGGTCGAGCCCGGCGTAAATCAGGCTCAGGAATCCGGCATAGGTCATGGATCCATAGGCTTTGAGGCCGCGGCCGCCGCTGGCCAGCAATACGTCTCCGGCCTTGCTCTCGCCGCCTTTATGGGTGGTGTAGATGAACCCGCCGCGATCGTCGGGAGCGCCCTGCCAGTAGCCGCGGTTGGCCTCGCCATTCTGGTTGCGGCTGACGAATACCATGGCCCGCTTCATTTCTTCGCTGACGTCCATGCCGGCCTCCTGCATGTCGCGCCAGGCCATGACGGCAAAGGTGGTGTTACTCATGTCGGGCCGGTTGTGCTGGCCACCGTAGCCCGCGCCGCCAAAATCGGCGCTTTCGGGGTCGCTGCCCCACTGGTTGCCGCGCTGGTGCTCGGCGGCCTTGCGGATAATCGCCTCGTATTTCGGGGCGTCGATGGCCGTAAGAGCCATGACCGCCAGGCTGGTGGTATAGTTCATGACGGTGCCATCGTGGATGCCGCCGTCATCGCGAGCGAAGCTGAGAATATAGCTGACGGCCTTGCTGACCATCTTGTCATCGGCCGGAACCCCCGCTGAGGCCAGACCGGTCAGGGCCACGGCGCTGATGCCCAGATTGCTGGCGTCGGCCCCGGGCGGCGACCAGCCACCGTCGGCATTCTGAGTTTTGCGCAGATGATCAATCGCTTTTCGCATGGCAGCCTTTGTGCCCGGAGCGACATAGGCCGGATCATCGCCTTGGTAGAGCACCGGGCGGGGCAGGGCCACCAGCTTTTCGTCGCCGGCTGCAACGGCCGAATCCGCGGCGCTCTGTGACGCAAGCTCGTCCGACGTAGCTGCTTCATTGGCGGGGTTTGCGCCGGCCTCAGAGGTCGGCTGATTCTGGTCGGTTTTCGTCTGCAGTGACGACTCTGTCTGCTGATCATCCTGCCTTGCGGCATCGGGCGTATCGTTCTGGCACGAAGCAACAAAGGCGACGCTGGCCACCAGAGCCACGGACAACAAGATTCTGCCTGTCATAAGCCTGCTCCTTTCACAGATTCAGTCTGACCGGTCAGCGACCGGACGAAGTCACAGATATTATACGAAGTGGGCAAGGATAACCGCAAAAAATGCGGGGCCAGTTACAGCGGCAATTGACTAATTGATGCACTTGAGGCTTTACGGCCATCGTGCTATCATCCAGTAGAGGTGCATTTCCGGACTGCGCGAAGGACAGCGCGACAACTATAGTTTTAGACGGCAAGAGGGACAAACTCATCATGAGTCAGTCACAAGACGAAGTTCGTGTGCCCGACGTCGACCAGGTTTTGCGGACCGAAATGTATACCCACGATATCGGCTTTCGCGGCCAGAATGCCGACCGGGCGACTCTCAAGCGCACCAGAAAGGCCCTGCGGACCATTCATAGGCTGGAGACCATGGCCACGCAGGTCTACCGGGCCCAGATAAGCAAGAAGCAGACAGAACTTGACCGCCAACTGATTGCGGCCATGGAAAACGAGGTCACCCATCACACCGACAGCATGGTGCTGCTGCTGGAATATAACGGCAACGAGTCCATGGCTCGGCTGGGCTTCTATATTTTCGGCTATGTCGGCGGGCGGATATCGCGGCTGCTCGGCACAAAGTACATTTTGCGGCTGGCCGAATGGGTGGAACGCAAGGCCATTGAGCATTACGAACATCTGGCCGGCGACGTGAAGTGGGACAAGGCGACCTACGAATATGTTTTCCGCATGTGGGAGGACGAAAAGGTCCACCAGGCCCGCTGGTTCTATTATCTGAACCACATCGACGAGGCCGAGGCCCCGGCCAAACATCCGCCCAGCGACCATGCCTATTGAGGAAGCGTTCTGTTTGCTGCAAAATATTGATGCAGCCGGTTGAGCATGGAGGGAGGCGCCGGCTGCCACTATAAAAAAATCGGGCGCTCGTCTGATGGATTCAGGCGGCGCCCGTTGCTTTTGCGGTGCATGCCTCAGATGAAAACCTGCGGCTGTAATCGACTACTACTTTTTGGTCTTGCGGGCCGTCTTGGCCGATTTAGCCGTCTTGGATGACTTGGCCGTCTTGGCAGCCTTGGCCAGATCCCGCGTGACGCGCTTTTCGATGGCCCTGATGTACTTGATGTCTTCCGGCAGCTTATCGTCGGTCTTCTTGGCCGCGTTAAAGTCCTCGAAGCTCAGCCATCCGTCGTAACCCACTGCCTTCAGGCCCAGAATCAGCTTTTCGAAGTCGCAGAAGCCGGTCTTCATGGCGGCCCAGGTCGGGCTCCACTTCACGGCCCCTTCGGGCGTGGTGCCGACAACGTCCCAGCGTCCGTTCTTCATGTGCACGTGGGCCAGGTACTTGCCCAGAATCTCCAGGCCCATCTGGTACTGCTCGTAGCCCTCGTAGACCATGTTGCCGGGATCGTAGATGATGCCGATATCCTTGGGGCTGAAGTGGCGGCAGAAGTTGTAGGCGGCCGAGGCGCTGGGGGCCAGCATGTTCATGTGGATTTCGATGACCGGCTTGACCTTGTGCTTCTGGGCCACCTTGATGACCTTCTCGTAGGCCTTCAGGCTGTCGGCAAACTGCTTCTGGAAGCCGATCTTCGGGTCGTAGCCGGGAACGCCTACGCGAACCATCGGAGCGCCAAGGGCCGAGGCGGCCGCCAGGGCGGGCTCGTAGCGTTCCGGCTGCCAGCAACCGGCATAGGCGGCCAGGCTGGGGGTGGCCAGTCCGGCGGCTTTGCACAGCTTCTTGACCTCGGGAATCTCCTTCTCCCAGTGTCGCGGGTCGATGGTGGCGATATTGCCGCCCCAGAAACCGCCTTTCGGATCGACATTTTCGGGCCGCTCGAAGAAGCGCCACTCCACGCCGTCGTAGCCCCATTTCTTCAATCGCTGCGTTACTTCGCTCGGGCGATATTCCGGCATGCAGACCGTGAACACTGAATACTTCATCTGGCAGATCCTTTCAATAGGTGTAAGACAACTTGCCGTGAAGCGGATTTTATTTGCATCCGTTGCCCCTGTCAATCAAACTAATCCGACTTTGCCGCACCGCGGGCGGCAGTGGTAATGCAAAAGAGGAGGCACAGACAGCATGAAGGCGCGCTTATCAGAGATTACCCGTGTCAGCTTTTTGCTGATCCCAATGTTGCTCGTGACCGCCGTTGCAGCAGGCTGCACCGGCAACGCCTGGTCCAGCATCGACGTGGGTACCACCAGTCGCGATGCCGCCTTGCGGGCCATGGGACCGCAGGCCGTCGAGACACCCGAAGGGCTGACGCTGGAGACCGAACACTGGCCGACAGCCATTGAAGTCATTCACGTCAGCGCCGCCCCCGATGGCGCGGTGCAGTGGAAGCTGAGCTATCGCGGGGCCGTCACGCACTTCATGGTAAGCCAGCTTGTCTCGACCGACGTGCACTACGAAGGCCCGCTGCCGGAAGACCTTCTGCGGGCCATGCGCATGCCTGAATCGATGGACGACAGCGACTTTGTGGAGGGCTTGCTGGGCTTCTTAAAGAGTCGCATCGATGAGAGCTCGACCGAGAACTGGACCGATCTCCAGCGCGTCCGCAACGATAAGTACCGCAGCCGCTTTCTGGGGCTGATGAACGTGACCATGGCCTCGCTGAGCGGCCAAGGTAGACTGCAGCGCGACGCTTACAGTGCTTCCATCAGAGGCGCTAAGCCGGGCTCGCTCGAACTCGAGCACCTGGGGCCGGACAAATACCGCATTACCGTCAACGGATCGGCAACGCTTGGACCGCTGCCGGTACTGTGACAAATAGCGTTACATTTTGGGGGGCTAAGCCATGACTGCGAATCCGCAATCGCGGCAAACAGTTCCGGGACATCTGGTGCAGCCGCAACCGGGACAGCCTGCATACCCGGATATAGGGCAGAATGTCGCCGTGCGGATGCTGCTTCCGGTGGGACGCAGTATATGGGCCATCATGGCCGGTTATCTTGGCCTGCTCTCTCTGCTGATAATTCCGGCACCGTTTGCCGTGGTGGTGTCCATTATCGCCATCATCGACATCCGCAAGAGCCGCACAGCCGAAAGCCCCAAGCATGGAATGGGGCGGGCAATATTTGGTTTGATCATGGGGACGCTGGTCACGCTGCTAATTCTTGTGTGGATTGTAGCTTTAATCTTGGACTCGTAGCGCAGCCCAAGCGGGCCCGAGCGCGGTGGGCATGTTGCGACACGACCGGCTACGGTGCCTCATCGGTGCTTACTTCAGCGTAATCTCGCCGCAGGTCTGGGCATCGCTGAAGACGCTGTAGCCGTCCTGCAGCACACTCCAGGCCAGCACACTGGACTTGCACCAGGCAAAGGGCATGCCGCGGCGGTCATCGCTGTCGCTGACCACCAGGTTCAGACCCAGTGTAAGCCCCGAGTCAAGTTCGTCCTCGCCGCTTAACTGCATCGCCGGAATAAAGCCTTCGTGAATCACACTGGTGCCGTCCAGCCTGGTTACCAGGTTCGGCGATTCTCCCGCTTTCCGCGGCAGGAAGAGCATGCCGTCGTAATCGTTGCGAACCACCCACGAACGATGCCCGCCACGCGACCAGGCCAGCAGGCTGGCCTCGTTTTCATCATCCGTCGGCCGGTCGTCCTGCACCCTGAGAACAAAATAAAGCCCTTCGCTGCGCCAGGCCAGGTGCAACTCGGCCGACAGATCCTGCTTGCCGGTCCACCTGTTAGCCACAAAGGCGTCGGCGATAAGCTGATTGTGGCTGTCCAGAACAATTGCAGCAGGGGCGGCAGCGGGCGCGGGCGGGGAATCGTCTGCGGCAGGCTGAAGCCCGGGCCAGTCATCAAGGCGGCCATCGATCTTGATTTCGCCCGTGGCCTTTTGCACTTCGGCCCGGGGCCGCGCCGAAGCAAGCCTGGCCCGCAGGGCCGGCTCGCGAATGATTGCAGCATCCAGCAGATTCTCGGCCTCCTGCCATTTCTCGGCATCGATGGCCGAACGGGCCTGGGTCAGGGTCTCGGCAAAGCGCGGCTCCATCTCCGCTCCGGCCTCCGCGGCCGCCTTCATCGCCCGCTCGAATTCGGTCAGTTTTGCAGCCATCAGGCCCGACAAGCCTGGGGCCGACTGCTCGACGGAGACCACATGCCGCTCATGGCCGTCCTGGAGCAGCAGGCCCTCGATGGCGTACGGCGGCAGTTGCAGGCTGATTTTCTGGCCCTTTACCGGCGAGCCGTCCGACAGTCGTTCGCCCTGCTCGATGGGGGCATCGAGAGTCAGGATAACCGTTGCCTCGACCGAGGTCTGATTGGTCAGCAGCACATTCAGCCCATCGAGGGCATAGCTACGCACGCTGACCGGATATTGCGGGGCGTCGTCAACCGGCATCATGTGCCGGTAGGGCATGCGGCGGAAGACGCGTATCCATTGCCGCTGTACGGTGTCGTTCAGGGCTGTCTGGCTGCCGCGCCCGGCGGTCCAGATGGCAAACGGCTCGACTTCGGTTGCCAGGGCAAGGGTCAGCGGGGCCAGCACCTGCGGCCCCACCGGCGGAATGTGCGGCGACATCTCGGGGTAATCCCACCAGAACTCGTGTCCGGCTCGCAACTGCATCAGCCGCCATTGCGTCACATGGTTCAGCGACAGCCCGTTAAGCCTGTTGCCGAAGAGCAGCGATTGGGTGAGCGGCCGATTACGCGCCATGGAATCGAGCATCCAGTATCGGGGCTCTCCACTGCGATAGAACCTGTAATAGGAGGCGTCGTCGATTCCGCATCCACGAAAGAGCAGAGTGCTGGGGATACCAACGTGGCCCGAGAGTCCGTAGTCCTGCAGATAGGCCTGAGCGCGGTCGGCCAACAGTTCCTGCATGTCGGTTTTCGGCTCTGAAGTCCACTTCTGCACGATGGAGTGGCTGCCGGTTTTTCGCAGATAATGATCGTTGCCGGTGGCCGGCCCCAGCCCCTGGTAGACGCGCAGGCTCTGGTTCGCCTTCAATGCCTCGGACGACAGCAGGCTTATCAGTTGGCTGTAGCTGGTGCCAGATTCGAGATCGGTGCCCACGGTGGCGTGCGGGGTGCCAAACATTATGCCGGTCAGCGATTTGGAATTCTTGAGCGGCTTGACGAAATCTTCGACGATGAATTGCGCCCAGGCTTTTCTGACATTGTTGTCGCCGATGTTACACAGATTATGTGGCTGATCGGGCATGGTATAGACGCCCGTCGTGCAGTCCGGATCGAAAGCAGCCACAAACTTCTTGCCTCTAACCTCCAGTGCACCCAGCACCTGCGGAATATTGCCACTACCGCCGCCGAAGGCCGTGCTCGGGTAGTACAGTTGCCTGTGATCGAGGGCCAGCATTGACAGCTCGTCAAGGCCAAGATAATCCATCTGTGCCAGCAGATTCGCGGGCCGATTGCCGTATCGCGTCTGCAATGTGGTGGGCAGATGGTCGTAGCGGCCGGCCTGTCGGTGCAGCTTTGTCCCGCTGCCAAAGGCTGGAGGCAGGTCGCCTTCAATTACATAGACCCATGCTTGCGACAAGGCCGCCGGAATACGCGGATGCCAGTTGGCCACCAGCAGTGCGGCCGGATCGTCCGACGTGGGATAGAAGACGACCCAGGAGCTGACCATCCGGCCGGAGACAGGCAGCAGGTCGCCGGTGCGATAGCCGAATTCCATCTTCATCGCCTGCGGGGCGTCCGCCGCTGCATCGGTTGCTGCCGCCGGAGGCTGCGACAGGCTGATGGCCGTCATGCGGTCGGCATTATCCGGAAATGTCAGCACCAGCAGGTGAGGCTTGCCGGCCTCGGCCACCCGCAGGCGATAGGCAAAGTAGCTGCCCGCGTAGGAGCCAGTATAACGCAAGCCGCCGCCAAGGGTTTTGCTGATCTCGCTCCGCGACTGTCCATCGTGCAGGTACGGGTGCAGTTCATCGTCGGCACAATCGATGTAATCGACCAGTTTGAGCTTGAGGTCCGCGGGGAGTTCCGGCGGTTGGGGGGCGTTGGCCACCAAGGTGGCCTGCGGCAGGGCTGCAAATTCCGCCACCTTGTTTTGCATCTCGGCCACCTGTGGCGCGGGAGGACTGGCGGAGTCGGGTGAATCGGCCCGAGCAGTAACTGCAACTGCCAGAATAATTGCCGCAAATTTCGCAAGTGTGGTAAGCCGCAGAGTCATCATGTTCCTCATTCTGGTTTTCAGGATTACTTACTGGCTTTTCAGTCTCAGGTAGCCGGGCAAAGTTTCCGCCTCCGGTCAGCTTACATACGATTGCCCCGGCGGCCTCAGCGATGATTTTAAATCGTGACACGGCCCACATCCTACATTATCATTCCGGCCATGAATACACCATTGATCGAACCAGAGCGTGAAATAGCTGTTGCGGCCGATGTCGACCTCTGCGTCATAGGCGGCAGTTGCACCGGGGTTTTCGCCGCCGTGCGGGCCGCCAGGCTTGGACTGCGTGTGGCTATTGTCGAAGCCCAGGGCGTTTTTGGCGGCACGGCCACGGCCGGGCTGGTCTGCGTCTGGCACTCGCTGATGGACACAATCTACAAGCGGCAGATAATCGCCGGCCTGACGCTTGAGACTGTCGAGCGGCTGCGCAGGCACGATGGCGCCCTGGACTTCCCCAATAATCCGAGCGTCGCATTTACGCTGAATCCGTACGAGCTTATGGTGGTGCTGGACGAGATGGTCATCGAGTCGGGCATCCGGCCATTTCTGCACGCTCGGTTTGTATCGCCGATAATGGAGGAGGACGGCCGCGCCGCTGCTGCGGTGATCGAAGATAAGAGCGGGCGGCGGGCCATCAGGGCGCGGGTCTTTGTGGATGCCACGGGCGATGGCGACCTGGTGCACCGTGCCGGGCTGCCCACCTGGACGCAGCGTGATCTTCAGCCGCCGACCACCTGTATGGTGTTGCACGGTTACGAGGAGTTCGTGCAGAATACGCCCGGGTTCGACATCGGCCGCGTGGTTTACGATCCGAAGCATAATCGCGGCATTCCGCACGGTTTCCTGTGGAGCAGGCAGATGCTCGGCGATCCGCAGGCCACGATGATTGCCGGAACGCGCGTGCCCGAGGCGAACTGTGCCGATGCCGACGAGTTGACGAAGGCCGAAATCGAGGGTCGCCGCCAGGCCCGGGCCATGCTCGACATTCTGCAGGCTGAATATCCGCAGACGGCAGGGGGGCTGCGTCTTGCCGACCTGCCGGGCCACATTGGTATTCGCGAGACCCGCCACACGCGGTCCGACCATCGACTGACCGAGGCCGAGGTGCTCAACGGCGCGAGTTTTGACGACGCCATCGCCAATGGCAGCTACCGGGTGGACGTGCATCACAGCGACCGGCCTGGCCTGACCTTCCGCTACCTTGATGGCAGCGAGGTCTACTGTGTGCCGGGGCAGAAGCCGGTGCAGGGGCGATGGCGCGATCCTGTCGAAAACGATCCGACCTTCTACCAGATTCCCTACCGCAGCCTGTTGCCGCAGGGCACGCGCAATATCATCTCGGCTGGCAGGCTTGCCGATTCCGATCGCGGCGCGTACGGCGCAATCCGGGTTATGGTCAACTGCAACCAGACCGGCGAGGCGGCAGGAGTTGCAGCCCACATCGCCTGTGCCCAGCCAACAGTCGATGTCACGGCTGTTGCGCCGCAAGAGTTGCGGAAATCTTTGACCAGCGGCGGTTCGATCATCATCTGAAAAAGGTGTAACACAACAATGGCCGACTCCATGACTCCACGCGAGCGCTACCTGGCTACGCTCCTCTATCAGAAGCCCGACCGGCTGCCATTCTCGCCGGGGGGCGCCCGTGAATCCACCCTCAAGGCCTGGCACAGCCAGGGCTTGCCGCAGGGCGTCAACTGGCTGCAGGAAGCCATGCGCCTGGCGGGCATTCCGGCCGAGGCTGTGTCGCCGGCGGCCTCCCTGCCGGTTGATTGGCGGATGATGCCGCAATTCGAGGAGAAGGTGCTGGAGCATCGCGGTGGTCATTACATTGTCCAGGATTGGAAGGGCAACATCTGCGAGATCAGCGACACCTACGACGTGAGCTACCTGCGCGAGGCACGCGATTTTGTCACCCGCCGCTGGCTGCGCTGCCCGGTCGAAACGCGGCATGACTGGCTGGAGATGCGTCGGCGCTATGACATCAATACCCCCGGCCGCTTCGGCCCCGATTTTGCCGAACGTGCCCGAGCCTTGAGCGACCGGCAGACGGTGCTCAGGCTGACTTTCTCCGGGCCCTTCTGGCAGCTGCGCGAATGGTGCGGCTTCGAGGGCTTGTGCATGATGATGATCGAACAGCCCGAGCTGGTGGACGAAATGGCCGCCTTCTGGACCGATTTCGTGTCGCAGATGTTACAGCGGGTATTCGATCATGTCGTGCCCGATTCCATCCTCATTAACGAGGACATGGCCTACAAGGCTCACAGTATGATCTCGCCGGCCATGACGCGGCGATTCTGCATGCCAAGCTGGCAGAAGTGGACCAGGCTGGCACACCAGGCAGGATGCCCGATGGTCGAAGTTGACAGCGATGGCTGCGTCGAGGAGCTTATCCCCATCTGGATCGAGGCCGGCATCCGCAGCAACTGGCCGCTGGAGGTCGCCGCTCATAACGACTTGCCGCTCTACCATCGCACCTATGGCCAGAAGATGGCCTACCAGGGCGGCATCGACAAACGGGCCATGGCCCGCGGCGGCCAGACGCTCATTGACGAGATGGCCCGCCTGGAGCCGGTGGCCCGCGGCGGAGGATACATTCCCGGCTGCGACCACGCCATACCGGCCGACGTCTCCTGGCCCAATATTGTGGAGTACATCCGCCTGCTCGGCCGTATGACCGGCTGGTGCTGAACGCAATGCCACAAGGAGCAGAGACAGTATGAATTCCCAGATGAGCCGTCGCCAGCGAGTGCTGGCCGCCATGCAGCGTCAGGAGGTCGATCGCCTTCCATGTTCTCCGGCCTTCAACCCGCTGTATCCTGTGCAGCGGACATCGTGGAATTTCCCCTGGCCGCAGTCGGCCTCAATCGAGGAGCGCACGGCTTACCAGGTCGAACAGTTGGGTGTGGACATGGTGCTGACAATGGGAATCGACCTCGCCAGGCCCGGGCCGGAGGTTACGAGTCGCACCTGGGTCGACGGCGCGACGCTGCACAAGGTGTATAGCACGCCCGATGGCGATCTGCATGCGTCTGTGCGGTATGATGACCGCTGGCCGCACGGCGAGGAGATCCCGCTGTTCTGCGACTTCAATGTGGGACACTTCGAGAAGCCCTGGCTGGCGGACGAGAGCGACCTGCGATGCCTGCGCCATGTGCTTCGGGTGGATACGACCGGTGAATCGCGACGCAAAGGATCGGAATTTGCCGGGCGGCTTCGTCTGCTGGCGGATCGTTACGATCTGGCAATCGTCGCCAACATCGGGCAGGGGCTGACGGGAGCTCAGAAACTTTGCGGAGCCGAAGCGCTTTGTCTGCTGACGCTCGACAACCCGCAACTGGTTCACGATTACCTGGCCCTGGAGCACGAACTGAACCTGGCCGCAATCCAGGCGGCGGCCGAATGGGGCGTTGATGTTGTCCGCCGCAACGGGTTTTACGAGACGGCCGATTTCTACAGTCCGGCCATGCTCGAGCAATTTATCACCGGGCATGTCCGTCGTGAAAACGAACTGGCCCGGCAGGCGGGACTGCTCTCCAGCTACACCATTCACACCGGAATCATGCCCTTACTGGAGCATCTGGCCGGGCTTGGCTTCGACAACCTCTTTGGCATCGACGTAGCCTTCAAGGATACGAGCATGACGGCTATTCGCCAGAAGCTCATGCCGCACGTAAGCCTCTGGACCGGCCCCAGCAGCACCTATCATCTGTGGCACGGGCCCGAGGTAGTGCGGCAGGCCGTCCGCGATATTGTGGAAGCCTTCGGCCGGCGCGGCTTAGTTCTCGCTCCAGCGGTTTCGGCGCACAGTATCATGCCCTGGGAAAGCACGCTGGCGATGATTGATGAATGGAAGAAGCTGCGCTGATGCTGCAGCAGCAATGCCGAGGGCTTTTTGCTTCCGCCATTTGATTCCAAAAAGTGCTGACGGCTATTGCTTTTTCTGCAAAGGAAAATGTGTTGACAGGGGGGTAAATTGTAATTAGTGTAATTCCAGTCAGCAGAAAGGAATTCCACTGTATGGAAAAGGCCGCTCCGGTCCAATCAGTCCGCAAGGCCCTCGATATTCTCGATCTGGTTGTAGAGGCCGGCATTTCGTCCTCCTCTGCGTCTCTTTCGGCCCTGGCCGAGAAGATGGCCATGCCGCGCAACTCGGTGCACAATCTCCTGAAGACGCTTGTGGCTTGCGGTTATGTTGAGCAGCGGGAGCGCGGAATGTACTCGGCCGGCATCAAGTGCCGCCAGCTGGTGCGGCTCAGCAGGTTCGAATCTCCGGCGGCCCGCGAGGCCATTACCGCTCGCATGCGGAAATTCGCCAACGATCAGGGTGAGGCATGCCTGCTGGTCTCGCTCGTCAATGGCGAACGCGTGGTGATCAGCTATGTCGATTGCGATCAGGCCGTGCGGGTCTCGCATGCCACGATCGAAAAGATACCCTTTTACGAAAAACCCACCGGGCGACTGCTGGCGGCCATTGCTGGCGATCTGGAATTGCAGCAGATACTACAGCGACACGGCCTGCCCGGAGCGCAGTGGAATGACATCAACGACGAGCAGTCGCTACGCGACGAACTGGCCGAGTTGAGGCGGCAGGGCTATTGCCAGGTGGATCACGAGAATGGCCTGGCGGCGCTGGCCTGCCCGGTTGCCGCCGAGGGTGAGCAAGCCTGGGGCGTGGTCGGTACGTATGCGCCCGGCTACCGTTGTCCTCCGCAGCGAAAGAAGGAGTTATTGAAGGCTCTGCGGACACTCGCCAGCGAACTGGCTGCCGCGGTAGTCTAGTGGCTTTTGCTTAATTTGATAATCAGGCCTGACAATCTTAAACTGGAGCGAAGGGAGCGAAGGATGGTGTTGAAGGATCTTGTGCGGAATTACGCCTATGAACTCGGGGCTGATCTGGTGGGCTTTGGCGACATCGGCCGCTGTCGTCATGCGCCGCTGATGATGAGTCCGCAGGGGCTCATGCCGACGGCCCGCAGCGTTATCGTCATGGCTCTGCATCATCCGGATGCCTGTATCGAGCGTGGCGGCGAAAACCATCCGCAGGACATCGGCCCGTACACCGTGCAGTACCTGATGAACTCGAAGCTCGACGAGATGTCGTACCGCATGGCCACGTTTCTGGAGCGTCAGGGTTGCGGCGCTTTACCGATCGTCTCCAGCAACATCTGGCGCTACAACGAGTATAAGGATCTGAAGGCGGTTTTCGCCCCCGACGTCAGCCACATTTACATGGCCGTGGTGGCCGGCCTGGCCGACATGGGCTTCAGCGGGCTTGCCCTGACGCCCGAGTTTGGCGCCCGCAACCGCTTTATCACCGTGATCACGGATGCCGACATCGAGCCCGATCCGCTCATTCCGCCGGGCACCGTCTGCGATGGCTGCATGCTTTGCCGCAAACATTGCCCGAGCCAGGCCCTGAGCAAGGAGATTGACGGCGAAAAGGTGCTGAAGATCGACCAGTACGAGTACAAGTTCGCCAACAAGAACCTGTGGCGCTGCGCCTGGGGCGAGCATTTCGACCTTGATGTCGATCTGCCCATTCCCGACGTGGTCACCGAAGAGGTGATACTGAAGAATGTGGCGGAGCACGGATTCCGCGGCGGTGAGATGGGCCAGTGCCTGAAGTTCTGCGTTCCCAAGGCGCTCCGCGAGTTCGATCCGAATTATTCCCGCACGCCGGTGCGGAAAATTCCCGTCGCTCCGGATGAGAGTCTGGAGGGCAGGGGAGCGGTCGACAAGCTGCTGTCATCGATGATGGCCGGAGGCCTGGACGAGCTGGTCGTAACGTCGGCCGAGGATTTGAAGCGGGCGGCCATTGATGTCGAGGCGATTCTGCCCGGCACCGAGAGCGCTGTAACACTTATTGTCACGCCACCGCCTGCCGGCAACGATACTACGTTCCGAAGCGCCGCTCAGCACCAGGTGGACTGCCTCTGCTACGACCTGACGCGCCGGCTGGAAGAGATGGGCCACCGATCGATTATGACCATCAAGCGCGATAATAATATGGCCGATCCGCGCGAGAATAATCCGACCTCGGCCATCATAAAAATGCTGGGCAGGTCCGCTGATGGTGCACTGATGGCCAACACGGTGCTTACTCGCAAGAAGGTGGCCCCGCAGAAGCGCGGCGGCACCTGGCAGCGTAAAACCGTTGATTATGGTAATCAGGCTGCCGGCTTGACCTCGCACCTTGGCGAACTTGCCCGCACGCTTGGGGCCGACCTTGTTGGTGTGGCTCCGGCCGGGCGACTGGATGAGCTTGTGCCGCAGCTTCGCCCCCTGTTTGAGGTCGAAAGGCTGGATGCGACCGACAGGAGCGTGCGCTTTACACCGTGGAGCCCGGAGGTGGACGCGAGCCGGCGCAAACTGAAGACGCCGGGCGACTGGCTGCCGCAAGCCCGCAGCGTGTTTGTGTTTGCCGTGCGCTACCATAGGGAAGTGCTGCGTTGGGCGACGCGTCCGCCGGCGGAGGCTGTTGGTCCCTACTCGTACGAGACCTACTTTACGAGTTCGCTGGGCGGCATCATCGGTTGGCGGCTGGTGAAGGAGCTTGAGCGTTTCGGCCATCGTGGCGTCATCACCATGGACCTTACAGGTGCTGGCTCGACCACGGCCAATCCGCGAACCGAGCGGCCGGACATTTTCTCCAACCGCTTTGCTGCCTTGGCTGCCGGCCTTGGATACCTGACCACCAGCGGACATGTTGCCACTGCGGAATTCGGTTTGCGTCAAAGGTTCATCGCGGTCGTTACCGATGCTGCCCTGGAAGGTTCGCCTTTGTGCTCGCCGCAGGAAATCAGTTGTGACAGCTGCGAGGAGATGTGTATAACAAGCTGCCCGTCCAAGGCCATCGGCCAGGAAAATGCCAGCATCAGCTGCGAGGGCGTAAGCTGGTCGTTCAACAAAATTGATGCGGTACGCTGCGATTGGGTGAAGCGTTACGCCCTGATGGCCGACAGCGGTTACGGATACCTGGGATCAAAGGTTGATATTGCCCCGCCGGAGGTCATCACCGCTGAGGCCCTGACGGACGCGCTGAAACAGCTCGACCCGATCAAGAAGTACCGACCGGTGGTAGCCGAGCCCTGTGTTCTTAACTGCCCGCTGGCCGTGCAGGAGTAGCACGACGCAGCCGGCCGTTGGGTTCTACAATCGAAGAGGAGTCGTGCTATGCATATCAAGACGATTGTTTTGTGCGGCATGCTGATTGTCGCCGTGCTTGCTGGCGGCTGCGGAGTGGGCTGTGGCAAGGCCTCGGGCTGTGGCCAGGGACCTCGCGCTGTGGACCATAATTGCAGCACAACTACAGGAGCTTGTCCGATGGTTAAAGAGGTCAAAGAATCGGGGCCGGACGATCAGCATCATCGTCTGGCGAAGTCGGTTGAGAATGCCCGGCGGCGGGCGGCCCTGCCTCCGCGGAAGACGATTGTCGGCACATGCGTCTATCCGATGTATGGGGCGCATCCGGGAGTTGAAGCCCGCCTCGAGGCCCTGGGGCGAATTGTCGATGAGATGAGCGCCAAGGCCCACCAGCAGTATGGGCGAGGGCTGGACCTGGCCGCTCTGCCGGAGACGGCCGTCAACGCCGGGCTGGCCGGGTCGGCACCCGAGTCGGGCTTGCCGCTGGAAGGGCCGGTGCTTGAGGCCATGGCGGAGGTTGCCAGGCGTAACAACTGTTACATCGTCCTGCCGATGTACCGCCGCATGGAGAACAATCGCACGGAGAACGTGGCTGTGCTGCTCGACCGGGACGGCCGGGTGACGGGCCAGTACAGCAAAATTCATTGCGTGGATTCAGCCCGGCAGGGTTGCCTTGAGGGCGGAATTGACGGCGGCAGCGAGGCGAATGTTTTCCAGTGCGACTTCGGGCGCCTCGGGCTTCAAATCTGCTTTGATATGTTTTACGATGATGGCTGGCGAGCCCTTGAAGAGCAGGGGGCGGACCTTGTCGTCTGGACTACAATGTCGCCCGGACGCCGCAAAACCGCCGCCCGGGCCATTCAGCACCAGTATTACATTCTGACCAGCACCTGGCGGCACAATGCCGGCTTGTACGATCCGACCGGCGAGTGTGTAGCCGCGGTCGACCATCCGCAGAAGCCCGGCGAGGCCTCGGTGCTGGTGAGCCAGGTCGACCTGTCATATGCCCTGGTGGGCTGGCACCCCGGCGGCTTCCGCAATGGTCAGGGTTTGCGCGACAAGTTCGGCGATAAGGTGGACTACCGCTATTGCGAGGCCGAGGATGGCGGCATCTTCTGGTCCAATGATCCGCAAAAGCCGGTGCTGGAGATGGTCCGTTCGCTCGATCTGGAACTGTCACAGGAACTCGCTCTGCGGAATCTCGAGTTGCAGAATCGGCTGCGGGCGGAGGCAAAGGCTCATGCCGCGGCCAGCGGCGCAGAATAGCAGCCAACAGCAGGTTAAGCCTGCCGTCGGCCGGGTTTTCGTGAACACAACAGAAACAGGCCGAGGGGCAAGATGCCCCCCGGCACTCACGGCCAGGATGGCCGTGCCACTGTGAAGAAGCGCCCGCTGAAACGTGCCACTTAGAATCGGCCGCACGCGGGCGCCTCTGCATTCACAGTTTAGTAGTGTAATGTCTTGTGTGTAATTTGCTGTGGGTGCTGTTGGTGTGGTTGTGGTTGTCATGTGGCCGTGCGGAGGCGGAGCCGTAGGCGTAGCCGC
>JAWLHX010000008.1:0-78166 GCA_041690105.1 Phycisphaerae bacterium
GATCTTTATCGGCTCGGCCCCGCCAACGCGCTCAAATTCCCTCTCCTGCAGCACGCGGAGCAGGCGAATCTGGGCCGTGGGCGGAAAATCGCCGATCTCATCCAGGAATATCGTCCCGCCGTTGGCCAGCTCAAAGCGTCCCCGACGCTGGTTGATGGCCCCGGTGAAGGCCCCCTTCTCGTGGCCAAAAAGCTCGCTCTCCAGAATCGTCTCCGGCAGGGCGGCACAATTCACCTTGATGAACGGGCGGTCGGTCCGCGGACTGCTGGCATGGATGGCATGGGCCACAAGCTCTTTGCCGGTCCCGCTCTCGCCGCGCACCAGCACCGTGGCCGGACTCTGGGCCACCTGGGCCACCAGGTCGTAAACCTTCTGCATGTTGTTGGAGCGACCGATTATATTGGTCGGCTGCCAGCGCTGACGAAGCTCGCTGCGCAGACGCTCGTTCTCGGCCTGCAGCCGCTGACGATCCTCCATGGCCTCGCGACGCAGCTTGACGGCCTGGGCAATCATGGCCCCGATTGTCGTCAGCAGCCGCACATCTTCGCGCAGGTCGAACTCTTCGCTGTACAGCCTGTCGGCGCTCAGGGCTCCGAAAACATCCTGCCCCAACTTGATCGGCACGCAGATGAAGGAGACGTCTTCGCGGGCAATGCGACGCGACTTCGTGCGGTCCAGAAACATTGGCTCTTTGCTGATTCGCGGCACTATGGCCGGCTGTCCGCTTTCGATAACCTTGCCCGTAATGCCCTCGCCCACCCGGTACCGGCCGCGTCGAGCCTGCTCGGCCGAAAGTCCGTGGGCCACCTCGATGACAATCTCGTTGGTTTCGCGATTAAGCAGAGTGATGGTGCCGCGAGACATGCCCATACGGTCGGCCAGAGCCGCCATGATGGGCTCGGCTATGTCGCGGATATCCATGGTGCGGGAGAGAATTTCGCTGACATCGTAAAGCAGCCGCAGTCGCTGCAGTTCGCCTTTGGGGTTCAGCGTGCTTTCGGCCTGGCTGACCAGGGACGGCTGGGGCGGCTGAGAGTCGGCGGATGGCTGATCAGGAAGCGGTTCCGGATGGCCGTCACGAGCCGGTTCGGGGCGATCTGGCATGATAAAATCCCTTTCGCGGTGCCCCCGGCGGAAAACAATTTGCGGCCCCGCGGAGTCACTGAGTTTCATTGAACCGGGCAGGTTTAAAGGATTCTATCACACATTTTTGTCGGATTCAAGAGTATTGCTGTTTATCGGCTCGATTCTTCGACTGGAATTTTCCCAGCAAATAAACGTTTTGACCCGGCGGCCACCCTTGGCTATAACCTGTGCCATTCGTCAACGCAACAAACACTACACCCGAAAGGACACTTGCAATGGCAGAGAAGAAGCAGCCACAGGTTGCCACTGACAGCATCCCCTCCTTCATGCAGCGTATTGACTGGTGGCGGAAGGCCACTTTTGGCATGTTCATCCACTATGGGCTCTATTCGTTGCTGGGGCGGCACGAGTGGATTATGAACCGCGAGCGCATTCCGCTGGCCGAGTACGAAAAGCTGGCCGCAAAATTCACGGCCGAGAATTTCGATCCGCGCAGCTACGCCCGGCTGGCCAGAGAGGCCGGCATGAAGTACGTCATCATGACCACCAAGCATCACGAGGGCTTCTGCCTGTTCGATACCGCTCTTACCGACTATAAGAGCGTGAACTCGGCTGCCGGGCGCGATCTTATCCGCGAATTTGCCGACGCCGTGCGGGCCGAGGGGCTGGGTCTGGGCTTCTACTACAGCATGATGGACTGGCACCACCCGGACGGAGCACGCTGCCTGCACGATGAGGCGGCGCGACAACGATTTGTCGAGTATACCCACGGGCAGGTCCGCGAGCTTATGAGCAACTACGGCAAGGTGGACATTCTGTGGTACGACGTGCCCTGGCCGCTGAAGCCCGATGGCTGGGACTCACTGGGCCTGAACTACATGGTCCGCTCGCTTCAGCCGCACATCCTTATTAATAACCGTTCGCTGCTGCCGGAGGATTTCGGCACGCCGGAGCAGAAGGTCGAAGCCATGGCCCCGTACCGTGCCTGGGAAGCCTGCCTGACAATGAACGACACCTGGTGCTGGAATTACGCCGACCATAACTGGAAGAGCGTAAAGGACATACTGGGCCTGCTGGTGCAGTCGGCCCGCGGCGGTGGCAACCTGCTGATGAACATCGGTCCGAAGCCTGACGGCACAGTGCCGCAGGAGAGCGTGGAGCGTCTGCAGGCGGTGGGCAAATGGCTTGAGCGTCATGGCGAGGCCATTTATGCCATGGAGCGAGCCCGCACCGAATGGAATGCCGGCGGCGTCAGCACCGTCAAGGGCAACGTCATGTACTACCATTGCCGCAACTGGTTCGGCAGCGAGTTGACCCTTGGCGGCATCGAGTCGAAGGTGCGTCGCGTATGGCTGCTGACGACCGGCCAGGAGGTCGACTTCACCCAGACCTTCGAGCCGACTCAGCAACTGAAGATGCGCGGCCTGCCCGAGGAGTCGCCTGACGAGCATATGGCGGTCATAGCCATCGAGTGCGAGGGCTCGCCGCGGCAACGTCTGGGCGCCGGGCATGTGTGGCTGGACGGCGTATTGCCGCTGGAAGGCGCGGGGATATTCTAACCGGGCGGAGTGGGGCTGAAGCCGTTACCCTTCTCCCCTGCCCTGAGCCCCGTCGAAGGGCTTGACGGGAGAAGGTGGCCCGCAGGGCCGGATGAGGGTGAGGCCGTTACTCTTCCCCCTTGAGGGGGAAGGTGGCCCGCAGGGCCGGATGGGGGTGAGGTTGGGCCGCCCAATAAGTGGGAGTTTTCCGCGCAGCGACACCCCCACCTGTCTCCGCTTCGCGGAGACATCCTCCCCCGTCAAGGGGGAGGGGTTAACGGCACCGGCTTCTGTTACCCCTTCTCCCTTGACGGGAGAAGGTGGCCCGCAGGGCCCGGATGAGGGTGAGGCTTGGGTCCCGTCACTATGTGACCTGCGCCGACATGGAGAGGAGCTTCCGTATGCATCTATTCGGGCGGACTCAGCCACTTGATCAGCACCCAATCGACGAGTGCCTGGCGATTATCGGCCGGTTGGGCTTCGATGGGGCGGAGATCTGCCTGGAGAACCCGGACATTGCCCCAGCAGCACTTACTGCGGAGCGGGCCCGGGGAATCGGATCGCTTGCGGCCGCGGCCGGCTTGCGAAACTGGTCTGTCAGCTACCATAAGGATTACATCAGCGACGACCTGATGCTGGAGGAGACGCTGAAGGCAATTCGCCTGACGCCGCACTTCGGCAGCCGCATCTTTGTTTTTGCCGGGGCGCCGCGGCGGGTTGAGGATGCCGGGCAGTGGAGCCGGATGATCCAGCGGACGCGCCAACTGGTCGGGGCGGCTGAGGAGTGCGGGGTAACGCTGGCCATCGAGTTTGAGCCGGGCTTCGTGGTCGGCTCAACCGAAGATCTGCACCGCCTGCTGAGCGAAATTCCGTCGCCAGCCCTGCAGGTCAATCTGGATCTGGGCCACGTTTTCCTGTGCGACGCCGATCCGCTGGCGGCCATTGCCAGTCTGGCCGGTCGCATAGCTCATGGTCACATAGAAAACATGGCTGCCGGCGTGCACAAGCATCTGCTGCCATGGCTGGGCGATATGGACCTGGCTGCCTACCTCAAGGTCCTGGCACAGGCAGGCTTTGCCGGCCCGCTGGCCCTGGACCTCTACAACGAGGACTACGAGCAGGTGTCGCCACAATGCCTGCAATTTCTGCGCGAACTGCCCGGCGGCTATTTCGGCACTTGATGCCGGGTTGACACATCGACTCTATTATCTTCGCCGCAGGTGCCAGGGGCGTATAATGCCACCAGACGCATTATCTCACCAAGCCCATTGTATAATGTAAGAGGAGCCCTTTTGTCGGCCCCTGGCGACACAACAATCACTTGCCGCGTATGCCTGCAGCCCCAGGCCAGACGCTTTGCCGCCGTTGAGGGCAAACAGTACTGGCGCTGCGGGCAGTGCGCAGCTACGTTTCTGGACGCCGAGCAATTGCCGGACGCCTCGACCGAGCGGCAGCAATATCTTCTTCATCAGAACAATGTTGACGATGCCGGCTATCGGCGCTTTTTGAGCCGCCTGGCCGACCCGCTGCTGGAGCAACTCAGCCCCGGCCTCGAGGGCCTCGACTATGGCTGCGGGCCGGGGCCGGCACTGGCCCTGATGATGGCCGAAGCCGGGCACACGGTGCAGCTCTACGATCCCTTCTTCCACAGCGACATGACAGTCCTCGGTCGCACCTACGACTTTATCACCTGCACGGAGGCGGCGGAGCATTTCCATCAGCCTGCGGCCGACTTCCGCCTGCTCGATTCTTTGCTGCGTCCGGGCGGTTGGCTGGCTATAATGACCTGTTTTCAGACCCTCGACGAGGCGTTCGGCAACTGGCATTACCGCCGCGACCCGACCCACGTGGTATTCTACAAGGCCGAGACTTTCAGCTTTCTGGCCGGGCAATTCGGCTGGAATTGCCAGATTCCGGCCCCCAATATAGTGCTGATGCAGAAAAATTCGCCAGCGCCGCACGCAGGCCCGGCTGCAAAAACATAGAACGGACTGTTTAACGATGAGACTTAAGGCTGCCCACTTCCCGTTTTCGCCGGCGAAGTGCCCTGTATTCTACGGCTGGCCCATTGTCGTGGCCGGGGCTCTCGGCGTGCTGATGAGCATACCAGGGCAGACCAATGGCGTCTCGGTGTTTACCGACCCGCTGATCTCGGCCATGCAGATGTCGCGGACCCAACTCAGCCTGGCCTACATGCTCGGCACACTCGGCAGCGCCTGCATTCTGCTCTGGGCCGGGCGACTGTACGACCGCTTCGGATCGCGCACGGTTGCCGTCGTGGCCAGCATATGCCTGGCCCTTATGCTGATCTTTTTGAGCCAGAGCGACCGCATTGCCGGGCAACTGGCGGGGGCCCTTGATCTGCCGCGACCGGTAGCCTCGTTTGCCGTCATGCTGGTGGGGTTTCTGGGACTCAGGTTCTGGGGCCAGGGCATACTGACCATGGCCTCGCAGAACATGGTGGCCAAGTGGTTCAACCGCCGGCGCGGACTGGCCAGCGGCCTGACCGGAGTATGCGTAACCTTCGGCTTCTCCGGTGCTCCATGGGTGCTGAATCTCCTCATCAGGCAGCTTGGCTGGCGCGGAGCGTGGCTGACAATGGCTCTGGTTGTCGGCGGAATTTTTGCCGCCGTGGCCTGGATTTTCTTCCGCGATAATCCGGAACAATGCGGATTGCACCCGGACGGCGAACGGCCCCAGTCCCCGAAGCCGGGGGAGGCTGCACTTCCAGTCGCCGCCGCCAGCGAACCCTGCTGGACCCGGCCCCAGGCAGCCAGGACCGGCGTCTTCTGGGTTTTCACCGTAGGCTTGGCCCTCTACGGCCTTTATGCCACGGGCCTGACCTTCAATATTGTTTCCATCTTCGAAGCCGCGGGCATGACGCGCGAGCAGGCGGTGGTCATATTCCTGCCTATTTCGATGATCGGCGTGGTGGTGCACCTATCAGCCGGCTGGCTGAGCGACCGCCTGCCGCTGAACGCCCTGCTCGTTGTCATGCTGTCGGGCATGATGGTTTCGACCTTGGGGCTGGCCTACCTGAAGCCCGGCCTGCCGATAATAGCTTTGGTGGCGGGCAATGGCCTTGCCGGCGGCATATTTGCCCTGCTCTCGGGCGTTACCTGGGCCAGGTTTTTCGGCCGGCGGCACCTGGGGGCCATAAGCGGGCTGTACATGTCGGTTTCGGTGCTCTTCAGCGCCCTGGGGCCAATCCTGTTCAGCCTCTCGCTGGCCCTCAGCGGGTCGTATTCCGCAGCCTCGCTGATCTGCATGGCAGCAGCAGCCCTGGTACTTCTGATGGCCCTCCGCCTCCGCCATCCGCAACAATCTGCCTGAACCAGAAATCTGCCGCCACCTACTGTGCCCCGGCGGTCACAAGTCAGGTATTCATCCGCCATATCTGGAAAAGCAGCACGCCGGCGAAGGTTACCCAGGCAATGTAGGGCAGCATGAGCACGCCTGCCGGCCGACTGTGGCGGAAAAACAGGATGGTCGTCGCCAGGACCAGAAGCCATAGGACCACCAGCACGACAAGCCCCCAGACAATCGACTGCCCGGCAAAGTAGACCGGGCTCCAGGCGGCATTTACCGCCAACTGAACGAAAAACAGCCCCAAGGCCACCTTGGCGTGGGCAATGCCGATTTCCGGACCCTCGCACCTGCGCCAGACCAGCCAGGCGGCAATGCCCATCAGAAAGTACAGCACCGTCCAGACGAGCGAGATTATCCAGCCGGCCGGCGTCCAGTCGGGCCTGGCCAGAGTATCGTACCATTGGCGAGATTCTTCAGTCATTGCGAAGGCCCCGATCACCGCCGGCACAAAACTTACCAGCAGAAAAAACACCAGGGCCAACATCGACCAACCCACCTTCTGCATGACATCCCCCTCTCTATCTCTTTCGCCTCGAGCCCGGCTCGAAGAAACGAAGCCTGACTGCGACAATCCCGCCACTACATTCCAATATACGCCACCTTCGGCATCCGCTCAATGGTTTTGGCCGATGGCAATCCATCGGTTGCCGGACGGCGTCGCAACCGGCACGGACAATGGAATCTTGCCATTCGGCCCGAGAGCGGTAAAATCATGCGGGGAGTCGGCCTTGCAGCCGACGGGTCCAATGCAGCTTCATGTCGGTGTGGTAAATGTGCCGAAAACAAACATGGCAAGGTCCTGCTTTTCGCTTCGCTCCCGGGCGAGTGGCGATTTGTCGTGGCCTTGGTCGCTTCCGCCGGGCGTCTCTTCTGCCGGCCATTTTTTTAACAGCGGAGGTAATGATGACGCTGCCCCAATTCTCATCCAAGGCTATCCGTCAGTTCCTGAACGGGCATCTACTGCGGGCCATGCCTTTTGCGCTTGCCGCCGGCTTGGCCTTGAGCGGCGGAGGCTGCTCGAGCGATTCCGACCCGGGCCCGACCGATTCCGCGAAAAGCGGCGCCAGGGCGGATGAGCCGCAGGGTGTTGCGGGCAGGCTTGGTTCGGCAGTCGATGCGGATGCCGAGGTCCTCTATTTTGATGACACTTACAAATGGCCGGAGCCGGCCCGACCGCTGCCCGATGCGGTTGATGATGGCGGCAAACTGGTGCAGGCCGCTCGCGATGGCAACCTGGGCTCGGTATCAGCCCAGTTGCTGCTTGATGGCGACGTTCACAGTGTAGGCCCGGAAGGCATGACCGCTCTGCATGTGACCAGCCAGACCGATATCGCCCGCCGCCTGCTCGAAGCCGGGGCCCGGCTCGATGTCGGCACCAGGGAGGGGCATACCCCACTGCACACGGTGACCAGTGCCGAAGTCGCGGCCCTGCTGCTGGATGAGGGGGCCGACCTGGAGGCGGTGACCAACGACGGCCAGACTCCGCTGATAATAGCCGTGATTGCCGGCGACGAGGCCCGGAGCAGGCTTTTCCTTGAGCGCGGGGCGAAGGTCAACGCCTTTTGCCGCGCCGGTCGCACTGCTCTGCACGAAGCTGCCGCCCGCGGTTCAACTCCTCTGGTAAAGCTGCTGGTGGAAAATGGGGCCAACCTGCGTCAGGCCGATAAAGCGGGGCGGATAGCCCTGCATCTTGCCTCCAATGCCGACGTTGCCACCCTGCTGACCGAGGCCGGTGCTCCGGTCGGGGCACGGGACCATGCGGGGCAGACGCCGCTGCATTTTGCCAGCCGGGGCCGCAGGGAAGACGTAGTTGCCGCCCTGCTGAAGGCGGGGGCTGAGCCGAACAAGCCCAGCGTCAAGCGTCTTACCCCGCTGCACCTGGCCTCGACAGCCGAGACAGTCCGACTGCTGGCGGAAAATGGGGCGGACGTGGAGGCCCGCGACGAAGATGGCAAAACGCCTCTGATGATTGCCACCGAAGCCGACGTAATGCAAGCCCTCATTAAGGCAAAAGCCGACCTGGATGCACGCGACAAGGACGGGCGGTCGGCCCTTTTCGGCGTCCGCAAGGCCGAACTGGCCGAGGTGCTGGCGGAGGCCGGAGCCAACCTTGAGCTTCGCGACAAGATGGGCCAGACTCCGCTGCTTGCGGCGACTTCGGCCCGCCGCGTGGAGGTAGTCGAGGTTCTGCTGAAGCACGGTGCCGATGTTTCGGTCCGCATCCGCAACAACCAGACGGCTATGCACCGGGCCCACGGCGAGTTGCGGCTGTTTGACTTGCTGGCAGCCGCCGGGGCCGACGCGAATGCTGCCGATTCGCTGGGACAGACGCCCCTGCACTATGCCGCCCAGCGTACGCAGGGAGCGGCCGAGGTTCGCAAGCTGGTGCAACTGGGTGCGGTGGTCGAGGCGGTGGACATGCAGGGCCGCACGCCGCTGCATGTTGTTCGGATGCCGGCTACGGCTCTGGCCCTCGTGGAATCCGGGGCCGACGTAAACGCCATGGACAAGACGGGCAATTCGCCGCTGCACCAGGCCGTACAGGATAACCGGGCAGCAGTCATCAAAGCCCTGGTCAGCAAGGGGGCGGATCTTACCCAACGCAACCTTCTGGGCCAGTCGCCCAGACAGTTGGCCGAGGCCCTGGATCGGAAAAACCTTCTGCCGCTGCTTTCGCCCTGAGTCAAAAAAATATGAGGCACGGCCGTCTGCCAGCCGTGCCTCATGCTGTTTATTATCAGGCCAGTTCGGGCTGACTGTGGTTGCCCGTTGTGTCGGTTACCGCTGCCGCCGGCGACGGCGAAGCAGCATGGCCACCAGCCCACTGCCAAGTAGCCCCATGGTGGCGGGTTCGGGCACCAGGCTGATGCTGTCTAATCGCAAGTCGGCCCCCTTGATCAAAGGGCCAAATTCCAGAACCATGCCATCGACGCTGGAAATACCTGCCCAACTGCTGACTTCGCCGGGGAAAAGCAGATCGTACAACTGGGATCCAGGTGCATCAATTGTGCCATCGAAGGATATCTCCGGCCCGCCGCTGAGGAACGTGACCTTCAGGTCCTGCGCCTGGTTTTGCGGCATGTCGAAAGAGAGAATCGCCAGCTGCAGCGCTGACTGCTCCGAAAAGTCGGTCGGGGCGAAGCTGTAGGTAAGCCTCATGGCCCCTGATGCCCCGCTGGTGCTGTTAAAGTCCAGCAGCGAATGTCCGGAGCCGGAAAAAATGCGGGCCTCAACCCAGTCGAGCCCAACGATGTTTAAGTCGCTGGCTCCGATTTGGAGAGCTCTGTTGCCGCCAATTGTGCCGGTAAGCCCACCCTCGCTGGGGCCGGTCATGGTGCCCGAAACGGTGTCGGCCACCAGTGGCCACGCGCTGTAGTTGCTATCGGAAAAATCGTCGATAAGAAGCTGTGCAGCAACCATGGTGGGCAGGCCCAGCATGGCCAGAACGGCCAGCAATACAGTCAAACTCTTAGATGCCATTGGTTCTCCCCCTTCACCTGAATCGTCCCCCGCAACAGGCGCCAGTCGGCCAATGCCTGACTACGCTATAGGTAATTTACGCCGCTTGCCGTACGGCTGCAATGCACTGACAATAATTTTTTTATCGAAGGATTGTGGACCGAAACTGGAGAGAAAAGCTGATCCGGGGCCGGGGCTGGGTGCGTTGGGGGTGTCGCTGCGCTCCTGCCCTGGCAGCGTACCAGAAACCTGCGGGCCACCTTCCCCCGTCAAGCCCTTCGACGGCCTCAGGCAGGAGGGAAGGGTAACGGAAGACACAAATACCCCGCCCGTCTACTTCGGCTTTCAGGGCTTTGCTTCGTTCTGCGAATCTGCCTGATGTCGGTCGCCTGTGGTTCCGTTATCGTCAGCAACGGGCCTGCCGCCACTGTGCTGTTTGTCCGGCGATGCGTCGCGATGGCCACCCGGCGGGGGCGGAGGCAGAAGGCTTGGCTCCGGCAACGACTTTTCCGGATCGAGCAGATTCTGCTGCCGCTGCTCGATTATCTTGGCCTTCACTTCCTCCTGCCGGCGAATCTCCTCACGCAACTTATCCAGCCGCCGTTCCATGGCCGAAACCAGCGACCTCTGGGCTGCCAGTCGGGCCTCAAACTGGCGGGCCAGGGCCTGCTGCAACTCGGCCTTCAGCCGATCCTGCTCGGCCCCCTCGGCCTCCCGGGCAGCGGCCGCCAGGTCCCGTATCTGCAAGCCCAGACGCAACTCTTCCACCGCACGCTGAGCCTCTTCCGGACGCTCCTGCCACAACCGCCGCAACTGACGTATACGCACATGGGCCGTCAGCAGCATCACTCTGTTGCCCGCTTCGTCTGCCTTCCGGGCTTCTTCAATTCGATCAGCATATCGCTCCAGCCCGCGCTCTCGCAGCCAGGCCAGATCATCAGCAAACTGCCGCTCGAACTCCTGGGCCCAGCGCCTGCCGGGCGATACTCGCCGGCCATCCTCCGGCCGTTGCCGCCCGCTGCGGCTGGTATCGCGGTCGCCACCACGGCTGCCCGGGCGGACACCAATCGTCCCGTCATCGGCATCCTGACGCTGATCACGCCGGCCATCCGTCTCCGCCACCGCAGCCGCAGCCGCAGGCTCGGCATTCACTGCCTCAGGCCCGTTGTTTACTACCGCCGGCGGCGACTGGACCGCTCGCTCATCGCCCACACTGGCCACGGCCAGCATGGCGCAGGCCGATATGGCCGCTCCCGCAATTATCACTCGCTCTGTTATTCTCATTGTCTTACCTCCTGCGCCCCCTTCAGCCGTGCTCGTCGCGGAATGAACCCGGCCAGTGCAACAATCGGCCGGCCGAGGGCTGCCCGCTACATCATGATTAATCGGCCTGCTGCTCAAGCCACTCCAGTTCCATTTGCAGCATCATCAGTTCGCGCAGCAATTCATCCTGATTTGCCTGGGCCAGAACAACATTGGCCGCCTCGCTCCAATCGTCTGCCGTATAGCTTTCCAGCAGCATTTCGCCCATCAGGGCCGTCTCCAGCAGATCGCGTTCGGTCTGGCTGGCCAACTCCAGGGCCCCCGCCTCTTCGGCGCCATTTGTGGGCCTCTGCACAATAGTGCCGCCCGTATTATTTTCCACCTCGACCAATGGCTGCGGAGCCAGCAACTGCCATCCTGCGACCATGGCCAGCACGGCTGCCGCGGCATAGGCCAGCCAGCGGGTCAAACGCTTCGCTCCGTGCTGCACCTGGGCCTGCCGCCTGGGCCACAGGGCCTGGTGGGCCCGCTGCCGCGTTTCGGCAATGGCCGCCTGGCTCATGGCCGGGGTGGTCAGATGATTTTCGAGGCCCGCCAGGGCCCCCTGCAGGGCTTCCAGTTCCTGCCGACACTGAACGCACTGCCCGAGGTGCTCCTGAAGCGGCCCGCGCTCGGTCTCCGGCAATTCGCCATATACCAGAAGCACAAGTGCGTTGCTGGAGCAATCCTGCGGCTCTTCCCGGTTTAACTGGTTGTCCTGATTCATTTTACACTCTCCCGCCCGTCATCCGGCACTTGCAGTCGATCTCGCAACTTGATCAGGGCCCGGTGTCCCCGGGCCAGCACCGTTCCAATCGGACATTTAAGGGCTTCGGCGATTTCGCGGAAGCTCAAATCAGCATAGTGCCTGAGCATCAGCACTTCGCGCTCTCCTGCATCGAGCGTGGCCAGTGCAGCCTCCAGCCGCCCCGCCTCCTCGCTCTTCTGCATGCGGGCTTCCGGCGGATCGTCAATCGGACGATCGACCGGACCGCTGACCGATGGGTCGTCTTCGCTGACCATGCCGCCAACCACCATGTGGCTGCTGCGCCGCCTGCGGCCCCAGTCGCGGGCCTGATTAATGGCTATGCGGAACAGCCAGGCCTCGAAGCGGCCCTGCTCGCGGTACGAATCCAGATGCTCCAGGGCCCGCAGAAAGACCTCCTGGGTCAGGTCCTCGGCTGCGTGCCTGTCGCCCACAAGCCGCAACAGATAGGCGAAGACCGGGCCGCGCAGCCGCTCGTGGAGGGCGTCGAAGGCCGTCGTATCGCCCTGCCGGCATCGCCGCACGAGCAGGATCAGATTTTCGGTGTCTGTCGGCGGTGCCATAATCATCATCCTGAACAACGTCCGGCAAGGGGTTCTATTGCTGCAAAATGGCTCGCCAGGCCGCAACAGACTGTGCCCCGCCCGTCGCAGGTAGCCCGCAGGCTATTATTACCGGAGGCCGCCACGATTTACAGGGGCAGTTGCCAAATAAATATAGGGCTGCTCAAAATGAAGAAAATACTTGGCGCAACGGGCCGGGAGATTATAATACTTGGTTCGTGGTTCAGTAAGGTAATAAACCGGAGGAGTCTCATGCCTGCCGTTTGCGAAACATGTGGAAAACGTACTACCGTTGGCAACACGATTGCCCGTCGCGGCCGCGCAAAGTATCTCGGTGGTGTTGGTATCAAGACCACCGGCATCACGCGCCGCAAGTTCAAGCCCAATCTGCACAAGGTGCGGGCCCAGTTGCCCAACGGCACCGTCAAGCGCATGACGCTGTGTGCCCAGTGCATCCGCAGTGGCAGAGTCACCAAGCCGGTGGCTCGCCCCAAGCAGACGACTGAGGCCTGAGCGGAACACGCGGGAATCGCCTTCACGGCTTCACCAGCCCCATGAGCCCGACTGCGGCCTATGGGGCTTGTTCTGTTTCTGCAGGCGGACGGGAAGCTGGAAATCAGCAGGCCGCCTGCTACACTGTCTGAAATTCATAAGATCCTCGGAGAGCCTCGACCATGACTAGCGCTCTTGACCCGCAGCAGGTGAGGAAAATCGCCCGCCTGGCGCGCATCAGGCTGTCGGACGACGAGCAGCAGATGTTCGCCGAACAGCTTTCGCGCATTGTCGCCTACGTCGGCAAACTTAATCAACTGGACCTGAAAGACGTGCCCCCGCTGAGCCATGCCCTGCCGGTGGCCAACGTCTTCCGCGACGATGAACCCCACCAGAGCCTGTCGGCCGACGAAGCCCTGGCCAACGCTCCACAGCGAACCGACCGCTGCTTCAAGGTTCCACGGGTGCTGGACGAGGGTTCGAGCGCATAACCCTTACGCGCTTTCGTAGCTGCGGCGGAGGCTGGGAAGTCGGATGTTTCCGGGCGGCGCACACACGGCTTTAACTACCTGTGACTCACGGAGAGCTTGCAATGTCGGACCTGATGGAAATGACGGCCCTGGAGATGCGGGCGGCGATGGAGTGCGGAGAGGTAACCAGCCGCCAGTTGGTCGGCGCCTCTTTTGATCGAATTGCCGCCCTGGACGAGCGCGTACATGCATTCATCAGCCTGCGGCACGATGATGCCCTGGCCGAGGCCGAGGCCATCGACTCCCGCCGGGCCGCCGGTGAATCGGCCGCCAAGCTTGGACCGCTGGCCGGTATCCCGATAGCCATTAAGGATAACCTCTGCACCCGCGACGGCCTGGCCACCACCTGCGGCAGCAAGATGCTTGAGAACTTCCGGGCCCCGTACGATGCCCATGTGGTCCAGAAGCTGCGTGCCGCCGGAGCTATTATCGTCGGCAAGTGCAACCTTGACGAATTTGCCATGGGCAGCTCGACCGAAAACAGCGGCTTCGGGCCAACACGCAACCCCTGGAACCTCGAATGTGTTCCGGGCGGCTCTTCCGGGGGCAGCGCCGCCTGCGTGGCCTCCCGCATGGTGCCTATGGCCGTGGGCTCCGATACCGGTGGCTCTATCCGCCAGCCGGGCAGCCTGTGCGGCGTTATCGGCATGAAGCCCACCTACGGCCGCGTGAGCCGCTACGGCCTGATAGCCTTCGCCTCCAGCCTCGACCAGATCGGCCCCTTTACCCGCACGGTTGACGATGCCGCCCTGCTGCTGGGCGTGCTCAGCGGACCCGATAGCCGCGATTCCACCTGTCTCGACCACCCGGTGCCGGACTACCTGGCAGGACTTGAGCAGGTGGACTTCAAGAATCTGCGAATAGGCGTGCCGGGCGAATTTTTCGGCCAGGGTCTCGATGCTGAGGTGGAGAAGGCCGTCCGCCGGGCCATTAAGATTTACGAGGACGCCGGGGCCACACTGGTGGAAGTCGATTTGCCGCACTCGGCCTACGCCGTCGAAACCTATTATATTGTGGCCACCGCCGAGTGCTCCAGCAACCTGGCCCGCTACGACGGCGTGCATTACGGTCATCGCTCGACGGCCGAGGCCGGCATGATCGACATGTACGAACACAGCCGGGCCGAGGGCTTCGGCGACGAGGTCAAGCGGCGCGTCATGCTGGGCACCCACGTCCTCAGCAGCGGCTATTACGATGCTTATTATCTGACGGCCCTGAAGGTGCGGCAGAAGATCAAGCAGGATTTTGACCAGGCCTTCGCCAAGGTGGATTGCATTATGGGCCCCACCAGCCCCAGCCCTGCCTTCCTCTTCGGGGCCCGCACCGACGACCCGCTGTCAATGTACCTGTCGGACATCTACACCATCAGCGCCAACCTGGCCACTATTCCGGGCATCAGCGTGCCGTGCGGCCATACCGAGAGTGGCCTGCCCATCGGCCTGCAGATAATGAGCGACGTTTTCACCGAAGATCGACTGCTGGGCATCGCCCGGCTGATTCAGGAGAGCCGGCAGGATTATCGCCGCCGCCCGCCGATTCTGGAGAGTAACTGATGAGCCAGCTTACCGTAAAGACCATCGTGGGCATTGAAGTCCACGTCCAGTTGAAGACCCGCACCAAGCTTTTCTGCGGCTGTCGGACCAGTTTCGGCGACGCCCCCAATACCAATACCTGCCCCGTCTGCCTGGGCTTGCCCGGAGTGCTGCCGGTTATGAACCGCGAGGCCTATCGCCTGTCGGTCATGACGGCCATGGCCCTGAAGTGCAAGCCGGCCCGGCACACAAAGTGGGATCGCAAGCATTATTATTATCCGGACCTGCCCAAGAATTACCAGATCAGCCAGTACGACCAGCCTCTGGGCGAGCATGGCTTCCTGGAGATTGAGACCTCGCAGGGGCGGCGCAAAATCCGCGTTCTCCGCGTGCATCTGGAAGAAGATGCCGGCAAGTTGCTGCATGCCGAGGGCGGCGGCAACTACAGCGAGGTGGATTTGAACCGCACCGGCACCCCGCTGCTTGAGATTGTCAGCGAGCCGGACATGACCAGCGTAGAAGAGGCCCGGGCCTACTGCACCACCTTGCGCCAGCTTGTAACCTACCTGGGCGTAAGCGAAGCCAATATGCAGATGGGCCAGATGCGATTCGAGCCGAACATCAACCTGCATATTTCCCGCGATGGCGAGATTTTCAAGACGCCCATTGTGGAACTGAAGAACCTGAACAGTTTCCGCAGCGTTGAACGGGCCGTGGCTTACGAAGAGCGGCGACAACTGGCCGCCTGGCAGGAGAGCGGCATCACGCTGTCGCAGGGCGGCAAGACCACTCGCGGCTGGAATGATACCAGCGGCGAAACATACGTGCAGCGCGAGAAGGAAGAAGCTCACGATTATCGCTACTTTCCGGAGCCCGACCTGGTGGTGGTTGAGCCCGAGGAGAGCTGGCTTGCGGAGATCGAGCGGAATCTGCCGGAGTTGCCGCTGGAGAAGAAGGATCGCTTCATCAACTCCTACGGCCTCAGCGAGTACGATGCCGGCGTGCTGACCTCGACGGCCGAAATGGCCCATTATTACGAGGCGGTGGTAACTGCGACCAATCGGCCAAAGCCGGCCGCCAACTGGATAACCCAGGCCCTGACGCGCGAGATCAATGCCCGCGGAATCGAAATAAACCGGCTGGAGGATTTCCCGCTGTCTGCCGAGCGACTGGCCGAGCTTGTGCTGGCCGTCGATGGCGGCACCATCAGCAAGAATGCCGGCGACACGGTGCTGAGCGAAATGATAGAGAGTGGCAAATCGGCCCAGGCCATCATCGATGAAAAAGGGCTGGCCCAGGTCAGCGACTCCTCGGCTCTGGAAGGCATTGTGGACGAGGCCATTGCCGCCAACCCGGGACCTGTGGCCGACTACAAGGCGGGCAAAAAGCAGGCCATTGGCCGCATTATGGGGGCGGTAATGAAGGCCTCGGGCGGCAAGGCTAATCCGCGACTGGTAACCGAAATTCTGGAGCGCAAGCTGGCCGAATAACCATTATCCTGACAAAAGCCGACAGACTGTCGGCCCGGAGCCGGCCGCGCTCTGGCGTGAATGGCGGCCGGCACATTAGACAATCGGGGGACCCTGCAAGGTGGATGACAAGCTCAACAATCAGCAGCCGTCGGATGACCAGCAATTGCCGCCCGACGGTCAACCCGGCCCTCAGCAAGGGGCTGGACCGCAGGAGCCTCCTCCATTTTACCGGACCCAGCAGCCGCCCTGGCAGGGGCATGAATTCAATCAACAGCCCCCTCCTCCGCCGCCCCCGCCGCCGGGTGTTAACTGGTCGCAGGATAATCTTCCGCCGCCCCCCGCTCTTGCCTGGTTAAACAGGACGGAGCCGCATCGCGGGGCCATAATCATGGTGCTGGGTATTGGCTCGCTGGTAATGGCACTGTGTTCGTGCTGTTGCTTGATCTTCACGATAATTGGGCTGATTATGGGGATTGTGGCCATTGTCATGGGGCGCATAGATTTGAAGAAAATTGATGGCGGCACAATGGACCCCGGTGGCCGCAGCACAACCTATGCCGGCTGGATCTGTGGCATTGTCGGCACCGTGCTGAACGGGCTTTCGCTGCTGATTAATATCTTGTTGGTGCTTTTCGGCGTTGGCATGAATCTGCTGAGCCTGAACGCCAATCAGTTCTGATACTAATTAAACGTGTTGCACGCAAACGGCCGCCGAAGGTTTCCTGCCTCCGGCGGCCTTGATATTTTCAGCAGGATGAGCGTTAGAAGCTGCAACTCGGGTCGCCGGCCATATAGTCGCCGGTCTCGGCGAAGGCCCGGGCCCGGCAACCGCTGCAGGCTGCCCTGAAGTCGCACGCCCCGCAATTGCCCTGCAACTGGTCAATTTGCCGCAATCGGGCGAAGACTTCGCTCTGCTGCCAGATTTCCGAAAGAGGCTGCTGTCGCACATCGCCGCACGTAACCGGCAGGTAGCCGCACGGAAAAACTTCGCCCCGGTGGCTGACAAAACAGACGGCGCTGCCGGCCAGGCACCCGCCGCGATTGGCGTTGATGTCGCCGCCCTGCCCCGCCCCGCCGGCGGCATCGCCCGAGCCACAACCCGCGCCATGCCCGGCCGCCGCAGGCGGCACAAGCCGTTTGGCCCACACGATTTGCGGCAGTTCCTGCTGTAAGCGATGGGCGATGCGGACATATTGCGGAGCGCAGGTGGCCTTGGTGCTGATTCGACCGTCAGCGGCTGCGCTTAGGCGGTAGAAGCTCGTCAGCAGACGCTCGTAGTCGGCCGGCGAAAGCCTGTCCTCGGCAGCAATCTCCATGCCGCAACCAACCGGCACGACAATAAAGATATGCAAGGCCGCCACCTGCTCGGCCAGGGCCAGCTCAAACATCTGCTCCAACTCGCCGGCATTATGGCGGGTGATGCTCATGTTAATCTGCACGGCCTGGCCTGCATCGCGCAGAAGGCGCAGGCCCCGCAGGGCCGCATCGAACGAACCCTCCACCCGGCGAAAAGCGTCGTGCGTTGCAGCCGTGGCCCCGTCGAGGCTGACGCTGGCCCGCGAAAAACCGACCTCGGCCACCTGCCGGGCAACCTGCGGGGTGACAAGCGTACCGTTGGTCGCCAGGGCTGCACTCAGGCCCTGGCTGATGGCCTGCCGAGCCAGTTCCGGCCAGTCGCGGCGCATCAGTGGTTCGCCGCCGGAGAAGACGAAAATGCAGCCCGGATGATGAGCGCCCAGGTCGTCGATGAGTCCGGAGGCCTCATCGGTCGACAAATCGAGCCTGGACCGCTGGTGCGAGACCTCGAGCCGGCGACAGTGGACGCAGCCAAGGTTACAGGCGGCGGTTGATTCCCAGAAGACCAGCCGCAAGGGCGGTGGCGGGTTAGTTTTCATGGCTGCTAAGTTCATTATTTTTGTCGACTTTTCCATTTGCTGCGGAATTATCAGGCTCCCTGGACAAAACGGTCAATGGCCTCGGCCACGCCGCCTTCGTCGCGGTCGCCGGTGACGTAATCGGCCATGGCTTTCAGTTCCGGACAGGCGTTGGCCATGGCCACACCGATGGCCGCCCTGCGCAGCATCTCCATATCGTTATGAAAATCGCCGATGGCCATCGTCTCGTCCCACTGGCGCCCCACGTGCTGGAGGGCAAGATCGACTCCGCCGGCCTTGGAGACCCCGGGGGCCAGGAACTCGGCCAGATGAGCGTGGGCCTGCTGGTGCTGAAAGACCCCGCCGAAACGCTCGCCGACGCGGCCGGCAATATCGCTTACCTGCGAGGTGTCTTCGCTGAAATAGCAGACCTTGTAGACGCGCTCGCCCAGCACATCGGTCAGCGGACCCACCATCGGCCGGCTGGGGCCCTTCATGTCCCAGTAACTGGCAAGCTTGCCAAGCCGGTTCAGGACGTATCGCTGCGACGTGCCGATCAGAATCTGGGCCTCGCTCTCCATATCCAGCACATAGCGCACCAGGTCGTTGACAACGGTCGGAGACAGCGGCGCATCGTGAAGCACGCCATCGGCTTGCATCGCCGCCGACGGCTTCAACGTGGCCGAGGTTGCGGCATCAAGCATAACCTGCGGCCGCCCGGCCAGCACCAGGGCGCCATGATAGCAGACCATCGGCGTGCTCAATTCGAGCTGACCGTAGAAGCCCACCGTCTCGGTCGGAATACGCCCGGTGGCCAGAATAACCGGTACGCCTGCCAGCAAGAGCCGGGCGATGGCATGGTGGTTAGGCGAGCAGATTGTGCCGTCACGACATATGAGGGTGCCGTCCACGTCCAGCACGACTGCCCGGATAATCCTTTTCTGCGTCGAGGCCTGTGACATAAATATGGTTCCCCCTGCGGGATGCTCCCCCGGTTTGCTTATTCCTCGGCTGGTTAATGCGTCTCTCCGCCCTGCCTGCGGCCCGTGGGCTGCGCGGGCGCCCGGCGCATCAGATGCAATGGTAACGTCCGAGGTGGCCTCAGGCAAGAGCGGCAGAATTATCCTGCCGCTACGGCGGAAGGGTTATACTGTGCTGAGTGTTGATATTGCCTTGTTGGCAGTGGCCGGGGAGCTGTTACCCTTCCCCCTTGACGGGGGAAGGTGGCCCGCAGGGCCGGATGAGGGTGGGTTTTGGTCGTGTAAGAGGACGACAATTTTCGGGCGTGCTGAACACCACCCCCACCGCCCCGAGCGGCGCTCGGAGCACCTCCCCCTTTGAAGGGGGAGGAGTTGTCACAAGCGGCAGGCTGCCAAAGCGGCGGCCCTGCCATATTGGCAGGTGTTTGTCTGCATGATGTTTGCCCGGCCGCGACCGAATTGGTGAAATAGCCGCGGAAAAGCCCCTCGGGACCCGGGCGAGGCTATTTTCGCTGGCTCTTGCGGCGAATGGCACAGGTTTTGCTCAAAAGACTACTGATTGTTAATTCCGCCACAACGGGCTTCTTGAATAGTGGAACAGGCGGAGGCGAAAGGAGATTTGCATTATGTCGAAGATTATTGGAATCGATCTGGGCACGACCAACAGCGTGGTGGCGGTCATGGAGGGCGACAAGCCGGTGGTTATTGCCAACGCCCAGGGCAGCCGCCTGACGCCGTCGGTCGTGGCCTTCACCGAAAAAGGTGAGCGCCTGGTGGGCCAGGTGGCCAAGCGCCAGGCCGTAACCAACCCGCGAAACACGGTCTTTTCGATCAAGCGTTTCATGGGCCGCCGGCACCAGGAAGTAAGCGAAGAAGAAAAAATGGTGCCCTACAACGTGGTGGGCGCGCCGGGCGAGCCGGTCAAGGTAGAAGTGCTTGACGGCAAGAAGAGCTTTACGCCGCAGGAGATTTCGGCCGTCATCCTCCAGGACCTGAAGCGCACGGCCGAGACATACCTTGGCGAAGAGGTGACCCGGGCAGTCATTACTGTGCCGGCTTACTTCAACGATTCGCAGCGTCAGGCCACCAAGGACGCCGGGCAGATTGCCGGCCTGAAGGTTGAGCGCATAATAAACGAGCCGACCGCAGCCAGCCTGGCTTATGGTCTGGACCGCGAGAAGAATGAGAAGATTGCCGTCTTCGACTTTGGCGGCGGCACGTTCGATGTTTCCATCCTGGATGTGGGCGACGGCGTCTTCGAGGTACTGGCCACCAACGGCGATACGCACCTGGGCGGCGACAACATCGACCAGGTGGTAATGGACTATATTGCCGAGGAGTTCAAGAAGGAACAGGGCATCGACCTGCGCAAGGACCCGATGGCTTTGCAGCGGCTGCGCGAGGCGGCCGAGAAGGCCAAGTGCGAGCTGTCGAGCAATTCGCAGACCGACATCAACCTGCCCTTCATCACTGCCGATGCCAGCGGGCCGAAGCATCTGACCATGACGCTCACGCAGTCGAAACTGGAGCAGTTGTGCGAGAACATTTTCGAGCGTCTTCGCGGCCCCGTAATGCGCTGCCTCGATGACTCCAAGCTGAAGCCCAGCCAGGTTGACGAAGTGGTGATGGTGGGCGGCTCGACCCGCATTCCGAAGGTCCAGGCTATCGTCAAGGACATCTTCGGCAAGGACCCGCACCGCGGCGTGAATCCGGACGAGGTGGTGGCCATTGGCGCAGCCATCCAGGGTGCGGTAATGAGCGGCGATATGGAAAAAGAGATGGTGCTGCTCGACGTTACGCCACTGTCGCTTGGCATTGAGACTCTGGGCGAGGTGATGACGAAGCTGATCGAGCGTAACTCGACCATTCCGATGTCGAAGAAGGAGACTTTCTCGACGGCGGCCGATAACCAGACGACGGTCAGCATCCATGTGCTGCAGGGCGAGCGCGAATTCGCCCGCGACAATCGCACGCTGGGCCGCTTTGACCTGACGGGCATACCGCCGGCGCCTCGCGGATTGCCGCAAATCGAGGTGGAATTCAACATCGACGCCAACGGCATTCTGAAAGTATCGGCCAAGGATCTGGGCACGGGCAAGGAGCAGTCGATTGAGATCAAGAGCTCCAGCGGCCTGAGCGAAGACGAAATCGAGAAGATGAAGAAGGACGCCGAGAGCCACGCCGAAGAGGACAAGAAGCGGCGCGAGCTGGTCGAAAAGAAGAACCGGGCCGACTCGCTGGCTTACGAGGTCGAAAAGACGCTGAAGGAGCATGGCGAGAAGCTGAGCGAAAGCGACCGCCAGCAGATCGAAGAGGCCATGAAGGAGACCCGCGAGGCGGCCCAAGGCGACGATGCCGCCCGCATTGATGCGGCCATGGAGAAGCTGAACCAGGCTTCGCACGCCCTGGCGGCCATGCTGTATCAGAAGCAGGAAGGCGCAGGTGCAGCCGAGGGCGAAGGCCCGGGCGGCGCTGCGGGTGCAGGCCCGGCAGGCGGCGAGCAGGGCAAAAAGGACGAAGGCGGCGACGATGTCATAGACGCCGAATTCAAGGTCAAGGAGTAAGCTCCGACAGCCTCGGTCGGCAGAGCCAGCGGCAGTTGCTTGCGAGGTGGTTCTGGGAGTCGGGGCGATGCAGATTGATTGACCTCGAAATGCAAATCGGGTCAATGTGGAATAGTTTATGGGCGGCTGTCGCGCAAGCTGCGTAGCCTTTTTCCGACTGGTGCCGACGAGGTTTAGTCGCGGTCGGAAGGGGCAGGCGCAGGGAGCGCGATGGCCGCCCGTTTTTCATGTCATGGGGCTGACTCAGGCTGCTACACCTGATGAAGAAAATGCAACAGAAACGGGCCTAGGGGCAAGATGCCCCCCGGCACTCACGGCCAGGATGGCCGTGCCACGGGTGAAGCCGCTGGCATTATTATCACCCACCTTTACGGGATGTGGTGTTTAATGTCAGTAGGCAGGTGCAATTCAACAAGGCCACGCGGCCGGCAGATGTCGCGGAACTGGCGTTGTGGCTAATCCGAATCAAAGCAAATCGGGATAAACGTAGAGCGGGCATTTTGCTCGTAGCATCCCAAGCAAGGAGCGGTTGGACTGATGACATCCCCCCAGGATCGTAAAATTCGACTCGTACTGGCTGAAGACAATTCTTTGGTGCGGCTGCTTTTATCGCGGGCCATTGAGACAACGGACGACATTGAAGTGGTGGCCGAGGCCTCGACCGGACACGAAGCCGTTGAGGCCGCTTGCCGCCTGAAGCCGGACCTGGTGCTGATGGACATTAGCCTGCCGGGGTTGGACGGCGTTGCAGCAACGCGGCAGATACGAGAGCTTTGTCCGGAGGTTCGCGTGGTGGGCCTGAGCATGCACACCGACATGGCCGAGACCATGAAAAAGGCCGGGGCCATCGATTGTCTGGATAAGGGCATGCCCAACAATAAGCTGGCGGAGGCAATCAGGGCGTGTGTTGTAAATAGCGCGGATTGTTGAAGAACGTGTTGGCACTGTAACAGTTGAAAAGCCACGGCAGGAGAATATCCCGCCGTGGCTCTTTATTTGTAATACTTGCATATCGCCTGAGAATCGTCTGCCATCAACTCAAGGGCGGCTGATCAATCAGGCCCACCACATTGCGCCGGGTTGCTCGTTGAGCAGCACGCCGCGCAGTACGCTGATGGCCTTATTGCAGCCCTCGGCAATGCTCATCATGCTGTCTTCGTGCTCGATGGAGATGACTCCGTCGTAGCCGATCATTCGCAGGTTGCTGATGAAGTCCCTCCACCAGCCTTCGTCGTGACCATAGCCCACTGTGCGGAAGACCCAGGCCCGGTTGATGACATCGCCGTAAGGCACAATGTCCAGGTTACCGTTGAGGGCCGAGTTCTGCGGGTCGATGCGAGTATCCTTGGCGTGCACGTGGTAAATGAGCTTGCCCAGATCGCGGATGCAGACCAGCGGGTCCATGCCCTGCCAGAAGAGGTGGCTGGGGTCGAAGTTGCAGCCCAGGGCATCACCACACTCGCTGTTGAGACGGCGCAGGGTGTCGACATTATAGACGCTCATGCCGGGGTGCATCTCGAAGGCCATGCGGACGCCATGATCGGCGGCGAATTTGGCCTCCTTCTTCCAGTAAGGAATGAGCTTCTTCTCCCACTGCCACTTGAGCGACTTGGCGAAGTCCGGCGGCCAGGCGCAAGTGATCCAGTTGGGCGACGTGTCCTGCGGTCCGCCACCCGGGCAACCGCTGAAGCCGGTGATGGTGTCGACGCCGATCATCGAGGCCAGTTTGACGGCATTTCGCCATACGCCATGATGCTCGGCGGCGAATTTCTTGTCGGGATGCAGCGGGTTGCCGTGACAGGCCAGGGCACTGATCTCCATGCCGCGCGAGCGCACCTGGTCGGCCCAGGCCCGGGCCTTGTCCTTGCTTTTTACCAGATCCTTGAGCGGGCAATGCTTGCCGCCAGGATAGTTACCGACGCCAAGCTCAACGGCATCCATCTTAAGCGCGGCTGCACGATCCAGAGCCTCCTCGTACTTCAGGCCGCCGAAGAGGGCCATCATTAATCCCAGTTTCATCGCTATCGTCTCCTTGTTGTAAGGGTTTTACTTTATCTCGTTGAGCTTGACCCAGCGTTTTTCCTTGGCGCTGAGCAGAACGGCATCGAGCACGGCCTGCACCTTGAGGCCTTCCTGGAAGTCCGGCGAAAACTGCTGCTTGCCGCCAATGCTGCGCATGATGTCGGCCACGGTATTAATGAAACCATGCTCGTAGCCGACGCCATGACCGGCGGGCCACCAGGCGTCCATGTACGGGTGCGGCGGGTCGGTCACCAGAATGCGGCGGAAGCCCTGCAGGTGCGACTCGTCATCGGTGCTGTAATATTGCAGCTCGTTCATGCTTTCGAAGTCGAAGGAAAGCGAGCCCTTGGAGCCGTTGATTTCGATACGGTTGGCGTTGCGCCTGCCGGCGGCAAAGCGGGTGGCGGTAAATGTCCCCAGGGCCCCGCTCTTCATGCGAGTCATGAAAATTGCCGCATCATCCACAGTCACCGAACCCTTGCGCGTGCTCTTGCGGGCCTGCAGCCCCTGGCCGGTCATCTCGCCGATGCTGCGCTGCTTGATGAAGGTCTCGGTCATGCCGCAAACTTCCTTGAATTCGTCTCCGCTGATGAAACGGGCGGCGTCGATAATGTGGGCGTTGATGTCGCCGTGGGCCCCGCTGCCGGAGACCTCCTTCTTCAGCCGCCAGACGAGCGGGAAGTCGGGGTCCATTATCCAGTCCTGCATGTATGAGGCAGTAATGTGATAGATGCGGCCGATGCGGCCCTCCTGCACCAGTTGCCTGGCCAGCGCCAGGGCGGGCACGCGGCGATAGTTGAAGCAGACAAAGTTGGCCACGCGGGCCTTGCGGACGGCATCGGCCATGCGCTTGGCCTGCTCGTAATTGAGGGCCATGGGCTTCTCGCAAAAAACCATTTTGCCGGCCTCGGCGGCCGTTATGGCCATCTCCATGTGCACGTTATTCGGCGTGCAGATGTCGACCAGTTCGACGTCATCGCGGGCGATGGCTTTGCGGTAATCGGTCTCCACCTCTTTCCATCCCCAGCGGTCGGCCATCTCCTGCGGGTTCGGGTCGTTGCTGCAGAAGACGTTCATCTCCGGCTCGACCGGCAGATTGAAAAACTTTGCCACCTTCAGGTAGGCGTTGCTATGGGTTTTGCCCATGAACCCGCCGCCAATCAGGGCCACGCCGACTTTTTTCTTTTTCGCCATGCTGATAGAACCTCCGTTGAAGAACATGTTACTGGCTTGTGTTTAAGTTATCCCTATGCGCCGCTGCTCGACCATTTGCGACAACCCGCGCCGCCCAACAGCCCAGGTGGTGCGACACCGCCCGACAACCCGCGCCGGCACTTCAGGCAACTTGTGAATGATGACATGCACAAAACAGCGATGATAGAACGCAGCCATCAGGCTTTCAAGCAAATTTGCAGCACCTGTCGAATCCGCGAATCCGCCTGCGGGCGTTTTTCCAGTGGCACGGGCATCCTGCCCGTGATTGTGGCCGTCGCCGTTGTGTTGCCGTAGCCGTTGCCGTTGAAGCCCCCGGCACTGCCGGGGGATGCCGGTTTCTTTTGCCGTTGCCGTTGAAGCCTCGGCAATGCCGGGGACTCTAAACAAAACGACATCCCGCCGCCCTGACGGGCGCAATCAGGCGGCTGGTTTGCCCGTTGGATTGCCTGCGGAAACTGGCTGGTCGGCGGCCGCCTCGGCGGCTGTAACTGCCTTGGCCGACATTGCTCCGGCAGCCACCCGGCGGTCGCGCAGAAACTCGGGGTCGGCCCTCTCGGCCTTGTCCTGCTGGTGGAACATGATCATAGCCATGGTCATCATTGCGGCACCCACGTAAAAGACAGCCGTGCCGAAGAGGACATAGAAGGCACCGCCTATCATGACGAAGACAAACCCCCGCACGCCGGTCAGGAAACTATGGGCAGCGCTATACATGGTTGCGTCTTCCTTGCCCGCGTAATAGAGCGAACCGAGCGACCAGATGAGCCCCGAGCCTCCCATGGCAAAGCCGGTGCAGATGAAGGCCAGCCAGGCCCAGAGCGAATTGTTCAGGTATACGCTCAGGGGGAAGAGCACCAGGCCCGCAATCCAGAGCGGGCTGTTGCGCACGCGCGCCCGGCATGGCGACAGGCGATCCACCAGCGGAGCCCAGCGCATGGTGGAGATGATGTTGCCCACGGCCGGCACTACCATGCTGATCATAACAATTTCCAGGTAGCTGAGCTGGAGAACGTCGATCATGATCAGGATGTAGGCCGGCCCGCACATAAGGTTGCCGGAGCCGTGCAGCGTCTGGCATAGTTGGAAGCGTTTGAAGTGCGGATTGCGGCGCAGGAGGGCGTAGACCTCACCGGGCAGGATGCGTTTTCGCATCTCGGTCCAGTTCATTCCGCGGGGCAGGGTCATTTCGCCGGTAACATACATGCGCGAATAAATCGACGCGCCCAGCACATAACAGAGGCTGCCCAGGATCAGCAGGTTGATGAAAATGCCATGTTCGATGTCGAGCATGATGCTGCCGGTAATAAGGATGGCCTGGCCGGCGAAAAGTTTGACGACGTTGGCTCTGGAAAGAATCTGGGCCCGAATCATGACCGGATAGTTCTGGCGATAGACGGCGGCCACCAGGGCCAGAAAACCGCTGGCCGAAAAGTAGACCAGCACCAGCAGCAGGGCAAACAGGAGCATGTCGGGCGTGGCGCCGAAGAAGGAGAACTTATGCCAGCCGGTCCAAAGGTAGCGGACGGCGGGCACGGCAAGGCCGGTCATCAGCAGCAGGAGTCCGGAGACGGTGGCCCCGCGACTGATGAGCGGCACTTTCTGTTTGCCCATTGCCGCCCCTGCCCAGGCGGGGGCGAAGAGCAACGAACCGGTCTGGATGCTCTGGACGATGATGATCAGCCACTGCGGAGCAATGAGACTTTTGCGCAGAACGATGCCGCAGATGACAACAACGCTGGCGCCGATGGCCAGAAAGGTGCCAGCCTTCAGATCGATTGAAAAACTATGCCGACAGGCTTTTGGAATGCGCAAAGCCATTTTGGCCGATGTCCGTGCAGCCGAGCCCATCAGTGGCCGCGGCAGCAGAAAAAAGGCAATCCTTTCGCACCGTGGGCGAAAGGATTGGTTGACATAAGTGGAATGTCACAGGCCGGCACCGGGCGACAGTACCGCCGGGCAGCAGTGGCTATTCAATAAACATCGACAAGTGCGTCGGGCGATTGTCCATAAGAATATGGGTGTGAATATCGTCGACGATGGCATAGCTGTCCACCAGGCAACTCCGCTGCATCATGCGATAGGTGTACTGCTTATGCGAATCACTGCGGCAACCGGTCACGGCAACCGCGGCGATTGACAGCGTGGCCAGAATCAACAGTTTACGCATGGCTCTGCTCCTGTACAAAAGTCGTGTCGTACGTCTGTCCACACGGCACCAACACCAAGACGTATCCTAAGCTCTCGGCACTGATTATGTCAAGCAAGAAAGACTGACAAAAAGGCTTTTCTGCCGTTTCGCCTCCGGGGGCGGGCAGCATCGCACCTTCCCGGGGGCCAAAGGACCGGGATGATTGCCGCTAAGGTTATTCGGCTTCCGGGTTGAACCGGTCGCCATCGCCGCTGTTTGCCCGCAGGGCCTCGACCATGGCCGGGTCGATGGGCAGGGCAAGAATCCGCTCGGCCATCTCCTTGCCTGGCTTGAAGTTGACGGCCAGCCTTTGCGGCACCTCGAGACGTTCGTTAGTCCGCGGATTGCGGGCTTTGCGAGGCGCGCGGACGCGGATTTCGAAAATGCCGAAGTTTCGCAATTCGATCCGCTTTTCCTGAACCAGAGCGTCAATAATCTCGCCGAAAACCTGCTGCACGACGTCGTGCACGACAGATTGGCTCACGTCGAGCCGCTCGGCAACCTTGTTGACAATCTCCTTCTTCGTCATGGTGTATCCCCCAGTTGCAACCATCATCCTGATGCAACAACCACAATGGCGGCAAATCGTGATGCATGGAAAACGCAATCAGTTGGGAGAAAATATAGCTTGAAGTTGATTTAACTGTCAAGCTTGAAAGGCTGGGAAGATATAGCTAAGTCTAGTCGGAAAAATGAATTACGTTGACCAAGCAATACGTGATCGCTGGACCATACCAGCGGAAGGCATTGTGCCCCTTGATGTTGCTACGCAGGTACGAGATAACATTATCGGCCTTGCTCGCTACAAGTTTTTTTTCCTGACCCGTGCAAAAAAATGACCTGCAGCCCAACGGACGCACCTCGTGGACCGCACAGCGGCCCGATTGCCAGAAGGGGCACAAACCATTTGTCAACAATTCTGCCGCCGCCCGGCTTGACAGTTGCAGGTGCTGTCGCGACCAATAAATGGCGGCATCAAGCTCCAGCTTGGTGGCGAATAGAACGTGATCCTGCCGCGGAAAATCGCAGCACGACCCGCAGGCGCGGCAACTCACGTCGGCCCCGCTGACTGCATCAGCCATTGACTGCCTGGCTGATTGGAGCAGGCGCAGCAAATCTTCGCTCGGCTGTTGATAATGCGGAACCGGAGCCCAGAGCGGATTATCGGCGGATGGAATGTTGGTGGGCATGGAGGTTCCCGGGTCGGCTCTACTTCATCTGGTCGCGGCGGGCGGCGATTTCCGACAGGCTCCAGCGGCGACCACGGTTAATGCCCGGGCAACGCAGGGCGGCACGCTCCCAGGCTGCCCGGCTGCGCAGATTGTCGGGCCAGAAAGGCCAGGTGCGACATTGCAGCGGCCGATAATCGTACATGGTGCAGCGGCCGTCCTTGAGCATGCAGCAATCGCCGTTGTCGAACTCGCGCAAACTGTAGCCGCGCGGAAACTCGGCAATGTACATCTGGCAAAAATCCAGCACGTGCATGCCGAGGCCTTCGGCCGCCCGGCGGATCTCCTCTTCGTCCATCCAGATATAGCCCGGCTCGCCGCCACAGCAGGATCCGCAGGCCGAGCATTCGAACTGCAGACCATCGGCGTACCAGAGGAGTGGCCGGCCCTTGCCGCTCTTTGAAGCAGGCGATGCCCCGACTGACGGCTTCTTCTTTTTGCCCTCTGCAGCAGCCATTACGATCTCCGACAGAATTTTTTGCATCACCTTGCGGCGGTTTGTTGAACCAGACAAAGTATAGAACAGCAGCCCAATGATGGCAAGCAAACCTGTCTGGTGTAAAAAGCCCCGGACTCCCGCGCCCCGCAACAAGCCGGGACCGCGGGTGCCACCCACAAACTCGTTTGTGGGTGCCGTCATCCGTCCTTTGCCGCCGCATCTGCTGCATTTTTAAAGCCCCGCGAAAGGCCCGGACTGCCGATTACAGTTGCGATTGAACTTTTCCCGACCTTGTGCATCCAATATAATGTGACTGTGATGGACGAGGCGGCAAAAATCATCCTGCAAACTTTACGCCGCGTGCGATGGGGCATGTGGCGAGCCTCTGCCCTGCGCCGATTTCTGACCACCCTGGCCGCAGGCTTGGCCGCGATCACGGTACTGCTGGCCCTCCAGCGGACCTTGTACAGTTGGCTGCCATCGGCGACCCGCTCCCCTGCTCTGCTGCAACTGCTTGCGCTTATTGTGATGGCGAGCGCACTGCTGGTTGCGGTGCTGCACTGGCGCAGGTTGCCATCGGCAGCACGGTTTCTGGACTCGGCGGCCGGACTGCACGACAGGGCTGCAACCGCCTTGGGGCTGATTTGTCAGACGACCAAGACTGGCCATAATCCTGATGGTGCCGGTCCGCCTGCGGCCGAGTGTGAAACACCGGCCGCCAACCGGAGCCGCAACCGAGCCCCGGGCGGGCAGACATTTTCGCCGATGGCCTCGCTGGTAGTTGCCCAGGCGGCCGAGCGTTGCCGGACTGTCGACCTTTCCAGGCTGCCTTACCACGACCGGCGGACGAAACTGTTGCTCCGGCTGCTGGCGGCTGGACTGCTGCCTCTGGCGGTGCTGATTGCAGTGCCGCCATACCGGACAGCGGAGGTCCGCCGACAGGAGGAGCAGCAGGCCTTGGCCGGCGGAGCAGTGTCGCGACTGCGCCGGCAGATTGAGGCCATGTCGCCGACCGATGACCCCGCCCTGAAATTGGCCGATGATGCCGCCCGCCAGTTGGCCGCCTCCGTCGACCGGGGCACCGACCAGCAGGCCATAGCCGATGCTGCCGAGCGCCTGCGCCGGCATCTTGAGCAATTGGCCGCCCGGCAACGGGCCCGGCAGTCGCTGGCCGCACTTTCGCAGGAGGAGGGTTTGGCCGGCACGGCCATGGGCGATGGCGATCAGGCAGAGCGGGCCCGCCGGCAACTGGCATCGTCCACCGCCAGCGGCCAGAGCGATGCCGAATCCCAGACAGCCCTCGAGCAGATTGGCCGCACTGCATTCGAGAGCGGGCAGGTGCTCCAGGATGAGACCCTGAGCAACGCCGGGCAGCAAACGATGGCGGCAGCAAGCGGCGACGGATCGGCGGGAAATCTGGAGCAGGCCCTTGAGCAGATAGCGCAAGCCGGGAGGCGGGCCGCAGCCGATCTGGCCCGCCAGCAGTCGCCGGAAGAGGCCGACCTTGCCCTGGCCCTTGGCCGGCAGGCCGAGCAGCAGGCCAGGCAGATGGCCGCCAGCATGAGCCCGTCCGCCCTTCGACCACGTCGCAATGCCAACGAGCCGGAAACCGATGCAGGCGGCGAGCCGGACGAGGCCCAGCTGGCAGCCGCCGCAGGCCGGGCTATACGCGACTGGCAGGCAAGGGCAGAAGCGGCGTCGAGCGCGGCCGATTCTGCTGCGGATGCCGACGGCCCCGAAGGCAACGTTGTCGGTGCGGATCAGACCGACACGGCCCCGGCGACGAGTGCGTACTGGCCGCCTGGTGCTGGCTCCGGCGATGGCGACTACATCCGCCAGTTGCCGCTGCCGCTCAGGCAGTTGGTGCAGGGATATTTCGACCGGCAATAGCTGGCTTGCGGATTATAAGTCGCATCACAAGAACCTCAGCAGTCTCAGAAAGAGTGCGTAAGACAATGGCAAAGCGAAAATCGATTTCAGCCGTCGTGCCTGCTTATAACGTGGAGCAAAGCCTGCAGGCGGGCATCGAGTCGCTGGCGGCGGTGCTGCGGGAATGTGCCGACAAGTTCGAGATTATCATCATCGATGACGGCAGCACCGACCGCACGGGCGAACTTGCCGACCGCCTGGCCGAGGCCGACCCGGAGCATGTCCGGGCCATCCGCCATCAGCAGCAACTGGGTTACGGTGCCAGCCTGCGTGAGGGATTTCAGGCCGCGGGCATGTCGCTAATTCTACAATTTACAGCCGATGGGCAGTTCGACCCGGCGGATCTGGGCAAACTGCTGGAACTGGGCAATCGCCACGACATTGTCACAGGGTACCGACTGGGCCGACAGGACAGTTGGCAGCGCCGCCTGCTGAGTTGGGGCTTCAGGAAGTTTGCCGGCGTCGTCTTCGGCGTACACGCAACCGACTGCAACTGCGGCATGAAGCTCTATCGCCGCAAGGTGTTTAAGCATATCGTCATCAAGAGCCGCGGCTTTCTTGCTGATGCCGAAATCCTGGCCAAGGCCAACGTTCTCGGCTACCGGGTAACCGAGGTGGGCGTCGGCCACCGGCGGGCTGTCGGCGACAGCAGGCGCTGCAGATTTTCGCACATGGCCGGCACCCTGGGCGAGGCCTGGCACATGTTGCACGCCTTCGAGCTTACCCCCGATGAGACCACCGCCGGCCGGCAGACGGTCGAGACGCAATAGGCCCACAGCCCTGCGCCCCCGGCCGCCTGGACCGGCCGCCTGGCACGATTACTTCTTCTCGAATTTCAGCTCCACCTTGGTGCCATTTGAGACGGTGTCGAAGACCGGCGAAAACTGGGCCAGCTCCTTCAGCGTCTCTTCGTCGGCGTCGCTCTTTACGCGGAAATTGACCTGGATATTCTGATAGCCCTTGCGGACCTTGTCCGAAATACCCATGAAGCCCTGAATATCCAGATCGCCTTCGACGGACGATTCTACCTCTTCAACCTGAATGCCGCGGGCAGCCGCATGGTAAACCAGCGACGACGTCAGGCAGGCGGCCAGGGCGTTAAGCAGATGCTCGACCGGGTTGGCCCCCTGGTCGTGGCCCAGCAGAACGGGCGGCTCATCGGCATCGAGCTTAAACTGTTGCTGATGACTGATGCGCTGGCCCACGCCATCGAAATCGTTGATGGTGGTCTGGTTGTGGCCGCCGTCCATCCACTGGTTGCTGACCCGGAAATGGAACCTGGCCAGGTCCGGATCCCCCTGCAAAGCGTGTATCTTCTCGGCCAGTCCGTCAACATCCACCCCGTTAATCATCCTGTGCTCTTCCATGACTTTCCTCCTGCGGAACACGTCCGCCAGTAGCAGGCAAATTACTGGTCCCGATTAACCAATAGTACGCCCTGCCGCAGCGTCGGCCAGTGGCGGAAATTCGGCCGCAGCCTGATTCGGTCCCGAGGGGTTGTCAGTCTCTGCTGATGGGGGATTGGATTGGCAGGCAGCCAACAAATCACGAGCGATGGAGTTTAAAATTGCTTGCGTTTGCGGCTGGTGGGAATGCCCAGCATGGTGCGGTACTTGGTGATGGTGCGATGCTTGAGGTCGAAGCCTTCGGCGTTGAAGCGCTTCATTATTTCTTCGTCGCTCATGGGATTGGATTTGTCTTCGGCGGCAATGATTTCGCGCATGCGGTTAAGAATGGTCTCGCGGGCCACCACCTCGCCGTCGGCGCCCTCAGTGCCGCTGGTAAAGAATTTGCGCAGCGGAAAGATGCCCCAGGGCGTATCGGCATACTTTTCGTCCACGGCCCGGCTGATGGTGCCGACGTGCAGGCCGACATCGTCGGCCACTTGCTGCATCTTAAGCGGCTGAACATGATCGGGCCCCTGGTCCAGGAACGGTCGCTGGAAGCGGACAATCGACTGCACCACGCGGGTGAGCGTACTGCGCCGCTGCTCGATCGACTCCATCAGCCAGCGGGCCGAACGCACATTGCGGGCGACAAACTCGCGCGTCTGCTTGTCCAGATTCCGCTGCTTGAGCATCCGCCGGTAAACGGCGCTGATGCGCAGTTGTGGCACGCGGTCATCGCGAACGGTGACGCGGTAATCATCGTGCCGCTCGTCGTATTCAATAATCACGTCGGGCGTAATGGTGGGCACGACCTCGGTTGTCAGGCCGGCCCCGGGCTTGGGGTTGAGGTGGCTGATAATTTCCACCGCCTGCTTTATCTGCTCGATTGAGACGCCCAGCCGCCGCGAAAGTTGCGGGTAGCGGTTGCCTTCGATATCGGCCAGGTGGTCGCTGACAATGCGGCGGACAAGCTCGTCCTGAACCTGTTGCCGGTCGAGTTGCAGCAACAGGCATTCCTGCAGCGAACGGGCGCCCACGCCGGCCGGCTCCAGCCTCTGGATAAGGGTCAGAGCCTGTTCGGCCTCGGCCATGGTGATGTCGGGGCCGACCAGTTCCAGCATCTCCTCCAGCGGCAGACGCAGGTAACCGTTGTCGTCCAGATTGTCGATGATGGTCTCGCCGATTTCGCGCAGGTGGGCGTCGGGCGAAATGTAATGAAGCTGGCCAAGCAACGATTCGCGCAGGTCGACGCCCGAGGCAGCCGTATTTTGCATGGCCTCCATTTTGCCGTCATCGTCGTCGCCCGATGACGAGCTGCGGCTCTTGGGCACGTAATCTTCGTTGAAGTAGTCGTCGTATTCGTCGGCCATCTTCTGCAGCCGCTCGAAATCGTCGACTCCGTCTTCATTCATCTCCAGCACGCGTTCGCCCTCTTCGACGTCACCGGCCGATGCCTCATCCTGCCCTTCGGCCGGTGTCGGCGACTCGGGCTCCTGAAGCTCCAGCGTGGGGTTCGCCTCCAGCTCCTGCTCGATGCGCTCCTCCAGCGCCAGAAGCGGCAACTGCAGAATCTCCATCGACTGGATCATCCGCGGCGCCAGCTTCATGCGCTGCTCGAGGCGAGCCTGCATGCTGGTGTCGAAACGCATACTACTTCATCTCCTGTCTTCCGCTGAGAGCATCGCTGAGAACGCTGCGATTGACGTACTCCAGGGCAGCGCCGCTGGGCAGGCCGCGGGCCAGCCGCGTTACGCGAACGCCAAGGGCCTTCAGCCGGTCGTGAACCTCGACGGCTGTGGCGTCGCTTTCCATGGTGGGGTTGGTAGCCAGGATGATTTCCGTCACGCCCTCGCTCTGTACGCGTTTGAGCAAAGGCTCGATGGTCAGATCGTCGGGCCCCACGCCGTCGACCGGGGCCAGGTGACCCTTGAGCACGTGGTACACGCCGCGGAACAGCCCGGTCTCTTCAATGCGGCCGATGTCGCGCACCGTCTCCACCACGCAGACCGTTTTATGGTCGCGGGTATTGTCGCCGCAAATGGCGCACGGGTCGCTGTCGGAATAGTTGAAACAGACCGAGCACTCCGTCAGCCGGTCGCGCAGCTCGCTTATGGCTGCGGCCAGGGCCCGGGCTTCGCCTTCCGGGGCGTTCATCAGATGATATGCCAGGCGCTCGGCACTGCGAGCACCGATACCCGGCAGTCGCTGCAAGTGTTGCGCCAGATTGGCCAGCGTTGGTGCGACTTCAGCCATTCGCCTTATCCCTTCCCGCCCATCATCGCCCCCAGGCCAGGTATGCCGCCAACAGCCTTCTGCATCTCCTGCTGCATGAGCTCGTGGCTCTTTTCGACGGCCTGCCTGACGGCGGCCACTACCAGATCTTCCAGAAACGTCACGTTCTCAGCATCGACCACCTGCGGATCGATCTTCAGGCCAATCAACTGCCCCTTGCCATTGGTGCGAGCCGTAACCATGCCGCCACCGGAGATGCCCTCGACCTCCAGCTCTTCCAAGCGGTCTTTGGCTTCCTCCATCTGCGACTGCATGTTGCGAAACTGTTTGAGCATTCCTGCTATGTCGCCGAGTCCCATAAAGGCCATCCTTCCTTCAGGCGTCACTGTTTTTCATGTCGACGATCCGGCCGCTGAACAGCTCCATGACACGCTTGACGGTCGGATCATTACGCAGGGCTTCCTGCTGGGCCATGCTCAAGGGCCGATGCACCGGCTCATCAACCATGGGCTGCCCGTCGGCGTCGGCCGGCTCTTCATCCGGGGCCTCGTCCGCCTGGCCCCCGGCGGCAGCCGCTTGTCGTGGGGCCACCTGCACGGGCGGATTCGCCTGGCCGCCCTGCCCCTGTCGGCCGGCGGCCGGCGGAACATTCGCTCGCACCGCCTGGGCCGGCGCTGCCCGGGCAGCGGGCGTCGCATCAGCCGCAGGCGCGGGCCTGGTTGCTGGCGTGTGCCCTGCACTTGCGCTACTTAGCTTTTTTTTTTGGTCGGCCCCACCCACAGGAGCCGGCACTTGAGTTGCATCGGAATCTTTCAGCCGCGAAAGAACATCGTCAATATCGGCCATTTGCGGCAAGCGCGACATCTGCACCATGGCCAGTTCCACCAGCGGCCGGCCGTGCGGCAAAGCCCTGATTCTCTGCCGCGCCTCGGCCGCAACTTCCAGAGCCAGGGCCACCTGATCAACATTAATTTTAGCTGCCTGGTCAACCAGTCGAGCGCGTTCTTCGTCGGTTACTTCCAACCCCGGAGCCTGGGCTCCGGCGGAGCAGATGAGCAGCAGGCTGCGCAGGTGGTCCATCAGATGGTCGAGAAATTCGCCCAGTTCGGCCCCCTCGCGGATGGCTTCGTCCAGATTGGCCAGGGCCGCCGCGGCATCGCCCTTGATGAAGCTGTCGAGCAGCCTGAAGAATCGCTCGCTGCCGGTCAGGCCAAGGGCCTCCAGCACGACGCCGACCTTTATGTCGCTCTCGCACAGAGTAATGGCCTGATCAAGAATGGTCAGGGCATCGCGCACGCTGCCGCGACCTTCGCGGGCGATGATTTCCAGGGCGGCCCGCTCGGCCTTTATGCCCTCGCGCTGGCACAGTTCGCCCAGGTAATCGGCTACCACCGTCGCCGGCACGCTGCGGAAGTCGAACCTCTGGCAGCGACTGTGGATGGTGCTTGGCACCTTCTGGGCATCGGTCGTGGCGAAGATGAATTTAACGTGCTCGGGAGGCTCTTCCAAGGTCTTCAGCAGGGCGTTGAAGGCCCCGGTCGAGAGCATGTGGACCTCGTCGATAATGTAGATTTTGTAGCGGCTGCGGGCCGGAGCGAAAATGGCACTGCTGCGCAACTCGCGGATGCTGTCGACACCGGTATTGCTGGCACCGTCAATTTCGATCACGTCCAGATCATCGCCCTGCTGAGTGCGGCGGCACGACTCGCACTGCCCGCACGGCTCGGCCGTGGGGCCATCGCCCTTCTGGCAGTTAAGAGCCTTGGCCAGCAGGCGGGCCATGGTGGTTTTGCCCACCCCGCGAGTGCCGGTGAAGAGGTACGCATGAGCAACCCGATCGGAAGCGATGGCGTTTTTGAGAGTGCGCGAGACGGCATCCTGTCCCACAACTTCATCGAAAGTCTGGGGGCGATATCTTCGGGCCAGCACCGTGTAAGCCATATCAGAAGCTACCTTTTTTGAGCACAGAATCGACTTGAGAACCACTGGTATGCAACAATTGTACCAGATCAGCGCAAACGGTCGAGAGAAAACATAATCCGGCTTGGACGAGACAAAGGTGGGCGATTACGGACGGGCGGTCGGCACAATAATCGGTCGCACGCAAAGCAATGGCTGCAGCGTCTTTGGACGCCACAGCCATTTTTTTGCGTACCGCAATAAAGTAACCAGGGGTGGAAAAGGCCGTGCACCTTTCTCCGACGCACGGTGAGGCAATGTTGCCGCTCCGTAGCTCGGGCCGGTGGTTCCCACGGCGCATGGACGGTCAAGCTTATGGCTGCTGCGTCTCCGCCCTGACCAGGTTCACCAGCCATCCATCGCATGGGGGCCAGCCGTCAACACCCGGTGACGACAGCACAAACCCCGCCGCTACGCCTCGGAAAGGAATTCCGCCCTGCTGAAGCGGATTGCAGGTTACAGGGCACCGCTAGCGCCCCACGTAGCACGGCCATTTCACACCCCTGGCATCACTTGTCAATAAACAGATCGGCCGCCCCAGGCTGGCTCACGGCCGATCCGCGAATCAGTTATTATAACCAGCAAACCGCCAAGGTCGAGAGCCGAGCGACGAATTTTCGCACGCGCCGCCCAAAATCCCAACCTTGCCGACTGTCACCCGGCCTTGCGGCCAGCCATAACGATGGCTGCCCTGTGCCAGTTGCTGTCAGAACAGCGGCCTTTTACTGCTCCGGCGTGGCCGGTGCGGGCGCATCCTCAACCTCATCACCGGCGGCGGGTGTCTGACCTTCGGCCGGGGCTGTCTGGCCTTCGGCCGGAGTCGTACCTGCCCCATCATCCTGCTGCGGGGCCGGCATCGGCGCCGTGGCCGGGGCGTCGGTCACTTCCAGCAGTTCGATGGTGAAAATGTAGACGCTGTTGGGGCCGCCGGGGGCGCTGGGATCAGCACCAAGAGCGGTCTCCGGAGGCAGAACGATTTCCCACTTGCCGCCAGTCTTCATGCGGCTGATGGCTTCCTGCAGGCCGGGAAACAGTGTGACCAGCGGCATGGGCTGCACCTCGGCCGGCGCGCCTTCGCCCTCGTTGGTGGCAAATACGGTGCCGTCGATGAGCTGGCCGGTGTAGCGGATCTTGATCCAGTCCTCGTCCTGCGGCGACTTGCCTTCGCCCTGCTTGATGACCCGGTACTGTACCCCGCTCTCGAGCGCCTGGACGCCTTCCTTCTGCCGGTTTTCGGCCAGGAACTTGTCGGCCTGACGCCTGTTGCGCTGAGCCATGCGCTGCAACTGCGCCTGCTGACGCATCTGGCGGGCGATCATGTAACTGCGGTAAGCCTCCTCAATCTCCTGCTGACTGAAGGCGGGCTCCTTGTCGCCCAGGGCGTCATTGAGGCCCTTGAGCACGGCCTCGACATTCAGATTTTCGCGCTCGCCCTTCAGATCGGTCCCAATCCGCATGCCAATGGCGTAGCTGACCCGCTCGACAACCATGGCATCCATTGGCGGCAATGGGGCCTCGGCCTCTTCGCCCTCTGCGGCCGGCTGCTGGCCGGGCTGGGCCTCGGGCTGAGCGGCTGGCTGCTCGGGCTGGGCCGGCTGAGCCTCGGGCTGTTCGGCCGGCTGCTCGGCCGGGGCGGCCTGTACCGGCACGACCTCGGCCGGGGCGTCGGCCTGCTGGGCCTGCTCGTCAGGACTCGTGAACGAACCAACCTCCGGATTGTTCTGGGCCACTACCGACTGGCCGCAACCAAAGGTAATTACTGCTACCGTTATCAACATCAGGAAAGCTACAAAGCGTTTCATAAAGCATCTCCATCCAAAGTACCGTGATAAAGGGCCGATGCGCCGGCACCGGCCGCGCTGGTTATACCGATTTTAACAAACTGCGGCCGCTGGTGTGACTCAAATTTCGTAAGCTGTAATTATACAAGCGGATGCGCCCCAGATGGTGCTAATTCTGCCTGGTGCTGTGACGCCATGGCCGGGGCTATCTGCATTTCCAGCCGGCGGCTTATTCTTGACCTTCCCTCGGCGAAATGGCATCATTCATGGTGCACCATCGGTTCGGCAGGCCTTAACGGAGACACTTATGGCCACAAAACGGCACAGCGACTGGCAGTGGTACTGGCGACGGTCATCGTCCATGCCAATGCTTGTGATGGTTGACCTGAACCTGGCCGAGCCTGAAAATCGGCGAAATCTTGTTGCGCGGCTCGATGTGGCGGTACCCATGGCCGAGCCCGGCGAACGGGGCGTCGAAGAAAAGCTGGTCGACGTTACCGATCTCTACATCGAAGAGACCATTCGCATACTCGTTGATGATCGCAAAGGCCGATATGCCGGAAGCATAACAAATCGTGGCACGCGACGATATCATTTTTACCTGCCCGCGGCAGCTATCGATGTTGCCGCCGTGGAACAGTTGTCCGATTTGTACCCGCCGTACGAGTTGCGGGCCAACCTTCAGGAAGATTCCCAGTGGACGCTGTACGACAATTTCCTGTTTCCGAAGGCCGACGAATGGCAATTGCTGAGCAACAAGCGCCAACTGTCCAGTCTTAAGTCGGCCGGAACCGACCTGATCCGACCCCGCCGGGTGCTGCATAATTTCCGCTTTCAGTCGCCGAAGCAGCGTCAGGATTTCGCCCGCTTGCTGAGCGGTTACGGTTTCGAGCTTCTGGAGGAGAATGGCAGCGCCTGGTACGACCAGCAAAGCCCGCTGTCATACGGCCTGACCATGGCTTCGCAGCAAAGCCTGAACCGTCGCCAGATGGACGACCTGACCATGCGCCTGCTGGAACTCGCCCAGCGTAACGCCGCCCACTATGACGGCTGGCGTACATAACACCAAACGGATAAAATACAGGTAGTGCTTACGAGGATTGGCTACCCGCTTTTCTGGACAGGGGAGGTCTTCATCATGCAGCTCAACAAATACACTGTACGCGCCCAGGAGGCTTTGCAAGCCGCACATCAGTTGGCCGAGAGCCGCGGCCATCCGGAGGTTGCCCCGCTGCACCTGCTGGCAGCCCTGCTGGCCGATGAATCCGGCGTTACCCGCGCCTTGCTGAGCAAAATGGGCGCTAATGTCGAACAGGTATCGCGACTGACGGAGGCCGAGCTATCGCGCCAGCCGCAACAGTCGGGCCAGACGGCCATATCGCAGCAACTGGCGGCAGTCATGAAGCAGGGCATAACCGAGGCCGACCGCCTGAAAGACGAATACGTCTCGACCGAGCATCTGCTGCTGGCCATGCTGGAGGTGGAGACGCCGGCCCGTGAAGTGTTGCGTCTGAGCGCAGTCGACCGCGACCACTTGCTGCGCGCCCTGCAAGCAGTGCGCGGTGGACAGCGGGTGACCGACCAGAACCCCGAAGACAAATACCAGGCCCTGGAGCGTTACAGTCGCGACCTGGTTGAACTGGCCCGCCGCGGCAAGCTGGACCCGGTAATCGGCCGCGACCAGGAGGTGCGCAGCGTCATCCAGGTGCTGTCGCGCCGCACCAAGAACAACCCGGTGCTGATAGGCGAGCCGGGCGTAGGCAAGACGGCCATCGTGGAGGGTCTGGCCCAGCGAATCGTCAATGGCGACATTCCTTCGGGGCTGAAGGACAAGCGCGTGGTGGCCCTGGACATGGGCGCACTGATTGCTGGAGCGAAATTCCGCGGCGAATTCGAAGACAGGCTCAAGGCGGTCATCAAAGAGGTCAGCGAAAGCGAAGGCCGCGTCATCCTGTTCATCGACGAACTGCACACGGTGGTTGGTGCCGGAGCGGCCGAAGGCGCGGTTGATGCCTCGAACCTGCTGAAGCCAGCCCTGGCCCGCGGCGAACTGCGCTGCGTCGGAGCGACCACCCTGGACGAATATCGCAAGTACATCGAGAAGGATGCCGCCCTTGAGAGACGCTTTCAGCCGGTGCTTGTCGGCGAGCCCTCGGTGGAGGATACGATCAGTATTTTGCGCGGGCTGAAGGAAAAGTACGAGGTCTACCACGGCGTGCGGATTACCGACGGAGCCATTGTCAGCGCCGCCACCCTCAGCCATCGTTACATTACCGACCGTTTTCTGCCGGACAAAGCGATTGACCTGATTGACGAATCGTCCAGCCGCCTGCGGATTGAAAACGACAGCCTGCCAACCGAGTTGGACGAGCTTAACAGGCAGATGATGCAGTTGGAGATGGAGCGCGAGGCCCTGCGGAAGGAGAAGGACGAGCCGAGTCGCAAGCGGCTGGGGGATGTCGAAAAGCGCATAGCCGATTTGCGCGAGCAGCAGTCGGGCCTGCGGGCAAGGTGGGAGCGTGAGAAGGCCCTGCACGAGAAGGCCGGCCAGCTTCGCGAGCGGATAGAGCAATCGCGCCTGGCCGCCGATCAGGCCCAGCGCGAAGGTCATCTGGAAGAGGCGGCGCGGCTCACCTACGGCGAAATACCCGACCTGCAGCGACAGGCCGAGGAGGCCGAACAGGCTCTGGATGAGCTGAAAAAACAGGGCTCGATGCTGAAGGAGCAGGTTGATGCCGAGGACATTGCCGAGGCCGTGGCCCGCTGGACCGGCATTCCGGTATCGCGCCTGCTGGAAGGCGAGCGCGAAAAACTGATGTTGATGGAAGACCGGCTGCACGAGCCGGTCATCGGTCAGGACGAAGCGGTGCGAGCCGTATCGAATGCCGTGCGACGCTCGCGGGCCGGGCTGCAGGATCCGAAGCGGCCGATAGGCTCGTTCCTCTTCCTGGGCCCCACGGGTGTCGGCAAGACCGAGCTCAGCAAAGCCCTGGCCGAACTGCTCTTTGATAACGAAGAGGCCATGATCCGCCTGGACATGAGCGAGTACATGGAGCGGCACAGCGTGGCCAGGCTCATCGGGGCCCCGCCCGGCTACGTGGGCTACGAGGAGGGCGGGCGACTGACGGAGTCGGTCCGCCGGCGGCCATACGCCGTCATTCTGCTGGACGAAATTGAGAAGGCCCACGGCGACGTCTTCAACATATTGCTGCAAATTCTGGATGATGGCCGCCTTACCGACGGCAAGGGCCGCACGGTCGACTTCAAAAACACGGTCATCATCATGACCAGCAACCTTGGCAGCCAGACAATTCAGCAGATGGCCGACGAAGAGGCGCCGGCCTGGGAGATCGAGGCCAAGGTGAAGGAACTGCTGCGGGCCACACTGAGGCCGGAATTCCTGAACCGCATCGACGAGGTGATCCTGTTCCACAACCTGTCGAAAGATCAGCTGGCGAACATTGTGGAGTTGCAGGTGGACTACCTTCGGGGACGTCTGGCCGATCATGAAATGAACCTGGAGGTAACCGAGGCGGCCAAGAAGCTGATTGCCGACTATGGTTACGATCCGGCCTATGGGGCCCGCCCCCTGAAGCGCACCATACAGCAACTGATCGAAAATCCGCTGGCCCAGCAGATTTTGTCCGGGCAGTTCAGCGCGGGCGCGACAATCATCGTCGACAGCGATGGCGAAAAGCTGAGCTTTGCGGCGAAATAATGTGACGATTAACGACTTCAGGTTCGGCTGGCTGCTTCTGTCTTTAGTTCGCGCCAATGTGTTGCTGGACAGCTTAGAAAGGCTCGGAAAATGCGAATGCAATGGTTCTGGCAGAAGCGCAGCGTAATTGCGGCATTACCAGTTGTCGCGGTCCGCTGCATTCTGGTCATGGCGGTGTCGGCCCTGCTGTCATCTGTGGCTGCCAGCTCGCCCATGGCTGAATTCACCGCATCTCCGCCCACAACCGTACGGGCAGGCGAGATGCTGTTCGTGGACGCCTCATCCTCGCAGGCGGACCCGGGCGGCAGTCTGCAACTATATGAGTGGCAGTGGTCAAGCCCGCTGCACTACCAGGGGCAACCCGCCGATGGATTCGCTTTCTCAGCGGATGCTTTCGGAATTCAACAGAGCCACCTGTTCGGCCAGATTGGGAGCTACCGCGTGACATTGCGAGTCACGGACAACCAGTCGGCCATGAGCCTGGCCCAGAAGTACATCACGGTGGAGGCGTGGCAAAGCCCGGTCGCAGTCCCAAGTCTTGCATACTACCAGATCACCACTGGCACGGACCTGATGCTGGACGGCTCGGCCTCTTACGATCCTGATAGCAGCTACGGCGATCGGATTGTCAGCTATGAGTGGTCGTTGTTGGGCCGAAAGTTAGCCGAAGGATGCTGTCCGACCGTCCCTTGGAGCATCATGGAGACCAGACTGGTGGAGGCGGGCTTATCCCAGTATGAAATTGAGAACAGTTGGCAGGGCATGGCCCTGAAAGTGACGGATACGACCGGACGCTACCATGAGAAGCCGGTGTCGCTGCACATTGTTCCCGTCCCCGAACCGGCAACCCTGGGCCTGCTCGCCCTCGGCGGATTTGCGCTGATTCGGCGACGCAGCAGCTTCCTGAAGTCTACATAGCCTGGTAGAGGTTGGCCAGCAGGCTCAGCACAAGCAGCGCTGCCAGCACAATTATTACGATTGTGCTGGTGGTCAGGCCGCCGGCGGATTCATCCTCCCCCGTCGATGGCCGCAGAGCCGACCGGCTGACCGAGACCGAATCCAGCGAGGGGTCAATCTGCTCGCCTTCTTCCAAGCCGGCCAGTGCTTTTGAACCACCGCCCACCAGTTGGCGGGCCAGGGCCGGCGGGTTGCCGGAGCGTACGGCCTTCAGGTCCATCAGCAAATCTTCGGTCGACGCGTAACGGTCCTGGGGCCGCTTCTGCATCATTACCTCGATGACTTCGCTGATGCCGGCCGAGAGGCTGGTGTTAATATGATCGGGCGGCACGAGCGGGGCACTCAGGTGCTTCTGCATTACCTGTTGCGGCTTGGGCGCCTCGAATGGCACGCGGCCGGTAACCATCTGGTAGAGCGTGGCCCCGAGCGAATAGATGTCGGCCCGGAAGTCGATTTTCGGATCGCCTCGCACCTGCTCCGGTGCAATGTAATAAGGCGTGCCGAAGGCTTTGCCGGCCTCGGCCATGGCCGCCTCGGCGTCGCTTGCCTGCCGGGCCAGGCCCATATCGGCCAGCTTGCCAATGTGCTGGCGGGTCAGCATTATGTTCTTGGGCTTTACGTCGCGATGGATAAAGCCACGACTGTGGGCGTGGGCCAGGGCTTCGGCAATCTGAATAATAATGTCCAGGGCCTTGGCCTCTTCAAATGGCTTGCCAAGCTCCTTCAGCACGTCGGCCACGGTCGTCCCGTCGACAAACTCCTGCACAAAATAGCTCAGCCCGGCAACTTCACCGGCATCGTAGGCCTGCACAATATTATTGTGGCTCAGAGCTGCGGCCGAGCGTGCTTCCTGTATGAAACGGTCCTTGAAGTCGGCCGTCTGGGCGGCCTTGGAGTCAAGAATCTTCAGGGCCACAATACGGTCCATGCTTAGCTGGCGGGCCTTGTAGACTACCGCCTGGCTTCCGCGGCCAACGCGTCCCAGCAATTCGTAGCCGGGAATTTGCGGCACTTTATTCTCGGCCGAGGTCGGCCCAGCCACTCCGATGTCTGTTCCGGCCGATGCCTCCTGCCTCAGGGCGACCAGTGCCCGCCGCACCTGGTTTGGCGTCACCGACTGCTGCTGCACCAGTGCCTGGGCCAGAGCCTTGGGCGTGACCTCATCTCCACGGGTGGACATTGTCTGCCGCGCCTTGGCCAGTTCTGGATCGCTGATAAAGCGGTTGGAAAGCAGGAAATCCGCAAGTTTCTGTTCGTCGCCGTTCATCGCTCTGCCGATTTGAATTGGTTGTTAAATCCGGCGCTCGCCGCTGTCGCCATGGACAGGACAAACAACTGCCGACAGTCGCGCCAGTTATAAGGACAGGTCACACGCTCTCAGTGACTATAGATTTCTGCCGGAGTTGCGTCAAGGGGAAAGGTCAGCCCTGAATGCTCAGGGCGGCCGGGCGGCCGGCCATTTCGCTGCGACGATTGTTGCCGCCGGCATCCTCGTGCTGCAGCTTTTCAATCAGCAGGCCCCAGGTTTCGCGCAGGCTGTTAAGGACGCCAAGGGCGTCGTCGAGCGGTTCGGCAAGCCGCGACATGCTTGCTTCGACCAGTTTGCTGTAGACGAAAAGATAGAGACTGGCCTGCCGCTTGCACAGCTCGTCGGCCACTTCGTGGTTCAGACTGTTGAGCAGTTCGATCATTATCTGCTCAGCCCGGTGCAGATTGTTGAAGCTGGCCTCGAAATCGCGTCGCTCGAGGGCTTCGCGCCCGGCTTTGGTGAAGCGGACGGCGCCGTCGAAGAGCATCATGGTCAGCTGTTCGGGGCGGGCGGTAAGAATCTGGGTCCGCAGATAGGCATTCTGTCCATCAACCATCGGCAACTCCTCTGTACGAAACAGCCGGCCCTTCAGCCGACTCCACCTGCAAAACACTGAACTTCTCAACCCCCGTCATCTACTGCATACGTTATCGCCACAATCGGCTGCCGATCATTAACAGTATTAACTTTATGCTATTTATTTGCTGTGAAACTACTGGCCAGTTGCTGTAACGAAGTCAGGGCCGACTGCTGATTCTGCATCTGCCCCAGGGCTCGCTCCATGCTCATGAACTGCATAATCAGCCGCTCACGCTTCATCTCCAGCAGGGTTGACATGCCATCAATGCGCGTCTGAACCATCTTCGACTGGTCCTCAAGCTGGGTAGCCTGAATGCTGAGGGCGCCCGTGCCGCTCGTGCCCAGAGTGTTCATCAAATCCGAAACTTTATTGACCACCCCGTTTTCGGTATCCAGAAAGAGCTTTTCGACGTCCTGCGGATTGGCGTTAAAGGCCGCGTTGAATCGACTCTCATCAATCTCGAACTGACCGTCCTTCAACTTGATACCAATAGCGCTCAGCGAGCGGAAGCGACTGCCGGTCTCGCTGAAATTGCCCATGACCGTGGTGAAAATGCGTCGCTGGGCGCTGATCATGGCGCCGTTGCCCTGCAGAATAGCCCCCTGCTGCTTCTCGGTATCGTACTTAGTGTAACTGGCAATCTTCTGCAGCACGGCGTTCAGGCTTCCGAGCATGGAATTGACCGAGCCGCGAACGGCCTCAGCGTCGCGCGTAATGCTGACCGTCACGGTCTGGTCGCCGCTGGCAGCCTTGGCGTCCAGCGTAACGCCTGCGATAAGTCCGCTGAAGGTATTTGTGCGGCTGGTTACCACCATCGGGGCCGCCGTCTGCCCATCGCCGATGCTGAGCACGGCGTCGCGACCGCGAGCCATCTCGGTAAGATCCAAGCCGATTTCGCTGCCGTCAATCATCAACGATCCGGCCGCCCCGCTGACGGTCGATACAACCGACAAGCGGTGAGGACGAATGGCCGAGCCATCGTTCATCAGGTTGACAATTATGCCTGCGCCGGCATCGTTCATCTTTACCCGCAGAGACTCCAGCGTGTCATTTTCGTCAACGCTGATGCTGATGCGGCTGGAACCGTCAATAAATGTCTCGCCGGCTTCGGCCGTGCCCAGAATGTGCAGATCGCGGGCACTGGATCCGGAGTCGTCGGTGACCGACATTTGCCCGGCCCCGCCGGAGGCATCGTCCAGCACTATGCCGTCGCCGGTATCGTTAATCCGGGCCGTCACGCCTATGGCATTGGAGTTGATGCGCAGCACAATGTCGCCGACGGTATCGTAAGTGCCATTGGTCAGGTTGATTGTCTCGGCCGCACCGGCACCATTGGTGATGGTGAACCGGCCCAAACTTATGCCCGCCCCGCTGTTGAGAGTGTCCACGCGGGTATCGAGGCTGACAAACTGCCGGGCCAGATCTTCTCCGCTGACGCTATCGGCCTGGAACGTGCCGACCAGGCCAAGCTCGGTGGCCATGGTCGAGGTGCCGGAATCTTCAATAATAAGTTGCCCGCTCTGGCCGGTGTTGTCGGTCAGGACAATTTTGTTGGCCGCAGCGTTAAAGCTGGCGGTGACATTGGCCAGCGTAGCCGGATTGTTGATTGCGGCCAGCACATCCTGCACCGTATTGGCCGCCGAGAGGTCGATCTGGCTGACCGTGCCGGCCCGGTCGGTAATCTGAATGACGCCGCGTGACAGGCCATTGCCGCCATTAAGGCTCGATAGCAGCACGCTTTGCAGATCGGCCAGCAATGGGCCACCGCTGATAGTGCCATCGCCGTCAGCATCGCTCCCGGCAATGCCCAGATCGTGTGCCGCCCGACTGTCGGCCGCACTGGCCACAGTCAGGGTGCCGGCGCCGCCGGAATTATCGGTAATTACCAGCCCTACCCCTTCGGCGCTGATGGAGGCAACCAAGGCATCCGGATTAGCGCTGGCTGCGCTGGCCTCGTTAATGGCCGTGACAACATCGCCTAGCGTCTGGGCTCCGGTCAGGTTGACGTTGAAGGCGGTACCATCGGCCAGCATAAAGCTGAGATCATCGCCATAGGCGTTCCTCTGCACGCCGATGCCATGATTCAGCACCGTCAGCGGAGTCTGCTCATTGACGCTGATGAGATTTCCGCCGCTGATGCGCGTCGCGGCGGCCGTGCCCAATATGCCCAGGTCGGCGGCAGTGTAGCCTCCGCTGACCTCGCTGACTGCCAGGCTGCCGGCGGTGCTGCCGGTAAGGTCATCGATGACCAGCCGCCCGCCCTCGGTCGAGGCCCTGACGTTGATCGCATCGGAGTTGTTAATGGCGTCCAGTACATCGTTTACGGTCACAGCGGTGGAAAAGTCTATCAGTGCCGAGGCGCCGCTGCGGTCGGTAATACGCACCCGTCCCAGTCGCACGCCCTGCTGCCCATTCAGCACATCGAGGCGGGTATCGTCCACCAGGCGTGCCTTTGCCGACTGTATTGTCAGCGTGCCGGCCGAAAATGCCGGTTCGGTGGTGCTGGCCAGGCCGCTGGAGAGCATCTGCTGAGCCGAGACGAGCCGCCCTACCCTGAAGCTGTAAGTACCGGGGCTGGCGCCATTTGAGGCCGTTGCGGCAAGCATGTCGGGCTTGCTGCTGACGGCCGCGGTACTTTGCAGCAGCTTGCTGGAGCGGATGCTGCTGGTGGACATGCGGGCGGACATGATCAGGGCCGAGACATCCATGACGGCCGTGCGCCGGGCGTCGATGTCAGCCTGCCGATTGGCCAGAATGTCCAGCGGTCGCTGCTCCAGCTTCATGAGCTGATCAACTATGGAGCTGATGTCCATTCCGCTCATGAGTCCGATGCCGGCGGTTATACGTCCCATGGCTCTTCCTTTGCTTGCAGTGAAGCGTGTTCGGCGCGTAATGCGCCCATAGGAAGATTATCGGACCAGTGGGCATGGCTTCTTGACAGAAAAGCAAGATGCCAATGCTATCGAACAGGCCCCGGCTGGCCATGCCTGGCGCACGGAATTGCCGGCCGCTGCATGTTTCGGCACTGGCTGTTCAGTCACAAGGGCACATATACGATCAGCGGGCGAGGAAAAAGTTTGACGTTCGGCCATAAGTTTTGGTAGGGTTAAGCTTTGGACATTGGGTCCGCAAGGGGAATCGGAAAAGGTGACAGCAGCCACGAGGCGCGAAGCCCGGACCGACGGAGCTGATCCGGTCGAGGCCTTCGTCAAACTTCTGACTGACGAAGACAGGATGCTCGTCCGCTTGCGCGAAGAGTTGTACGAGGGCCGCTGGGACGCCATGCTGGCCGACCTGAACGACCGACTGCACGGCCGACCGTACATATTCCGGCTGGCTAACCGGATACAGGACGACATGGCTCGCGTGCAATTGCTGAGCCGCTTTGAAAGAGAAAACAAGGTCAATCTGGCCAAGCTTATCTGGCCCGAGGAATACTAAATGGCGGTCGCGACAGTCGCGGCCGGTGCGCAAACGTAAGGAGAGGCGATTCCATGATGAAACGGACGCTCTGCATTCTGGCGACACTTACCGTCGTCGCCCTGGCAATGACCGGATGTAACAGCTCGAACGACAACATGGTGACAACCGTGGAGCAACTGCGGGCAAACGACCTGCAGGTATTCTGGGAATATCGAATCCCGCTGGTGGATGGCGAAGTAGTCGAGCATTACGACGTCGCTCCCGGACGTATTTATGCCCGCACGGATGCCAACCGGCTTTACGCCATCGACAGCTACAGCGGCACCATGCAGTGGGTGACCGACCTGGGCGGCGCGGGGCTGCGCACCACGCCGGTCAGCCAGTTCCGCAACGTGGTCTTTATTGCCGTGCTTGATCGGCTTTATGGCTTCGATGCAAACACCGGCGAGCAGATTTTCAACCGCCGCCTGGTGCGTGCACCAAGCACCAAGCTGGCCGTCAGCAGCGAATACGTCTACTTCGGTACCAACGAAGGCTGGTTCGAGGCCATTCACATGCGAGAGATGGGCCGCGACTGGAATCGTAACGTAACGACAGCCATTGCCGCCACGCCCACCTTTGATAGCAATCATGTCTACTTTGCCAACGTCAGCGGCGAGGTCTACGTAAGCGCTACCAACAGCCGTCGCGACTTCATCCCGATTGTTGCCGGGGCCAGCATTACCGCCGACCTGAAGCGCTCGAGCAACCTGGGCCTGATTCTCGTACCGAGCCGCGATTACACCCTCTATGCCCTTAACCCCACTAACGGCCGCCCGGCATGGCGCTGCACGCAGGGTTCGCCGATGGTTAATGCACCGTTCGTCAACGGCACCCGCATTTACATCATCCCCGAGAACAACGTGCTGCTGGGCCTCGATGAAGCCAACGGCGAAGTGCCAATGTGGCGCATGCCAAGCATGCGGAGCGTGATTGCCGCAAGCCCGACCACGGTATTCGCGCTGGATCTGGAAAACCGGCTGGTAGCCCTGAACCCAGGGGGTGGTGAAGTACGTTACATGGTGAACATCGGCCGCCAGCGTCCGATTTACAACGAAGTTGACGGACAGCTTTACATTGCCGGCCCGCGCGGCCAGATTGCCTGCCTCCGCGAAGCTGGACAGGAATATCCGCTTCCGGCCGACGTCCGAGTTCGAACTCAGCTTGGCGCAGAGGAATAAGCTGGATGCAACGGGCGTGAGTGATTCATCGGGTGCGGGCGTGTGAGTTGTGAAGGCTTCGCCCATGTGACTCAAAGATGCAGCTGCTAAAAGATGCCATTACAAAGCGGGGCTCTGTTACCACAGGGCTCCGCTTTTATTTTGTGACTTTGTGGGTGCTTTGCCGACACCCACAAGCAAACAGCCGCTTGTGGGTGGCACCCGATACTTTATACTTTTTGCGATAACTACACTAAAACAGGTCTGCCCGCAGGATTTGCGGCTGGCCGATTGGAAAGAGCACCTGCCCTGTCTCGACCAGGCTCTTCGGTATACTTACCCCGTCGTCGCCGGCTACGTCGACCAATCGACGATAGCCCAGCAGCAGTTGCATCAGCCTGTCCTGCGGCAACTTGATTCGACCGCTGATGACGTCGCCCGCTTGCCGACTGCTCCGCGAGCCAGATGCGGCCGGCCATGCTTCGCCGCCCGGTGCCCAGGCCAGAAGGCAACTGCCGACGTCGGTCTGCACGGTCAGCTTCAGAGCAGAATCCTTGAGGTGCGATTGCTGCCAGCGGCTTTTGAACTCGGCCTCCATGGCAGTCATCAAACCGGCCAGGTTCATTACTCGGGCCATACCGTTGCCGCTGGTCTGGGTGCTGCGCCTGATGGTCATGCGGCCGATTTGCATTGCCAGGCGAGTCGCCTCGTCGTCCTCGGCAATTTCGAAAATCAGGTTCTCGCGCACTCGCCGGCGGCTCTCATCGGCCAGCCAGGCAAAGCCGGCACGCAAGGCAGCAGGCGAATCGCCCACAATTTCGTTCACGTGGATTTCGCCCTGGCCCATGTCAATCACCATGTAGCAGCGCAACTTGCCCTTTTGCCACAGGCCCACCGGCCGGGCCTTGTTGCGCCACTCGGAGCCCTTGGTAAAGCCCCGCCAACGACCCGCCAGGCGCTCAATTCCAAAGCCGCGGCTCTTCAGCCATCGGCGGTATAGCGGCAGCGTCAGCTTGTGCTCATCTTGCGCCAGGTCGCGTACCTGCCAGCCATCCAAGTTGCCAAGCAATTCCAGAGCGTGCATCGACCACTGATAGTCGGCCAGCGTGGTGCGATAGCCCCACTTTTCGTAATAGTTGGCAATGCCGAACAGCAAGGCGAAGTCGTGGCGCTCGCGCGTCATCAATTGCAGGCTGACTTCGAGCAGTCGCCGGCTCAGCCCCTTGTTGCGGAAGTCGGGCTCGGTAAAGACGTCGGCAATGCCGCCAAATCGCAGGCAGGACTGGCCGATGCACAACCGCCGGTCCACCACGCGCACGCGGCTGATTTCGCGCCCTTCGTGCATGATGCCCAAACGCCACGACTCGTGCTCCCGCGTCTCCACAATCGGCATTTCTTTGGCCTTGACCATAACTGATGCTTCCTCCACCACTGCCTGTCGTGTTGTAAAAGTTGCCTGCCGTCGCCTGCCACCAAAGCGGGTTAGCCTCTGGTTTCGGCGGTGCGATAGGTTATACTCTCAGCCGGCATCTATTAAAAGGGGTTTATGATCATGAAATCGACTTCGCCAATGACCGGTCGCCAACGGCTCGAGGCCCTGCTGGCCGGCAAACCGACCGACCGCATCTCCGTCAACATTCGCGGCGTGCGCCCCTGGGATGACAAGTGGCGCAGTCGCCAGGACGAAAGTTACCGTCCGCTCATACAGGCGGTGGCCGAGCACTGCGATTACGTTGCCCCCATCGGCTTCGAGAGCGGAATCTGCTATAACCTGACGCCAATGGCTTCGCGCCGCCAGTGGCAGGAGCCCTCAAAAGAGCACCCCGGCGTGATGATGCATTACACTGAAATTGACGCTCCCGGCGGACCGCTGCGCAGGGTGGTTGCGGTACACCAGGATGTGGGCATTCCGATGACCGCCGAACATTTCGTCAAGACGGCCGACGAAGTCGAGAGGCTGCTGGCCATCCCCTGGCAACCGCCGCGGCCCGATGTTCAGCCCATTATCGACCTCGACGCACACATCGGCCAGCGCGGGATTGTTATGCTGGGTCTGGGCTCCGACCCCATCGGCGAACTTTATTTTCTGCTGGGCTCCGAGATTATGGCTTTCTGGTCGGTGGAGCGCCGCGACCTGCTGCACCACATGCTCCAGGAGTTCCTGCGGCGCCGGCTGGACCTGATCGATTACCTGCAGAGCACGGGCCTGACGCGCCGCGTACCGCTGCTGATGGGCCACGTTGGGGCCGAGGCCGCCGTGCCGCCGCTGCACTCTCCGGCCGATTTCCGCGACTTCTGCCTGCGCTACGACAAGCCCATGCACGAGGCCATTCACGCCTGCGGCTCGTTTGTGCACGTGCATTGCCATGGCAGTATCAGGCTGCTGATCGACGATTTTATTGAAGTCGGGGCCGACATGCTGCACCCGGTCGAAGCCCCGCCGATGGGCGATACTCCGCTGCAGGAGGCCCTGCAACGATTGGGGCCGCACATGATTATTGAGGGGAACGTGCAGATATCGGACCTGATGGACGAGCCGACGCAGGACTTCCGCCGGCGCATGGAGGAGGTCGTCGACACGGCAAACGCGGCCGTAAGCAGCCACGGCGCCCGCTTCTCGCTCTGCCCCACGGCCAGCCCATACGCCCTTAAGCTGGCCCCGCAGACGCTCGAAAACTACCTGGCCCTGATTGAAATCGGCTGCAACCGAGGCTGACGTTGTCGGCCTGCCGCTTATTCCCCGCGGGCGGTCACCTTGTCGCGCACATCGCCCCGGCTGATGGTCGTGGCCTCGTTGTACTCCTGAATGGTCCGCACCTCGGGCCGTTTATGATGCAAAGCGGCAAGGGCTGTCACCACGCTTTTTGCGGCCATGACCGTGGTCACCAGGGGTACGCTGTCGGCCACGGCCTGCGTGCGCATGGAGACCTCGTCCACCCGCGGATTTTTGCCGCTGGGCGTGTTGATGATCAGGGCGATCTCGCCGTTTTTCATCACATCCACAATGTGCGGCCGGCCTTCGCGGACTTTGTTGATCCGCCGGCTGGCTATGCCGTTGGCCTCCAGAAACTGGTGCGTGCCTTCGGTCGCCAGCAGAGTGTAACCAAGGTTGACCAGTTGCTCGGCGGCGTCGAGCATCGGATCCTTGTCGGCCTCCTTCAGGCTTACCAGCACGTTGCCCGACATCGGCAGCTTCATGCCGGCCGCCAACTGGCTCTTGGCAAAGGCCATGCCGTACTGCGTGTCGATGCCCATGACCTCGCCGGTGGAGTGCATCTCCGGCCCGAGCACGCAATCGACCCCGGGGAAGCGATTGAAGGGGAAGACCGATTCCTTCACGCCCACGTGCTTGTAGACGGCCGAACTCTCGGCCAGCCCCATCTGCCGCAGATTCTCGCCCATCATTATGCGCGTGGCAATCTTGGCAATTGGCACACCCGTAACCTTGCTGACAAACGGCACCGTGCGGCTGGCCCGCGGGTTGACCTCCAGCACGTAAACCCGCTGGTCGCGAGTCACGGCAAACTGCACGTTCATCAGGCCGCGCACCTTCAGCTCCAGGGCCAGGGCACGTGTCGCCCGGCGAAGCTCTTCCAGAACCGCGGCCGATAGCCATTGCGGCGGCAAGACCATGGCCGCATCGCCCGAATGAACGCCCGCCGGCTCGATGTGCTCCATTATTCCGGCAATGTAAACGTTCTGGCCGTCGGCCACCGCGTCCACGTCCACCTCGACCGCATCCTCAAGATACTTGTCGACCAGAATGGACGCCCCGTCGCTCTCGGCAATGGCCGTCTGCACAAAGCGGTCCAGGTCGCGCTCGTCGTAAACGATTTCCATGGCCCGGCCGCCAAGCACGAAACTTGGCCGCACGATGACGGGGTACGTGAGCCGCGTTGCGATGGCCCGGGCCTGTTCGGCGTTTTCGGCCATGCCGTTGGGCGGCTGACGCAGGCCGAGCTTTTCGATCATCTGGGCAAACTGCCCGCGGTCCTCGGCCCGGGCAATGCTCCGCGGACTGGTGCCCAGAATGGACACGCCCTCGGCCAGCAGACCCTCGGCCAGGTTCAGCGGAGTCTGCCCGCCGAACTGCACAATTACGCCGTCCGGCTGCTCGCGGCGGACAATGGCCAGCACGTCCTCCAGAGTCAGCGGCTCGAAGTAGAGCCGGTCCGAGGCATCGTAATCGGTCGAAACAGTCTCCGGGTTGCAGTTGACCATAATCGACTTGTAGCCGGCCTCCTGCACCGCCATGGAGGCGTGGACGCAGCAATAGTCGAATTCGATGCCCTGCCCTATGCGGTTCGGCCCGCCGCCCAGAATCATGATGCGCGGCTCGACGCCCGGAACGTCCTCAACCGTCTCTTCGTAGGTGGAATAGTAATAGGGGGTGAGGGCCTCGAACTCGGCCGCGCAGGTATCGACCAGCTTGAAGACCGGGGCCAGGCCCAACCGGTGCCGCATTTGCCGCACGTCAATCTGCTTGATGCCCAGCAGGTGCCCCAGTTGCACGTCGCTGAAGCCGTAGCGCTTGGCCCGCCGCAAGGTTTCGGCGTCGGGCTCGGTGCCGCTGGCGCCAAAGGCGGCAAGCTCCTGCTCGAATTCCACCAGCTCCAGCATATTGTCGAGAAACCAGGGATCAATCCGCGTCAGGCGGTGCAACTCCTCCACGCTCATGCCGCGTTGCAGGGCGCTGTGGATGTAGTAGATGCGGTCCGGGTTGGGCCGCGACAGCTTGCCGCGCAACTCGTCGTCCTCGATGCTCCAGGGGTCGATGTCGCGACCATCGGCACCGAAGCCCATGCGCTTCATCTCCATGCTCCGCAGGCCCTTCTGCAGTGCCTCCTTGAAGGTGCGGCCAATGCTCATGGCCTCGCCCACGCTCTTCATCTGAATGGTCAGCGTACTGTCCGACCCCGGGAATTTCTCGAACGTGAACCGTGGAATCTTGACAACGCAATAATCGATGCTCGGCTCGAAGCAGGCCGGCGTCTTCTCGGTAATGTCGTTGCTGATTTCGTCCAGCGTGTAACCCACGGCCAGCTTGGCGGCAATTTTGGCAATGGGGAAACCCGTTGCCTTGCTGGCCAGAGCCGACGACCGACTTACACGCGGGTTCATCTCGATGACCACCAGCCGCCCCGTCTGCGGGTGCATGGCAAACTGGATGTTGCAGCCACCGGTCTCAACGCCAATGGCCCGGATAATGCGAATCGATTCATCGCGCAACAACTGGTACTCGCGGTCGCTCAGCGTCTGCACCGGGGCCACCGTAATGGAGTCGCCGGTATGCACGCCCATGGGGTCAAGGTTTTCAATCGAGCAGACAATTACCACGTTGTCCTTGCGGTCGCGCATCACCTCCAGCTCAAACTCTTTCCAGCCCTCCACGCCCTCTTCCAGCAGTACCGAGTGCACGGGGCTGAGCTCCAGCCCGCGCATTACCAGGCGCTCGAATTCTTCCATGTTGTAGGCGGCACTGCCCCCGGTGCCACCAAGGGTGAAGGACGGCCGGATGATGGCCGGCAGGCCGATCTCGGCCACCGTTTCCATGGCCTCCTGCTTGTTGTGCACCATGCGACTCTTCAGAGACTCCAGTCCGATCTGGTTCATCGTCTCCTTGAACAGGTCGCGGTCCTCGGCTCGCTTGATGACATCGTAGTTGGCCCCGATCATCTCCACGCCGTACTTCTGCCAGATGCCCGCCTCCCAGGCATCGACCGCGGCATTCAGAGCAGTCTGGCCGCCCAGCGTCGGCAGCACAGCATCGGGCCGCTCGCGCTCGATAATCCGCTCGATAACCTCCAGCGTAATCGGTTCCACGTAGATCCGCGGGGCCGTCTGCGGATCGGTCATGATGGTGGCCGGATTCGAGTTCAGCAGCACGACCTCGTAACCCTCCTGCCTGAGGGCCTTGCAGGCCTGGGTGCCCGAGTAATCGAACTCGCAGGCCTGACCGATGATAATCGGCCCGGCCCCGATGATCAGAATCTTTTTTATGTCTTCGCGCTTGGGCATCGCTTTCCTCTATTCCTGCCGCGGCCATTGCCTCTGCCGCAACCCTTGCTTTTGTCGCTGCCGTTGCCGCTACTGTTGCCTTTGCTGTGGCCTTTGCTGTGGCCTTTGCTTTTGAAGCCCCCGGCACTGCCGGGGGACGCCGTTGCCGTGGCCGTGGCTTTTGCCGTTAAAACCCCCGGCACTGCCGGGGGGATGCTGTTGCCGTTATCACCCCGCGACTACTTCTGGCTTTTCATGAGGCCGGCAAAACGGTCGAAAAGGTACCTGGAATCGTGCGGGCCAGGGCCCGATTCCGGATGATACTGCACGCTGAAGGCCGGATAATCGCGGCAACGTATACCCTCGACCGTCTGATCGTTAAGATTCACGTGCGTCACCTCAACCGCTCCCGTTGGCAGCGAGTCGGTATCCACCACAAAGCCATGGTTCTGGCTCGTTATCTCCACGTGCCTGTCTTCCAGATGCATGACCGGCTGATTACCGCCATGGTGGCCAAACTTGAGCTTGCGGGTGCTGCCGCCAATGGCCTGGCCGAGAATCTGGTGGCCCAGGCAGATGCCGAAGATGGGCACCTTGCCGAGCATCTTGCGCACTTCGCCGACAATATCCACCAGGGCCGCCGGATCGCCCGGACCGTTCGACAGCAGGACGCCATCGGGCCGGCGGGCCAGAACATCGGCCGCCGACGTGTTGGCCGGAACCACCGTTACGCGACAACCGCAACTGGCCAGCAGCCTTAGAATGTTGTACTTGATGCCATAGTCCATGACTACCACGTCGTACTGCTGATCCGCAGGAGTCATGTCCGCCACCGCTTCGGTCCATTGGTATTGCTCATCGGAGGTAACTTCGCGAACCAGGTTTCGCCCCACCAGCCCTTCCGACTGCTGAGCCATGGTCACCAGGCGCGTGGGGTCGAGTTCCTCGGTGGACATGGCCGCCTTCATGGCCCCGGCCTCGCGGATATGTTTGACCAGTTGCCGCGTGTCGATGCCCTGGATGCCCATGACGTTCTGCTCTTTGAGCAGTTCCGGCAGGCTCATCTGGCTGCGCCAGTTGCTCGGCCGGCGGCTGACTTCGCGGACAATGAAGGCCGACAGGAATAGTTTTCGACTCTCGAAGTCCTCGCGCGTCACGCCGTAGTTGCCTATGAGCGGGTAGGTCATGGTAACCATCTGTCCGCGATAGGAAGGATCGCTCAGCACCTCCACGTAGCCGGTCATCGATGTATTGAAGACGACCTCGCCAAAGGCGGTGCCAGTTGCCCCAAAAGAATGCCCCCGAAACGTGGTTCCGTCTTCGAGGGCCAGCAGAGCTTCGTGGTTTTCCATGATATTCTTGAGATCCTGTGCGACACTCTCGCAGCGAGTGCCTGGGAGACTTCAGGGACCGTTTTCGCGTTCGTTGCCGGAGCACTGCCGCACGCTTGAAGCGAACCCGACCCGGGAACTTCGTCAAGTCCGATCTTGTTGTGGCGCGTGCGGCAGTCTCCGTGCCGAGGTAGGTTATGCCTGGACAGCGGGCCTGTTACTCTACCATCGCAAACGCCGTGCCAAAGTCGGCACACATCACCTAATGCTATGCCACACAAGCAGTTACGATCGCAACGACACCCGATTCAGGAGCGTGCCACAATGCCACCAGGCTACACAATTGTAGGCTGCTGGCCAAAAGGGCGACAAAAACGTAGTATTTTTGCGGCGTTCTGTCTTTTATCTGGAACTCTTCGCCCCGGCGGGCGGCTCGGTTCAGCGGGCCCCGAGGCGGGTCAATATCCAGCGACGCACCCGCTGGAAGGTCGGGGCGATCTTGCGGTGCAGGCTGAGGATAAGGCTGCGCTGGTAGCTGCGCTCGATCTCCTCCGGTGACATCAGGTCGCGGCGGAACTTGCGCTTCAGCTTGCGCACATGATACATATCCTCGCGAGCCAGCACGCGGAAAAGCCATTGTCCTAAAATCCGCCATTTTTGTCGCGGACGCCGGTAGGATATCTGGAAGTCCACCAGGTACGGCCGACCATCGTCGCCGACAAGCACATTGTCCGGCTTGTTCAGGTCAACATAGGCCACGTCGCGGGCATGAAGCTCGTGGGTAAGCGCTTCCAGATTATCGAAAAAGTCGTCCCGCACGCCTGACCGCTGGCTGTCGCCATCGTCCTCGCCATTCGGCCGGGCCACGTCCAACAGGTCGCAGCCTTCGATCCACTCGTGCACCATGCCGCTGGAGCCCAGCTTGCCGACCAGCCCCGGAATGCCTCGCACATCGGCCAGGTGGCGGTAAAAGCGGATTTCTCGGTTGCACATGTAGCGCCCGGCCCAGCCCAGCGGCACCAGCCAGAACGACTCGGTGTGGAAATGCTTGAGGCAGACCCGTCGACCGTTCTGGTCGCAGTAGCGCCCGGTAGCGGCAAAAAAATCGGCCTTCAGGTGCCGTTCCAGACGATAGTTGACGCCATCGAGCTGAAAAGAATCGGGGGCCAGATTGCCGCGAATCATCTTCGGCGGCAGACGGGCAACGTCGTACTGACCCTTGCGGGCCGAGGACTTGGAGGATTTGACAGTAGTTTCCGTGCTCATGAGCGTGCAGAGTGTAAGGATTCCGCCCGCCAAGGTCAAGCATACACCGGGTTTGACCTCCACTTGGCTGCGCCCGATTTCGAATGGCACTTTTCAGGGGCTTCTTCACCGTGGCACGGCCATCCTGGCCGTGAGTGCCGGGGGGCATCTTGCCCCTCGGCCCGTTTCTGTTGCCTTTTCTTTTTTCTGGTGCCGTGATCTGAGTCAAATCCTGATGGCGCAAACGCCCATGACCACGCTATGTCAAAACCACGGGCAGGATGCCCGTGGAACTCACGGCCAGGATGGCCGTGCCACTGAAAAACGGCCGCACCCCTCCACTTGTCTGCCCTGGTCGAAAAGCCTTGACCGCCCCGCCGCCCTGGTATAACGTGATCAGTCAATGTCAGGCCCATCGTAATCGGCATTGGAGATTCCTCCATGGAGCTTTCCACCAGTTGGATGAGTAAAGACCGTGGCCGCAAGAGCGGCTTGCCGCCGGGCAGCATGGTGCACGTGGGCGAGCGGCGGACGCAGTCGGTGCAGATCAGCCTCTTCCATTACGATGAGGCCAATGTGCTGGAAAAAGAGGTGCAGAGCGTTGAGGAGTGTTTTCCGCACCTTGGCCAGGGCGGTGTCACCTGGATTAACATTGCCGGCGTGCACGATCCTTCAATCGTACAGGCCCTGGGCGAGCACGTGGGCCTGCACCCGCTGGTTATGGAAGACATTGTCAATACCGAGCAGCGGCCCAAGATGGAGGATTACGGGCAATACATTTACGTGGTCATAAAGATGCTGCAATGGCAAAGCCAGAAGTCGGGCCAGGCCCTGGAGATTGAACAGGTGAGCCTGATAATCGGCAGCGACTTTGTGCTGTCATTTCAGGAGCGGCCGGGCGACCTGTTCGATCCTATCCGCGACCGACTTCGCAGCGGCAAGGGGCGGGTGCGAAAAGCCGGGGCCGACTACCTGGCCTACTGTCTGTTGGACGCCGTTGTTGACGGCTACTTTGTGGTGCTGGAGCAGTTGGGCGACCGGATAGACGATCTTGAGGAGGATCTGGTCAACAGTCCGGGGCGCGAGCAATTGCGCACCCTGCATCGGCTGAAGCGCCACGGCCTTTTTCTGCGCCGCAGCGTGTGGCCCTTGCGCGAGGTGCTGAGCGGCCTGCAGCGCAGCGACAGCGCCCTGGTCCAGAGCGAGGTCAAGATTTACCTGCGCGACGTTTACGACCATACAATTCAGGTAATCGATACGCTGGAGGCCTTTCGCGATATTCTGGCCGGCATGCTGGACACCTACCTGTCGAGCCTGTCGAACCGCATGAACGAGATTATGAAGGTGCTGACCATCATCGCCACCATCTTCATTCCGCTCACCTTTCTGGCCGGCATCTGGGGTATGAACTTCGAGCACATGCCGGAGCTTAGTTATCCGTGGGCTTATCCGGCCGCCCTGGGGCTGATGGCCGCCGTGGCCCTGGCGCTGGTTATCTTCTTTCGCCGCAAAGGATGGCTCTGATGGGCGAGCCCGGCTTTGCCTGCTCCCCGGCGGAAGGTCGAGAACTGGCAGCATAGCAGGATTTGGCCAACTAACTATTGCGGGCCCGGCGGATGGCTCCCCTGAGGGCCAGCGACAGCAGGTAGAAGATTGCCGCTATCAGCACGATGATTGGTGCTGGACGCATGTTCGACTCGAAACCGATGATTATGCCCGAGGTAGTAAACAGGGCGCAGGCGGCGGTCGAAAGCAGCATCATCTGCCACAACTTCCGACCGAAGGCCTCCGACACGGCCGTGGGCAGTGCCAGCAGGGCAATTACCAGCACCACTCCCACCACCTGCACCAGCAGCACAATGGTCACCGCTGTCAGGGCCAGAAGAAGCAGATAGTAGGCACTGGCGTTGAGGCCGCGCATGCGGGCAAATTCGGCATCGAAGCAGACGGCCGTCAATTGCTGATAAAACACCAGGGCCACCACCACCAGCACGGCGTCGAGGACAGCCAGCAGCAGCAGGACATCGCCCGGCACCAGCAGTATGTCGCCGAACAGGAAGTTCATCAGCTCGGTACTGTAGCCGGGCGTGGCGTAGATGAACATCAGCCCGGTGGCCATGCCGATGGCCCAGAGGGCGCTGATCAGGGTATCTTCGCGCTCGCGGTGCCGCAGGCTGACATGCCCGATAAGCATGGCCGCCAGCAGGGCAGCGACGATGGCACCGTAAATCGGCTCCAGCCAATACCAGCCGTGCACCTGTCGCAGGTAATGGGCGGCCCCAAGTCCGCCGAGCACACTGTGGGCGATGCCACCGGCAATGTAGGTTATGCGCCGCACAACCACGTACGGTCCGACGATGCCGCAGGCCACGCTGGAGAGCAGGGCCGCAATCAGCGAGCCAATCAGCATGGCCGCCCTCCCTCGCCGCAAGTGTGGTCGTGGCGAATCATCTGCACCTGGCTGCCGTAAACTTCGCTGATAATTTCGCCCGTGATTTCGCTGGTCGGATGCACGCTCACCCGTCCCTTGACGCAGATGACCTTGGTGACAAAAGGCGAAATGAAGCCCAGGTCGTGCGAGACCATCAGGATGGTCATCCGCTTGTTCAGCTCCTGCAACACTTCGTAAAGCTCCTGCTCGACGGCCAGGTCCAGGCTTGCCGTCGGCTCATCCAGCACCAGCAGTTGCGGATTGCCGACAATGGCCCGGGCAATCAGCACGCGCTGCCGCTGGCCACCGGAGAGTTCCGAAAAAAGTTGCCGCTCGTGCTGACCCAGGCCCACCTCGTCCAGCGCCTGCCGCGCCGCCTGCCGGTCGCTTTTTCGGTAAGGGCCAACTGCCCGCACGCGGCCCATCAAAATCACGTCCAGGGCTGTAACCGGAAAACGCGGATCGACTTCGACCCGCTGCGGCATGTAGCCCACAAGCTGCCGGGCCTCGTCGGGTAACCGGTCCAGTACCTTAATCTCCCCCTTCTGCGGCGTCAGCAGGCCCAGTATCAGCCTGACCAAAGTGGTTTTGCCGCCACCGTTGGGACCGACTATGCCGGCAAAGTCGCCCTCGTGCACCTGCAGGGTCACCTGCTCCAGCGTTGGCCGGCGGTCGTAGCCGAAGCTTACGTCCTGAAGTTCGACCACCGGGCGACTCAATCCGAGCCCTCCTCGGCCTGGGGGGCGGACGGTTCCGGATGTGCATGCTCGGGCGCCAGGGCCAGCAGAACCTGGCGGGCCATGTGTCGCATGTTGGTTGCATAATCCTCGTCCAGCGGATCGAGCACCACCAGGCGGGCATTCATCCTGTCGGCCACCACACGGGCTGTTCGCTGCGAGAATTGCGGCTGAACAAAGAGGGTGTCGATGTTGTGCTGCCTGGCCAGCGACTGTAGATCCTGAAGCTGGCGGGCCGTAGGATCCTTACCCTCGACCTCGGCCGATACCTGGCGCAGTCCGTAGGCGTCGGTAAAATAGCCGAAAGCCGGATGGGCTGCGACAATGCGCCTGCCGGCCACCGGGGCCAGCTTTTCCCGCAACTCGCCGTGCAGGGCGTCGAGTTCGGCATGAAAAGCCTTCAGGTTCGACCGGTATTCGTCGGAGTTCTCCGGATCGGCCTCAACGAGGGCCTGGGCAATTGCCTCGGCCTGAATTTTGACCAGCCGCGGATCGAGCCAGATGTGCGGATCGTGCAGGCCATGACCGTGGCCATCGTCCTCCTGGCCTTCATGGTTATCGGCGGCGGCGCGGTCGTCGGGCATGGCGGTCGCCACGGGCGGATCGAGTTCGGCCGGCATTTCGCGTTTTGGCGCGTTCTGGTCCGTGGGCACCAGCTTCAGCTTGGGGTAGTTGCTCCTGATGCGGGGCTCCAACTGCTGCTCAAAGGCCATGCCGATGGTAAACCAGATGCGCGAGCGGCCAAGAGCCGTCAGTTGCTGCGGCAATATCTGGTATGTCTCGGGGTTATCGTGCGGCCCGACCAGCACCTCGACCGAGACATGCTTGCCGCCGACCTTTTCGACAAAGTGTTTCTGGGGCAGTATGCTGACCACCACCGCCAGCCCCTGGTCCTTCACCTTCGGCCGTCGCGTGCAGCCACCGGCACTGCCGATCAAGAGGCACGCGCCCAGCACCAGGCTTACAGCGACGGTCAGCAGCAGTGCCGGGGCCATTGCCCGTTGCACAGTGGAGGCTCTCATCGTGCCCTCTCTTTCTTCTCTCTGCGCTGGCAGATAATGTGCATCTCGTGACAGTCCTGGCACTCGGCCAGCGAATGCGTGCGGGCAAATTCCTGCCAGTGCTCCTTCTGATGCGGACGCAGAATGCCCGTGCCCTGGCACAACGGACAGGAGCTATCCAGAGCCTGCAGCACCGCCGCCCGGATGAACTCGCTGCGGTTGGGCACGCCGCGCAGAGCATCGACAAAGGCCTTATCGGCCTTGAAGGTAATTACCTCTTCTTTACCGCTGGCCATCTTCGCACCTCCCGGCATGTTAATCAAACAGCGGCCCCGGGGCAGAGCCGACGGCAACCCGGGGCGGGACATCATCATTAATATGTAATACATGGTCTTACGCGTTTGGTCAATGCAGATTCTGGCGGTTGCTTCTGTCGTTACCCTTCTCCCTTGACGGGAGAAGGTGGCCCGAAGGGCCGGATGAGGGTGAGGCCGTGGCTTGTGCGCAAAGGCGAGGAGTTTTCCGCGTGGCCACACCCCCACCTGCCTCCGGCTGGACGCCGGAGACATCCTCCCCCTCAAGGGGGAGGGGTTTAACGGCAACGGCTAAGACAATCGGTTGCCCTGACCCAGCACCGGAGGCGGTCTTGCGTTTATTCTTCACCCGGCCACTGCACTCAGATATACTTTCTTTAGCAGGAGCGGGCACTAAAAGGGAGGCTTATCATGCTGAACGTACCGCGCTGGACGGTGCTGGAAATTGCACTTGAAGCCCGTCATGAATACCCCGATCCGTTGCACGAAGTTGCCGTGCAGGCCACCTTTACCGATCCTGAAGGCAAGCCACGACAGGTCGACGCCTTCTGGGATGGTGAGGATACCTGGCGCATCCGCTTTTCGCCCGACATGCTCGGCACCTGGTCGTGGCGGACTTTGTCCAACGTGGCCGATGCCGGACTGAGCAAGCAGTCCGGCGAGTTCAACTGCGTAGCCTACGAGGGCGACAATCCGCTCTACAGGCATGGCCCCCTGCGGGTGGCCGCCTCGCGCAGCTACCTTGAACATCGCGATAGCACGCCGTTTTTCTACCTGGCCGACACCGCCTGGAACGGGCCGCTGCGCTCGCATCCCGGAGACTGGCAGAGCTACCTGGAGCAGCGCCGCGAGCAGAATTTCACGGCTGTGCAGTTCGTCACTACCCAGTGGCGGGCGTACCAGGAGAAGCAGGCCTTCAGCATGAACGAGCGGCTGTCGATTGAACCCACATTTTTCCAGCGGCTCGACCCCAAGCTCGGCGCTATCAACCAGGCCCACATGGTGGCTGTGCCGGTGCTGCTGTGGTCGTATGGCCCGACCGACCCGGGCTTGGCGCTGCCGGAGGGTGCGGCCATGATGCTGGCCCGCTATCTGTTGGCCCGCTGGGGGGCCTACAACGTCATCTGGATTCTGGCCGGCGATGGCGACTACAGGGGCGAGCGGGCCGAGCGCTGGAAGCGCATCGGCCGCGAGGTATTCGGCCGACAGCACGACCGGCCGGTAACCATGCATCCGATGGGCCTGCACTGGGTTGAGCCTGAGTTCCGCGATGAGCAGTGGTACGATTTCATCGGCTACCAGAGCTCACATTCGCAGAGTCCGCAGGCCCTGCAGTGGCTGGTTGATGGCCCGCCGGCCCGGCAATGGGACGTTGAGCCGCGGCGTCCGGTGATCAACCTGGAGCCCTGTTACGAATTTCTTAACACCGGGCGCAAAGGCAGGCCGAACCAGGCTTACGACGTTCGTCGGGCAACTTATCGCAGCCTGCTGGTACATCCGCCGGCCGGGGTAACTTATGGGGCCGATCCGGTCTGGGTCTGGAACGAAGTTGCCGCCCCGGCCCTGGGGCATGAGGATACCCATGATCTGGTGCAGCCCTGGAGCGATGCCCTTGATTCTCCGGCCGCGGCCCAGATGAGCATTCTGGCCGAAATATGGGCCGCCCTGCCCTGGACCGACCTGCGGCCCGCGCCGGACATGCTGACCGGCCATAGCGAGCCGGTGGACGCCGGGCGTCAACCGGTTGCTGCCCGGTCTACCGATGGCCGCGTGGCAGTGGTCTACCTGCCCACCGGCGAGCCTGTGCAGCTCGACCTGACTTCCCTCAACGGAAAGGTCGGCGAGATAGCCTGGATCGACCCGCATAACGGCCACCTGCAGGCCGCCGAGGCCGATTTTGCGGAGCCGATGCTGGAGCTGACGCCGCCGGAGCCGGCCGAAATCGAGACCCTGGTCGGCGGGGCGGACGGAGCCTCGGAGCAGATGCCGGCCGATTGGCTGCTGGTGCTGCGATGCCGATAATAAAAGCTTCAGCCTGGGGCCGGCCGCATGCGACGTAAATCGAAAATCAGACTGGTGGTGCTGCTATTGGCCGCGCTGACTTACGCCCTGCCGGCGCTGCTCGTAAGGGGATCAATTGAGACTCGCCTGCTGATGGCCCTGTTTCAGGCCGCACCGTTTTTGCTGCTGGCTGCCGCCTGGAGTTATCTGCGCCAGCACAACCCGCAGGTCGACTGGTTGGGTTTGCTGGCCTGGCTGGTCGGCTTTGCCCCGGTGCTGGCTCTGGATACCTACCTGGCGCTGAAGGGCTTCAAGCAGGGGCCGGTTTTTGGCGACAAGTTCAGCGGCCTGCTGTGCCTGGGCTTCTGGGGTACGATTCTGGCCATGGTAGTTTTCGCCAGCGGCCTGCTCTATGTCAGCCTGTACGCCTCGGACTGGCAAGACAGCGACGTAGACGAAGGCGACGAACCTCCGCCGGAAGAATAGCGCCTTCACCCGTGGCACAATCTTCGCTAATCAAGTTGCCCCATCAGCAGGGCCTTGATCAGGTTGGGCAGAGCCTGCCGGTCATCGGCCTCGAGCGCTACTGTGCTGGCTCCGTCGGCCATTTCGAACTTGGCCTTCATCAGCAGATTGATAAATTCGCCCATTGCCGCCGGGGCCTCTTTGCGGCCCTGCAGCATGGCCATCTGGTAACCGGACTGGGCCAGGCGGCCGGACTGCATGACCTGTTCGCCCTCTTCGCCGGTGGCTTTGAGCATTGCCTCGAAGCCCTGGCCCTCAAAGGTCATCTGCCCGATAAGCCCGCGCACCGGAGCCAGCACCGGCACCGCCTGCATATCCTTATTGGGAAGCATGGCGCCCCAGACCGTGGCCTTCTGGTCGACCGTCTTCAGCAGGGCCTGCATCGGCTCGTTCTTCTCGATGCCGCCCGGCTCGCCCGCCTTTATCGCCTTAATTATTGCATCAACAGGCGGGTTCACGCCTTCTGGCCTTGTAAAAAACATCATCTGGCTGTCGGAGAGCGAGGCCATGATAGTATGCGGACCGTCCCAGACGTTTACACCTGCCACTTCCCGTTTTTCGCCCCCAGCGTTGCCTGCGGCGGCTTTAACTGCTGCCATGTCCCATTTTCCGTGAAGTACAAAACCCGCGTAACCAGAGTTATCTCCCACATCATCCGGCACGAAAACAGTCACATGATTCAGCCGCACGTTACCCCAGAACTCGAGCGATCCGATCACGCTCTCAACCATCATCGAGCGAATCGAGAACCAGGCTTCCGGGTTGACCGGCGGTGGCGTCAGGCCGTCCATCAGTCGGGCCAAGCCCTCTCCGGGCCGGAAGCTTATCTGGCCGACGGCCATCATATTCTGCGGCAGTGCAGCCAGATCCTTTTCGCGTGCGGCCATCTCGGGCTGCTCGATCTTGAACTCCTTGCCCTCGATGACGGCAATTGCCCGGGCGGCGTATTCGGCCTCAAACGGAGTTTTGCTGTCCGTGAGCTTGCGCAGCGTAGGCATGGCGGCCTCAAACTTACGCTCGCCGATTGTGCGGATGGCCATCAACCGGCGGATTGCCTTGGCCTGCGGCCCATCGGGACGTCGGCGCCGCTGGCCTGGCACGCCCGCCGCAGCCGCAGCCTGACGACGAAGCCCATCGACCACGCGTCCGGCTCGCACCGCCACCTCCGGATCCTCGCTCTCTGTGGCCTTCTCCAGGGCAGCCATGGCAGGCGGACCTATCTCCTCCAGCTCTTTCTGGGCCGCCTCGCGATCGGCGTAGGCATCGGCCCCAAGCTTTTCTATCAACGCGGCAATGTGGGCCGCCTCTTTTGCCTGATCGGTTTCGGGTTCCGGTGCGGCCACCTCGCCGCCAAGCTCGGCCACCATGTTCTCAACAGTTATGACCACCGCCTTGTGCTGCCAGTAGGTCTCGGTAGGCATAGCATCGAGCGAATCCTGCCCGCCCGTAAAGCCCAGAACCATGACAATCAGTAAGATCATTCCAGCAGGTTCGCCCATTGGACAACTCTCCTATTGTCGAACAAGTCAGCAGAAATTATTACCAGAACAAGCGGTCAGGCATATGGCAGCGGCACGGCGGCATGCGGCCGGGTGCCGGTACAAGACTTCAGATGATCCACTGATCCAGGTAGCGCTGGGCGAACATCAGCCCGCGCTTGGCGCTGTCGGTGGAGGCCCGCCAGACGGTATCCTCGTTACGCACGCTGAGGCTGCCGCGATAGCCGATTTCCTGCAGGCGGCTGATAACCTGCGGCCAGGGCACCTCGCCCTGCCCCGGAAGCTTAATCCGCCACCAGCCACCCTGCGGCCGCAGCACCGAGCAGTCGCTGCGCCGGTCGGCGAAAACCTCCACATCGCGAGCCACGACATGAAAAATACTCTCGGCGTAGGCCAGAATATTCTCCAGCACATCCACTCCCAGCCAGTACAGCGGGGCCGGATCGAAGCTCAGCCCGACCACGCTGCCATTGGCGTGCGTGAGCAGTTTTTCCCACAGTTGCGGGGCAAAGGCAGCGTTGCCCGGAAGATCCTCGACCTGCCAACCGATCATCGGATCGACCTCGACCGCCAGCCGCACATTATTATTGCCAGCATAACCGATAACCGGTTCGGCCAGCTGCGCCCAGCGGGCGATGCAATCGCCCAGACGCAGCGACGGGTCGCGACCGACCATGCAGGTAACCAGCGGCACGCGCAGCTTGACGGCGGCCCGCACCACCTCGTCCAGACGCTTCCAGCGCAAACCCCGGGCCGATTCATCGGGCTCGAGCAGATTATCGTGATAGGAAAGAGCAGAGATGCGCAGCCCGCCCGAGGCCAGCTGATCGCCAAGCTCGGCCACAGTCTTGTCGTCCAGCCGCGTCAGCACCAGTCGCGGACCCTTGAACCAATGGTCGCCCCGCCCCAGGCAAGGCACCTCAAGCGTCTTGTAACCTGCCTCGGCCGACCAGCGGATAACCTCCGGCAGACTGATCGGCTCCAGGCTCTGCACGCTGAGACCTAAATCCATGGCCGCTCCTCTCGCTGCGCAATCGTTGGTCGTGACGCATTACATTAGTAGCCGGAGCCTTGCACCCGCAGGGTACGCTCCAATTCATTCTCCAGCAGGCGGTCGATGGCTGGCAGCGGCTTGCTGCTGGCCGCTGCGGCAATGGCTCGACGAAGCAGGGCCGAGGCATCGCCATAACTGTTATTAACATGCACCAGGTTCTGGCTGTTCTGGAAAATCAGGTACGAATCGACAGCCCAGCGTTCCTCTTCCAGCCGCACCACTAGCGGCAAACCGTGCATGCCCGGCACGTTTATGGTGTATTCGTCATCGGATGAATATTCAATCTGGGCCTGGGCAAAGTCGGGCAGGTAGAGCATGCCGCCGTACTTCTCCTGAAACCTGGTCCAACCGGCTTGCCCATAATTTTTGATGATGGTTTCCCGCAACTCCTGCGAGGCATCGATGAACTCGTGCAGCCCGCTCAGGGCCTGGTGCCGCTGCGTATCGGCCCGGAAGAGCTGCAACATGACCTCGGGCTGGTTTCGGTGCAGAGCCACCTGCAGGCGGTTGCTGATTTCCTGCACGGCCTGTTGCGGCGCCGGATAGTCAACCGCTGCCAGACCGGGCGGCAAGTTGGCGACGGCCTTGACGGCGTTGGCGGACCGCTGGTGAGCCTCGAGTATGGCCGCCTGGTCCTGCTCTGCGCTTAAAGCTCGGGCCAGATCGTCTGTCTCCTCAGACTGCTGCGACAGTTGCTGGGCAGCCTGCTCGCGCTGGTCCTGGCCATCGTCCGCTACTTCGACCACGGCCTTGCGACAACCGGCCAGAAGCAGCAAGCCGACCATGGCACCAACCAGCAGGGCCCGCGGGGCCGAATGAAGCAGATATCGTTCTTGCATGGCTTGATCCCTGTAAGTTGGGTCGTGCAGCCCCGCGATTTTCGGGGCCGGATTCGACAGCAGCGGTACGATTTGCGGCCGGGCGTGTTGAATGGACTGAAGCGCCCGTTGAACGATGAGTTTCAATTATTATAATGGTGACTGGATGTTTTGTCGAGTGCGCCTGCGGCAATCGGGCAAATGCAGCGAGGGGAGGCGGGGCAGCAAATGGTCTTGTGGCGGAAAAGTGGCCTGAATATTGCTTCCAGAGGCACCGAGCCCGGCAGAGCTACTCTCTTGCCAGGAAATGATGGAGCACATCGCAGGGCAATGACGACAAGGCGAATTATGACCATAATCGCTGCAACCGCCCTGGTAATGGTGACCGCCGCAGTCGTGCTGAGCCAGTCGAGCGGGCAGCAACAGTCGCCGCCGAAGGCGCCCGCCGGCCGAGCGCAGCAGTCTCGGGCCCTGAGCGCGCCGGCCACCGACGATGCGTCGCCCTCCAAGCCCCCGACTCTTGATGCCCGGGCGCTGGATGCCATGATGGCCCGCCAGGCACTGCGGGAGGTATCGCTGGGCGTAACGGTCATGGATGTCGAAACCGGCCGCCTGCTCTATGGCCACAAGGCTGGCCAGTCGCTGATACCTGCCAGCAACATGAAGCTTGCCACGACCGCGGCCGCACTTTTGTCGCTCGGTCCCGACTGGCATTTCCGCACGGTCATCGGCACTCTTGGGGATGACCTGGTTGTCATCGGCGGCGGCGATCCGAACCTGTCCGGCCGCTTCTATGCGGACGATGCGGTCGGCCCGTTCCGCCAGTGGGCACGAATCCTGAAGAACCGAGGCATTACGCACATTCGCGGCAATCTGGTTGTGGACGACTTCCTGTTCGACGACGACAAGGTGCACAGCGGATGGCCCGTGAATCAGTATCAGCTCTGGTACGCAGCACCCGTTGGAGCGCTGACGGCCAACGATTCCTGCATCGATATAACCATCCGCCCCGGGCCCGCCGACGGGGCACCGGCAATGGTCACCCTGTCGCCGCCGACCGCCTACATCGATGTGCGGGGCAGCATTGCAACGCGCCGCGACGGCAAAAACGCGCCGGTCGCCGACAGGCCGCGCAATTCGCGCCAACTGAAGCTGAGCGGACAGGTGCCGCTGGGCAGTGGCGCCCAGAAGTATTACCGAACGGTTGACGATCCAGGGCTTTTTGCCGGCACCGTAATTCTCGAGACCCTGCGCCGCGAAGGCATTCGCATCGATGGCAATGCTGTCCGCCGACGAGTTTATGGTGATGACTGGACCCTGCCGAGCGAACTCTCGGTGCAATTGGTACATACCTCCAGCCTGGCCAGCAGCGTCAACGTCTGCAATACGCGCAGCCAGAATCTGTACGCCGAATGTATCCTGAAAGTCATGGGAGCGCTCGGTGGCGAGGGATCGGCCGGCATCAAGAGGCAAGGCAGTTGGGCCACCGGCAATGCCGAAGTCGAGCGGGTGCTGTCGGCGGCGGGCATCGACCTGACCGGCTGCACCTTCGATGATGGCGGCGGCCTCAGTCGCGGCAACAGGCTTTCGGCGCAGGCCATCGGCGAGATTCTGGTGACCATGGGCCGCTCGGGCATGGCCCAGCAGTGGCGCGGCAGCCTGGCCGAGGCGGGCGACAGCGAAGGCACCTTGCGCCGCTGGCAGAACGAGGCTCTGCTGGGCCGCGTACACGCCAAGACCGGCTACCTCAACAATGCCCGGGCCCTCAGCGGCTATGTTCAGACGGACAGTGGCCGCTGGCTGGCCTTCAGCATTCTGGCCAACATGCCTTACAAGGCCTCCGCTCATACGGCCGTAAAGCAACTGCAGGAAGATCTGCTGACGCAACTGGTGACACATTGATTGGTGCGGGATGCTGATCGGCCGGAGCAATTGGCCGGCTTGTGCCTCCCGCGTACACGTCGTCAAAATGGCGCACGATAATTGGAGCGAGAAAAGAGCATGATTCGACAGCCGAGCACCTACGAGGGCAACAGTCGTTATGAGATCACGGTCGGGCCGTCGGGCGCCGACATTGTGGGCCTGACCGGGCGGGCCATTCAGATTGCCATTGAGGCCCTGGCCTCGCGCGGCGGAGGCATTGTCCGCGTGCTGCCGGGCGAGTATATGCTTGATGATTCCATCCGCCTGCGGCCGAACGTGACCCTGCGCGGCGACATGGAAAAGACCATTCTGCGTCGCATTCCGCTGGTCTGGAGTCCGCTGGCACTGGACGCCGACGTCAGCCAGTCGCAAATAACGCCCGAGCGTCTCGACGGTTTCAGGCCAGGCATGGGCCTGCTGCTGTGGGAAAAACGCTTCGGCTGGAGCGAAGGCCGCCACCCGTATGTCATCACGCACATCGAGAACGGCACGCTTTTCATCGATAGTTACATTACCGGCGATCGCTGCGCGGAGTACGAAGGCCGGGTGGTCAACTACTTCCCGATGGTGCTGGGCGTGCTGGCCGACGGGGCGAGCATAGATGGCTTCACGGTTGACGCCGCGGTCGATGATCCGGATGGAGCCCTGGCCGGCATGCGCAGTGCAGTCGTCTACCTGTGGCGCAGTCGCGGCGTTACGCTGCGCAACCTGATTACCCGCAACGGCCGGGGCGATGGCATCTGCTGGGGCAAGTCGAGCATAGGCACGCTGTGCGAAGACTGCCAGGCTTACAATAACGACAATTATGGCATTCATCCCGGCAGCCACAGCATGTCGTGCAAAATCCGCCGCTGCGACATCCACGACAACTCCAGCGACGGCCTTTACATCTGCTGGGGCATCAGCCAGAGCGAATTCACGGACAACAAAATCTATCGCAATGGCATCGGCCAGTTCCGCAGCGGCATCAGCATCGGCCATAAGGATACCGACAACCTGATCGCCCGCAACCATGTCTACGACAACAAGAAGTACGGCATCTGCTTCCGCCGCAAGACCATGGGCAATGCCGCCCACCGCGTGACGGTGCGTGATAATATCATCGAGAACAATGGCACCCGTGCGGACGAGTTTGCGGAGCTGAAGAAGATTCTCGAGCCGTGGGAATCGATCGGCGCGGGCGTGCATGTGTGCGGCATGACGCAGGACCTGGTGCTGGAGAATAACGTTATCCGCGAGACGCGGCAGGGCGCGGAGCGCCTGCAGCAGCACGCCCTGGTGCTGATGCCCGGCGTGAGCGGGGTCCGCATGAAGGGCAACGAAATCAGCGGCCACCCCGGTGCGGCCATTGTCGACGATTCCGGCGGCACGAACGAGTTGCAGGAGATTGAGGAGGCAGCCGCACGGAAGTGAGTCGGCCGCAGTGACTGACGGCGATCCACCTGCGCAGTCGAGCCCCTATGCGCAGCCGATCCCCCGGCAGTGCCGGGGGCTTCAACAGCCACGGCAACGCGGCAGAGGCAGCACAGGCAATAGCGCAAGCAGAGGGTGGCCAGGCGCAGAGAGTTCCTGGCACTGTGGGCTTTTCTGCTTCTTCACCCTTCTCCCTTGACGGGAGAAGGTGGCCCGCAGGGCCGGATGAGGGTGAGGCCGTGGCTTGTGCGCAAGAGCTCGCGGGTGCCACCCACAAACTTGTTTGTGGGTGTTCTACGTGCCGAGGCAGGGTAATTCATTCTGGCGAAGCAGAAGTTATCATGGCCTGACTTCGTCAGACCATGGCACCGCGAGGAGGAGTTTTCCGCGCAGCGACACCCCCACCTGTCTCCGGCATGCGCCGGAGACATCCTCTCCCGTCAAGGGAGAGGGGTTGAAACGGCACCAGCTGAGATTGCTCGGCCGCACGAGCGATAGCGCAAGCAGATGGCACGACGGGTAACCTCCCGCCGTGCCATTTGATTTTTCTGCTTCAGCCACCGCCCACTTCAGTCGATTTTCATCCACTCGCCGCCGCGTTCGGCGCTGTCGTACATGGCCAGAGCCAGTTGCAGCGTGCGGCGACCTTCGCGCCCGGTGATGCGCGGCGGCCGCCCCTGGTTGATGGCCTCGCACAGGTCCTCTATAAGGTACTGGTGCTCGTGATACTGGAAGGCCGCTGCGCCTCCGGCGCCGGTCGGTCCGGCCTGGGCGCCGATTTTCAGAGCCTCGGCGTCCTCGGGCCGTTTGTCCTCGAACTCGAACTTCACCAGACGCTCGCCGACCATGATGGCCATGCCCTTTGAGCCATTAATTTCGAGCCGCAGATCCGAGCCCGGGAACATGGCCGTGGAGGCCTGCATTACGCCGCGGGCCCCGTTGGCATATTCCATCAGGGCCATGGTCGTATCTTCGACCGGTACGCCGGGATGAGCCAGGTTGTCCATGCGAGCCCAGACCCGCTTGACCGGCCCCATCAGGTACAAGAGCAGATCGTAATAATGGAAGGCTTGCTGCACGGTGACGCCGGCGCCATGTTCGCGGCTCGAACGCCAGGCGTCCATCTGATAATAGTCGGTCGGGCGGAACCACTTCATGTAGACGTCGCCCGAGAGCAGTTTGCCGAAGCGGCCCTCCTCGAGCGCCTTCTTGACCGGCTCGAGGGCCTTGCGGAAGCGGCAGTTCAGGCAGATGGCCAGCGTGGTGCCCGATTTATCGAAGGCCGCGATCAGGGCATCGGCCTTTTCCAGCGTCATGTCCGGCGGCTTCTCGACCAGGCAATGCTTGCCGGCGGCCGCAACCTGAACGCCGATGACCGAGTGCGTGGCGTTTGGCGTGAGCACGCTTACCACGTCGATATCATCGCGCTTCAGCAGTTCGTCCAGACTCGTATGGCCCTGGCAGCCGTAGGTGGAGGTGAATTTCGCCAGCCGATCGGCATTTGTATCCACCGCGGCGATAAGCTCGGCCTTCGGCGAGGCCTGAATGGCCTTGGCATGAAAATCGGCCACAAGCCCCGTGCCGACAAGTCCGAAGCGAAGTATCTTTTTGCTGCTCATGATGGTACTGTCTCCTCCAGTGTTGCGGCAGTTGCAGAACGAATAATTTCCCGCGCGTGCTGCATTACGGTATAAGCAAAGCCTTCAGTCCGCGCTGGGCCTCCACATCGTCAAACACCTGCTTCCAGTTGGCCAGCGGCTCGCGGTGCGTGATGATCGATTTCAGATCAAGCTGCCCCGTGGCCACCAGCGAGAGCGTGCGGTCCCAGCACTCGTAGGCGGTGGAAATGTGGAAGTCGATGCGGCAATCCTTGAAGATGGCGGCATCCCAGGTGAAGTTGATCTTCTCGCGTCCGGTCATGCCGATGACGCAGATGCGTCCCTGCTTGCGGATGAGCTGGACCGCCTGGTTGATGGCCGGCTCGACGCCGGAGCATTCGATGACCATGTCGGCCCCGCGGCCGCGTGACAGTTTCTGTACCAGCTCGGCCACCGACTCCCGCGACACGTTGACCACGTGCTCGAAGCCCAGCTTGCGAGCCGTCGGCAGGCGCAGCGGTTCGTCACTGTCGGTGCCGACGATGACCACGGCGCTTGCTCCGCCGATACGGGCGCACTGGGCGGCGATCAGGCCGATAGGTCCCGGCCCCAGGACGACCACCACGTCGCCGGCATCGACGCGACTGCGCAGCAGAACATCCTGCACGACATTCGCTGCGGGCTCGACGGCCGCCGCCTCCTCGTCACTTATGGCATCATTGACCTTGTGCAGCAGGACGTCGGGCATGACGATATATTTGGCGAAGGCCCCGTCGATACCCCAGCCGGGGCTCCGCTTGGTCGGGCAGATCTGCCTGTTACCTGTGCGACAGAGCGGGCACTTGCCGCAAGCGCGCGTGTGAGGCTCGCCGATTACCCTGTCGCCCACGGCCACTGTCGTCACCTGCGGGCCGACCTCCAGCACCCGGCCCGAGAACTCGTGCCCGAGAATGACCGGCGGCCAGTACGGAAACTTATCGTGCAGAATGTGAATATCGGTCCCGCAGATTCCTGCGGCCGCAACTTCAATCAGCACATCGTCGGGCGCCTGAATCTGCGGCACAGGGCGATCCTGCAGCTCAATGTTGCCCACACCCTTGGCCGTCTTGACCAGGGCCTTCATGGTCTTCTGCGAAACATTCTGCGTCGAGATATTTGGCTGCGACATGACTGCTGTTCCTTCTGGTGAGGGTTAACGATTTACTGCGGCCGGCTCAGTTCGGACATTGCCATGATGATGGCCTCGGCAGCCGTCAGGATGTCGCCGACGTTGATCTGCTCGTCCTTGCCATGAGCGGTGCCGAGGTCGCCGGGGCCGAAGACAATGGCTGGAATCTCGAGCTGATTGGCGTAGAACCAGGCGTCGCACGATCCGGTGAGCGCCGATAGTTTCGGCTCGACACCGGCCGTCGACAGGGCCTGCTGCATCTGGCGGACAAGCGGATGCTCCACATCCAGCACATTGCCGTCGCTGTTGAGCATGGGAAAGCTGAGCTCGAAATTATCGCGCAGCCACGCATCATCGCAGCCGCGGAGCACGTCGGCCATCTCGCGCTGCACCTGGTGACGCGTCTTTGGCGGCAGGAATCCGAAGACGCCCTTGAGGGTAGCCTCGGCCGGAGCGGCGGCAGGCCAGTTTCCGGCCTCGCACACGCCAAAGGTAATCGGCATCGGATTCTCGAACTGGTCGAACAACGGATTGCCGCGCAGCGAAGCCAGCAGCCGGTCATGATAATCCTCCAGCAGGCCGATGGCGGTGATGGCTTTCTTCAGAGCACTGACACTCGATCCCGGAGTGCCGCTATGGCCCGGACGGCCGAAGACCTTCAGCTGGAACCAGACCGCCCCGCGCACACTCGGCATGATGGCCAGCCGCGACGGCTCGAGCACGATGGCGTAATCGGCGCATCGCTTGCCGCGCGTCTTTTCCAGGTGGCGGATCATGGCCAGCGTGCCGTTGCCGCCATTCTCCTCCTCAACCACCAGGTGAGCCTCGACCGGCCCCGGCAGCCGCAGATCCATCTCCTTCATGGCCCGCAGCACAGCATAAATTGTGGCCGCCTGACCCTTGGCATCGCAGGCCCCGCGACCAAAAACCGTATCGCCCTCAACGCGCGGCTCAAACGGGCTCTCCTGCCCCACGCTGGCCGGCACGACATCAAGGTGCGTGTTCAGAAAAAATCGCGGCCCCTCGCCGCTGCCGCAGCGCACGGCCATGACGTTCGGCCTGTCGCCGTAGGTGATGCCCGGCAGCTTGAAGGCGAAGTCCGGATCCTGCTGAATGCTCTCCGGTATCTCGACCAGTTGCGACTCGTCGGCGCAAGCGGTGAGGGCCTCGTGCATCAGCTGCATGGCCGGGCCCTCGTTGCCGCGAGTGCTCGGGACCTCAATCAGGCGGCAGAGCAGTTGGCGGACGTCGTCGCCTATGGCTTGCAGGGTGCGGCGCAAAGCTTGCTGATCAATCTTCATGATGTTCCTGACAAAAATGCCTGGTGCCTCTCCAGCACGTTCCAAAGTCGCGACTGGCCAGGCCCCGTTAAGCGCCACAGGTGCGGCGATCAATCGCCGTTAAGCTCCGCCAGCACCTTCTCCATAATGTCGCAGGACTGCGCCGCCTGGTCGCGGGTGATAACCAGCGGCGGAGCGACGCGGATGACGTTGCCGTAGAAGCCGACTCGTCCGACAAGCAGGCCATTGGCCACGCAACGGTTGATGATCTCGACCGTCAACTCCGCATCGGGCTCCTTGCTCTTTTTGTCCTTGACGAACTCCAAGCCCATCACCAGGCCCATGCCGCGAACGTCGCCGAGGTACCTGCTCTTGCGCTGCATCTTCTGGAACCGCCCGAGCATGTACTCGCCGATTTCGGCCGAATTATCCTCAAGCTTCTCTTCCTTGAAAATATCCAGAACCGCCAGGCTGCCGGCCGTGCAGACGGGATTGCCGCCATGGGTGCTGGACATCTCGCCGGGCGTCAGGCACTGGAAGATTCGCTGCTCGCTCATCAGGGCGGCCGTCGTCACGCCGGAGCCGATGCCCTTGCCCAGGCAGAGCATGTTGGGCCGCAGATTCTCGTGTTCCAGGGCGAACATTTTACCCGTGCGACCGAAAGAGGCCTGCACCTCATCCAGGATGAACAGCACGTCGTTATCCTGACACCATTGCTGCACGCGCGGCAAAAAACCCTTCGGCGGAATGATGAAGCCCGAGGCTCCCTGGTAAGGCTCGATGATCAGCCCGGCAATGTCGCCGCTCGATGCGGTGGCCACGACCTTGTCCAGCCACGAGGCGCACATGAAGTCACACTTGTCGCAGGTCGTGTCGAACGGGCACCGATAGCAGTAGGCGTACGGGCTGAAAGTGACGCCGGGAACCATCTGGCCGAAGCCGCGCTTGCCGCTCATTTTGCCGCCCACGCTCATGGCCCCCAGCGTGCGACCGTGGAAGCCGCCCCAGAAGCTGATAATGCCGTTGCGCCCGGTGTAACGCTTGGCCAGCCGCATGGCGGCCTCGGTGGCCTCGCTGCCGGTGGTCAGCAGAAAGGCCCGGTTCAGGTTCGATGGCATCAGCTGTACCAGCCGTCTGGCAAGCTCCAGCCGCGGCGGAGTCGGGAAATCGTAAACGTTCATCAGCCGGGCCACCTGATCCTGCACGGCCTTCACCAGCTTCGGATGACAATGGCCGACGTTGGTCACCAGCACGCCGCTGGTCCAGTCGATGTATTCGCGGCCGTCGACATCCCACAGCTTTACGCCCTCGCCACGGTCCAGCACAATGGCTGCCTGCTGACTCATGCAACCGGCCTCGAACTTCGAGCTCAGCTCCAGCCATTTGGCGCTGTTGGGCCCGCCGACGGGCGACGCGGCAGCCTTTGCGGCGCGGCCGCGGGATTTGCCTGCCTTAGCGGCGGCTGTGACGGTTTTCCGGACTAACTTGGCCATTGCTTATTCTCCAGTACGCTCAATTTTCTGTGGCGGCAAAATCTACTTCGTCTGACCCAGGATGGTCTCGACCTCCGGGTTGACCGTGAACCGAGGCTTCGAGCCTTCGACCGCACGGACGACGTCCTCCAGAATCTTCTCTCTGATGCTCCAGCCCGACTCCTCGCTGTACCACGACAGGTGCGGCGTCAACAGACAGTTCGGAGCCGTCAACAGCGGACTGCTCTTTTCGGGCGGCTCGCGATGGTAAACATCCAGGGCCGCACCGGCAATGGTGCCGCTCTTCAACCCCTTGGCCAGTTCCTCGTCAACAATCAGCGGGCCGCGGGCCGTATTCACCAGCACGGCGCTCTTCTTCATCATGGCCAGCGTGCGACTGTTAATCATGCCGCGAGTCTCGTCGTTCAGCGGGGCGTGCAGGCTGATAATATCGCTCTCGCGCAGCAACTGCTCCAGCGGCACCGTGCTGCTGATGCCAAGCTCCTCGCGACGCTCCGGACGCAGGTACGGGTCGCAGACCATTAGATTCATGTCGAACCCGCCCAGCATACGATACACCCGGCCGCCAATCCGGCCACAACCCACTATGCCAATGGTCTTGCCCTTCATCAGGTGCACAGGGCTGACGGGCGAAAAATCCCAGGTGCCCTTGGCCACGCTCTGGCACATGCTGGTCAACTGTTCCGGCAGATGGCGGGCGGCACACATTATCAGCATCACGCTCTGCTCGGCCACCTCGTCGGGGCAGTAGTCGGGCACGTTGGCCACACGAATGCCCTTGGCCGTAGCGGCCTTCAGGTTGACGTTATCGTAACCGATGCCGTGGCGGATAATCAGCCGGCAATGCTTCAGCTCGCGGATGACGTTCTCGGTCATCGGAGCCATATTGACGATGATCACGTCAGCATCGCGGACGGCGTCGATCAGCTCACTTTCGCTGGAAAACTTGAGCTGATGAGCATGCCAGGTAAACTCGAAGCCGCGCTTGCGCAACTGCTCCTGCTCCCAGTTAAAATCCGGTTCGAGATAATCGGTGACGACAATTCGGGTGGACAAAGTTTTATGCCTCCGGTTTTTCATTTAACTGCTGGTCCGTTATCAATCCCTCCCACCCCGCCCTGAGCCTGTCGAAGGGCTTGACGGGGGAGAAGGGTAAAACAGAAGCCGTTTCAACCCCTCCCCCTTGACGGGGGAGGATGTCTCCGGCGCATGGCGGAGACAGGTGGGGGTGTGGCGGCGCGGG
>JAWLHX010000009.1:0-77309 GCA_041690105.1 Phycisphaerae bacterium
CAGCCTTCCAAGCTGGCCATGTGGGTTCGATTCCCATCACCCGCTCCAGAATTAACATAGACGCCGGCGACAGTAATTGTCGTGCGGCGCTATTTTTTTTGGATGGCCAAGAGTTTGCCTGCGCCGTTGTTGAATTGGGCGTCTGGCAGCAAGATAGCAGTATCTGCAGGATTGCCCGTTACTTATGGCCTGTTCAAGCGTTAACAATGGCGGGTTGAGTGTCAACAATGGCAGGCGTGGACTGCTGGCGATGAGACTTTCGTGATGACCGACGAGATGCAAGACGAGATGACAGATGAATGGAGACCAGATGATGATGAGCAGTGCGAATTTGAGGACTTGGCGGCGCTGGATGGTGGCGGCCGCGGTGATTGTTGCAGCAATTACGGTGTTTGGGGCGACTGAGGCAAGAGCTGAGCTCAGCGTCTGGAATTATGATGTTCTATCGAATGCCCAGCGTTTTGATGCCGACGAGACGCTGAAGCCGATTTCGATCATCGGTGCCCGTAACGGCACGTTCTCCGGCGCGGTGGCCGTGGAATCGGCCGAGCCGATTAAGGGGCTGAAGGCCAGCGTGGGCCGTCTGGCATCGGGCAGCAACGTAATTGACGGCAAGGCCATTCAGGTCCGCTTTGCCGACAACTGGAACTCCAGCCATCGTCGCTACAAACCGGGTGGGCTCGACATTCTGCTTGAAAATGCTCCGGCGGAAGTTGCGGCCTCGGGCGGCAAGGCCCTGATTGGTGTCTGGGTTACGGTCAGCGTGCCGCAGGATGCTGCCGCCGGCGAATATCGGGGTGAGTTGAAGATTGAGGCCGAGGGCTCGCCGGCTGTGACTGTTCCAGTGGAGTTGAAGGTTGCACCGTGGGTAATTCCTGCTACTGAAGATTGGCGGACGTGGATGGAACTGATTCAGTCGCCCGATACGCTGGCGATTGAATACGATGTTCCGCTCTGGTCGGACCGCCACTGGGAGCTGATTGGCCGCAGTCTCGAATTGATCAAACAGACCGGCAGCCGCGTCATTTACATTCCGCTCATCAGCCAGACCAACCAGGGCAACGAGCAGTCCATGGTGCGTTGGATTCGCCAGGCTGACGGCACTTATAAGCACGATTATTCGATCATGGAGAAGTACCTCGACCTTGCCGAAAAACACATGGGCAAGCCGAAGATGGTGGTTCTTTATGCCTGGGACATTTACCTTGTGCGGCGTGAAAAGCGGCCGGAAGTGAACGAGAACGCCCCTGCCTACTCGCAGCAGCAGCAGCGGATTGCACAGAAGCGTTGGGATCTTCAGAACAAGGGCGTAACCATCAGCGTTCTGGATGAGAAGACGGGCGAGGTGAAGACCGAGTACCTGCCGCACTTCGATGATCCGTCCATGCGTGCCCCGTGGCAGGCGGTTTTTGCCGAGGTTCGCAAGCGTCTTGCGGCCCGAGGTCTGGAAGAGGCCATGGCCATGGGCATGGTTAACGATCAGGCGCCATCGCGCGAGGATTTGACCTTCCTGCACGAGGTGTCGGGTGGGTTGCCCTGGATTTCGCATTCGCACCCGCCGCGGTTGAGTGGCAGGCCTGTTGTGGGCAACAAGTTGCTGCACGGTCTGGCGGACATCAGCTACGAGGCTCACGTCTATCGCATCCGCTACGAGAGCGACCCGGCCAAGAGCCGCAGCTATGGCTGGAAGATTCCGGAATTGCGGGCCTTTTTTGGTCGTCACGGTATCCCCAATGGTGGTGCACTGCGCGTCAGGCAGTTGCCGGAGATAAATATTACCGGCCAACAGAGAGGCGTGGGCCGCATTGGCGCGGACTATTGGTATGTGGTGAAGAACCCGCGCGGCGAGCGGGCCGGGGCGGTATATTCCCGTTACCCGGAGAACATGTGGCGCAATCTGAACATCGACAGTTACGTGCTTGCCCCGGGGGCCGACGGTCCTGTGGCCACTGCCCGTCTGGAGAATCTGCGCGAGGGGCTTCAGGAATGCGAAGCCCGCATTTATATCGAGAGCGTGCTGCTGGACGAGGCCAAGCGTGCTCGCATCGGTGAGCCCCTGGCCAAGCGAGCCCAGGATCTGCTTGACGACAGGCAGCGGGCCATCTGGCGCAGCCTGTGGACCAACGAAGAGCATCTCAAATTGCTGGGCACGCTGGGGGTCCACGGCAATGCCCGCAACGAGCACGAAGCCATCTGGCAGGCTCTCGGGAAAAATGGGGTAAAGATGCCCGGCTTCTGGGATGGCAAGAGCAGGAGCATGCGCAGCCAGATGTACCGTGATGGCGAGCAGTGGTTCATCAAGTCGGGCTGGCAGAAGCGCAACGAAATGCTTTACAACCTGGCGGCCGAAGTGCAGAAGGCGCTCGGCGAGTAAGCAGACAGCCGAGGTCAACAGTCTTGCTGCAGCGAACCATAGTAATCGGCGGCACTCCGGCAGAGGGGAGGGTGTCGCCGATTTGTTATGATCGCAGGTCGCCGCTGCGCCGCCGGCCCGGGAGGGTATGGGTTAGAGGCGGCCGGCGGCCAGGCGGCTTCGGCAATCGGGATGGGAAGCGCACAGTGCATCGTGTGGCGACAATGGGCGGAAATCGTAAGATAATGCATTAAAAGGAAAGCGGAGCCTGCTTTCGTGAGCGGGTTGTCCTGATAGAATGTGGTCCGATGCAAATCGTTCATGGCTGGCAGAGTTGTGGAAGACCCGGGGTCATTCGAGAGGAACTGATTGATGAGCTTGGCATCAGCGACAGCGAGCGAGGAAAAAGTTATCAGGTGCAGGTTGCACGAGTCGGGCTTTAAACTGGCCGATTCGAATTTCTACTCTCTGACCATCGCCTCCGATGGCCGCATCTATTACACCTTGTGCAGTCACAACATCGATACTCACGGCCGCGTCTTTCGTCACGATCCGGTGGCCGATACGGTGGAGCTTATCTGCGACCTGGGCGACGCCTGCGGCGAGACCGGCCTGAAGACTTTGCCGCAAGGCAAGAGCCACAGCCCCTTCTACGAGCACGAGGGCTGGCTCTACCTGTCTACTCATTACGGCTACTTTGCCTCGACCGATAACCGCGAGGAGCCTGCTCCGGTGCCCGAGGGTTACAAGCCTTACCCGGGCGGGCACATCATTCGCATCAACGCGACTACGGGCGAGACCGAGGATATAGTTGTGGCTCCGCCGGAGGAGGGCATACTGACGCTGAACATGGACCGTCAGCGCGGTGTGCTCTACGGCCTCACCTGGCCCAGCGGACTTTTTCTGGTTTACGATCTGGCGGACCGAAAGCTTCGTAACCTTGGTCCGGTTTCGCGCGGCGGCGAAGGCGGACGCGGCGAAGAGTACTTCTGCCTGGTGCGCACCTTCGCCATCGATCCGCGCGACGGCCGGGTCTATTTCACTAATCCCGATGGCCAGGTGCTGGTCTATGAGCCTGGCGCCGAGCAGGTTGTGCCCTTCGGCGAAACGAGCCTGAAGCGCGACATCATGGGCTTCTGGGATCCGCACAAACCGGGGCACCAGGGTTACAATTGGCGCGACATTCTGTGGCACCCTGGGCACCAATGCTTCTACGGCGTGCATCCGCGCAGCGGCTGGCTTTTCCGGTTCGATCCGCAGGCCAAGGAGCCTATCGTGCTGATTGAGCGCATAGTGCCTGAAGAGCTGCGTCGCAATGGCCGCTTCGAGCCCTTCCGCTATGGCTACCTGAGCCTGCAACTTGGGCCCGATCAGCAAACGCTGTATTACATCACCAGCAGTCATGGTCTGGTGACGGAAGCGGGCCGGCAGTTGAAGGAGACGGCCCACCTGGTGACTTACCACCTGGAGAGCGGCCGATACGCCGATCATGGCGTGCTGCGCCTGGAGCACGATGGCCGCTACGTCCGCATGAGCCAGTGCCACGCGGTACACCCGAACGGCAAGTGCTATGCGGCTCCGTGGATTGATAAGCCTGACCGGGCCGAGGGCGACAAGGTTGCCTGGCAGTGCGACCTGATAAGCTTCGATAATCCGCTGGTTTGACGGTTTTTTAGTACGTGCGTGGGGGCGGGACGGATTGGGCCGGAATCAGGTGAGTTGTTCGCCGAGTTCGGCCCATTCGTCCCACATTTTTTTAAGGCGGGCGTTGGCGGTTTCGTATTGGCGGCCAAGCTCGCTTACCCTGTTCAGGTCGCAGTCTTCGCCGGCTTGGCTTATCTGCCTTGACAGAAGCTCCAATTCGGCCTCCACCTGTTCTATTTCAGCCTCCAGGGCCTCGTGCCTCGACTGTAACCGCTGAACCAGGTTGGCCTGCTTGCGGGCCGCCTTGTATTCGCTCTTTCGATCCTGCCGCTCCTGCTGGCGCTGCTGCTTGGCGGCGCTGGCGCCGTTGGCGTCGTCATCTTCGCTGGCTGGGGCTCCGCCTGCAATAATTCCGTGTGCGGCTCGCGCCGAGTCTGCCATGGGCTCTTCGCCAGCAGATGAGCGCCAGGCCACATAGGCTTCCCAGCCGCCGGCTATCTCGTGCACCGCACCGCCATCAACCACCCACACATCACTGGCCACGGCATCGATCAGAAAACGATCGTGGCTGACCATGATGACCGTGCCCTCGAACGATTGCAGCAACTCTTCGATAATCTCCCGCGAAGGAATGTCCAGATGGTTGGTCGGCTCGTCCAGGGCCAGTACGTTGGGCTCCTGCAGCATGAGCCGGGCCAGCAGAACGCGGCTGCGCTGTCCGCCACTGAGTTGGGTGACCTTCTTGAAGACGTCGTCGCCCTGAATGAGCATGCGGGCCAGGAGGTCGCGGGCCTGCTGCTCGGTGCAGCCGCTGACGGCGCTCTGGACGGCCTCGATGACGCTGGTCGCCTGATCCAGTTCCGAGTGAGTCTGCGAAAGGTAGCCCACCTTGACGCCCGAGCCCAGCTTGACCCCACCGCCCAGCGGGTCGAGCTGGCCCAGCATGGTGCGGAGCAAGGTGGTCTTGCCCGATCCGTTCGGGCCGACAATCGCCACCCTCTGGCCGCGCAGCACCTCCAGCTTGTCCGAGTGTACGAGCGGGGCATCGGAGGAATAGCCGATGGTCAGTTCGGTAGCCCGAAAAACCATATTGCCAGTGCGGCCGCTGGAGTTCAGAGTCAGGCTGATAGACTGATGCTCGGCCGGCCGCTGTATGGCCTCGTCGCGGATGAATCGCTCCAGCCGGGTGCGGCGCCCCTGGGCCTCTTTGGTCCGCTGTCCTGCCAGGTGCTTGGCGATAAAGTCGCGTGTCTCGCGAATGTAATCCTGCTGCGCTTCCCAGCGGCGCATGCGCTCTTTGTAACGCTCGGCCCGCTGGGTCAGGTATGCCGAATACGATCCGCGGTATTTTTCGACGTCGCCGAAGGCTACCTCCAGCGTGTCGGCGGTTACCCGGTCCAGAAAATAGCGGTCGTGCGAGACCACCAGCAGGGCCCCGTTGAAGGATCGCAGCCAGTATTCGAGCCATTCGACAGCTTCCAGATCGAGGTGATTGGTAGGCTCGTCGAGCATCAGCAGGTCGGGCTCTTCCAGCAGCAGCGTGCCCAGGTAAGCCCGCGTGCGCTGGCCTCCGCTCAATTCGGCCAGGGGCCGCTCCCACATTGCCGGCGGGAAGCCCAGGCCGGTGAGCACCTGTTCGATGCGGTTGGGGTAACTGTGGCCACCGCGGGCCTCGAACTCGGCCTGCAACTGGCCGTAGCGGTCGAGCAGGTCGGGCGAATGATCGCCGGCCAGGCGGTCGGCCAACTCGTGCAACTGCTTTTCCATCTCCAGCAGCGGGGCCAGAACGTCGAGCATGGCTCCGCGTATGGTCGTCTGCTTAAGCTCCGGCAATACTTGCGGCAGATATCCTACGCGCAGTCCGCGCCGCCGGTGTACCGCGCCTTCGGTCGGATCGAGCTCGCCGGCGATGATGCGCAGCAAGGTCGTTTTGCCCTCGCCGTTGGGGCCGATAAGCCCGAAACGATCGTTGGGCGAAATGGTCAGCGAGACATCGCGCAGCACATGGCGCAGGGCATAGTTGTGATGAATTTTCTCGGCTATTATGATCGACATTGCAGCGCTTGTTCCTTCGGACGAGTCGTGTGTGGGTAATCAATCTGCAGCGGTGCCGGTTGACTCCGCCGGCGACGGCAGCAAGTCCTCTATTGTAACAAGCTGTGGCAAAGGGACAACGCCCAGTTATGCGCAGTTTGACAAACAGGCCCCATTTCCAGCAGGGGCGGTGGCCGGTTTTTTCTTGTCTCGGCGCAAAGACCTGCTGAAATGTTGCAATGGACACGCCCATCCGAGAAAGCCGCGGACGATCAGCCCGAAAGAATTGAGTCACTTCGAGGAAACGAGCATGAATTGTGCGAGGAGTGGGCTGGAGAGGACTGTTCTGCACCGCGGCTTGTGGGCCGTTCTCGGCATGGTGGCCATTACCGCCATTGTTGTCGGCGCTGCCGGACTGGCCGTGGCAGGTGCCGATGGCGGCTCGGCCGAAGGCGCAAACGAAGGTCAACGGGCAGATTCTTCTGAGACGAAAGGAACCACAGAGTTGGAACGCAAAACTGTCGTGAGCATCGAGGGACGGGCATTTCACATTAATGGCAAGCCAACCTACGAGGGCCGGAACTGGCGCGGGCATAAAATTGAAGGCCTGCTGATGAATTCGCGGATGGTGCAGGGCACCTTCGACGATCTGAATAAGGATACGCGCCACCTTTGGAAGTATCCGGACGGCGCGGAATACTCGGCCGAAAGGAATAATCGGGAGTTTGTGGAAGCCATGCCCCTGTGGCGCAAGCATGGCCTGCTGGGCATTGCCATCAACTTGCAGGGAGGCAGCCCGCAGGGTTATTCGCGACATCAGCCGTGGCATAACAGTTCGTTCGAGGCCGACGGTTCGCTCCGTCCGGAGTACATGCAACGCATGGAGCGGATTATCGACAAGGCCGACGAACTGGGCATGGTGGTTATTCTGGGCTTCTTCTATTTTGGGCAGGATCAGCATCTGGCGGACGAAGCGGCGGTGCTGGCTGCCGTTGACAATGTCGTGGACTGGTTGCTGGAGCGCAAGTACACCAATGTCCTGATCGAGATCGGCAACGAGGTCAACCACCCGCAGTACGATCATAAGATACTGGGCGATGCCCGGAACCCGGAGTTTATGGAGCGTGTCCGGAGGCGCTCGCAGGGCAAGGTCGATTCGCCGGCCAAGCGGCTGCTTGTTTCGACCAGCCTGACCGGCGGCAAATTGCCTTCGGAGGCCCTGGTCGAGGCCAGTGACTTTGTCCTGCTGCACGGCAATGGCGTTGGCGATCCGCAGAAAATCGCCGAGATGGTGCGCAAGGTGCGGGCCATCAAGAGCTATCGTGATCAGCCCATTCTGTTTAACGAAGATGACCACTTCGACTTCGACAAGCCGGCCAACAACTTTGCCAGCGCCGTCAGTGAATATGCAGGGTGGGGCTACTTCGACTATCGCATGAAGGACGAAGGATTCGACCAGGGCTATCAGTCGGTACCGGTCAACTGGGGCATCTCCAGCGAGCGGAAGAAAGGCTTCTTCAAGTTGCTGGCTGAGATAACCGGGGCCGATGCTGAGAAGTGAAGCAGACTTCTCAGTGTGCTTCCTTCCACCACTGGTCGGCGATTTTTATCGATGACATGGCGTTGCCATTTACCAGGTCGGCGGGAATTATCTGCCGCAATTCCGGTATTGTGTCGAAGGCCATGCCGCCGACCATGGTGCGCGTCTGCGACAGTTGTGGCGACAGCCGAACTTTATTCAGCACAGCCATGGCCGATTGCACGCAGAAGGGCATGGCCACCGACACGGCCAGCACCATCGGTTTCAGGTCGACGGCCAGTCGCACCACGTCGTCGGCGGGGGTGTCGGCGCCAAGGTAGGCGCTTTGCCAGCCGTCAAGCTCCAGCAGGTCGCTCAGCACGCGAGACCCTATTACATGATGCTCGTTGGGGGCGGCGGTTACTATCACCTGTCCGCGCCACGGCTCCGGAAATTCGATGTGGCTGCGAATCCAGGCAAGCACCCGGGTTACAATGGCCGATGCCTGGTGCTCCTGAGCCACGCTGATGCGATCATATTCCCAAAGCAGCCCGATCCTGCCCATGACTGGCGTAATCACATCTTCGTAGAAGGTGGGCAGGTCGGCAGCAGTTTGCAGGTGTTCGGCTGCCAGGGCCATTACACCGCGCGAGTTGCCGAGGATCAGCGGGCGCACCCATTTCTCAACCTTTTCGTCCACCGAAGCCAATCGTGCAGCTTCGGCCTGGCGCTGGCTTTCGACGACGCTGACCAGCATGTCGTGATGGGCGATCATCCAATCGTAAATAAGCAGCAGTTCGGCGGCCGACTGCGGACTGAGGTAGGTGCGGATGGCTTCGCGCCAGGCGCTGACTTCCACCGGAAAGTAATCGTACGAAAAGCCATGCTGGTGATAGCTGCGATAAACCCACGGCAGCACCCTGGCCAGCAGTTCGTAGCGGCCAACGTCCAGCACATTGCACATGAAGAGCATGTGATTGAAGTGATTGTCAAGCATCTGCGACAGGTTGTGGCGGCCTATGAGCTCTTCCAGATCCGGGCGGCGACGCAGGCGGTCGTTAACAAATTCGACCATGGCGTGGCGCATGTCACGGTATTCTGCGGCTGCAACTGAAGATGCGGGCGTCAGACGTGCAGCGTCCTCCACCAGACGTTTCATCTCAGTCATTGGCTCGTCCTTCGATTTTGGCACTCCTATGCCGTGCGGGCGTCCCCTTTTGGTCGGCTTTGATCCTCAAGAAGACCGGCCAACCACTCCACTTATGATATCGTCAAAAAAGATATTCGGGCAGCAAGAAAAGATGAAGATTATACGCTTAAATAACGGGCTGAGCGGCGTTTCGGCGGATGCTGCACCTGGCGGGGCGTCCGGCAGGGGGTAAAAGAGCCGGCAAGCCGCCGTCGGGCGTGCGGTGGCAACTGCGTCGACTGGCTAAAGAGGCGGGGCAGGCGGCTGCTTCAGCGTCGCAGCAGGCTCTTGAGCCAGGAGACGGGACGCTTCAGGCTGGCCCCGAAAACGGGCGTCCAGAAGACCATCTGCAATGTGCGGCTGAAGGTCGAAGACTGCCCGACGGTGCGGCGCGGAATCCACTTGACCAGCTCCGGGTGTTTTAATCCCCAGGCGATAAACTGGTTGGTTTCTTCGATCATGCGCTGGCGGTCTTCGTCGTGCGCGGAAAAATGCTTGGCCATCAACTCATCCTCTTTTACGGTCACTTTGGAGGTTATTTTAGATTCCCAAGCGGCCGATGACTACCTCTGAATGCCATTTTTTGCAGTCAAAAGCTTGTCAGCCTGCGCCAAAGCGGTATGATTTTCCCGACGGGCGCTATATTTGGGGCGCTTTTGCCGGCAGGTCCGGTGCCGCCGTGTTCAAAGGAGAGGCCATAATGGCCACGTCCAGTAATGCAAGCCAGATAGCGCTTCTGCAGCGGATACCGCTGTTCCGCAACCTGAGCCAGCGCGCCCTGCGGGCCCTTGCCGCCATGATGACGCGTCGCGAACTCGACAAGGGCGACATCGTTTATGGCGAAGGGCAGCCCTGCGACCGGTTCATCATCGTCATCAGCGGGCGGCTGAGCATGCTGAAGACAAGCGTTGAAGGGCGGGAAAAGGTTGTTTCGGAGGTCCGTCCGCGGCAGCACTTCGGTCTGGCGGAAATCGTTACCGGCAGGCGGTCGAATGCCACCATTGAGGCGGTTGAGCCGAGCGAGATCATCACCCTGCAAAAAGACGATCTGGTGCAGACTCTGCTCGAAAATCCGAAAATGTGCTACCAGCTGATGCAGGTAATGGCTGGCACCATTCTGGATCTGGCCGACCAGGTTGAAGAGATGAGCTTTGAGCCGGTGAGCGTGCGGCTGGCAAGCCTGCTGGTTCTGCTTGCCGACCGCGAAGGAATTCGCCGGGGTGACGATGTGCTGATTCGCACGGCCTACAGCCATCAGCAACTTGCCCGCCGCCTTGGCGCCAGTCGCGAAACTGTGACCAGGATGCTGAAACGGTTCCGCGAGCACGAGTGGGTAACGACCGATGGCCGGCGGCTGGTGGTTATTAATCGCGAGGGACTGGTGAATCTGATAGAGAGCGGGGGCATGGACAGCGAGGCGCTTTGATGCGCCTGCGGCCACGGTAATGCCTTTTCTGCAGAATCAACAAACGGGGAGGTTGGGTATGACTGATACTGTCGATGCAAGTAAGGAAGCAAAGTGGTCGCTCATTTTCTGGTGGGGGGCGGCAGTCGGCGTGTTCCTATACGGTCTGTGGTGCGTTTATGATGGCTGGATAAATCTGGACCACGACGCCAAGACGTTCAACCAGATTGCGGCAATCGTCTGTTTCGCGGCCACTGGATGGCTGGTCTGGCAGGGCGTAAAGGAATCACGCCAGATAAAGGAGCAGGCGGCTAAAGCAGAGCAGGGCCAGCAGGTGCAGGGGGGCGAGAGCCAGGCTCAGCTTGATGACTCCGCTGACAAGGAGACATCGAGCAAATAGCCGCGGCTGTGCTGCGGTGGACGATAATGGCGGCGCGTTCGGGCAAGGCCTCTGGACGCGCCGCCTTTTTTGCGCGCTGAGCAGGCGTTGTGCGCTTAGCAGCACTTGCGACCGGAACAGTCCTTACCGGCGCGGGCGTGCCGGGTTCGGGCCGGCTCCGTGTGTCCGTGGCGGTTCGGTTTGGCCGGGGCCAGGTCGGTCTGACTGGTCGAATGTCCTACGGGTTCAGTTTCCGCCCCGACTCCTGGATGATCAGCGGCCAACCGGTTTGCGGCGGGGCGGGGCGAGCGGATGCCTGTCGATTCGGCAGCAGGGCAGGGCTTTAAATTTTTTGCTGCCCGATGGCCCTCAAATGGCTGTGAAGAGATTCACAGCCAAGCGTGTCGCCCCTGCAGGCAGGCCCGCTTATGCACTTCCCATCTTGCCTGTTCGTACGCTAGATATCGAAAACTTGCCCCCCCCATGAAAAACTTGTCAACTGACCCCGCAGGGGTGCGGCCGTTTGTCGGTGGCACGGCCATCCTGCCCGTGGTTTTGACATAGTGTGGTCATGGGCTACGCGGCGTTTGCGCGCCATCAGGATTTGACTCAGATCACGGCACCAGAAACAGGAAAAGGCAACAGAAAAGGGCCGAGGGGCGAGATGCCCCCCCGGCACTCACGGCCAGGATGGCCGTGCCACGGTAAGAAGCTCACGGAACGTGCTACCCAAAATTGACCGCACCCGCCCGCAGTTAAGCTGGCTTTTCCCTTGACGCCAACCTGAACTATTTTGTATTTTGCAAAACGTAAAAATCATTTTCTACTTCACTTCGCTCCGCAGGTGTGATTATGATGACGACAGTTAGCTGCGTTCAGGGGTGTACGTGAGGGCGGTAATACCCGCTGGGCGGGCTTTCGGGCCAGTTTCATTCCGGCTTGAGTGGTATTTGTTACACCCGCTGGCCGAAGTGCGACGAGCATTTGTCTCAGCTTTTCGGGGAGACGGTGTCAGCCAGGCGGCCAAACGATTCGCCAGAGTTTGAGGTGTTGCCGGGCTGCAAAAAAGCACATGTCGAGCACTGCTCGCAGAGGCTCAGCCGGTAGTAAGTGTTAACTAAAAGATGCGGTTCTTCAGTTCAGCCCGATCAGACAACTTGTCGCGAAGGCTCTTCTTTCAATCAGCAACGTGACAAGGGGAAGGTCAGGAGGCACGGTGGTGGTTAAAAAAAGTTCTGCAGATGAAATCCAGTGGTCGGTCCCGCCGAAGCTGTTCCGCATTGGCGAGGTTGTGCGCTACAGCAACTTCTCGCGGCAGACAATCCACAATTACACGACCATGGGGCTGATTCACGAACGCGAGCGGACCGACGGTGGTCATCGCATGTACGGCGAAGAAGTCTTTCAGTCTCTGGCCGTGATCAAGCAGATGAAGGATTCCAAAACCCTGTCGCAGATCCGTGAGATCCTGCGCGACCAGGGCCTGCTCGAAGAGCATTCGGCGACAGCGCCGGCCGATGCTGCAACTGCCGACGTTTAGCCGCGTTGACTCAATCAGTGGTCGCCTTGTGGTCTGATGGCAACTCGGGGGCGGCAGTCAGCGAGGCAGTAAGCAAAGTTCAGGCAGTAAGTTGAAGCACGCCGTGTTGTGCACCTGGGGAGGTGTTCTCCGACGGCGAAGTGCGAGCAAAAAGTGGCACGCGGTGGCAGGCAGCGGCTTTTGCCGGATCAGCATCTGGCAGTGGCTTGGCGGTCTGAACCCGGCAGGCGGCTGATACGAGCCGCGCTGTCGGCCGGAATGGGGATTCCGGCATGTGCTGCGGAAAGGGAAGTCATGGCCGATGTCGGCCCACAGATTGATGCCCGCCGCGAATTGCTGGCCGACCTGCGCCAGCGGTTTGCTGCTCATTGGCAGATTCCGCTTCTGGCGGCGTCGCTGGTGGCGCTGGTCCTGGCGGGTGTTCTGGCCGCTCTGCCTCGTGCTGAGGATGTTCCCCCCAGCGACCTTCTGCAACGCGCCGAGGCAGCCCTTTCCGAAAAGCGCTTTGTGCTGGCCGATCATCTGGCCGAAGAGTTCATTCGCCGCTATCCCGAGGTCGCAGCCACCGAGCCGCTGGTGCACCGCATACAGGGTACCGCTGCCTTCGAGCTTGCCCTGATGACCAGCGACGAGGCCCAGCGCCGCGACCTGCTCAACAAGTCGCGAGCCGCTTACAGTGCTGCAATCGCCCAGGAACCGGGCCAGCAGCCGCCGGTGGCCATGCTGGAGCGACTGGCCCGCAGCGCAATGATGCTCAAGCAATATGATGAAGCCGTAAAGGCCCTGGAACAGGCCATCGCCCAGGATCCGCCGCAGGTTTTCGCTCTCGAACTGATGCGCATCGAAGCCCTGCGAAAGATGGAGCCGGTTGAAACCGAGGCGATTCTGGCCGATCTGGCCGAAAGCAGACAGGCGGTCGCAAGGCAGTTGGGCGTCATGCAGCGCGACCTGGAGGCTACGGCTGCCAACGCAACCATGGCGCGGCAGCGCATTGTGGATCGCATGGTCGAGCTGAAGGACGACCTGGCTCAACTGGTGGTGGTCGAGTCCGAGGTGCTGAGCCAGCAGGGCGACCACGAGCAGGCCGAGCAGAAGCTTCAGAAGGTAATTGATGACGAGCACGCCGACGAGCGTACTTTGCGGCAAGTGCTGCTGGCACTGGCCGAGGCCCAGGGCGGGCAGGGCAAATGGACGCAGGTGCTGGATACCCTGGACGAGGTGTTGGCGATGTCGGCCGGCACCAGCAGCGAGGCGGCCGATGCCCGGGCTCACCTGATGAAGGGCAGGGCGTACTACAGTCAGCAGAATTACGATGCGGCCATCGATCAGTACAAGCTGACGGCCAGCCTGTTTCCTTCGGCTGCCGAAGGTCTGGCGGCTCGGCTGGGCATGGCCGAGGCTTACCTGGTGGTGGACGATGCGGACCGGGCTCACGACGTTCTGGCCAAGGTGGTGCCCGAGGTCCGCGACCGTGCCCAGGTTGGCGAATTAATCGACCAGGCTGCCGTACGACAGATGTTGCGCGTGCAGGTGGAAATGAATTTGCTGCGCGGCAACCTGGCCAATGCTTTACGCTATGTTCTGCTTGAAGAGAAGCTTGTGCCGGAGCCCGACCGCGAACTTCTGGTGCGAAAGGCGGCCGTGCTGAACCAGGTTGCGGAGCAGCAGGCCGTGGCGGCCGCACTGGCCGAGCCAGGGTCGGAAGAGGCGACCGATCTTCGTCTTTCGGCCGAGCGCAACTGGAAGCAGACAGGCGACATCTACTCGCGCATTGCCGAGACTTTCGACGCCACCACGCAGTACGATTATGGCCACAGCCGTTGGGCGGCCTCGCGGGCCTACCTGCAGGCGGGTGCTCACGAGCGTACGGCGGCGGCCCTGAAGCAGTTTGTCGCCGAGCAGCCTCTGGACAACCGCGTGCCGCAGGCCCGGCTGGACCTGGCCCGCGAGTACGAAGTGCTGAACCGATGGGAAGAGGCCATCGGTGTCTACAGCAGCCTGGTGGATGAGAGCCCCAGCAGCCTGGCCGGCTTTGAGGGCAGGTATCGGCTGGCGGTGGCTCTTATTCGCAGTGGTCCGGATGGTTACGAACAGGCCGAGGAAGAATTGCTTGGACTGGTCGAGCGCAGCGACCAGGTGCTGCCCGAAAGCGTGTGGTACAGGCGGAGCCTGTTCGAGCTTGGACGGCTCATGCATCTGCGCGACCGTCACGATGAAGCCCTTATGAGGCTGTCGGAATTCGTGCAGCGATACCCGAACGACGAGCAGTGCCTGAGCGCCCAGTACCTGATTGCCCAGAGCGTGCGCAGCCAGGGGCTGGCGGCTCTGGAACGCAGCCGCACGGCCGACCAGGTTCTGGAGCGTAAGGCCGCGGCCGAGATTGCCGCTCAGAAGCTGAACCACGCCGTGGCCGAGATGCAGCGACTGGTCGACGTTTACGAGCGTATCGAGCCCGATGCCCTGACTCCGCTTGCCGCCAGCGAGCAGCGTACCCTGCTGTTCGACCTGGCCGACACGCTGAGCCGACTGAACAGGGCGGAAGATGCCATTGCCATTTACGATCAGATAGTGGTGCGTTACCAGACGTCGCCGGCGGCCATGTCGGCTTACTCGCGGCTGGCGGCCGAGTATCGGAAAATCGGTCGTCGCGATCAGTTAATGGCCGTGCTGGAGAGGGCTCGCTGGACGCTGCAGAAGATATCGGACGATTCGTTTGCGGCCGAACCGGGCATGTCGCGGGCCTTCTGGGAATACTGGCTGGAGACGATGCAACTGTAGGCGCAAGCGCCGCAAGCTGGCCCGGGCTTTTATCCGAACATGCCCGTGGCATACGAAAAACGTCGGTGAAGCTGGGCTTCGACCGAAAGGTGGTGAGTTATGTTGACAATGGACGGGCAGGGGATTCTGGAGGCTATCCGGCAGGAACGTGAGGCTTGCGACCAACTGGCCGAGTTGCGGGCCGAGCAGCGTCGGATGATCGATGCCGGCGAGGCCGAGGCGCTGCTCGAGGTGCTTGGTCGCAAGCAGCAGACGATCGACCTGATCATGCGGCTGGAGTCGCAACTGAAACCGGTGCGGGCTGAATGGGAGCAGAAGCAGGCGACTTTCGGTGCGGCCATGCGATTCAGCATCAGTGATGGCTTTCGCGAAGTCCGCGACCGGTTGGAATCGCTGATCGCCCAGGAGAACGAAGACGCCGAGGCGCTGGCAAGCAGAAAAGAGCGCGTGCAGGGTGAGCTGGACGATCTGGGCCGCAAGCGAAGGCTGGAGGCTGTTTATCGGCAGGCCTCCGCTACCGGTCCTGCCGCGGGTAACGTGCCTGATTTTGACCAACGCAGTCGATAGCGGGCGGGCTAAGTTGTCTGCAACCGAAAGACTCATACGAGAAGGAATAAGGGTGTGCCAGACGAAACCGTAACAGGCAATCTGAGTCGTGACGACCTGCTGGAAATCCTCGAGCGTTACAACGAGGCCACCGACCGCCTGCGCCTCAGTCACGATATTCTGACTCAGGAGGTGTCGCGCCTGACGGCTGAGCTTGAGCAGAAGAATCGGGAGTTGGAACGTCGCGAGCGGCTGGCCATGCTGGGCGAGATGGCGGCCGGCGTGGCCCACGAGATTCGCAACCCGCTGGGCGGCATCACGCTGTGCGCCGACATGCTTACCGAAGACCTGGCCGACCGCCCGATGGAGCGCGAAATAGTTCGCCGCATTCAAAATGGCGTCCGCATGATGGGCCGCATTGTTGACGATATGCTGCTTTTTGCCCGGGACCTGCGTATCGACCCCGCCTCGTGCTGCCTGGCGGAGATTGTCCAGATGGCCCTGCAGATGGCTGCTCCGGAGATTAATCGCAGCGGCATCCGCATCATCAGGGACGAGAGCGAGCTGGACGTCATGGTCCATGTCGATACCGATCTGATGGCCCGGGTGATGCTCAATCTTATTCTCAATGCGGCCCAGATTACCGAACAGCGCGGCCTGCAGGCTTCGCTCCGCATAACGGCCGAGGGCCTGGACGACCAGCGCTGGCTGCGGGTTTCGTTCGAAGATACCTGCGGCGGAATAGCCGACGATGATCTGTCCCGGCTGTTCGTTCCGTTTTTTACCCGTCGCGAGCAGGGCACGGGGTTGGGGCTGGCCATTGTGCATCGGGCCATCGAGGCCCACGGCGGCCAGGTAACGGCCGAAAACAACGATGCCGGCGGAGCCACGTTTGCTCTGCTGGTGCCACGTCAGGCTGAAGCAGCCGGGACGGGCGTCGATCAGAATGAGACAACTATTGCTGCTGTTTGCGAGAATGTAAAGGAGTAGCCGATGGCCCGTGTGCTGGTTGTTGACGACAAGGAATTGATGCGTGAGAGCATCGAGCTGACGTTGCGGCGGAACGGACACCAGGTGGTGACGGCCGTCGACGGTCGGCAGGCCCTGGAGGTGCTGGCCGGTTCGCGCTTCGACCTGCTGATAAGCGACCTGAAGATGCCGGGCATGGACGGCGTGACATTGCTTGAGCAGGTCAAGAGCCGCTGGAACGAGATCGAGGTTATTCTCATCACCGCCTTCGGCACGGTCGATGTTGCCGTGCGGGCCATGAAGCTGGGGGCCTTCGATTTCATCCAGAAGCCTTTCAAGGCCGATCAGTTGCTGCTGGTGGTGGAGCGGACGCTGGAGCGTCGCCGCCTCAGGAGCGAGAACGAGGCTCTGCGCAGCCAGCTTGGCGCCGACCGGCCGCTCGACCTTATCGGTGTCAGCGAATCGATGCAGCGATTGCGGCGGCAGATCGGGCGTGTGGCTGGCAGCCCGGCCACGGTCCTCATTCATGGCGAGAGCGGAGTGGGCAAAGAGGTTGTGGCCCGCATGATTCATAGTTGCGGTGATAGGGCCGACAAGCCCATCCTCTGCGTCAACTGTGCCGCGCTGAGCGCCGGCCTGTTGGAGAGCGAGCTTTTCGGCCACGAGCGCGGGGCCTTCACCGGCGCCGACCGCTCGCGCAAAGGCCGGTTCGAGCTGGCCGATGGTGGCACCATTCTGCTGGACGAGGTCAGCGAGATAGAGCCCCGCCTGCAGGCCAAGCTGCTGCGGGTTCTGCAGGAGCAGGAGTTCGAACGAGTCGGCTCCAGCGAGACGATACGGGTTGACGCTCGCGTCATCGCCACGACCAATCGCAACCTCGGGCAGGCTGTCGGCCGGGGCGAATTCCGCGAAGACCTTTACTATCGCCTGAACGTGGTGCCCATCGTCATTCCGCCGCTACGACAACGGCGCGAAGACGTGCCGGTGCTGGCCGAGCATTTCCGCCAGAAGTTCTCCGGCCGCGATGGTCGCATCGAGCAGTTGAGCCCGGACTGCCTGGGCATGCTTTCGCAGTACGATTGGCCGGGCAATGTGCGCGAACTGGCCCATCTCGTCGAGCGGGCCTGCGTGCTTGGGCTCGGTCCCACGCTGACGGCCGAAGACGTGTCGCCATGGCTTTCGGGCTCGGCCTCAACAACGCGTCGCGATACCGAGCTTGTGCCCGGCACGCCGCTGGAGGAGATGGAGCGTCGCATGATCAGGGCCACGCTCGAGAAGTTCGGCGGCCATCGGGCCAACACAGCCGAGGCCCTGGGCATCAGCGTGCGCAGCCTGAGTATGAAGATTAAATCGTTCAACCTGGCCGACGTGGGTCGGGCTTTGCGGCAAGGCAGGCGGCAGGATTTGCCGGTCGAAGCGCAATAAATGCCCGAAGGGGGGCAATGCGGCCGGCGCTGGCCGCGGGCTTCGGCTGAAACGCCGAATGTTACGCAACTGCAGCGTGGGGCGCAGGTTAGATGTGCGTCGCAGGCTCTTTCGGCGGTGAATGCAGGAAGGCAGAGCGGTCTCTGGTACGGCTTTTGCATAACCATGTATTGTGATTCTGCGCGGGCAGAAGCCCCGGCAGGCGAAGTGGGAGCGGCAGCATGATCGGCAGCATGAGAGGAATCTTCGGTGGCGGATCGCTGGGTGCGGCTCAGCGCGTGGCGGAATTCGCCGAAGCTCGTAACACCGTGCTGGTCGACAATATTGCCAACATCGACACTCCGGGTTATCGCACCCGGGACCTGTCGGTTGATGAGTTTCAGAAGATGCTCGGGGCGGCCATGGACGGCTGTCGGCGCAGTGGCGGGCCCTTGCGTTTTAGAGGCACCAGAAACATAAGCGTTGGCCCCAATGGCAGCCTCAGCTTTCAGCCCATCGAAAGAAGTGACAACGACCAGCTGTACCACGATGGCGGCAACCGCAGCGTCGAGCAGGAGATGAGCGAACTGGCCAAGAATACCCTGCTGCACCGGGTGGCCACGGAAGTCATGCGAAAGCAGTTCAACTTGCTGCAGGTAGCCATACGCGAACGGCTGTAACGCTGCGGCAGTGCCGGCCACGGGCTGATTTGCAGGGCGTTGCAGTTGTCCGGTTGGAACAGGTTGCACGGGAGAATCAGCAATGTTTTCAAGCCTCGATATTTCGACCAGCGGCATGCGGGCTCAGCGGGTGCGGATGAATACCATCGCCAGCAACCTGGCCAACATCCACACCACTCGCGACGCCCAGGGGCGGGTAAATCCGTACCGGCGGCTCGTGACGACCTTCGAAGCCGGTGCCGGTGGCGACAACACTCCCGGCGTGCGGGTGGCCAGCATCAATAAAGACAACGGCCCGCTGCGGCGCGTTTTCGAACCCGGACACCCCGACGCCGACGCGGGCGGATACGTTCTGTACCCGAATGTTGACCTGGTTGTGGAAAGCGTGAACGCCCTTGGGGCCGGGCGGGCGTTCGAGGCGAACGTGGCTGCTTTCGAGGCCACTAAAAGCATGATTGGCAGCGCCATGAGGATTCTGGCGTAATGTTCTGAATATGCGGGAGCCTGCCGGCGGTGGAGCCATCGGCCGGGTGCCGCAAGAGCAAGGAAGCACACAAGATGACAAGCGGCATTAATGATCGTCTTCCCATCCAGCCACAGAAACTGCCCGACCTTGGGGCTCCGGCCACCACTTCGCGCCCCGGCGCAAGCCAGGGCGGCGGCAATTTCAAGGAGATGCTGGTCAAGAGTCTGGAAGAGGTGAACGCACTTCAAAAGGATGCCGACGTGGCCTTCCAGCGACTGGCCACTGGGCAGACGCAGAATGTGACTGAAGTTTTCACGGCCGTCGAGAAGGCCGATCTGGCGTTCAAAACGCTGATGCAGATTCGCAACAAGCTGGTGGACGCCTACAACGACATCAGGCAGATGCGCATCTGACATTTCGCAGATATTAAATGAGTTGATCAGCAGCGGCCGCCGGAGGCGGCCATAAGGGCAGGGGAGAGCGACGTATGGCATTCATTCGCGAGCGATTCGAACAACTGAAAACCGCCTGGGGCCAGATGACCGGCACCGGGCGACTGTCGCTGGCACTGATCGGCCTGCTGGTGCTGGCCATGATTGTGATGATTACGCAGGAAGTGGGAAAACGCGACATGCAGCCCTTGCCCACATCTTTTGCCGGCCCCGAAATCAACCGGGCCGTCACAGTGCTGACCAGTTCCGGAATCGAGTGCGATGTTCGCGGCAACCAGATATTCGTTCCCACCGGCCGGGTCGACGCCTCTGTCGGCGCCCTGGCCAGCAACGAGGCCCTCAGTGCCGAGCACACGGTCGACTTCGATCAGCTTCTCGGGGCCAGCAGCATCTGGCACAGCGAGACCGACCGCGAGATGCGCCGTCAACTGTTCATTACCCGCAAACTGGAGAGTTGGATCAGCCAGATGCGCGGAGTTAAACGGGCCGGCGTCTCCATCAATTTCGGCAGCAGCCACACCCTGCGAAGCCAGCCCACCGGCGTGTCGGCCTCGGTCAATGTCGAGACTCCGCGCAATCAGCCTCTTGATAAGTCGACCGCCCTGGCCATCGCCGATCTGCTGGCTGGCAGCGTCAACGGCCTGGACCGCCGCGAAGTCAAAATCGTCGACAGTACAAACGCCATCAGCTTTAACCTGGCCGAGGACGGACTGACCGCCTCTGGCGACTACATTCCGCTCCTGCGCCAGTACGAGGCTCACTACAACACCAACTTGCGCGAGTTCTTCGCCTACATCCCGGGCCTGTTCATCAAGGCTCGCGTCGTTCCCAACATTCATGGCGAAACCGTGCGGCAAAGGTCGGTCGACCCGACCAACGTCATCGCCGGAGCCATTACCGACAGCAGCAGTGTAAAAGCCGGCGGGTCGGCCTCCGGCGAGCCGGGCGTGGTGACCAATGTCGGCACCGATCCCGGAGCAGGGCAGGCCGCCGCTCATAGCGATACCGAAAGCCTCGAGCAGATCAGTCCGGCCATTGACTACGGCTACACCGAGAGCCTGATGCATAAGCTGCCCGGCGAGATCAAGGAAATCGGGGCCGCCATCAATATTCCCCAAAGCTATTTTGTCGGCATTGCCCGTCAGCAGGCCGGTGGGGGAGAAGATGTCGAAATCGACGAATCGAAGCTGGCAGCAATTACCGAGGCCGAAAAAGGTCGCATCCAGAAGCTGGCCCTGGGCATCCTTGGCTTCGACGACCCCAACCAGGTGGTGGTGGACAGTTACCCGGACTTCATTGCCGAGGCCGCGGCCGCCGCTGCTCCGGCTGTGATGGAGGCCGGCAGTTCGACCGATTTTCTGGCCCTCCTTCAGCAGGCGGCGCCTTCGGTCGGCCTGGCCCTGTTGGCCGTCGGCGGTCTGTGGGTGCTGTGGAGCCTGGTCAAACGCATTCAGCCGGTGTCGGTGCCTGCCGAGGTATCCCCGGCTGGCGACGGAGTTGGCGAGGCCGGTCTGACGCTCGACAGCATTCTGGAAGGCGTGGAGCTTGAGGCCGACACCATTCGCACCAGCAAGATGCAGGATCAGATTTCAAGCATGATTAAAGAGGATCCGGATGCCATGGCCAACCTGGTCAAGCGCTGGATCTCTCAGGAGTAGGCGACGATGGTCGAAACGGTAGCTCGCAGCGCTCGCCGGGTGGCTATTCTTCTGGTCAGCATCGAAGAAGATCTGGCCGCCCTGATTATGTCAAAGCTCGACCGCGAACAGGTCGAGGTGGTGACGCGCGAAATTGCCAAACTCAAGAACGTCTCGCAGAACGAGCGAGACCAGGTGGTGGAGGAATTCTACCACACAGCCTTGGCCCGCGGCGTGGCCGAGGGTGGTGGCCTGGGCACAGCTCGGGCCCTGCTGGAGAAGTCCTTCAGCAAGGAAGAGGCTGCCGGCATGCTGCAATCGGTCGAAAAGTCGATGCAGCAGATGCCCTTCGCCTTCCTGCAGCGGGCCGAAAGCGGCAACCTGCTCACCTTCATACAGAACGAGCATCCGCAGACAATCGCCCTCATTCTGGCCCACCTGCCGAGCCACCAGGCGGCCGAAATCCTGGCCGGCCTGCCGGGCAAGAAGCAGTGCGAAGTAATTCGCCGCGTGGCCAACATGGAGCAGACCAGCCCGGACGTAATTGCCGAAGTCGAAAAGGCCCTCGAGAGCCGCCTGAGCGCAATTGTCTCGCAGAAGTTCGAAAAAGCAGGCGGCATCGAGTCGGCGGCGGAAATTCTGAACCTGACCGATCGCTCGACCGAAAAGGGCATACTCGAATCGCTGGAGGAAGAGGACAACGACCTGGTGGAGCAGATACGCCGGCTGATGTTCGTCTTCGAAGACATTATCCTGGTCAACGACAAGGGTATTCAGGCGGTGCTGAAGGAAGTCGAGAACGACACCCTGGCCCTGGCCCTGAAAACGGCCAGCGAGGAGCTCAAGGAAAAGATTTTCAAGAACATGTCGGAGCGGGCTGTCACTCTCATCCGCGAAGACATGCAGTACATGGGGCCGGTCCGCGTGAGCGACGTGGAATCGGCTCAGCAGAAGGTGGTGGACGTAGTGCGGCGACTGGAGGAGGCGGGGGAAATCATCATCGTCGGTCGCGGCGGCGAGGAGGAACTGGTTGTCTAACGTCATTACAAAAAATCAGACGGACGAGACCGTTTCCCGCCTGCCGGCATTCAACCTGCGAGACGTTGAGCAGGAGGGGCGGCAGTTGCTGGAACAGGCCCGCGAAACGGCCCGCAGCATGCTGTCGGAGGCGGCCGCCAAGGCCCGCGAAGTTGAGCAGGTGGCCAATGCCCGCGGCGAACGGGCCGGCTACCAGGCCGGTCTCAAACGCGGTCTGGAAGAGGGCCGGGCCCAGGCCCTGGAGGCCGAATCGAATCGTCTCAGGAAGGATACATCCACCATCCGCCAGGCGCTCATCGAGGCTCTGTCGGAGGTCGAGGGCCAGGTGCACGATCTGCTGGCCGAGGCTCGCCGCGACCTGCTGTCGCTGGCTCTGGCCCTGGCCGAGCGCATCTGTCGTCGCAAACTAAGCGAAGACCCCGAGCAAATGCGGGCCCTGCTGGAGGAGGTCATCGAAATAAGCGGCCAGTCGCACGGTCTTGTGCTGCGCGTAAACCCGGCCGACGCAGCCGTAGTCGAACAGTTCTTGAGCGACCTGCATGTCAAGATTGCCAGTGTCGAAGCCGAAGCGCAGCCCGGCGGACAGATGCCGTTCGTCTGCCTGGAAAGCGATGCCGGAATCACCCGCGGTGGCTGCATTGCCGAGCGCCGCAACGGCCGCATCGACGCCCGCATCGAAACTCAGGTGGCCCGCCTGACCGACGAACTTCTCGGAGAGGGCGCATCAAGCACCGTTGACCATCGCCAGCCATTGGCCGAAAAACTCGTCAACCACGTACTGAAGCCTGAGGAGATCCTGGCCGAATGAGCGGGCTGTTTGCCAATCTCGCTGCATCCGTCTCCGGGCTGGGCACTCTGGGTATCGAGGGTCGCATCCGCCAGGTCGTAGGCCTGTCAATAATCGCCGAGCATATGCCGGTGGCGGTGGGCAGTGTCTGCACCATTCATGCCCGGGCTACCGGTCAGCAGATACGGGCCGAAGTCGTAGGCTTTCGCGGCGACGAAACGCTGCTGATGACTCTCGGCGAAATGGACGGCGTCAGTCGCGGCGATGTTGTCCGCCTCTCCGTCCGTCGCCAGACGACCGCCGTAGGCCAGCAGTTGCTGGGCCGCGTACTCAACGGCCTTGGCGAGCCGATTGACGGCAAGGGTCCCATCCTCAGCACCAATCGCCGGCCAATCGAGAGCCGGGCCATCGGAGCACTCGAGAGGCGGCGGATCAACGATTGCATCAGCACCGGCATTCGGGCTATCGACTCCTGCCTGACCTGTGGCCGCGGTCAGCGGTTGGGCATTTTTGCCGGCGCCGGAGTAGGCAAGAGCGTGCTTCTGGGCATGATGGCCCGCTACACCAGTGCCCACGTCAACGTTATCTGCCTGGTGGGCGAACGTGGCCGCGAGGTGCGCGACTTCATCGAGCGCGACCTCGGGCCGGACGGCCTCAGGCGCAGCGTCATAATTGTCTCCACCAATGACGAGCCGCCACTGCTGAAGATCAAGGCAGCGCTCGTCGCCCACACCATTGCCGAAGATTTCCGCGACCAGGGGCGCGACGTCCTGCTGATGCTCGACAGCACAACACGCCTGGCAGCGGCCCAGCGGCAGGTGGGCCTCAGTGCAGGCGAACCGCCAACCACAAAAGGCTATCCGCCCAGCGTCTTCAGCATGTTGCCGCGAATACTGGAACGCAGCGGCTGCGGCCAGACCGGCAGCATCACCGGCTTCTATACCATCCTTGTTGATGGCGATGACATGAACGAGCCCATCGCCGACGCCGTGCGCGGCATTCTCGACGGGCACCTTATTCTCAGCCGACGCCTGGCCGGGCGCGGTCAGTACCCGGCCATCGACATCACCGAAAGCATCAGCCGCCTGATGAACGATGTGGTTGACGACCGTCAGCAGCAAATGGCCAACGACATCCGCCGCCTGCTCTCATCCTACGACGAGGTGGAAGACCTGGTGAACATCGGGGCCTACGCCAAAGGCTCCAACGTCGAGGTCGATCTGGCGGTGGAAATGCGGCCGGAGATTCTCGGCTTCCTGCGGCAGCAGATCAACCAGGGTTACAGCGCCGCCGAGTCGCGGCAGGCAATGGAGCAACTGGCAACGAAGATCAACCGCCAGAGGCAGACGCTTGAAGCCCAGCGGAAGTCCGGCGGAAACAACCAGACAATGATGGCCGGCAACGCCGCAGCAAGGTAGCTATCGGTCGTCAGCCGTCAAAGCAGTTGCGAATTTTACCAGTACGACAAACAGGAAAGATGGATTGCGGTAAATGAAAAAGTTTCGCCTCCAACCTGTCCTCAAGTTGCGGCAATATGCCGAGGAGTTGCGCAAGCGCGATCTGGCCGAAGCATTGGCCGAGGAACAGCGCCGCAAGGATTTCGTCCTCCGCATTGCCGAAAGCCGCAACCAGCAGACGGCACTCCTGCGCCAGCAACAGGAGCAAAGCGAGGTGGACGTTCGCAATCTCATCGAGCACCGGCAGTACATAGGACTGCTTGATCGGGAAATCCGCCTTAACCTCAGGCACGTGGCAGCCGCCGAGCAACAGACCGCGACCCGCAAGCAGGCCGTCGTGTCGGCCATGCGCGATCGCAAGGCAGTCGAAACTCTGCGGCAACACTTCAACGAGCGGATGCGACAGCAGGGCGAGCGCCTCGAAACAATCGAGATGGACGAAGTGGCCGCAATGTCAGGCCGGACCACCGCCGCCGGTCTGGGGGAGGATGCCCAATGAGACGCAACATCGCACGCGGCGGAACTCTGGTTAACATCCTGGCCCTGCTGATGGCTCTGGAGATTACGGCCCTGGGCATTTTCGCCGGCTACCTCATTCTCAGCAACCGTATCGACGAGCGGAAAGCCTGGCTCTTTTCACAAGTCTACGAGGGTGGCATCACGGCCGAAACTCTGGCCATGGCCGACAGCTGGCAGCAACATAAGGCCGAGGAAGAAGCTCGCCGGGCATCGACGCCGGCCGGTGCCGCGGCCCCGGTCAAACTTGCGGCCGATGTGCGCCAGCAGCAGACTGCCCAGCTTGATAACCAGTGGCAGTTGCAGGAAATAAAGGCCCTGAAGCGCGATGTGGAACAACGGTTACAGGAACTCCGCCAGCAGCGCGAGCAGCTCGAAAAAGAGCAGGCAAAGTTGCAGGAACAGCGCGGCGCCGGAGCCCCGAGCGACGAGGCCAGCTTCCGCGACATGCTCGGAATCATGGCCCGCATGAAGCCGCCGGCTCTGAAGGAAGTGCTTGTGCAGATGAAGGACGAGACTGTTGTGCGCGTGCTCAAGGAGATGGACGGTCGGGCCTCGGCCAAAGTGCTGGCCGAATTCCGAACGCCCGACGAGGTGGAGATGAAGCGGCGATACCTGGAGATGATCCGCCAGGGCGTGGGAGAGTCCTCCGCCAATGCCGTCACCGCTAATCGCTGAAAGGAAAAGCAGCTGATGCGTATTGAACGAACCACCGTCAACCAGAGTGCCGCCGGTGCATTGCTGGCTGCTCTGGCCAAGGGCGAAAGGCCCGACGCCGGAAACTTCCAGCAGACATTTTCCGATTCCATCGGGGCGGTTTCCAGACGCGATGCCGAGCGACGCGATGATGGCATCAAGGACGACCTGAACCAGAAGCGCCAGCCGCTCGAACGTCAAGAGCGCGCCCCTCGACAGCGCACCGAAGAGGCCACCACCGACGCCGATAATCAGCGCAAGGAACCCGTGCAACGCGAGGCGGCACGACCGGAATCGGACTCCTCTGCCCAGCAGCCCGCCGCGGCAAAGACGTCCGACTCGCAGCCAGCAGCCGCCGAAAACCAGCCGCAACAGGAGGCCGCCGCCGCACCGGTGCAAGCTGCTGCTCAGGCCACCGAGACCAGTCAATCAGCAGGCAACGCTCAGCTCAACACGGTCGAAGCGGCCGCCGCTGCCATGGCTGCCGCCGCCCAGGCTCAGCAGGCGAGGCGATTGGGCGTTGTCGCCGCCGGTGAAGTCCAAGCCGCCGCCGACTCTGATACCCAGGCCGTCACGGTTGTAACTCCGGCTGCCGAGCAGGCTATGAACCAAACATCGCAGGGCCGGCAGGATGCTATGGCGGTCGCTGCCCAGGCCACCAACCCGGTCGAGCAGGCCGAGCAAGCGCCCGTTGTTGACGCTGGTCCGCGGCAGGACGTTGCCGAGGCCGTCGGCAAAAAGCCCCAGGTCCGCCCCTCCATGCTCGAAGGTCGAAAGGTTACAGTCGCTGATCATTCCTCGGCCGCCCAGCAAGACCAGGCCGCCGGCCGGACGCGGTCCGACGATACATTTCAACTGAAGCCGCAACAGGCCGCTCCCCAGCAGAGCGAGAGCCGGCAGGCCCTGCACAGTCTGAACCTGCAGGCCATGGGCATGCGGGCCGACATCATCAACATGCAGGTGGTGGCGCCGATTGCGGCCGATGCTGCCGCCGGCGGCGAGACCGCTGAAGGTGGACGGCCGATGCAGATTAACAGCACCACACGTACTCAGGACGTCCGCATGGCCATGCCCGACACCGCTGAAGAAGCTCCGCGAGCCGAACAGAACGAGCAGATCGAGCGCATTACGCGGGTCATCAGGGCCAGCCTCAGCCGCGGTGGGAGCCGCATCAATCTTCAGCTCGAACCCGAAGAGCTGGGCAAGCTGCGCATCAACATGCAACTTCGCTCCGGAGAATTAACAGCCCGATTCGAAACGCAGAACGAGGCCTCGCGCAGCTGGTTGCAGAACGGACTGAACCAACTGCGCGAATCGCTGGCCAGTCACGGCATCAGGCTGGTGGAGGCAACCGTCAACACAAACGGTGCCGACAGCGACAGCGCCTTCCTGAACTTTGGATCCGGAGAGCAGCAAACGTTTGACCAGGCCCAGGGCGATAACCGTCAGGACCGTCAGCAGGCGGCCTTTGGCAATACTGGCGGAGCTGGCGCCGAGTTGGAAGAGAGCCAGTCGGCTCCGGCAATTGCCGCCAGTCCCGAGCCCGAGGCGCTGAACATCATCGGTTGATCGATAAGTTTGTTACCCACCCGGGTGCTGCAGCAGCGGGGCGCCCGGCTTAAAAGGAGGCACAGCAATGAGCGACGCAGTTGCCGGTATTTCCGCCACCCCCGAACAGGTCAATTCACGCCGCGGACGCGGCCTGGAGGCCATGACCGGACAGGACTTCCTGAAGCTGCTCATTTCGCAGCTCGTAAACCAGGATCCCATGGAGCCGATGAAGAACGACGAGCTCATGCGGCAACTGTCGGCCGTGCGCGAACTGGAATCCAATAACGAGATTTCCAGCAACTTCAAAACCCTGCTGTCTCACCAGGAGCTTTCCAGCGCCAGCGTCCTGGTCGGCAAGAGCATCCTCGGCGTCAGTGCCGATGGCCAACTGGTCGAAGGCGTGGCCGAACGCATCATTATGGACGAGTCGGGCATGAAGCTGGAGGTCAACGGTTACGAAATCCCCTTGCGCGGAGTGCTGGCCGTCGAGAACGTGCCAACCGGAGCCACGCCGGATGCAGTCGGCGGCCCGGTAGTCAACGGCGATGTAAACGGCGATGGCATAATCAACCAGAACGACCTGGACGCCTTGGCGGCAATCATCAACGGACAATAAGGCCGGCCGCCTCACAATGATTTCAGGTGTACGTACAGATGCAGGTGGCGGAACATCAGCCATTACAGAAGCCTGATGCAAGTTGAGCGAAAACTCGAAATTCGGAGCCGGAGGCCCTGAAACCGGGATAGCGCGGAGCGCAACGCAGTTGACGCAAACAGTTCAGCCCTGACAGCCGGGAAAGTCGGCGATGTCATGGCCTCCTCGGGCCGCAGCGACAACTGGGCTCGACAGAATCCGAAACGGGAGAACACAACATGGGTCTTACCAGCGCTTTCTACTCCGGCCTCAGCGGGCTTATGACCAACGGCATGAAGTTCGAGGTCATCGGCAACAACATTGCCAACGTCAACACCACCGGCTTCAAGGCCAGCCGGGTGTTGTTCCAGACGCAGTTCAGCCGCACCATGAGCATTGGCTCGCTGGCCGCCGACGGCCGCGGCGGTACAAACCCGATGCAGGTTGGTTTGGGCTCAAAGATAGCCATTGTCGATACCGACCATACCATGGGCCCGGTCAACGTCACCGGCATCAACAGCGACATGGCTATCGAGGGCGAAGGCTATTTTGTCCAGCGCGATCAGAATGGCCAGCTCAGTTACACCCGCAACGGCGCTTTCAGCGTCAACAATGCCGGCTTCCTGGTCAGCGGCGAGGGCAAGTTCATTCAGGGGTTCCAGGTTGATGAGAATTTCAACGTGGTCCCCGGAACGACCGACAGCATGCGCATTCCGCTGGGCTTCCTGACTATCGCCCGGGCCACCGATTACGCCGAAATTCAGGGCAACCTGAACGCCAACACCAAGAGCGGCGGCGGCGTGGCCTCCCAGGGCAGTGTTCTGCGTTCGCCCCAGTTGTGCCGCGTGGGCGGCGGCGCGGTCGATGACGACACCCTGCTGACCGACGTTGCCCTGGCCAGCAATCCGACCGTTGCCCTGTTTGCCGTCGGCGACGAAATTACCCTTACCGGCGACCGTGGCGGCAAGACCAACCCGACCGCCACCTTTGTCGTCGGCGCCAACAGCCGGCTCGGCCACTCGACCCTTACAACTGCGGGTGACCGACTGGCCCGCTTCTTCGAGGCCGGCATGGGCATCGACACCAATGCCGGGGCACACTCCGGTGGTGTCACGATCGATGGCAACCAGATAGTGCTGACCGGCAACCCCGGCGTGGATAACGCCTTGAGCCTGGGCAACACAGCCGTCCGCATTAACACCACCCAGGCGCCATTCTCCTGGGACGTCACCGCCCAGGCCAATGGCGAAAGCGTCTACACCTCGTACACGGTCTACGATTCGCTTGGCAACCCCATGACCATGGGGGTCACCTTTACCCTCGAAGAGGCAACCAGTGGCGGCACCAAGTGGCGCTTCATAGCCACCAGCGGCGACGATACGGACATCGACCTGGTGCTGGGCAACGGTACAATCAGCTTCGATAACGAAGGCCAGTACATTACCAGCACCGGAACACAGTTGACCATCGACCGCGACGGTGTCGGTGCAGTCACGCCGCAGGCCGTCCAACTGGATTTCACGAGCATGACAGCCCTGTCTTCGCTGGCCAGCCAGATTGCCCTGAGCAACCAGAACGGTGTACCCATCGGTACGCTCTCGGGCTTCGGGGTGGGCACCGATGGCATCATCACTGGCACCTTCACCAACGGTCTGATGCGAAACCTCGGCCAGATAGCCCTGTCCACCTTCGCCAATCCGAAAGGCCTGCTCGAGATCGGCAACAGCACCTACATCGAAGGTCCTAACAGCGGCGTGGCCATCATCAACTCGCCCATGTCGATGAGCGCCGGCAGTATCCAGAGCGGGGCCCTGGAGTTGAGCAACGTCGACTTATCCGGAGAATTTGTCGGCCTGATTACCACTTCGACCGGCTTCACGGCGGCCAGCAGGGTAATCTCCACGGCCGACGAGATGATGCGCGAGATTCTGTCAATTGTACGCTGATCGGCGGATTTGACTGCAGTGCCCGGCAATATGGACCGATAAATCTGCTGGGAGTAAAGATGGGCAATATGGCAAAGCTGGGCGTTGCGGAGACATCGCAATGATTCGAGTCACGCGACTGACTGGCAAAGAGCTGGTGGTCAATGCCGACCTCATTCGCTATGTCGAGTCCACGCCCGACACCATTATTACCTTATCTGGCGGAGATAAGGTTGTAGTACAGGAGAGCGTCGATGAAATCATCCGCCGGTGTATCGACTACGGGCGCGCTTGCCGCGCCATAAGTAAGGCTTAGAAGGTGTTTTAGATTCAAATTGCGAAACCAGGCGACGGAACGCGGGAGCGGTAATGGATATTGCAACAATGGTCGGTTTGGTGGTCGGAGTCGGGCTCATAGTCTGGGCCATCTTCTCCGGTGCTGGAGAAAACGTAGGCGGCTTTTTTGACCTGCCCAGCGTCGGGGTCGTAATCGGCGGAACCCTGGCCACTACGCTCATCAGCTTTCCGCTGCGCAGCGTCCTGGGAGTGGCCAAAGTGGTCAAAAATGCTTTTCTGGCCAAGGAAACCAATCCGCAGAAGCTTATTCAAGACCTGGTCAGCTACGCCGAAATCGCTCGTCGCGATGGTATTCTCAGCCTCGAAAGCGTTACCCGCGAAATTGACGACGCCTTCCTGGTCAAGGGCGTCCAGATGGCCATTGACGGCACCGACCCGGACCTGATCGAGCAGATTCTCAATACCGAACTAGACAGCGTGGCCGACCGGCATGCCACTGGCAAGAGCATTTTCGAGACCATGGGCAAGTACGCCCCGGCTTTTGGCATGATCGGCACCCTGATCGGCCTGGTCATCATGCTGCAGGATATGCAGCCAGACAAGATCGGCACGGGCATGGCTGTGGCCCTGCTGACAACCATGTATGGCGCAATCCTGGCCAACCTGGTCTGCCTGCCGGTGGCCGACAAGCTTTCGCGCCGGTCGCAGGAAGAGATTCTGCTTAAGCAGATTGTGATTCGTGGCGTAATGAGTATTCAGTCCGGCGACAACCCGCGAGTGGTCGAGCAGAAGCTTAAGACTTTCCTCTCGCCAAGCATGCGGGCCGCAATGGAGGCGGAAGTTGAAGCCTGAGCCGCCAGAGGCTGAACCGATGGGCGGCCGTAAGATAAGTCAGTAACAGGATTTGCGAGGCTATGGCACGACGTCAGCAGGCATCTTCAGGCGGTGGTTGCCCCGATTACATGCTCACCTACGGTGACATGATGTCGCTGCTGCTGTGCTTCTTCATCATGATCTTCAGTCTCAGCCAGATTAAGGAAGAGGAGCGCTTCAAAATCGTGCTGGACAGTCTCAAAAAGGCCTTTGGCTACAGTCCGTCCAGCAATGCTGTGCCGGGCGATAAAGCGCCATTCAACGCCCAGAGCATCGTCGAGAGGATCAAGGACCAGATTGTTCGCCGCAACCGCGACCACAAGGCCAGCGACCCGCAGTCGCGCAAGCAGCAGCAGTTTGGCCGCTCGACCACCGTACGCATGATCCGCGAAGGCATGGTCTTTACCGTCGGCGGACTTTCGCTCTTCGACGAAGGCAGCGCCACGCTCAGGGAAGAGTCCCACGAGGATCTGTTGGAGATTATCGAACCGATTCGCGGCTATCGGAACAAAATCGAAATTCGCGGCCATACGAGTCGCAAAATGCTGCCGAAGGATTCGCAGTTCGATAACAAGATGGACCTCTCTTACGCCCGGGCGGCGGTGGTCAGCAACTTTATGATAGCCCAGGGCATCGAGCAGGATCGCATAACGCTCCAGGCTTGCGGGGGCAACGAGCCCGTCAGGCTGCATGCCAACTACCGTGAGGCCGCCGCCCAGAACGATAGAGTTGAGATCATTATCAAAGATACCATGGTTCAGGATTACGAGGGCCCGGCAGGCAGCACTGATCAGCCGACCTCGGATGAAGCTCAGCAATAGCGCCTTATACAGGAGTTTTTGAATTGGCGGACGAAGAAGAGACCACCCAGGAGGAGAGCCCCGAGCAGCAGGGCAAAAAGGGTAAGTTCAACCTCAAGACGATTGTGATTATCGGCGGCACAGTGCTGGTTCAGGCGCTTGTTGTGTTGGTCGTTGCCTGGATTGTCAGAGGTGTCAGCACCGGTGCTCCTGCGCCTCAGCAGGCAGCCGCTGCCGAAGTTGAGCAGAATGCTGAAAAAATGGCGATTCTTTCAGTGACGCCGAGTGATCCGGACGCTAAAATCACTGCCATCAATGGACAGGATGGCGACCTTAAGTATTGGTCGATTCGTGTTTGTGTCAGGGTGCCCGAGCAAGGGGCGGACGCCCTGCAAACGCTCCTGAAGGATAACGAGCCGCTCATCCGCCAGGAGATCCAAACAGTCATCCGGGCCAGCGATGCGGTAATCCTCAAGCGCGAGGCCGATTACGCCACGCTCAAGCGGCAGATCCGAAACGCACTGAACAAAGTGCTGGGCAAGGGGGCGACGATCGAAGAGGTCGTTATCCCGGAGTGCATCCCGAGCAGCATGGACGGGTAGGGCCACAAAAGCGCGCCAGTAAAGGCACGACTCATGTGCCGCGGAGAGTAAAGCAATGCCCGAAAATCAGCAGGATATCGACGCCACTCTGGCTGCTGATCAGAACCAGTCGGCCGCTGGCGACGCCCCCGCCGAAGGGCAGGGCGATGACGCCGCCCCGGCCGCCGCCGCGCAGAAGCAGAGCGAGCCCGCCCCGGCCGAAGCTCAGCAGAGCGCAGCGCAGGCCGAGAGCGGCAATGCCGACGAGCACGACCCGGCCGACGACGCCATGGACGCCGTGGCCAGCATCGAAAGCCAGTTGGGCCAGATGCTCTCGAACCTTGGCGGCATGGACGGCGGCGAGCAGGCCTTCGGCGAAATAGAGCAGCCCGCTGCAGCGGTATCCGGAGCCGGCAACATCGACTTGCTGAGCGATGTGCTGCTGAATGTGAAAATAGAACTCGGCCGCAGCCGCATGTATATCGAAGATATTCTGAAACTCGGCGAAGGCAGCGTGGTGGAACTGGAAAAGCTGGCCGGCGACCCGGTCGATGTATTCGTCAACGACCGTCTCGTGGCTCGCGGCGAGGTGCTGGTGCTGAACGATAATTTCTGCGTTCGCATCGGCGAAATAATCTCGCACGACTGATGTTGCTGCAACCGCGGCGGCTTCGGCCGTCGTCGTCCGAAGTAGACGGAGGGAGCGCGAAGGCTTCAGTCATTCGCGCAAACGGTGATGGACGTTGCACGGAGGAATCCGTCACCGCAGCAGGAGTTGCAGGTCGGGCCGCAAAGGCTCGGGTCAGGATTATCAACATGAAGGACACCTCTTGCCGCCCGCGTGGCGGCCGCCGGCGCCCGTTGCCCTGGGCCTGGCTCGTGCTTTTGCTGATGGTTGGCGCCGCAAGTGCGTCCGGCCAGATAGCCCCGCGTACTGACGTCGGAGCCGATGGGCCCGACTCCGCCAACCCGCGCAGCCTGCCGCTCAAGCTCGATGATCTTCAATCCACCCCTGGCGGCAACTCCACAAGCGCCCCCTCAACGCCCGGCAACGTCAGCTCTCCCAGTGACCAAGCCGCCACCACAGGCAGTGCCGGCGTAAATGGTTCAACCACCAATGGTCAGCCTGATCAAGACAACACTGCCGGTCAATCCGGAGCCCCGGCTGCAGATGACGAGGGCGAAGACATCGAAAAGCGCCGCCTCGATTCCAACGCTCCGCGAACGTCGGCCGGCGATTCGGATTCAGGCAGCTACCGGCCCAGCATGTGGAACATTGTGCCCGCCCTGGCCCTGGTGCTGGCCCTGCTGGCTGGTGCGGTCTGGGCAGCGCGCAAATATCTGCCCGGCGTGCGGCAACTGGGCGCAAGCCCGGCGGTCCGGGTTCTGGGCCGCACACATCTTTCGCCACGCCAGAGCGTCATGCTGGTCAAGGTGGGCCGCCGCGTGCTCATTGTAGGCTCGACCGCCGATGGCCTGCGGACTCTCGATTCCATTACCGATCCGGCCGAAGTCAGCGAGCTTGTGGGCCTGGCCGAGATGAGCCGGGCCGGCAGTGCCACCACCAGCTTCAATCGACTGCTCAAGCAGGCCGACGACGAGTTTTCCCAGGCCGATCAGCCGCTCGATGATCTGGACGGCCCGGCGGCCATTGTCACGCTATCGGGGCAGGGCGATGATGGTCTGGCTGATGAAGAACGGGCCGCCGACATGCGACAACTGTCCAATCAGCTGTCTGCAGCAGATGATGAAGATGATGCACCCACGGCCGGGCGAATTCGCACGGAACTGGACCAGCTTAGGCGGAAGGTCCGCGAAGTGATTGGCAAACAGGATTGACAACAGCTTTGGGCTCTGTCGCGCCAAGGCGCAGCCGGCCACCGATGCTCCCCGGTGCCGACCAAGTGACAACGGGCTCAACGAGCGGAACATGAACCAAAAGCTGCAAATGGCCGAAGATTCTCCCGCCGAGCGGCGCTTTGCCCGCTGGGTCTGGACCTGCGCCGCCGCCCTGGCTGTTCTGCTCACGCTGTCGGCGCTGGCCGCCGGCCAGTCGGCTTCGCCGGCACCCGGGGCCGAAAGTCCGGATGCCCCCGGCGAAATAGCGCCGCCGGCCTCACCCGGGGCCCCTGCCGCCGGGCAGACGCCGGTTGACAATCCGCTCGGCGTGCCCGACCTGACCAACATTCTCCCCCAGGCCGAGACCTCGGGCGACATCTCCGGCAGCCTGCAGATTCTTCTGATGCTGACCGTGCTGACGCTGGCCCCATCGATCCTGGTGCTGATGACCAGCTTCACCCGCATCATTATTGTGCTGGCCTTGCTGCGCCAGGCCTTGGCAACGCAGCAACTGCCGCCAAACCAGGTTATCATCGGCCTGGCTCTGCTGATGACCTTCATGATAATGGGGCCGACCATGAGCGAGGTCCACCAGCAGGGCATTCAGCCGTACCTAGACGGGCAGATTACGCAGATGGAGGCCCTGGAGCGGGCCGCCGTGCCCGTGCGACGGTTCATGATCACGCAGATAGAACGCACCGGCAACCAGGCCGACGTCCGCATGTTCCTCGACTACAGCAAAACCGAGGCCGAGAGCTACGAGCAGGTGCCCACCAGTGTGCTCATCCCGGCCTTCGTTACCAGCGAATTGAAGACCGCTTTTCTCATGGGCTTCAAGATTTACCTGCCGTTCCTGATTATCGACATGGTCGTCTCCAGCATTCTTATCTCGATGGGCATGCTGATGTTGCCGCCTGTGCTGATTTCGCTGCCCTTCAAGCTGCTGCTGTTTGTGCTGGTGGATGGCTGGCAACTGGTGGTGGGCAATCTGCTGGGAAGCTTTTACTGACGACGCTGCATGTTGCTGCAGCAGGGCCGTACAGCCCGTGCCGTGGAAGCAAGCCGGGCTGCGACAGGTTTGGGGAAACCTGGTGCCGGCACGGCGATGAACAACGTATCTGGTGAACCAGTAATCAGGATAAGCCATGGATCCAGCCGAAATTATCGATCTCGGGCGACAGGCGCTGATGGTTACGCTCATTGTCAGCTCGCCCATTCTGATCATTGGCATGCTGGTCGGCCTGATCATCAGTATCCTTCAGGCCGTCACCCAGGTGCAGGAGCAGACGCTGAGCTTTGTGCCCAAAATCATCGTCATGGCCATCGTGCTTGGACTGCTGCTGCCGTGGATTACCGAGCGCATGATCGAGTTCAGCCGCCAGATGTTCACCCTGGGCTGGTAACCGGGCGACAGGATGTCTTGTTCCAGCTATGCCACGTGGCCGCACCGGCGCAGTTGTTACTGTTACAGAAAGTGACGCAGCAATGACCTCTGCCGCATGGATGACTCTTCTGCCCGCTCTTGTACTGGTGCTTACGCGCATCAGCGGGCTGATGCTGACAGCGCCGATTTTCAGCTCGGCAGCCATTCCGCCGCAAGTCAAAATCGGCCTGACGGTCATCCTGTCGCTGACCATCTTTCCCATGGTCTACCCGCAGATGACCGACGTGCCGCCCTCGCTTTTGGGCATTTCCGTCGGGCTGGCGACCGAGTTGATGATCGGCCTGGCCATCGGTTTGGCGGCCAGCCTCTTTTTCGCCGGGCTCGAACTTGGCGGCGAACTTATCAGCCAGCAGATGGGCCTCGGGCTGGCCCAGGTTTTCAACCCCATGCTGGAGAGCGAGAGTGGCGTGGTCTCGCAGGTTTACCTGATGGTCGGCTCGGCACTGTTTCTGGTCTTCAACGGCCACCACATGCTGCTTGCGGCCGTGCTGGACAGCTACCGGTACCTGCCTCCCATGGCTACCAGTCTCGATCCGCATGTGCTGACCGTGCTGCGGGCCCTGCTCAGCAGCAGCTTTGTGATAGCTATGAAACTGGCCGTGCCGGTGGTGCTGCTGCTGTTCCTGGTGACTGCGTTCATGGGCTTTCTGGGTCGCACGGTGCCGCAGATCAACATTCTGGTGGTGGGTTTTCCGCTGCGAATTGGTGTCGGCCTGGTAGGCATGGTGGCCACCTTCGGCCTGACACTGCTGGTCTTCACCGAAAGCTATGGCAACCTGGTCAACCAGGTGGCCGATATGATCCGTCACCTGGGTTAGTTGATGGACCCCAATGCCAGGTGCTGTGTGGGGAAAATAACCTTCAGGAGTTGCTGAAATGCCGAATGACGATTTCGGCGAAAAGACAGAAGCCCCAACCCCGCGACGCATTGAAGAGGCTCGCGAGCGCGGACAGGTAGCACGTTCAACCGATCTGACGGCGGCATTCATGCTGCTGGCGGCAACGGCCGTGCTGTACTTTGGCGGTAGCTTCATGGGCGGCACGCTGATGGACGCCCTGCACGACATGCTCGGCCAGAGCAGTCCGATGTCCATCACCGACAGCCAGGCCAACAAGACCATGGTCGACGTCATGCTGCGATTCGGCATGGCCATGGCCCCAATGCTCATCGGCATGTCGGTGGTGGCGCTTCTGGCCACGCTTATTCAGGGGGGCTTTGTTTTCAGCACGCATCCGCTGGTGCCCTCGCTGGATAAGCTTAACCCGATTACCGGCTTCGGCCGCGTGTTCAGTAAGCGCAGCCTGGCCCGCCTGTGCGGCAGCATGCTCAAGCTGGGGGCGCTTGCCGTGGTGGCTTACCTGGCCATTCTGTCCGATTTCGAGCGCATGGCCCTGCTGTCGCTCATGGCCGCCGAGGATATTGTTGTCGGCGGATCGAACATTCTGCTGATACTCTGCTTCAAAATGGCCGCTGTGCTCATTGTGCTGGCCGTGTTCGACTACATCTACCAGCGCTGGCAGTTCAGCCAGGATATGCGGATGAGCAAGCAGGAGATACGCGAAGAGATGAAGCGCATGGAAGGCGATCCGATGATCCGCGAGCACCGCCGGCAGATGCAGCGGCAGATGATCATGCACCGCATGAGCCGCGAAGTGCCCAAGGCCGATGCCGTCATCACCAACCCGACGCATGTCGCCATTGCCATTCGCTACGATCAGGATTCGATGGCCGCTCCGCGGGTTATTGCCAAGGGGGCCGATTTTCTGGCCCAGCGCATCCGCGAAATCGCCATGGAAAACGGCGTGCCAATCGTCGAAAAGCCGGCCCTGGCACGGGCAATCTATAAATCGGTCGAGGTCGGCCAGGAAGTACCTGCCGAGTTTTATAAGTCCATAGCCGAGGTTCTGGCGTTCGTCTACCGCCTGAACAATCGCAGCTTCAACCCGTCGGCGGCGTAACGATTTGTGAAGTTCCGCGCCGCCCGTTGCATCTGGCGGACTAATGAGAGGGGCCAACATTGGCCAGCGCAAATACATCCGGCGGATCAGCAGTGCTCGGCTTCGTGGCCAGCAACCGCGGGCTCATTCTGCCCGTGGCGGTCATCGGCCTGATTATGGTCATTGTAGTGCCGCTGCCGCCGCTGGCTCTCGACCTGTTGCTGTCCTGCAACATCGCCCTCAGCATTCTGGTGCTGCTGACCACCATTTACGTCCGCCGTCCGCTGGAATTCAGCGTCTTTCCCAGCCTGCTGCTGGCCCTCACGCTCTTCCGCCTGGTGCTTAACGTGGCCTCCACCCGCATGATTCTCACCGCCGGCGACCGGGCCAGCGATGCCACTCAGGCAATGGGGGCCGCCGGTGGCGTTATCCAGGCCTTTGCCAGCTTTGTCACGGGTGGTACGCTGGTTGTTGGTGTCATCGTCTTTGCCATCCTCGTCATCATCCAGTTTGTGGTGATTACCAAGGGTGCCACACGAGTCAGCGAAGTTGCCGCCCGCTTCACCCTCGATGGCATGCCCGGTAAGCAGATGGCCATCGACGCCGACCTCAATGCCGGACTGATCACCGAAGACGAGGCCCGCAATCGCCGCGAATCCATCAGCCAGGAGGCCGACTTTTATGGCTCCATGGACGGTGCCAGCAAGTTCGTCCGTGGCGATGCCATTGCCGGCATCATCATTACGCTGGTCAACATTATCGGCGGGTTCTACGTCGGCATGGTCGAGATGAACATGGCCTTTGGCGACAGTGCCGAGGTCTTCACCAAGCTGACCATCGGCGACGGCCTGGTCACGCAGATTCCCTCGTTCATCATCTCCATCAGTGCCGGCCTGCTGGTCACTCGAAGCGCCTCCCGCGCCGATCTTGGTCAGGACATGGTCCGCCAACTCCTGAGCCAGCCCAAGGCCCTGATGATTGCTGCAGCCTTCCTGCTGATGATGGCCATGGCCGGCCTGCCGGTTGCCCCGCTGGTCGTGCTGGCGGCCACCAGCATAGTGCTGTCGCTCCTGATTCATCGCAACAGCAAGGCCACCGCCCGCGGAGAGGCAGCACAGGCCGAGGCACCGACCGAAGCCCCAGCCCAGCCCAACGAGGAGACATTGCTGCAGATTGACGCCATGGAACTCGAGATAGGCTATGGCCTGATCCGCCTGGTCGACCAGACTCAGGGCGGCGACCTGCTCGACCGCATCAGCATGATACGCCGCCAGCTTGCCCTGGAACTGGGCATTATTGTGCCGCCCATTCGCATACGCGACAACATGCGGCTCGACCCCAACGAGTACCGCGTCAGGTTCAAGGGCAACCCGGTGGCCCGCGGCGAGGCCCGCGTGGGCATGTACCTGGCCATGGACAGCGGCCTGGCCTCCGGCGATCTGACCGGCGGCATCCAGACTACCGAACCCGCCTTCGGCCTGCCCGCCTGGTGGATTCCTGAAAGCGAACGCCAGCGGGCCGAAATGCTCAACTACACCGTGGTCGAGGCCTCCAGCGTTATGGCTACGCACCTGACGGAGGTCATTAAGAACAATGCCGCCGACCTGCTGACCCGCGAGGAGACCAGCAAACTCATCAAGCGGCTCAAGGAAAAGGCCCCCAGCGTGGTGGACGAAGTTGTGCCCGCGGTGCTGAAAATTGGCGACATCCAAAAGGTTCTGCAGAACCTGCTGCGCGAGCGTGTTCCGGTCCGCGATCTCGAAAGTATCCTGGAAACTCTTGGCGATTGGGGCACGCGCACAAATGATCTTGACGTTTTAAGCGAATATGTCAGAAATTCCCTTGCGCGGAGCATCTGCGAACAGTACATTAGCGAAGATAATATTCTCAGGGTGGTGACGCTTGAGCCGACGCTCGAAGATCGTATCGCCGGACACATCGAGCATAACGATCGCGGCTCGTTCCTGACCATGCCGCCGGATGTCGCCCGCAGCGTCAGCCGCGAAATAAGTCAGGCCGTTCGACCACTCGTGCAGGCCGGTTATCCGCCCGTTGTTCTGACCTCGCCCCAGGTTCGCAACCATGTGCGGCGAATTGCCGAAAACGCGGTCACGGGACTGGCCGTGCTGTCATATAACGAAATCGTACGTGGTGTTAAGGTTGAGAGTATGGGCATGGCGGAGTTGAAAGCATGAACCTGAAAACATTCAAAGCAGGATCAATGCAGGAAGCGCTGACCATGGTCAAGCGGGAATTCGGGCCAAGGGCAGTAATCCTTGGTACTCGGTCCTGGCAGACGCCTGGCTTCCTGGGCCTTGGCAAGCGCAACATGGTCGAAATTACAGCCAGCCCCGGCGACAGGCAGAATAATCGGCAGGCGGCCGCCACCAGGCAATCGCAGCACAGCCGTGCCGCCAGCCGGTCCTCTGCCGCCGCCGGAGCCAGCAGCGCCTCAAGCGCCGCACGGGCCGGGGCCGGCAGTGCCTCCGCTGCAACGCGCGCGGCCGGCCAGGCAACCTCGCCCCGGACCGACAGGCTCCAGCAGACGTACGGTCAGCTTGTGGCCGAGGCCCGGCAGAAAGCGGTCGATGTCAGCGCCGGCGACCTCAAGGGGGAAATCAACGAGCTTAAAGACATGGTCGGCAAGCTCATCAGCGAGAGCCGCTCGTCGCGCATGCCCGATGTGCCCGAGGAGTTGATGGACGTTTATGTCTCGCTGCTCTCGGGCGAGGTAGCCGAGGAAATCGCCAAGGATCTGGTCAAGCGCATCTGCGCCGAACTGCCCGAGCGCGAATGGCGCAGCGAAACGCGCGTCCGTGAGACCCTCATCAAGTACATTGCCGATCAAATTGAAGTTACCGGTCCGACCACCCTTGAAGGGCCCTCGCCGCGAATAATCGCCCTGATTGGTCCCACCGGTGTGGGCAAGACGACCAGCATTGCCAAGCTGGCCGCCCAATTCAAGTTGCGGCAGGGGCACAAGGTCGGGCTTATCACCATCGATACCTACCGCATCGGGGCAGTCGATCAGCTGCGCACCTATGCCGACATCATCAACGTGCCGCTGAAGGTCGTACTCACCCCGCGCGAGCTGAAGCGGGCCATATCGGAGTTCAGCGACATGGACTTCGTGCTCATCGATACCGCCGGCCGCAGCCAGCGCGACACGCTGAAGATGAACGAGCTCAGGCAGTTTCTGGATGCTGCCCAGCCGCACGAGACGCACCTGGTACTATCTGGCACCTGCAGCCCGCAGACGACCTCCGGCGTGCTGGATAAATTCTGCCAGTTCAACGTCGACCGTATTCTGCTCACGAAGCTTGATGAATCGGTGGGTTTTGGTATTGTATTGACTGTGCTGCAGAAGGCCAGGCGTAAGCTTTCGTACGTGACGACCGGACAGGATGTTCCGGACGATATCGAGCCGGCCGGCCCGCGCAAACTGGCCGAGCTAATCGTCCCGCAACTCGACAGGCGTGCCGAAGGTGAAAGGTTGGGCGACAGGAATGTTCGCTGATCAGGCAGAAAAACTGCGGCAAATGGCCCGCAAAACCCAACCCCGTGGCCGCGTCATCGCCGTTACCAGCGGCAAGGGCGGCGTCGGGAAGTCAAGTATCGCGGCAAATCTGGCCATTCTCATGGCCCGCAGCTACAAGCGGAAGGTTCTGCTGATCGATGCCGACCTGGGGCTGGCCAACATCGATCTGATGCTCGATTTGCAGCCCCGCTGGAACCTGAGCCACGTTGTTGCCGGCCAGAAGAAGCTGGACGACATTATTGTTGCCGGCCCCGATGGCGTGGAGATTGTGCCCGGCGCCAGCGGCCTGGCGCATCTGGCAAATCTCGAGGACTACCAGCGTCGCTCGCTCATCGACCAGCTCAGTTGCGTCGAAGGCCGATGTCAGGAATGCATTGTCGATACCGGTGCCGGTATCGGCCCAAGCGTAATTGCCATGACCGCCAATGCCGACGATTGCCTGGTGCTGACCACGCCCGAGCCTCCGAGCATTGCCGATGCCTATGCCATCATCAAGATAATGAGCCGCCAGGCCCGGCCGCCACGGCTGCATCTGCTGGTGAACATGGTCGGCAGCCGCAGCGAAGCCCGGGCTGTTTACGAGCGTATCGCCTCGGTCAGCGCCAAATTCCTGGGCATTGTCGTCGAAGATGCCGGCTACGTCTTCTGCGATGGTCATGTTACCCGGGCCGTGCGCCGCCGGCGTCCGTTGGTTACGGAATTTCCGAACTCGCAGGCCGCCTGGTGCCTGAAACAGGTGGCCGGCGGCCTTATGGCTCCTAACGATCTTGTGTCAAAGGTGCCCGGCAAAGGATTTTTCAAACGCGTTGCCGCAGCTTTCAGCGGAGCCTGAACCGCTTCCGCCGCTGTATTCTGCAGTTTTGTGGCTTTATCGCACTGTGCCGAGACTGAAGGATTTACGACTTGCCCAAAAGCGAACTACAGACGGCCGCCCCGGATGGCCGAAGAAATAATAGAGGCTCTGACGAAAGGGAGATGCTGATGCGCGCGTTCAGCGCCGGTCTGGCCCTTCTCTGTTTCGTACTGGTCTGCTTCAAGGGCCTGATAGAAGGCAACTCGTTCAATTCAGTACTCCAGCACTCGCTGGTGGCCATGCTCGTCGGCGCTGTCGGAGGATATCTGGCGGCCATGGCTGTGCAGTACGTGGTTAAGAATGAATTCGATCATCAGTATCGTGTGCCGCCGGTCGAGGAGTCGTCGGAAGCGCCGGTACAGCCAACCGCCCCCGCTCAGGCCGAAGGGCCGACGGAAAACGCCTCTGGCACACGCCAAAGGTCCGTAAGTGCGGGCAGGTAGTCTGGCTACAGCATGTGATGTAAAAAAGGGCGCTAAGCCCACAGGTGAGGGATCCCAATGGCACGCATCAGGCGGAAGGTAGAAGGTATCCGGCAGACACGGAAGATGTCGGACACCGAAGTTCAGCTAGTGTGGAAGCAGTATCGAGAAAATCCGACGGTCGAGCTCCGAAACATGCTGGCCGAGAATTTCCTGCACATTGTTAAGTACACCAGCGAGCGGTTGCACACCAAACTGCCCGACGAGGTGGATATTAACGATCTGCACCAGGATGGTTTCCAGGGTCTGCTCGACGCCATCGACTCCTTCGATACCGAGCGCGGCGTCAAATTCGAAACCTACTGCGCCGCCCGAGTCCGCGGGGCCATCCTCGACAGCCTCCGGGCCAACGACTGGGTGCCCCGGTTGGTAAGGGCCCGGGCCCACAAACTGGCTGAGGCCAAGCAGGCGCTGGAAGTTGAACTCGGCCGCAGCGCCACCGAAAAAGAGCTCTGCCAGCACATGGGCCTGCCCCAGGACGAGTACCAGCGCCTGGTCCGCGATGCCAACGCCACCGGCATCGTCAGCCTGAACCGCAAGTGCTACGAGACCGACACCAGCAAAGACGTGCACGAGATCGACATCATCGAGGACAAGCGCGGCGAAATTGCCGACGCCACCATGCAGCGCGGCGACCTCAAGCAACTGATCACCAAGGGCCTCTCGAAAAACGAGCGCCTCATCGTCATCCTCTACTATTACGAAGAGATGACCATGAAGGAGATCGGGGCCACGCTGGAGCTGAGCGAATCGCGCGTCAGCCAGATGCACAGCGCCATTCTGGCCCGCCTGCGTCCGCTGCTCGAAGGCCGCCAGAAGGAGTTCGCCAGCTGAAATCTGCCCTTTGCAGGGCAATTCACTGGGAAATATCGGGCGATGCGCCAGCCCTTCGGAAAAATAAAAGCCTCTCTCTGGTAATCAGGGAGAGGCTTTTATTTCGTACAATATGAGCCCGCAAAGCAAAAAAAGTAGGCCGGCGGATCAAAGTGCCCGTCGGCCTGTTGGCGCCCGCGGCAATTCCTCTCCCAGAGGTACCACAGACAAATTAAATGTTAAGCCTCACTTCGTATCGAGTCCAGCAGGCAATCAACCAGTCTGCCCGCCAAAACCCTGTTGCAGCAACCGGTAATGTCCTGAAATCGCCGATGTTCCGCCATCACTTGCCAGCAATCACGCTGCTCATAGTCATCATCGGCAAAAGCAGGGCCATGGCTACACCTCCAATAAAAATTCCCATGAAACCCACCAGTGCCGGTTCCAGCATTGTGGTCATCTGCTTCATGGCGGCCTTGAATTCCCGGTCGCAGAAGCCGCTGACTTTCATCAGCACATCGCCCAGCCGCCCCGAACGCTCGCCGGCGTAAATCATCTGGCTCATCGTCACGGGAACCAGTTCGGTAGCGAAAAACTGGTCCGAAAGCGGCTCACCTTCGCTGACGCGCCCGGCGGCCTCATCAAACACGTGCTGAAAATGACAGTTGCGGGCCGTCTGCCGGGCAATCTGCAGGGCCTCGATTACCGGCACCCCAGCGTCCACCATAATGCCCAGCACCCGGAACGAACGGGCGATGTACAGCTTGCGGCACACGTTGCCTATGAGCGGCAGGCGAATCTTCAGCGTGTCAACAATCCGCCGACCGCGGGCCGTCCGTCGCCCCAGAAGCACCCCAACCACAATTGCCACGATTACCGGGGCAAGAATCATCCAATTGCCGACCACAAAATCGCTCGACGACATCAAAATCCGCGTCGGCAGGGGCAGCGTCGCACCTTTGCCCGAATAGATGCCCTTGAACTTCGGCAGCACCACCGTCATCAGCACAACTATCACCGCGGCACTCATGGCCAGCATGAAAATCGGATAGGTCAACGAGCCCTTGACCTTCTTGCTCGTCTCCTGCGACTGGACCAGGTCCTCGGCCACGCGGGTCAGCATTATTCCCAGGCTGCCCGAAGCCTCGCCGGCCCTCACCAGGCTGATAAACATGCTGTTGAAATACTGGTTGTGCTTGTCCAGGGCCTCGCTGAACTGCATGCCCGACTCCACATCGGTCGAGACCTCCGCCAGGGCCGCCCGGAAAGTTTCGTTGGTCGTCTGCTGAACGATGCTGCTGATAGCCTCCGGGAGCGGCACGCCGGTTTCAATCATTACCGCCAACTGGTTGGCAAAGTAGACTACGTCGTCGGCCTTGACCCGCGGCTTGCCAACCTGCACGCTTCGCAACTTCTCCAGCAACTGGCTGCCGCCGCGCATGGTGACCTTCAGGATGGTCATGCCCTGGTGGCGCAGCAAGTGCTGCAGTTCGTCCTCGCTGCCCGCGGCAAGCACCCCGCTGACCATCGACCCGCGCCTGTCCCGCGCTCTATAAGCATATTGTGGCACTTCTACACCCCCTTGCTTCGCAGGACGCCCGGCTAGCGGTCCTGGGTAACCTTGATGATCTCTTCCAGCGTCGTAATACCCGCCCGGACCTTCTCAAAGCCATCGGCACGCAGGCTGCTCATGCCGCCATTAACTGCCGACGCGCGAACCTTGTCCACCGATTCGCCCCGCACCACAAGGTCACGGATTTCGTCACTCATGCTCATCAGCTCGTAAATGCCGATTCGGCCCGAGTAGCCCGTGCCGCGGCACTTCTGGCAGCCCTTGCCCCGATAAAACGTCTGCTGGCCGTCCAGGGCGTCGCCCGTCAGTCGCCGCAGGTGCAGGCTCGGACTGTATTCCTGCTTGCAATGGGTGCATATCTTGCGTACCAGGCGCTGAGCCAGCACGCCTATCACGCTGGCCGACAGAAGGTACGATTCCACCCCGATGTTCACCAGCCGCGTTATGGCCGCCGGAGCATCGTTAGTGTGCAGCGTGCTCAGCACCAGGTGGCCGGTGAGGGCCGCCTGCACGGCAATTCGGCTCGTCTCCGGGTCGCGGATTTCGCCCACCATGATAATGTCCGGATCCTGTCGCAGAAGGCTCCTCAAGGCCCCGGCGAAGGTAAAGCCGATCTTGTCGTTGACCTGGAACTGGTTCACCCCGCGAAGGTTGAACTCGATCGGGTCCTCAACCGTGCACAGGTTAACGTCCGGCTGATTGAGCTCGTTAAGCACGCTGTAGAGCGTGGTGCTCTTGCCGCTGCCCGTAGGGCCGGTAACAAGCAGAATGCCGTTGGGCCGAGCTATCAGCCGCTTGAATTCCTCCAGCATATCGAAGCCGAAGCCAAGCTTCTCCAGGCTCACCAGCACGCTGCGATTATCGAAGATGCGAATCACAACCTTCTCGCCGAACGGTCCGGGCAAGGTGCTGATGCGCAGGTCGATAGGCCGGCCCTGCATCATTACATGAATACCGCCATCCTGCGGCAATCGGCGCTCCGATATGTCGAGCTGGCTCATAATTTTTATGCGGCTGACAAGGGCCGCGTGCATGCGGTGCGGCGGCTTAAGCGCCTCCACAAGCTGTCCGTCAATGCGGAAACGTACCCTCGTCTGGTTATCGTCGGGCTCGATGTGAATGTCGCTCGCCCCCTGCCGCACACCATCGTAAACCAGGTAGTTGACCAGCTTGACCACCGGCGAGTGGTCGCTGGCGTCTTCCATGTTGCCGATGTCGTCAATCGACTGCTCTATCAGCTCGAAGTCATCCTGGGCAATGTCTTCAATAATATCGTCGATGACAAAGACGTTGGCCGAGCCGACATACGATTGCAGCGTGCTGTCAATGTCCTGGGCTGAGGCCGCAACAACCTGTATTTCGCAGCCCGATATCTGCGACATCTCGTCCACCAGAAACATGTTGGACGGTTCGGCCATGGCCACCGTCAGCGTCTGGCGGACCTTGAACAGCGGCAGAACCTTGTGCTTGTCCAGGAACTCGCGGGGCAGGGCGTCTATGACTGAGGCATCAACAAGCTTCGGATTTATCTTGGCGTAAGGCACGCCGTAATTGCGGGCCAGGGCCGCAATAATCTCGTCCTCGTTGCAGAAGCCCAGCGTGACCAGTATCTCGCCAAGCAGTTTCTTGTTGCCCGGCGCCTTCTGGCGCTGAAGCGCGTCCTGCAACTGCTCCGACGATATCACGCCCTGTTCGAGCAGAACATCGCCAAGCCGGATTCGCTCACCTATGCTTGTTACCACCCCGCTGCTCCTAATCATAGCTCTTTACCACTTCCGGCAGACTCTCAAACACCTCGAACTTGCGGTCGAAGCGAGTCAGCTCGAAAATCTTGGCGCATGTCTCGTTCAGGTTGCAGATCTTGACCAGACCCGTCAGGCTCTCAACCTCGTCGCGAAACCAGAGCAGGGCCTCCAAGCCATTGGAATCAACATCAACCGTCTTCTCGAAATCCAGCACGTACCAGAGCATCTCGTCCGACGACATCTGCTCCTCGGCCGTACGCCGAAACTGGCTGACAGTATCGCCCGAAAAATCGGTGTCCATCGCCAGCACAACAACATCACCGTATCTGGAAGCCACTGTGGTCATCTTGATTTGCTCCTGTACGCCGTCCGTACACTCGACAGCGCTTCGCTCTCATTCTGTCTCGGCAGACTCTCCAGCAATTCTTTAAGCCCAATCTCCAGCAGGGCGTCAACGCACCTGACGTCGAACTGCGTGCCGGTGCAGCGCCTTATCTCCTGCTCCACCTTGTCCAGCGGCATGGCCGCCCGGTAAACGCGGTTGCTGGTCATGGCGTCCAGGGCGTCGGCCAGTCCGATAATCCGACTGTCGATTGGCAGGTCGCCATCATCGATGCCCCGCGGATAGCCCCGCCCGTCCAGCCGCTCGTGATGGTAGAGCACGCCGGGAATCACCGACTGCAATTCCGTCACGCCGGCCAGAATCTTCGCCCCCACCGTCGGGTGCGTCTTCATTACGTCGAATTCTTCCGGTTCCAGGCGGCCATTCTTCAGCAAAATGCTCTCCGGAACACCAATCTTGCCGATGTCGTGCAGCAGGCCGGACAGGTAAATCCGGTCGATGTCCTCCTGCGGAATTGACATCTGCTCGCCAATGCGGCGGCTGATCATGGCCACCCGCTCCGAGTGGCCGCAGGTGTAGCGGTCCTTGGCGTCGATGCTCGAGACAAGAGCCTTGATCGATCCCAGCATCAGCCGGTGAAGGTCTTCGTAAAGGTGCGAATTCTCGACGAAAACCGATATAGTGCCCGACAGCGACGACACCAGCTTGACGTCGGTCGAATAGAACTCATCGCCGTCGCACTTGTTGAGGGCTGCCAGAACACCGTACAGCTTCTGCCCCTGACGCAGTGGCACCAGAATCATGTTGCGGATTTGAGGCGCGAGGCGAGCGACGTCCTCATGCCCCGGGCAGTCGTTGATGATCACCGCCTCGCTCTCGCCGAGCAGATCGGCCTGAAACTGGCTGTAAAGAGCCAGCAGGCCCTGCTCATCGGTGGGCATGTGACCAAGCTGCACCACGCGCGGCAGGTCGTGATTCTCGCCCTCCAGGTAGACCGCGGCAATGGCCTCGGCATGAAGAAACTCCATCAACTCCGAGCACATGGCTTCGAAAAACGAGTCCGAAGGCTCTGAAACGCGAATCTTGCTGGCCATGCGCTGGTACAGCGTTATCTCTTCGTAGCCCTCGCTGAGTTTGCCGCTCACCTGCGACACCTCGTCCTCGGCCGAGCAGCGACGCACAAACTCGCCGGCGTAGCGGGCCGCCAGACGTGCCATCGACCACAGAGTTGCTGGCTTCAGGCCGCTTTCGCCCGCTATGCGACCTTCGGCCTCGCCGGCCTCAACGCCCGTCATGCGGCTCAGGTAAGCCACCGCCTGCGCCACGTTCAGCTGTTCGGAGGTTGTCACCGCCACCGCCGCCATAACCGTCCGCCGCCGACGCTGTATCGGCAGGGCAACCAGATAAAGCCCGCCCTCCAGCGCCAGGCAGTTGCAATGGTCGCTGGCCAGCACCTGCGACGCCGCATCCTGCAGCGGGCGTCGCGACTCGTCGCAATCGAGCATTAACCCGGTCAGCGTGGACGATCTGCCCACCGGCAGCCGAAAGCCCATGGCGCCATCCCAGATGCTGAAGGTCAGGCCCACGGCATCAACCATTTCGCGACACCAGGCGTCAACAATTTCGCCCGCGATAGTCTTCTGCTCAGGCAATCTGAAAGTAGTTGCCAACTGCAAAGCTCCTTAAATCTGCAGATCAATACTCACGCCGACGCTCAAGCCGGTCTTCATCTGCCACCAGCGGCACCGCCGTTCAGTTCGCTCGACTCAAACACCAACCGTCATCGGGACAATCTCGGCAACCTGGCTCAGCAGGTCGCGAGGGCTGAATGGCTTGGTCATAACCTTGCGGATGCTAGTCCCGCTCAGGGCCTGGTCATCCACCTCGAAACCCTTGGCCGTAAGCAGTAGAATGGGTATCTCGCGTGTCTGCTGGTCGCTATGCAGGTGGGCCGCCACCTCGAGGCCGCTCAGCACGGGCATCTGTAAATCGCTGATCAGCAACTGCGGTCGCAGGCTCTTGACCAGCTCCAGCGCCTCCTGGCCGTCCATGGCCGTAATTACCTCGAATCCGGCGTTACGCAGCTTGATCTCAACCACGTGCAGAATATGGGCCTCATCGTCGGCAACAACAATCATCGGTCGATCCATCTGTCAATTCCCTTCGCGCTCCGCGCTTTTTGTTATTCGGCGACAGGCAACTGCAATGTAAATACCGAGCCCTTGCCCTCTTCTGATTCAATCGTCACCCGCCCGTGGTGCAAGGTCTCAATAATCTCTTTAACCAGAGCAAGCCCAAGGCCCGTGCCTTTGGCCGCCCGCTTATTCTTGCCGACACGATAAAACTTCTCGAACAGTCGCGGCAAATCTTCCGCCGGAATACCAAGGCCGGTGTCGCTGACCCGAATAAAGGCCATGCCGTCTTCCACCCCGCTGGTAACGCTTATGCTGCCGCCATCGGGCGTGTACTTTATGGCATTGCTGATCACATTCAACACAGCCTGGTAAAGCAGATCCCGATCGCCGTGCACCTGGTAAAACAGCGGCGGCAGGTCGGCCTCCAGACGCAGATCCTTCTCCGTCGCCTGGGGCTGAAGAACGTCTACCGTCTCCTTCACAATGCCCGTCAGCGTAATGTCGCTCTTCTGCACCTTAACAACGCCCGCCTCAATGCGGCTGATGTTCAGAAGGTTCTCGATCATGCGGCTCAGGCGGTCGCTTTCGCTGTCGATAATCTTGTAGAACTCCGCCGCCGTCTCCCCGTTCTCAGCCTCGCCGTCAACCAGCATCTCAACATAAGCCCTGATGCTCGAAAGCGGCGTCCGCAACTCGTGCACTACCTTCGAGACGAACTCGTTCTTCAGCTTGGCTGCCTCACGCTCCCGGGTCACGTTATTCAGGACCGTGACGATACCCGTCAACCGATCCTGTCCCTGGCCCTGGCTCTGATTGCGCACAGCATTGACCGTGGCCTTGTAAATGCGGCTGTCGCCATTCTCGCCCATGCCGATTTCCAGAACCTTGCGCGGAACATTATGTTCGCTCCGCACCATCTGGTCGACCGTCGCCAGCAGCCGGCTGTCATCAACAATCTCGCCCAGCGTGCGCCTCTGCCGACGGTCGAAGTTGAACTTCAGGGCATGCTCCGCCGACTCGTTAGCCAGGGTAACCTCGCCGAACGGATCGGTCACCAGCACCGCATCGGCGATGCTGTTCAGCACCGCCTCCATGTGACGCTTGTCGGCCTGCAGCACACGGTTGCGAATCTGCTCTTCGCGCAAGTCCAGAACTTTCGATTCGCACTCGGCCCGAGCGGCTGACAGGGCTTCGTTTATCGCTGCCGCCAGTTCGCCCAGTTGCCCGCCAGAGGTGAAGTTGATCGGCCCGCGGCCTTCGCCTGCCGATGCCTCACGAACAATGCTGGTAAGACGACTCAGCCCCGATCGCCGCAACCTGCCGGCCAGTGCACCCATTCCGCAACCGCCAATGACAAGGAGAGGCGCGCTGATCGCATTCAGCAGGGAGAGCCCGCGATCAGCGCGCTGTTGGGGCATCGTCAGCAAGACTCCACCGGCAACCAGGGCCAGCAGGCTTGTTAAGAGAATCAGGATTGCCACACCTCTACGCGTCATTGCTGTAGCTCCATCGTAACGACAGTTGCACCACCGCAAATCCACTCACTTGCCGGCAGTCTTGAGCGCCGCACGGCTCCGCCAACATCCCGCAAAAGCATTACTGGCCGCGACCAACCTGCCAGTCCGAAGGCCGACTGGTGGCCATCTTCTCCGGCACGCCCGATTCGCGGGCCAGGGCCGCCTTCTCGCCGAACTCGGCCCACACCTCATGAGCCTCATCCTTGCGGCCAAGGCCGTTCAATGTCCGCACCAGGGCCACCGCGGCAAGCTGAGGCTGCGGCGACTTGTCCACCGCCGCCCGCAGATGTGGCTCGGCCATGGTCAATTCGCCGCGAGTAAAGTACAGGTAACCGGCCAGGGCATGGGCCTCGCCATGCTCCGGCTCGAGCTGCAATACCTCCGCCAGCCGCTCGAGCGCCTGGGCATCGCGACCCTGGGCCACCTGCACCTCGGCCAGCTGATACTGCCACGAAGCCTGGCCCGGCTGAGCCTTGCACAAGCGGACCAGTTCTCGCTCGGCCTGCGGATAGTTCTCCACCCGAATGTAGCTGTCGGCCAGGGCCGCACGTACCGCCAACTGGTCATTGGCCTTCGATTCCTTCAGCGACCGTTCCAGCAGAGGAATGGCCTGGGCAGGCTGATTATTAGCCGCCAGGGCAATGGCCATACGCCGCCGAGTGCCTTGGTCTTCCGGATCGATACGCAGCATGCGACGCAGGCAGGCTATCTCCGAACCGTACTCTCCGCGAAGGCTATACAGATCAGCAGCCGCGCTCTGCAGACCTACATGCGAGGGGTACAGCTTCTCGCCAGTCTGCAGCGTGGCCAAGGCCAGATCATGATCGCCGTTGCGAATCTGAAGCTCGGACAGGTAGATGACATACTCCGGATTCCGCATATCGTAGGCGAAAGCCTTGTCCATCGCCTCCAGGGCCGCATCCAGATCGCCCTCGTGCTCCTTCAGCAGGGCAAGGGAGTGGTACCCGTCGGCCGATTCCGGCGCGGCATCAATGGCCAGCCCCACCAGGTCGTACGCACGCACGTAATCCTGATCCAGAATCGCAACCTTGGCCGCCAGCAGATAAGCCGGTGCATACGGCGTGTTACTGCTGAAAATCTTGTTCAACTGCTTCATGCAGGCGTCACTATCGCCGTTATCGTACTGCTCCTTGGCCAGCTGATAGTTGATCTTGTGCCGCGCTTCTTCCCAGCGCAGATTGGCCTCCTGCCGGTTCGTCTGGGGCGTGCTGCAGCCGGCAAGCACTATCATCAGCGACCACAGTGCCAACAATCCAAATCGTTTCATCATCGTTCTCCTGTGCCTCTTGCAAGGCCTTATCGGTCGAAGTCTCAAATACCCATTGCTGATCAATCAAACCGCCTGCGTCCTCAAATCCCATTTACAGCACTTGCGACATGAAGAGCAGGCCACCTCCATATGCGGCCGCCATTTCGCACACTCCCGCCGCACCGTTGGCCTCACTGGTTTCCGATACGCCGCCGTTTGCCGACTCCAGATCGTCCGGCACGATGGCCGCCGTCGGCACCACCTTGTGGTCGCTCACGACCTTGTCATCCTTGGTGCATTTGATCCACGCATAGCTGGTCCGCCGGCCACCACCGGTCGAATCGTCACTCGGAGCTTCGCCTTCGGTCCTGCTCAGCTTCTTATCGCCGGTCTGCTCTGCCGCCGCTTTTGTGGTTTCATTTACCGCCTCGACCTTGCTCGCTGCTGCGCCAGTAATACCGGTCGTCGCTTCTGCACGGTCATTTGAAGTCGCATTCGCATCAATCACAGCCGCGTCAGATGCAGCCGAATCAATCGCAGCTGCTTCGCTCCCGGCCACGTCAGGCTCGGCAGGGGCGTTCATGCCAACGTCGTTCTGCTCAATCTCCACAGGGGATGAGGCCGGTGGCTCGGGCAGTTCGTCGAACATTCCACTGCCATGCATGCGGCGCCACAGTATGCTTTCGTTCTGCAGCCTTGGCCGCGACAGGGCCGCTTCGGCCTCCATCTCGTCCAGGCGGGTAATTACTTCCACATTATTCGGGGCAACATTGCGGGCCAGCTTCAGGTTCCAGATGGCCAGCATCCGGTCGCCCGCGCTTCCCGACTGAAGATACCGCGTGCAGTACTTGTCGGCTTCCATCAGGTGCAGCTGAGTCAGCTTCTCTCGCGTATAGCAGGGGAAGGCCGAACGCAGACCCGTAACCTGCCGCTCTATCCGGTCCAGCGTCTCCTGACCCTCGGCGTTCATAAGGTCGTGGTTCAGAATGTGCGGCGTCAGCAGCACGATAATCTCGCGCCGTCTGGTCGACGTATGGTGGTTGCGGAAAAGGGCGCCCAGCAAGGGCATCGATCCCAGCAACGGAACCTGGCTCTTGTCAATCTGAGTCGATTCGTCGAACAAGCCGCCAATGACCACCGTATGACCGTCGCGCACAATAATGTTGCAGGTAACTTCAGTCGTCGTCTGGCTCGGCAGACCGAGGGCGTCAATGTTACCGGTCGATACCTCCGGGTGAATCTCCATCCGAATGAAGCCCTCGTTGCTGATAAACGGGCGGAACCTCAGCTGAGTGCCAGTATCCAGAAACTCGACCGTCTCGATGGCCGTGGTCTGAGTCACGGTCGTTGTGCGGTAACCCAGACGTTCGCCCACCAGCACCTCGGCCCGCTGCTTGTTCAGGGCCATAATCTTTGGGTTGCTCAGCACGTTTACGTCTTCCACAGTCTCCAGGGCCCTTATGAACATCGAGACGTCGTTGGTGATGACGCCAACATTGAGGCCATTTCCAGGAGGGGCAAAACCTGCTGTGCCCGCGCTGGCGAACGGAATCGAAGCCAGCGGAGCGGTCGCTCCACCCGGAACAATAGAGTTCGGATTGCTGATCGGGATAGTGACTGCCGACGTGCCCCGGAAATCCACGCCCGCCAGCAGGTTGAAGTCAACACCGACGCTCGTATTGTCATCCAGTGTTACCGCCAGAATGGTCGCCTCAACAAGCACCTGGGTCGGTCGAACATCAATCTCCTTCAACAGCCGCTCGCACTCCAGCACGTTCTCTTCATAGTCACGAATCACAATCTTATCGCTCAGCGAATAGCTGTCGCCGCCAACGCTCGAGCCGCCCGAGGGAATACCCTCGACCGCCCGGCTGTTAGTCGAGATGACCGCAGTCTTCGACAGGGCAGGGCGCAGCAACTCCTTGGCCTCGTCAACGTTAACGTAATTCAGCCGGAATATTCGAGTGACAATCTTGGCCTGGGCACGCTCCAGCAACTGCAACTGCTCAAGCGTGTAGACCTTGATGAAATTGTTCTCGCGAATATAACCGTAGCCGTTCATCTCCAGCACGGCCTTCAGGGCCTCATCAACCGTGACGCCATAAAAGTCGGCCGTCACGGTTCCCTTAACATCCTTGCCGGCCACTATGTTCAGCCGGTGCTGCTCGGCCAGCAGCTTGAGAATGCCCGAGAGGTCCGCGTCCTTCACGCTCAGCCGCACCGAGTCGTCGCCTGCCGCCTCTTCCTCTCCGGCCTGCTCAGTCGCCTCAATCTGATTGTCGGCAGGCACTTGGGCCGCCACGGCCTTAGCCTTGACAGGGCCGGCCTGGGCCACAACTGCGGCTGCCGATTCATCATCGTTCGATACAAGCATGGCCCGAACGTCGTCGGTGCCACCGTCAGCCTCCGCCGTGGAGGCCTCCGTGGCGCTGACGGTTCGGCTGACCGACCGCTCCGTGGCTGCGGTCAGCGGAGCGACTTCCTTAGTCTCGTCCATCGGCCTGGCCGACGACAGCGCTTCAACCGTTACCTGGGCGTCAACACCGGCCACCGCCACCGAAAAGATGACCAGGGCCAGGACACCTCTATTGGCATATTTGCCAAATTTCCTTTTCATCGTTTCATCTCCAGTTTGATTCGATCGTCGCCGGCACCAAGTTCGACACTTCTGGCCGATATTGACTCAACCGCGACTTCGAGAATTTGTTCCCCCACCCGCACCTTGATCGTGTCGCCCACTCTGAAAACAACGCCATTTATCATCGCCACATTCTGACCGCTTCCCGCCATCACCCCGTCCAGCGTCAAAGGAGCTGAGAGTACCCCACCCGATAGCTCCACACGCCCCGGCCTGCCGCTTTCACCTCCACCCTCCTGCGATGTTACCTGGCCCAGCCCCGCCTGCCGCTGGACCTTTGCAGCCTCCAAAGCAATACCCGCCGATCTTGAATCGTCGGCCTGCCCACTTGCCGCAGTCACCACCTGCCCGAAATGAAGCACGCTGGCCTCAAACGGATCGCGCCGCGGCATGGCCACCGCCACGCTGATCTTCTTTGCCGGCCCATCGACAGGCTCCTGCACCCGTTCCACCAGGCCGCCTATGTCAATCGCCACCACGTCCGACGTCGGCACCGCGGCCATGGCCGAACGCGGCCCCATGCCACCAGGACTACGCAGAATGCCCACCCCCATCACCGTTACTGCCCACACCGACAGAGTGACCGCGGCAAGACCAAGCACGAACAATCGCTGTGCAACCTGCACCGGACGACCCTGGAGGGTCAACTTCCATTCCTCGACAATGCCCTGCACACGCTGGTTTCCGCTCATGCCGACACCTTGCCTTTCGAGCTTGCAGCACCGCTGTTCTCGTCAATGTGGAAAACAACAAGCTTCAACTCCACTCGCACCAGCCCCGGCTGATCGGCTACCGAAACCAGGCGAACACTGTCAATCCGGCTCAGGCGGGGCAACTGCTCGATGCGAGACAAAGTCCGATACACCCCGACGAAAGTCGAATCAAACGCTATCGTTATCGGAGATTCAATGTAACCATTCTGGATGCGACCCGAGCCTTCCTGCAGAACCCGCCGCGCCGTCTCCTCCTCTGCCAGAATCGACGACACCTCGTGCAGAAATTCCGGCAAACTGGCCTGCCGAGGCAGGCGACGCAGGTTGCGCTGATGCTCAACCAGCTGCTTCTCAATCTCGGCCGCAACCAGCGGGGTCTCGGTCGCACGATCCGTAAGTGCGGCCAACTCTTGTTTCGATTTCGTAATCTCTGCCCGAAGCCCACTCAACTGGCTGCTCTTCGGCACGTAAATGACTGCCACGAACACAGCCAGGAGCAGGCCCGCGGTACCCAGGGCCATCATTTGTCGCCGATCAAGCAGTTCACGCTTCTTCTTATCCATCTCTCAGCGCCTCCCCCCGTTAAGTCCTGCCCTTGAGTCGGATGCCTCAGACCCCGCCGCCTCAAATCGGGCACGGAACACCCGCACAGTCTTATCCCTGAACTCGGCGTCCCGGGTAAACGACAGCTCGCCCCGGCGGAAGGAGGTCACGGTCGTGCCGTCCAGACCCGTGGCTCGCGGCTCGGTCATCTCCTGAAGAAAACGGGCCAGGGCCAGATCGTCGGCCGCAAAGCCCTCAATGTCGAGCCGATCGGCCAGCTCCACCTTGGTAACCGTCTTGGCCCCACGCTGGCGACGACCCGCCGGAGCCGCACCCTTCGCCGCCTGCTGCTGAACTTCGATATCCAGCCGCGTCAGCACCAGTTCCGAAGGCAGCCTCTCCGATAAGTCGCGAATCAGGTCGCTGCGGCCACGCATCGGGTTCAATTGCTGCACCAGCTGCTGCTGGTCACGGATCACCTTCCGCAGCTTCTCCAGCTGTTCCAGGCGGCTGATGTCGCTGCTGATGGACGCCGTCCTGGTCTGAATCTGCTCCAGCTCCACCTCGGCCCGCTCGATGTCGGTGTCGGCGAAGACCGTCCAGCAGATCATGGCCATGGCCAGGGCCGTCAGAAGAAGCAGCCGCACACTGCGCAGGCGAATGTTCTGCCGGGCCCGAATATGATGTTGTGGCAAAAACTCAAGATCTTTCATCGTCCCTCACCCCGCCCGCCGGCCGCTTGTGTTCGAAACCTTCAGATAGGCACCCTTCAGGCTCAGCCCAAAGGCTACCGTCCACTCGCTCAGCATGCCGCGACGGTCAAAGTCGCCGCCAAGATTGTGCGTGTCGATGCCCCGGAATGGCTGGCCGACGACAACCGGCAAACCCAGCCGCTGGCCAAGCATCTCCGGCACGCTGTTGTCGTAGCTTTCGCCGCCGATAAAGGTCAGCTTCTCCGGACGCTCGCCGCGGAAGGTCACGCTGTGGTAACGCAGGCACTTGTTTATCTGGTCCGACAGTTCTTCAATCTGTGGCCGAACCGCATCCAGCAGAGCCTGACGTACCTGGCTGTCGCAGCTGGTTTCGCTGATGCTGTCGGCGGCCGCCGAACGCCTCAGGGCCGAGGCCTCTTTCAAATCCAGCTCCAGTTCCTGAGCCACCGCCTCGTCAAAGCTCCGACCGCCAATTTCAATGTTCTTGATAAACAGGATGTCGCGACCGCGGGTTATCACGACCTTCGTGTAGCCGCCCAGGTCGACATAGACGTTGACGTCGTTTTCGTCCTCTTTCCGACGCAGGTAACGCTCGAAGGTCCGGAACATGGCACACTGCGGCACATCGACCGAGGCCGGCACCAAGCCCATCTGCCGCAGCATCTCGACATGGGCCTCCACCTCCGCCAGCGGGGCTGCAAACAGAATCACCTCCAGCCTCACGTCTTCGCTGTGGCGAACCTCGCCGGCCACCAGGTAATTCAGGACGGCTTCGCTTATGTCAAAGCTGAACTTGTTGGCCGCCTCGGCCCGGACCGCGGCATCCAGATCTTCACTGCGCACCCGCGGAACGCGAATGTTGCGGATGTGGACCTGGTCGCCCGTCAGGGCCGAAATGCACTCCAGTCCGCTGAAGCGGTTTTCCCGCATCTTCCGACGAACGCATTCCACCAGGGCTTCCTGCCGCGATTCAGTCGTCAGCCCCCTGAGCCCCGACAGCGAAGCCTTGGCACAGGCAACCACGCTGTAGTTGCGGCCCTGCTGGGCCAACTGCACCATCTTCACGCTGCTGGTGCCTATGTCGATGCCGATTGGTAATGCCCGTTTCACGGTTACTGCTCCTTATCAGCCTGCCGAACTCACGCTCACCGCACCGGTTATGGGCTCCACCTCCAGCCGGTACTGAACCTCCCCGGCCTTCACCAGAACCACTCCACCGCTGTGAGGACTGCCGAAACTGTCGAAGGTCACATAATTCTCGTTGCCAAAGCTTACCCAGCTAACCAGCAAACTCGGCAGGTGCTGCTCCTGCGACAGATTCACCTCGTAGGCCATGCCCGGCTTCTCCGGATGCTCCATGGCCACCAGGCTCTCGAAATCAGCCAGATTCTGCCCCTCGGTCAGCACCACCTTGAAACGCTGCAAATCGTCGCTGAAAACAACCGCCACCTCGGCCTGCCTGCTCATGGCCATGCCCTGGGCCAGTTCCAGCGTTGCCGTCAGAACACGCGAGCCGGCCGCACATTGGGCGTCGTGAGTGTTGGAAATCGCGGGAATGACTATGGCGCCGATTATGCCCATGATCATCACCACGATCAGCAACTCCAGCAATGTGAATGCCCGACTCTTTGTGCCCATGGTCCGCTCCCTTTACCGCCCCTGCCGCTCAACCAGCGAGTGCAGCCGATTAACCTGCCCGGTGGCTGATGTCGCCGGCACACGCTGCACGTCATTCTCGCCCGCCCCGCCATCAGCGTCACTGTTGCCGCCATTGCCATTGCCACCGGCAACAACCACCTGCAGCCGCCCGCTCTTCAGCAACTCATTAATCTCCTGCATCTGGCCACCCATGACTCGCACCGTAGCCTGCAGGTTTTCCAGGTTCCGGTTCATCAGAACCATTTGCGCCCCTTGGTCGGGAATGCCGAGCGGCGAGGCCAGGGCCTCGCTGTCGCTGCTGCCGGCAGCGCTGAAACCCACCAGATACGCCGCCAGCAAGGCCGCCGCCAGCACCACAACCTTCCAGACTGCCACCTGTTTCAACATTCTCGCAACCCCTAATATTCCCAAAGCCCCTATTTTTACATGGCGGGCCCAAAAAAACGACGTCTCTCGACGTCCGGCCCTGCTCGCCTCTCTGCTCCACTGGCCGCCCGGCCAGGTGCTACGTGCCGCTTTCAGCAGAGGGCTGCTAAGTTACTATCGGCAGGTTGAGGACTGCAACTCGCTTGTTTTTCTGTACCTGTGCGACGCATCGGCGAAAAAGGCCACAACCAATATTGCCTTTACTGCTGCCCGGCTCTCCCTGCCGTCCGACGGTCGCGGCGACATTGCGCCGCCTTTAGAATTCACTGCAAAAAGCGTAAGGCCTGCTGCGATAAAGCATTAGAATCTTCTGCCGCTCGTGCCGGGCTGGCGTCGAAAGGTCCGCTTTCTGGAAACTCATCTTCCACGGCAGACCTCTCGACGGTTCCACCAGCCGGTCGCGTGTACGCCTGCGGAGCGGACCCCATCGTCCTGCAATAAACGTCAGGCCCCGACGACCCATCCGCTCCCAGCAACATCAGACTTTTGTCAATGATCCACCCGCGCTTCGTCACGCCCACTGAATGTCTCGCGGTCAGACAATCTAAGGCCTTACTCACCCCAGCTTTACAGCGAGTTGATCTGCGTGCCCTCTTCGGTCACGACAGTGTCAGGCACATGGGCCCGGAACTCGCCGGTGTCGCTGTTGTACCACCAGCCGGAGGTCATGTCGGTCGCGGCCGTGTAGGTCGTGTCGACGCCGGTCACCGTGGTTACAGTTGTCACGCCGGTCCAGGGGTTCGGCGGAATGCGAACCATGTACGGACCAAAGCGGAACGTGCTGGTGTAGGTGGCATTGGTGTTGCCATCAACGTCCGTGAAGCTTGTCAGCTGGCTTTCCATGGCGTCCGGCCACAGATCCTGGTGCTGAGCGCGATACAGCTGCAACTGCGAACGAATCGACTTCAGGTTGGCCATGACCGACGATTCACGCGTATCGCCGCTGGCGTTGGCAAACTGCGGAATGACAACGGCCGCAAGAATGCCCAGGATGATCACAACAATCAGAATTTCGACTAACGTGAAACCACTCTTTTTGCGACTCATACAAGCCTCCCGCTCCACTTTTGGAGCATCTGTTAGAACAACAACCCATTCACACGCCTTCTCAAGGCACATCTGCCGGTTACGCCCGGCTCCCCGTATTCGCAACTGGCCCAACATGTTCGGGCACTGATCAATATCGTCCCAAGCTGTTTGCCGACTTTACCGATTTTCTGTATCTTTGCCAGATTAGCCAACTTAACACGCCCGTTCGAAAAAATACCCGGTGGCAAAATTCAGCCCTGCCAGCCGGGGCACCAGGATCAACCCTAATTACGCTCGCCGAAAATGCAAATCGGCACTCTCGCCAGACCTGCCGCAAGGCCCACCTGAAGCGAGTCTAAAACGTGTAATATCAATTGCTTAAGTCGTTCTTCAAGGACCGCCGAATTAATGGTATTTTTCTGTCCGCTACAGCCCTGCCAAAGCCGGAAAACACGTGTTCTTACCCAGTCGGAGCCATCAAAGACGCCCGCCCTGGTTCGACCCTTGCCGAGGCTGCTGCAAGCTCACAGATCGAGCCAGGCATCGGCCTGCTGCACGTATTGCGGCATCTGGCTCATGATGCTACGCTCTTCTTCTCCGCTCAAATTGATCGCCGCCCCGACTGCCGCGTAGTCCGTGCCCTTGCTTTCCATGGCTGCGCCAGGCAGAAAACCATAGCCGGTTTCGTCGGCAATGCGGCCACCAAGGGCCACCACGCAGGGCAGCAGGCGCAAATCATCCGACAGCTTCAGCGGCCGGTGGTGATATCCGGCTACCAGTTGCAGGCTCCGCGGAAACTTCCAGCGGTCGGCAATCTTCTGGCCCACATTCTGGTGGTCGCCCTCGAAAACCTCGCGCTCCGCCTGAAGCAGCGATGTCTCCCGCGAGACAAGATCGACGGCCTGCAGAAAATCCTTCTGAGCGTACTGGTACAGTACCAGTACCCCAAGATCGTGTATGATGCCCGCCAGAAAGGCCTCTTCGCTGAGCCTCCGGGAGCCGATCGAAGTGACAATCGCCTTGGAGGCTACGGCCGTGGCCACACTATGTCGCCAGAGCCGCTTGGCATCGAACGCCTCTCCCTCAGTCGTGACCTTGCGGAACAGGGCCGCCATGGTGGCCGCCACGGCCAGGTTTCGCACCGCCTGGAATCCGAGCAGCACAATTGCCCGGTCCAGGTCGGCCACCCGCCCCGGCAGACCGTAAAAGGCCGAGTTCACCACCCGCAGAATCTTGCTGGACAGTGCCAGGTCGTGCCGCAGGACTTCATTCAGGTCCCGCACGGTGCTATCCGGATCCTCGGTAATGGCCAGAATGCGTCGCGTAACCTCCGGCAGCGTAGAAAGTTCGACCACGCGACTGACAAGCTTGGCAATTTCCATCGCAGGCATGATATTTCAACCTTACTCAAAAAGTAGTGTCACCACTGGCAAACCCGATCAATCCACCTTTGCCGCCCATGTGCTGCAAATCGCTGCATGCACAGTGGCTTTATCGGCCGGAAGTCGCCTGGGCGTTCGACGAAAATCATCTGCTTTGGCTATTTAGCTTGATAGGCGCAGGGCGAATATCTAATCTAAAGTGTTTGATCAACTGGCCGACGGCCTGCGGGGCTCTTTTGCCGGCCCTCGAAGGCAGCATTTTTCCTGTTAGGAGTCCACGACTGTGAGCAGCCAAGTTCCCGATGCCCGTGGAAGGTTCGGACCGTACGGCGGACAGTACGTCCCCGAGACCCTGATGCACGCCATTCATCAGCTCGAGCAGGCTTACAGCGAGGCTCGCAGCGATCCGGATTTTCAGAAGCAACTCGACGCCTACCTCAAGGATTACGTGGGCCGGCCCAGCCCGCTCTATTTTGCCCGACGCACGACAGAAGCCTGGGGCGGAGCCAGAATCTACCTTAAGCGCGAGGACCTCAACCACACCGGGGCGCACAAAATCAACAATACCCTGGGCCAGGCCCTGCTCTGCCAGAGGATGGGCAAGCCCCGCATTATTGCCGAGACCGGCGCCGGCCAGCATGGCGTAGCAACGGCCACGGCCGCCGCTCTGCTGGGGCTGGAATGCGAGGTCTACATGGGCGAGGAGGATGTTCGCCGGCAGGAACTGAACGTCTTCCGCATGAAGGCCATGGGTGCCCGCGTCGTCTCCGTCTCCAGCGGACAGAAGACCCTGAAGGACGCTACTAACGAGGCCTTCCGCGACTGGATGTCCAGCGTCGGCCATACCCATTACTGCATCGGCTCGACCATGGGCCCGCACCCGTTCCCCATGATGGTCCGCGACTTCCAGAGCGTCATCGGCCGCGAAGCCCGCAAGCAGATTCTCGAGGTCGAAAACCGCCTGCCTGACGCCGTCGTCGCCTGCATTGGCGGGGGCAGCAACGCCGCCGGCATCTTCTATCCATTTATCGAAGATAGCGAAGTCAAGCTCTACGGCATCGAAGCCGGCGGCCGCGGCCTCTCCAGCGGCCAGCACGCCGCCGCCATCGGAGCCGGTCGCCCTGGCGTGCTGCACGGCATGATGACCTACGTAATGCAGGACGATGACGGCCAGACGCTGCCCGTGCATTCAATCTCGGCCGGACTCGATTACCCTGGAGTCGGACCCGAGCACTCCTACTGGCGCGATACCGGCCGCGTGCAGTATTCCGACGCCACCGACGACGAAGCCCTGCAGATGTTCTACGAGCTTTCCCGGCTCGAGGGCATCATCCCGGCTCTGGAATCGGCCCACGCACTGGTAGGAGCGAAAAAGCTGGCCCCGCAACTCGGCAGTCAGGCCATCATGATCATCAACATTTCCGGTCGCGGCGACAAGGACTGCGTGGAAGTCGCCCGCCTGACCGAGGCGGAGAAAGAATAACAGCCATGGCTAATCGCATAGACGAAACCTTCAGCAGACTCAAAAGCGCCGGACAGAAGGCTCTCATGCCTTTCCTGACGGCCGGAGACCCGGACCTGCAGACCACTGCCGAGCTTATCAGGCAGTGCGCCGCCCGCGGGGCCTCGCTCATCGAGCTTGGCCTGCCATACAGCGACCCGGTGGCCGATGGCCCCACCATTCAGGAATCGTACAACCGCTCGCTGGCCGGCGGCACCACACTCAGCGAAATCTTCCAGATGCTGAGCCAGGTGCGCAGCGACTGCCAGGTGCCCATCAGCGTCATGGGCAGCTTTTCGCTGGTCGTTCGCCGCGGCGTCGAAAAATTCATCGCCGACGCCGCCAGAGCCGGGGTCGATGGCATGATCATCCCCGACTTGCCGCTGGAGGAGGTTGAGACCATGGCCGCCCCGGCCGCGGCCGCCGGTATCCACCTGATAATGCTCATCGCCCCGACCACCCCCTGGGATCGGGCCCGCCAGATTGCCGCCCACAGTGGCGGATTCGTCTACTACGTCAGCGTCTCGGGCATTACCGGCGAGCGCACCGAGTTGCCGCCCGAGATCATCGAACGCATCCGAGGGCTGCGCGACGTGACGCCGCTGCCAATCTGCGTGGGCTTCGGTATCTCCCGGCCCGAGCAGGTGAAGATGGTTACCTCCGCCGCCGATGGAGCAATTGTCGGCAGCGCCATTGTGCGTCGCATCCAACAGCACACCGGCGACGATCGCCAGAGTATGATCAAGGCTATAGGCGATTACATAGAAGAACTGGCCAACGCCGCCAACCAGTAGCCCGCCGCCGCGGTATGTCGGTGCCATTCTTCTGCCGTTAAAGCCCCCGGCACTGCCGGGGGATGCTGTTGTAGTTGCTGCTGTTGTCGCCGTTGCCATGGCTTCTTCTATAAAGCCCCCGGCACTGCCGGGGGATTCTGTTTGTCCGCCGAAGCCCTTGGCGAAGACCGGTTGCCGTTCGATCCCCCGGCAGTGCCGGGGGCTTAACACGGCAACAACAGCAACGTCTGTGTTCCCGGGATATGCCTGGGACTCAACCACATAAGCAACTACTGCTGCTAATCGAACGTGCTGCCGGAAAAACGAAAATGCTCGATTATCGCCTCACCTGGTGTTTGCGGCGTTCACAAGGCCAATGGGTCGACCGGCAGGAACTGGCCCAGGTGCTGGATGACCAGGAAGAGGCCTCCGGCGGCCGACCCGCGGCCACTGGCCGCCATGCATCGGCGGATTCATTCAGACACGAAAGCAGCCACACAACCACCATCTCCGCCGCTCTGGACGAGATGAGCCGCCAGGGCTTCATCATCAACCAGCACCCGATGTTGGGCGTGCGGCTGGAAGGCGTGCCGCCAACAATCGACCGCGACGAGATCGCCTTCGCCTGTCGCCGGCTGCGCATCGGCCGCCGGGTCATCATCTATAACCAGACCTCCTCGACCAACGACGTCGCCGCCCATGTGGCCAGTGCCGGCCCCGCCGCCCATGGCACTGTCATCCTGGCCGAAAGCCAGACTGCCGGCCGTGGCCGCCAGGGCGCCCCCTGGCTCGATTCGCCCGGCCAGAGCCTGCTGCTGAGCATCCCGCTATGGCTCTCCCAGCCGCCAATGCTTGCGGCCGCCTCCGCCCTGGCCGAGGCCATGGAAGAGACGACCGGCCTATCAATCGGCATAAAGTGGCCCAACGATCTGGAGATCGACCGACGCAAAGTTGCCGGCATACTCATCGAGGGCGGGCGCAGCAATGCCACTGCCACTTCGCACGAAAAGTCGCTCTACATCTTCGGCGTCGGCATAAATGTCAACCAACCAACCGAGGCCTTTCCGCCCGAACTTCGCCAGCGGGCCACCAGCCTGGCCATCGTTTGCGGCGAACCAATCGACCGCACATTGCTGCTGGAGCGAGTCATGGTGCACCTCGATGCCGCCCTGGCCGACCTTGAGGCCGGCCGGCGCGATCAACTTCGCCAGCGCTACGATGCCCACGGCGACATGGTTGGCCGCACCGTCGCCGTAGTAGAGGCCGGGCGCACCCATCGCGGCACAGTCGTCTCCATCAGCCCGCAATACGCCCTTGTGGTCCGTCTCGACGATTCAGCCACCGTCCGAGCCTTCGACGCCGCCAACGTCCGCCTCGTCTGAACTACTCATTGCTTCTGTCGTTACCGTTGCCGCTGCTGTTGCCGTTGAAGCCCCCGGCATGCCGGGGGATGTCGTTGCCGTTGCCGTTGCTTCTGCCGTTGAAGCCCCCGGCACTGCCGGGGGATGTCGTTGCCGTTACCGTTGCCTCTGCCGTTAAAGCCCCCGGCATGCCGGGGGATGTCGTTGCCGTTGCCGTTATCCCGCTCCCTCACAAGTCTTGTCTTGCACTTGCAATAAATATGGTGTTATGATTTGCGACATAAGCAACTGCCGTTAGCATAATCCGGGCTTTCGCCGCTGACAAAATGGAGGCACACCATGAGATCACCCGCCCGGTGATTGTCTGTCCGGCGGCATACAAACTGACTATCAGTCGCTATCATGGCCTGACTTCGTCAGACCATGGCACCGGCCTCGCGTCAGGTATTTGATATAATGGCCCACACTCGTCGGGCCAGGGGTCCGGCGGGGCGGCCGTTTTTGCCTGTCCACACTTTCTCAACGGGAGCGACAATCATGCAGCTGATCGGACGGTTTTCTGCGTTTTTGCTGACTTGTGCTGCGCTGGCGGTGCTGCTGGCCTCGTGTCGGGACGATGTCACGACCGAGACCGCGGACGATGGCCGTCTGGCGGTGGCCATTGCCCAGCCGGCCGAGGTCGAGGAGGCCCTGTTGCCGCTGGTTGACGGGCAACCGGCTGCCGAGCGCCTGGTGACCGATGAGCAGCGTGCCGCGGCGGTGGGGCGGCTGGCCATGCTGAGCGATGCTCAGTACCTGCCGGTGTTGCGGGCCTCGGTAACTTACGGTCATCCGCTGGTGCGGCGAAATGCCATTTACGGCCTTCAGCGTCTGAACGATCTGGCCAGCGTTCCGGCCATTGCAGGGCTGGCCCTGGGCGACGAGGACCCGGCCGTGCGGCGGACGGCCGTCGTGGCCCTGGGGCGGCTGAAGCATCCGGAAAGTGCTGCGGCGCTCTCGCAGGCACTGAAGGACGAGGACGTGCTGGTGCGTGGCGACGCTCTGCTGGCCCTTGGGCGGCTGGGCGACCCGACGACTCAGGCGGCCATTGTCGAGGCCCTGAAGAATCGCCAGTTGTGGCTGGAACTGGATCTGTGGACACAGGTGCCGATTCTGCGGATGCTGGCCCTGCCGTTTTTCGAAGATCGCAATGTAATTCCGGTGCTGCACGAGTTGATGGCCAGCCGCGACTGGGACCGGCGGCAGTTGCGGGAAGTGACGCCCGAGGTTCGCCACGCCCGGGCCCTGCTTATTGCCCATGCGGCGGCTGATGTGCTGGCCGTGAAGTTTGGCGACTCCGCGGGCGAGGATCTGCTGATCGAGGGCCTTAGCCGCGACGATTACATGCAGCAGCGGTCGGCCTATGCCCTGGGGTGCATTCGCTCGCGGAAGGCCGTGCCGGCATTGCTGGCCATGTTGCAGAAAACGGAGTGGACGACCAACAAGCTGTACGCCATCGAGGCCCTGGCACAATCGGCCAAGTTTAAGCTGCCGGCGTCGGCTGATCCGCAGGAGGCCCGCGCCTGGGCAGAACAGAGGGAGAGTGTTCATAAAGAACTGTCCTCCATCTTGCGAGGTCCGCATTTCCGCCTGGCGCAGGCAGCGTCCAATGCGCTGTTAGAAATGCGAGTAGCGGTTCCTTTCGAAGGCTTCGCGGTGCCCGAGAGGGCCCAGGTTCCCGAGCAGGGCGACGGGCCGCCGGTCGCGCCGGGCGGCAAGCGTCCGCCACTGTTCATTGTGCTGGGGGTTGACGATTGCGTCAACGTTGACGGTCTGGAGGCCATGCTGGACATTGTCGAGACCCTGGCCGAACATGACGTGAAGGTCAACTATACGCTGTGGGTGGCCCCGCTGGCGGGCGACCCGACAACTCGCGACCTGCAGAAGCAGGTGCTCTTGCTTCAGAGGCTGTTCGATACCGGCAGCGAAATTGCCAATCACACCTTGCATCACAATCCGGGCGGACGGTTCTGGACCTCGCTGCCCAAAGAGCAGCAGGTGGAGGAGATTGAGGGCGCCGCCCAGTGGTATCGCGATCACATTGCGGGCTTCACGCGTCCCTTTACCTACAAGGGCGGCGGTGGCGCCAGCGGCACGGCGGTTGATATGGATTACTCGCGGCAATTACTGGCCCGGCAGAACTTTGTTTATCGCGGACGCCGGCTGCGCCATCCGAACGATTTTGCCTGGCCAGCGAAAGACGGGCCCAACTACACAATTGGCGTCGGACCGATGGACGGAACCGTAATGGACGCTGCGGGCCGTCGCCCGAACGGGGAGATGTTGGAGCCGATGATTGCGGGCCAGGTGTCGGCAACAATAGTCGATGGATTCCACAGCGACTATTCCGGATCCTTCCACTACAACATGGAGGACGGCCTGGCCATGTACAGGGCTAACTTCGAATACCGCTACAATCATCCGCTGCGGCCGCCGATGGCCATCAATGCTTTCCACGACTGGGGCTTCCAGTTCTACGGCAACCACAGTCATCGCAACCAGGCGGCCCTGCTGAAGGCCTTCCTGTTGGACGTGCTGGTGCACAATCGGGACAAGTACCCGGATGTCTACTGCGTGACCTTCAAGCAACTGGTGGAGTACGTGGCCAGCGAGGGCGACCTTGAGCATACCCTGGCCGTGGGCAACAGCCAGGATTCGCGCAATCCGGTCAAGCCACTGGTGGAATAGAGTTTTGAGGGCGGTGTCAGGGTTATATTTTCACGTGCGGACTGAGGGCCATGAAGGCCCAACTTCATCAACGACGTTGGAAGGCAATGACATGCAGACGGACGAAGGGCGAGCCCCCTGGTACACGGAAATCGTTGTCTTCCTCGGCTTTATGTTTATTGTGTGTGGCGTGGCGGCCGCCATCTATTCTTTTTATGTCGTTGGCAGCGAGCCAGTCGAGGCCATTTATTGGCTGCTGGTCGGGCTGGTTGGCGGTCGGATTGGTTTTTACCTCATTGCCTGGGTGCGACGGACACCATAGCCGTGCGGGCCACCTGAATGCCGAGATTGCAGGCGGTCGGCAGCAAACATCGAAGCCCACTTGCGCCTGCGGGCGACAGTTCCGCCGAGCGCAAGCCGCACTGCTTGCCGCACGATAATTGTCTGCCCGGCACACCCGCCCCTGGCGCGCATTTCATTTGTCACCAGCCTCGACAGGCGTCTATAATCCGCCCGTGACCATATCCGCGCCACGCAGGCGGCCGATTTGCTCTCAACTCGACGGAGGCCTCAATCCATGACCATCAGCATTGGTATCGTCGGCTGTGGCAGTTTCGCCCAGTCTTTCATCCCGCTCTTCCAGCACCATCCGCTGGTGCACCGCCTGGCCCTCTGCGACATCAACAGCAGCCGCCTTGCCGATAATGCCCGCAAGTATCAGGTGCAGGAAACCTATGCCGACTTCGAAACCATCTGCCGCAGCGATCTCGATGCCCTGGTCATCATGACCCAGCCCTGGCTGCACGCTCCCCAGGCCATCCAGGCACTCGACTCCGGCAAGTGCGTCTACAGCGCCGTGCCCGTCATCAGCCTGCCAAGTGGCGACGAAATGCTGCAGTGGTGCGACCGCCTGATCGAGGCCGTGTGCCGCTCGGGCCGACATTACATGATGGGCGAGACATCATACTACCGGTGCGAGGCGATGTACGGCAGGCGAATGGCCGCACAGGGCGCCTTCGGCCACTTCGTGCACGCCCAGGGCTCATATCTGCACGACGTCGATTCCCCCTGCAGCCTGCGCGAAGTCTGCATGCGCCGCCATGGCGACGAGTGGAACCTGAGCCTCAGCGGCAACACGCCAATGCACTACCCCACGCACAGTACAGGCGGGCTGAGGTCGGTCATGAACGCACACGTGACGAAGATCTCGGCCCTCGGCCACATCATCCCCGGCGACGACTGGCACCGTCCGGACACGGTCCACCGAAACCCCTTCGGCAACGAAGTCGCCCTGTGCCGCATGAGCAACGGGGCAACCGCCGAAATTCGCGAATTCCGAAAAGTGGGGCACATCGGATTCGAAAACTTCAGCATCTACGGTACCGAGGCTTCGCTGGTCAGTGTGCCGCCGGAGGATAGCGCCGCCCTGTGGACCACGCGCAGCAGCATTACGCCGCTGACGTCAGAAGATATGCGCGACGTGCTGCCCGAGGACGTCATGGCCGCCTTCAACCAGGCCATGCCGCACAACCCCTATGGCGGGCACGGCGGAAGCCACGCCTTCATGGTGCACGAGTTTGTCGAGGCGGTCCAGCAGGATCGGCTGCCGGCCATCCACGCCTGGGCCGCAGTCCGCTACCTGGCTCCGGGCATAATGGCCCACAAATCGGCCATGCGCGACGGCGAACTGCTGGACGTACCCGACTGGGGCGACCCCCCGCAGAGGTAAACTCACCGCATCAGGCAGGGCCAGTGCTTTGACCGACAGGACTTGCGGCCGGTCAATAGTTAAACAACTACGTTGTTCGGATCGACAACCATTGGTCAGTCCTCCATCGGCACGTGCGCCGCCTGAAATATACCTTTGTGGAGGTCAGGATGCATCCCCCAAATCCCGGACCGTTTTTTTCGTCAGCAGGTGCCATGGTCTGACGAAGTCAGGCCATGATAACCTCCGGATGCGCAGCAAATGCCGTCGCCGTAACCCTTCCCTTTCGCCCTGAGCCCGTCGAAGGGCTCGACGGGGGAAGGTGGCCCACAGGGCCGGATGAGGGTGAAGCAGGTGCAGGTGCCGCCCAGTGTCACGATACCGTCTTCGGCCCGCGATCCCGGAAAACCAACCACAGCAGGCCGTTGTCCCGGAGCGATGCCGGCATGGCCCGCAGCAGAATTGGCTATATTGTTCGGATCGACAGCCATCGGTCAGCCCTCCGCCGGCAATTGTGCCAGCTGAAATATACCGTTGTTGAGTTCAGGATCCATACCGAAAATGCCGGCCCATTATTTCCTCAACGTGCTGCGCGCTGACACAAAAAATCCACTTACGCTATGCATCGCCTTGGCGTAAAATGTCGCCCTTCCCGGTTCTGGCCGCGTCCAGTCATCTTGTGAGTCAGTAATGGACATTATCGTTTTTCTCTTTCTGGCAGCACTAGGTCTGGCCCTGCTGGTGTTTGCCGGCTGGCGACTGGTAAGCAATCGGCATGTGCTGCCGTGCCCCGTGTGGCTGCGCTGGATGGTGGAGCTGGACAACCCGTTTACCCGCACAAACAGGGCGACCGTTATCATCGAGCATCTCAACCTTAAGCCCGGCATGACTGTGCTGGATGCCGGATGCGGCCCCGGCAGGCTGACAATTCCGCTGGCCAGGCAGGTGGGCGAGCAGGGCCAGGTAGTTGCGGCCGATATTCAGGCCGGCATGCTCGCCCGGGTCCGCACCAAGGCCCAGGCCGCCGGCCTCTCCAACATTACATTCATTGAGGCCACGATAGGTCAGGGCCAGCTCGACCGCAACTGCTTTGACCGGGCTCTGCTGGTAACCGTCCTGGGCGAAATTCCCGACCGGCCGGCCGCAATGCGGGAGATATTCGAGACGCTGAAGCCCGGCGGATTGCTGAGCGTGACGGAGGTCATCTTCGATCCCCACTTTCTGCGTCGTCGCTCGGTTGCCGCACTGGCTGAAGATGCCGGATTCCGACCCAAGGCTGTTCACGGCAACTGCATAGCCTATACAATGCTACTGTCAAAACCTGGCGGTGCCTGATTTCGAACAAGCTGCGGCTATGAGTTCGGGAGGCAATTCAATGAAGACCAAAATTATCATCAGCTTTGTTCTGGGCGGAATCATCGGTGCGCTGGCAAGTCATTTTCTTCTCGGCAGGACAGGACCGGATTACCATTGGCGGGCCGTCTATTCCTACAACGCGTTCCTGCGCGACCCCGCCAATGCCGAGCATGACCCGCAGTCGGGCTTGTCGTACGTAAGCCCGCCAACCGCCATAGAGCCGCATCTGGCAGCCCTGGTTGCCGCTGGTGAGCTTCGGTACATCGACATTGTGCTGCCAACAGTTCCTTATGCCAATAAGTCGGCCGTCAGGCACTGGATGCAATACTGTGAAGAGCATTATCCCGGGAGCATCGTCTATGCGGAGGGCAATCACACTTATGTTGCATTCGCCCCCAAAGGTGAGCAGCCGCTGCAAATTAAGATATGGTACAAAAACGGGTCGGAAGCCGTGATCAAGCAATTGATTTCCGAACTCGAAGAATTCGGATCAGGAGCAGAGTCTGAAGATCAGCTGAATTCCGAGCAATAAAGCGCGCTCGCCGCGTACCCAACAGTGGTGCCATGGCCTGACGGAGTCAGGCCATGATAACTTCCGGACGCGCGGCAAATGCCGTCGCCGCAACCATTCCCTTTCGCCCTGAGCCCGTCGAAGGGCTCGACGGGGGAAGGTGGCCCGCAGGGCCGGATGAGGGTGCCGCGGGTGCCTTAATTGTCGATGTGGTTGTGGCTTTTGAAGCCCCCGGCACTGCCGGGGGATCGTCGTTGCTGCTGTTGCTGTGCTGCGTCGCCTCATGTCTGCTACGAATACACCCTATTCATAGAACAGATCCTCTCCCCTTACAAAGAGCAAATTATCGGCACTCCTGCCACCGACAACAAAGTTGCCGCCACTCATCCCAGGAAACCCATTACTGGCGAACACCACCACCTCTACCCCCGGCTTCACAAGATTCTCATTCAATCTGGCTTCAGCCTCATGCTCCGTCCTCCCTCCACCAACCAGAACGTGATAAAGCAGTATTTCATCTCCGGCCGAGAAATCACCTTTATAGACCTCAATTACCCGGTATTTCACGGGCTGGCAAGCCACGGAGACGCCACTCCAGTAGCCAGGTGGATTTCCCACCTCCAAGACCACTCCTCGTACCACGTAATCATGGGATTCCGCCTGTTCTAAGACCGTTAATGATGCAACCCGAGCACATCCCAGACACAAAAGCAATAATGCAAAGGCAAGAGACTTTAGAATCATCCTTGTTCTCCCATGCAAGTTGTTTAACCTCATCACGTCGGTCGGGCGCATGGCAACCCTTGGTTGCCATAATCGCATCCGGAGGCCGCCGTTGCCTTGCCTTAACAGGCCATGATTAACACCGCCCAGTGTCACGATACCGTCTTCGGCCCGCGGCCCCGGAAAACCAACCACAGCACACCGAAAATTATAGCAAGGCCGACCGACACATTTTGAACCAACACGGTCAGCATAACAACCAACGCTTTATATGCTGCCGCATCGCCTGATGTCTGACCTGATCGCTCGGTTATCGGATTCCATCCAGCATGCGTCATGATCATCCCAGCGACAAACGTAATAACAGCCAATATCAGAAATGAGATCGCCAAACGCTTCATCGAAACCATCTTCTATTCCTTTCGCCAGTGTGAGTGTTTGTGCCAAGTTTTTCAGCGCCTGCCAACTTTCTTGAGCAATTCCACGACCTCCTCATGTTTTTCCTTCTCCGCCAGTTGTAATGGTGTATTACCCGCCAGATCCTTTGCAGCGGCATTTGCCCGTGCTTTAAGCAGCAAAAGAACCGCGTCGGCATAACCACCGGATGCAGCCAAATGCAGAGGAGTTTGGCCTTGGCTGTCTTTAGCTGCAACATTGGCTCTGCCTGCAATTAGCGCCGCGACAGCCTCCTTATGGCCATATTCAGCGGCAAAATGCAGGGGTGTTTTATCAAATCCCAGCATTGTGTCGTCAACCTTCAGCCCCTTTCGCAGCAGGAACGTAACAACCTCTGCATGCCCTTCCTCGGCCGCAGTGTGCAGCGGAGTGCGACCCTTGCGGTCTTCAACTTTCAGGTTGGCGCCTGCCCGCAACAGCAGCATCATTGTCTGGGTATTTGCCGCGCTGAATACTGGCGTGACACCCCATGGACCTTCCGCGTTGACGTCGGCTTTGGCGCCAATCAACCTTCTGACAACATCAGTATGCCCGCCGGCGGCGGCCATGTGCAGAGGACGCCACTGTTCTTCATCGGCAGCGTTCGGGTCGGAATTCTGCGAAAGCAGCAACTGCACAATTTCGTCGCTCCCGCCCTTTGCCGCAGCGTGCAGCAGCGTTTCACCTGCACGATTTTGTGCCTTAACATCCACGCCTTTGCTTAGCACAAGCTTAAACAATTCTGCTTTTCCAGCACGAGCGCTCAAATGACCCAGCGTATCACCGGTATTCTCTGCAACAGCCTTGGCATCCGCCCCCTTATCAAGCAGGAGGCGAACGGCAGCCTCGTCTCCTTCCTCTGCGGCGTAGTGGATAGGTTTGCAGCCATCGGCTGCAGTGGCGTTTACATCAGCACCGGCGTCAATCAATAGTTTCACGACCTCAGGATGCGAGTTTCCCGACACCCAGTGCAAGGGGGTGTTTTTCTCTCTATCGCTGCGATTAACCTTCGCTCCCTTTGCCAGCAGCAGCTCCACAATGTCCTTATGTCCAAAATAGGCAGCGGCCATTAACGGAGTCTTACCGTCACTGGCAGCCGGGTCTGGTTCAGCCCCTTGTCCGATAAGCCACGCACATAGCTGGAGACGCCCGTTCTCGGCAGCAACGTGCAGCGGCAGGCGGTCATCGCTGAATTTCATTTGCAGCCAGGACGGGTTCTTCTCCACCACCGCTTTCACTTGGCCGAGGTCGCCCTCGTTCAAAGCCTGGAAATACGCCTCCAGCTCGGCCCGCTCGTCTGCCGCGGCAACCTGAACCGTACAAAGAAATATTCCAAAAATGACAACCGTTCGTAATCGCATGTACCATCTCCTAGGTTAACGCATGAAGTGCCGGCGCAATGAGCATATCCCAGGCCAACTCGGCACGCAACCAGGTGCATTGCAATACTACATAGGATGCGCTTGTGCCACTCGCAACCGTAGCGCGTCCGCAGTACCGCACGCCACCACCACCCCTACGGCAACTTCCGCCCCAGTCGACCGCGCACCGCTCGCATGTCGTCGCCTGTAACTATTCCCGTGCCCGTCACGTCCAGCCGCGCGTTCTCGGCCGTTACCGCCTGGCCCACTGCCGGCCGCACCGCCAGCACATCCGCCGCCGTCACCTCGCCCGATCCGTCAACATCGCCGGCCAGCACGCCCACGCTGCGCGATGCCGCCACTTCCAGAGCGCTGCCATCAGCCGCCAGCACCGCCGTCGTCACCGTGAAGGTATAGCGGTCGCCGTCCGGCAGGGCCGACGAAAAGTTGATCGTCACCGCCTCGCCCGATTCCGACACCGCAAACCCGCTCAACAGCCCCGCAACATCGCCACCGCTCTCGCCGGCTATCGTCACCGCTCCCGCCGCCGCGACCGACTCGCCATCCACCGGCCGATTGAAAAGCACCCGTACCGACCGCAAGCCCTCCGCGCCGCCAACCACCGCACCCGCCGCCAACTCGCTGCTGATAGTACCCGCCGAGCCGTGGCTGCTCACCTGTTGCCAGCCCGTCACCGCCAGCGGCGTCGCGTCCGGCCCCACAACCTCGTAGCAGCCAATGTCCCACCGCTCGCCCGTCGGCCGCGGATTCTTCAGAATATCCAGCGGCGGGGCGTCGGTCGACGAGCCCGCGTCAATCGCCGGACTATCGGCCTTCAGCGTATAATCGCCCGCTGCAAAATTGCTGAAGATGCCCGTATAGTTCGTCCGCGTAACGGTCAGGTTATTCTCAAAGGTCAGGTTAGTGTTGCCAGCGGTGCGGAAGCTGTGAGCCATGTTGTTGGCAATGCGGCAATCGGTACTGTTTTCCCCGCCATAAATGCTCTTGGCCCGCCCAATCTCAATCCAGGTATTCATGTTCGACGCGCCGCTGATGTACTTCGGATTGACCACCGTATTGTTGATGATTGTGCAGCCCTGGCCCCAGTACAGTGTTATGCCGTGCCAGTGGTTGGTTACCACCAGGTTGTTCTCAATCCGGAAGTTCTCGTGCGGCCCCTCGAAAATCCCAATCCCCTGCGGGCTCGAGGCCAGCGGTTGACTGAAATCCTCATGATCCAGAATAGTGTTCCCGCGAAGCACCATGTTGCGTATCAGCCCCTGCGACACGTTGTGCTTGAAGACCTGTATGCCGTCGTCGTGATTGGCGTCCACCTTGTAACAGTTCTTTATGACGTTGTACTCCACCGTCTGATTATCGTTCAGGGCCCTGACGCCGTCGCCACGGTAGTTGATTATCTGGTTGCCGCGCACCAGCAGGTCAATGCCCGACAGGTTGATGGCAAAGGCCGTGTTACGCACCACGTTGTCGATAATCTGCACGTTCCGGCAATCAACGCCCACGCTTATGCCGTTGCTGGTCTTGTCCAGCCACTGCTGAGCCGTGAACCCTGCCACGTCGGCCACGCAGTACACCAGGCAGTTGTCCACCGTCACGTAACTCGACGTCCCGCCAATGCTCACCAGAGTCAGCTTGGCGAATGTCGGCGACAACTCCGTGCTGATCTCCAGCCCGCTGAATCGCCAATTTTTGAACCCGCTCACTGACAGCCGCCGCAGCGTCGGCCGATGCCCCTCCTCGGCTATCACCGTAATCAGCCCCGTGTTGTAGTAGCTGCTCACGCTGATGTCGCCATGGTAGCCGCTGCGCAGAACAATGGTGTCACCCGCCTGTACCGGGGCACCGTTATTCCTGACGCTGCCATCGGCATAGCGCGATTCAATCCTGTTCTGGCTAAAGACCTCCTCCAGAGTCCGCCACGGCTTGGCTGCACTGCCGTCGCCCGTGGACGAGCCATTCACCGGATCGACATAAAACGTCGCCGCCTCCGCCGCCCCGCCGCAGGCAGCCAAAACAACCACCGCCCAAATCGCCGCAATCCAGACTCTCTTCATTTCCCCGATTCCTGAATAATTAAGACTCCTGACCTGCTTACTGCAAGATGTGCCATCTCATAAGTACTTACGCTTCCCACCACAATAAATCTAATCCCACTTTCCCGGCCGGGCAAATAATTACTGCTATTCCGCAAGACACCCCCATTGCTGCCACCCCGCGTGTGCCACCCACAAACAAGTTTGTGAATGCCGCCGTTGCCGTTGCCGCGGCTGTTGCCGTTGAAGCCCCCGGCACTGCCGGGGGATGCCGATGCTGCGGCTGTTGCCGGGTGCCGCACGTTGAAGCGACGGCGCAGCCCGGCGCCAAAGTGTGCCGAAGGTAAGGAGTGCGATTCGGTATTTGCATCAGTGGATGGACTATCGCGCGAACATGTCCGCAAACAACCATCTTGACTCAGCCTGACGGCAAGGCGATGATGTCTTCATGGCCGCGGGAGCGCCCGCGCTGCCGGCGCCAAAGCGTGCCGAGAGTAAGAAGCGGTGCAATTCGGTAATTCCAATAACGGAGCAAAAACCATGAAGAGCCCTCTGCTGAGTCTGTCGCTCGTCATTGTCTCGCTGACTCTGGCCATGCCCGCCCGGGCCGCCGATGCTCCGGACCTGCGGGACATTGGCCGGGCCGCCAGCTTCGCCGACTTTCAGGCCGCTACCTCAGCCCTCTTTCAGCAGAAAAACCCCGTCACGCTCGCCCGCGAACTCCTCTCGCAGGACGATCCCGAGCTCATCAAATCCGGCCTCGCCATCGTCTTCTATCATCGTCTCGCAACGCTCAGCAGGCAGATAGGTCGCATCGCCGAAGCCGCCGACGAGCAGCTCAGCGAGAAGGCCCTGCGCACTCTGCTCTTCTCCGGCGCCACGCTCCAGGACAGTCTGGCCAGCGTCGCCTCCGAGCCGCTCAAGATCAGGATAATTGAGATATTCGGCAGTCATTCGGGCCTTCTCGACGCCGAACTCGACCAGCGAAATCGCCTCGCGGTCATGGGCCTCCTTCACCACGGCGACGTCCCAGCCACCTGGAAACGCGCCGCCCTCCTGTCTTTGGCAGCAGTCAGGCACCGTCTGGCCCAAGATCATCTGCTGTTGCCCCTGGATGAGTGGCTCGATGTGGCCGCCAGCTTCGACCTCTCCGACAGCGACCGCGTGAGCGGCATCGTCATGTACGACGCACCCGATGTCCCCGGCCATCTGCGCCACTATCTCAAAACCTCGGCCGATCCCGCTGCTCGCGTGCAGGCCGCCGCCGCTCTGGCCCTCAACCACCACGATCCTGCCGCGATTGATCACCTCATCAACCTTCTACCCGCCTTCGACACGGAGATGGACGTCTGGGGCTCCGTCGGACTTCGCGCTTTCTGGGCCCTCATGTCCATCGACGATGCCATTATCATCAGCAAGGCCATCGACGGCCTCAAAACAGATAACCCGCAGATACTGGCCCAACTCCTGGGTGTCGATGATGCTCAACTGATCACGCTGGCCAGGGTGCAAAAGCTTCTCACCGCCGATGCCCCCAGCCTGTTGCAGCAACGCAAGCAACTCGCCCAACTCATCAGCAACTGGCTCCGCGACCACAAGGCCCAGCTCAATTTCGAAGTCTCCCGACCCCAACCGGTGAAGGTGGCGCTGGTGCGGGCTCATTTCGAGGAGATGCGGGTGTTGGTGGAAGACATTCACGTGTTGCAAAAACGCGGGGTATTCAGGGATGAACTTGAGGCCGAAGAGTACAAATTTTCGATTGGCAGCTTATCCGACGTTGGCTTCAGGCTGCATGACGGCATGAGGTACTTTGTGGTTTTTCGAGTTGCTGACGGGGTGTGGCTTAATGAGACGCATATCAAGGCTCTTGTGCCGGCGGAAGAGATTGGGTTTCGGGACCGGCCGCGCCGACCTGACGCACTTTGAAGCGACAGCGCACCCGGCGCCAAAGTGTGCCAGGTGCCTGCCGGGTGCCATGCAACGCCGTTAACCAGTCTCTGCATTGCTCTGGGCGAGAAGGCTTATGATTCGGCGTTCTTCGCTCTGCGACATCCTGCGGCATTTGGGGCTGCCGGGC
>JAWLHX010000010.1:0-71007 GCA_041690105.1 Phycisphaerae bacterium
GTGAGTTGCTCGAGCAGGGGCAGGGCCTGGCGGTACTTTTTTTCGCCGATGGTGCGGATGGCCATGAGGCGCCGGATGGCTTTGTGCTGCGGGCCGGGCGGCTGGGGAGGATGGATGCCCTGCATTTGCTGCTGTTGCATGGCTTGCTGAATGTTGTGGATGGCCCGCTGTGAGCGGACGCTTATTTCCGGGTCTTCGGATTCAGTTCCTTTTTCCAGTGCGGACAGGGCCTGCTGGCCGGCTTCTTCGAGTTTTTTCTGGGCGGCCTCTCGATCGGCAAAGGCATCAGAGCCGAGTTGCTGGACGATGGCGTCATAATCGACCTGCGGGGGCTTTTCGGCGGGCGGGTCGTTGGGGTCGGCCTCGTTAAGCTCGGCGATCATGTTATCGGCGGTGATTTCGACGTTCTTGATCTGCCAGTAGAGGGCGGTGTCGACCGAGTTGAGTCCGTCGCCGGTGCCGGCCTGAGCGAACATGGACATGACGAATAGTGGGCCGACCCAGAACATCATAATATTCATGGTGCATTCTCCCGTTATTTTAGGGTTCAGGTGCAAGTTTATCAGGTATGGGTAACAAGGGCAACATTATCCTCCCCCGGCGGTGCCGGGAAGAAGAAGAGGTAAAGATAACGGCATCCCCCGGCGGTGCCGGGGGCTTTAACAGAAGAAGAAAAGGCAAGAACGACGGCACACACAAACTAGTTTGTGGGTGGCACCCAGAAAGCTTCCTTTGCTGAGGTGATGGCGGGCGAACGGCACCCCCACCGCCCCGAGCTATGCTCGGGGCACCTCCCCCGTTAAGGGGGAGGGGTTTTTAACGGCAAAATGTTTTAGCCTCGGCACACGGCGGGGCGTGGTCAGGTGGTGGCGGCGGAGGCCGCTGAGGATGATGAGGCGGCGGCGGTGGCGTTATGTTGCTGGCATGGTTCCTGGAGTCGGATCATGGATAGGGCTATGCGGCGCCGGTCGCGGTCGATGGTTACTATGCGGACATCGACTGTCTGGCCGACATGGACGAAATCTGTGGGGTTCTTGATGTACTTGGACGAGAGCTGGCTGACGTGGACGAGTCCGTCTTCCTTTACGCCGATATCGACGAAGGCCCCGAAGTCGACCACGTTGCGTACTGTTCCCTTGAGCCACATGCCGGGTTTGAGGTCTTCCAGGACGAGCATTCTGCTCTTGAAGATTGGCTGCGGGGACTGCAGGCGGACGTCGTAGTCGAGGTGTTCGAGACTGAAGAGGATGTCGGAGAGTGTGGGGATGCCGACACCGAGGGATTTAGCCATCTCTTCGAGGCTGACTTTTTCGAGTTTCTGCCTGAGTCCGGGGAGCCCTTCGGCGTTGGCCACGTCCTCGAGGGAATAGCCGAGCATGTCGAGTGCTGTTTCGGCCACTTGGTAGTTTTCCGGATGGACGCGGGTGCGTGCCAGGGGGTTTTCGCTTCCGCTGATGCGCAGGAAGCCGGCGCACATTGTGAAGGTGAATTCGTCCATTTCGGGTATGCGGCAAAGGTCCTGGCGGGAGCGGAAGGGGCCGTCCTTGAGTCGTGAGGCGACGATTGCCTTGGCCATGTCGGGGTTCAGTCCCGAGATTCGGGCCAGCAGGGAGGCTTCGGCCGTGTTGGCGTCGGCATCGACCGAGTTGACGCAATTTGTCACGACTTCTTCGAGTCGGGCGCGCAGCATTTCCTGGTCGACATCGTGCTGGTAGAGTCCGACGCCGATGCATCGGGGGTCGACCTTGACGAATTCCCCGAGAGGATTTTGCAGTCGCCTGCCGATGCTGACGGCGGCCCTGAGGGCGGGGTCGAGCTTGGGGAATTCTTCTTCGGCCAGGGGGCATGCGGCATAGACGCTGGCTCCTGCTTCGCTGACCATGGTGTACTTGGCGTGCAGGTCGTTTTCGGCGATGGCTTCGGTGAGCAGTTTTTCGGTTTCGTGGCAGCCTGTGCCATTGCCGATGGCGATGAGCTCGATTTTGTGCTTGAGTATGAGGTCGCGGAGGGTGTCTTTGCTGTCCTGCCAGCGGCATTGCGGCTCGTGCGGGTAGACGATTGTTTCGGCCAGAAGTTTGCCCTGTTCATCGAGAGCAGCGACTTTGCAGCCGGTGCGGAAGCCTGGGTCGATGGCGAGCACTCTGGCGTCGGCTACCGGCGGTGTCATCAGCATGCCGGTCAGGTTGCTGGCGAAGACGTCCATGGCATGGCATTCGGCTGCCTCGGTGAGTTCCTTGCGTACTTCGCGCGAGATAGCCGGTATGACCAGGCGGTTGAGGCTGTCGTCGATGGCCTGGAGCAGAAAATCTTCGTAGGGGTGGTCCTGCGGCACGAGCAGGGTGCGGCACTCTTCCATCAGGATGTCCTGGGTAACGTGCACGCTGACTTTGAGAGCTTTTTTCCGCTCGCCTCGATTAACGGCCAGCACGCGGTGCGGGGGCAGTTGTCGAATGGCTTCGCTGAAGTTGAAGTAGTCGCGGAATTCCTTGACGTGCTCCTCGGGCACGGCTCCGCGGCTGCAGGTGAGCACGCCTTCGCCCCAGACGAGGTCGCGTACTCGCTGCCTGATGAGGGGATGAGCGCCATAGCATTCGGAGACGATCATCAGGGCACCGTTGAGGACGTCGCTGGTGGTGTGGAGTTCCTGGTCGTGGCGGATATAGCCGGCGGCCATCTGGTTGAGTGGCAAAGGCTGGTCGCCATTCATTATGGCATCGGCCAGAGGCTGGAGGCCTCTTTCGACGGCAATTGTTCCGGCGGTTCGGCGGGCTGGTTTAAAGGGCAGGTAAAGGTCTTCCAGCACTCGCATCTGTCCGGCGTGTTGAATCTGGCTTTCGAGGTCGGGGGTCAGTTTGTCCTGTTCGCGGATGCTTTCGATGACGGCGGCTTTTCGCATCTGGAGTTGGTTGACCTGTTGGCGCAGTCGCAGGAGCCTGAGCAGTCCACCGTGGCCCATGTTACCAGTTTTTTCTTTGCGGTAGCGGGCGATGAATGCGATTGTGAAACCCTGGTCGATCATTTCGGTGGCGGCGCGGACGTGTTCCAGATTGAAGTGGCCGAGGGCGGCAATGGTGGCAATCGTTTCTTCAGACATGGTCTTGCTCTCTGTCTAGTACGGTCGTGGACATGAATGTTTTTTCACGCACAAATGAGCGACTTGCGGACCAGGGGCCATAAATCGGCGTCCTGTCCGGGGACATCGGCATCGAGATGCTGTATAATCGGTTCCGGCAGCGGGGCCGGATTGCTTAAATGTGCCTAAAGTCCTGCGACGTGATTCCAGCACCCAAAGGAGTATCGCACCGATGAGCGCCTCGACAGGTACCCTTATCATATATTGCGGCGGCGGTAAAGGCAAGACAACTTCGGCAATTGGTCTGGCAATTCGTGCGGCCGGTCACGGAATGTCGACCAGTTTTATCCAATTCATGAAAAGCCAGTCGTGTGGCGAGCACCGGGCGTTGGCGCGGCTGGCGGATGTGATTGACGTGCACCTGATGGGCAGCGGGTTCGTCTTTCGGTCACCTCCGCCGCCGGAGGCCGTAGAGGCTGCGGGCAAGGCCATGGCCCTGGTTCGTGAGAATCTGGTATCGGGCAAGTACAGCATGGTTGTGGCCGATGAGATTCTGGCGGCCCTGGCGGCGGGGCTGGTGGAGTTAAAGGAGGTTGAGGCCCTGGCGGATATTGATCGGGGCGAGGTGACGCTTGTGTTTACGGGCCGCGAGGCGCCGCCATCGCTGGTTGAGCGGGCCGACTTGGTGAGCAGGATCGAGGCGGTGAAGCACCCGTACGATAAGGGTATGGAGGCTCGTGCGGGGATAGAATTCTGAAGTTTTCTGATGCGGTTGCGTCGGATGGCCGGCATGCCTATAATGCTTTGTCCGCGGGTTTGGGGCAAGGTGCGTATAATCGGCCAGGGCTGGCATGGAGGTCGTGATGAAGATAGCGATAAACGGCGAGCAGCGCGAGGTGGCTGAAGGTTTGACGATTGCCGGCTTGCTGCAGGAGTTGCGGCTTTCGGTAGGTCGCATAGCGGTGGAAGTTAACGAGCAGATTGTGCCTCGTGCCGAGCATGCGACGCGGTCTCTGTCGGAAGGCGACAGGGTTGAGATTGTGAGTTTTGTGGGCGGTGGTTGAGTTTGGCAAGGTGCGGGGCGATTGAGCGCTGCCGCGTTTTGATGACATATTATAAGGAATCTGGCTGGTGTCCGGTCGTGTCGGCCGGGCCGCAGGCATCGGAGGACAGGCATGATTCGCGTTGGCAAGTATGAGATCAACAGTCGTCTGCTGGTTGGCACGGGCAAGTATGCCACTTTTCCGCTGATGGCCGAGGCGCTTGAGGCTTCAGGCACCGATGTGGTGACGGTGGCCGTGCGGCGGATAGAACTGGACCGCAGCAAGGATAGCCTGCTGAATTACATCGACCCGGCGCGTTACAAGCTGCTGCCCAATACGGCTGGTTGCTTTACGGCCGAGGATGCCATTCGCACGGCGCGGCTGTCGCGTGAGGCTTTGGGCGAAGAGTGGGTGAAGCTGGAGGTTCTGGCCGATCAGAAGACATTGCTGCCGGACCCGGTGGGCACGCTTAAGGCGGTTGAGGTGCTGGTGAAGGAGGGCTTTACGGTTCTGGCCTACACGAGCGACGATCCGATTCTGGCCCGTCACATAGAGCAGGCCGGGGCGGCGGCGGTGATGCCTCTGGGCAGCCAGATTGGCTCGGGTCTGGGGATATTGAATCCGCTTAACATTGAGCTGATCATCGAGCATGCCAAGGTTCCGGTGCTGGTTGACGCCGGTGTCGGCACGGCCAGCGACGTGGCGGTGGCGATGGAGCTTGGAGCCGATGCGGTTCTGCTGAATACGGGGATTGCCGGGGCCCAGGATGCGGTGAAGATGGCTCGGGCGATGCGTCTGGCCTGCGAGGCGGGGCGGCTTGCTTTTGAGGCTGGTCGTATACCGCGTCGGGCATTCGCCTCGGCGTCGAGCCCGATGGCCGGGCGGATAGAGCCTTCTGCCAAGGCTTGAGTGGGGTCAGTATGCGAGTCGGTTGATGGGTGGCGGGAGTTGAGGCACCCACAAGCTGACGGCCGCTTGTGGGTGGCACACGGCAACATCACCCAAAAGCAAACGGCCGCGGGAGTGATGGGGTATTAATTGTTTGTGACACATCAGGCAAGATGGCGAGCGATCTGATATGAATGCTGTTGAAATGCTCGGTCCGGCGGGTGCTATTGCCCGGGCGCTGAAAAATTACGAGCCTCGCCAGCCCCAGATGGAGATGGCCGAGGCGGTTGAGGCTGCGCAGAGCGGGCGGCGGCACTTGCTGGTTGAAGCCGGGACGGGCGTTGGCAAAAGTTTCGCTTACCTGGTGCCGTCGCTGATCGAGGCGGTGGAGCATGGTCGGCGGGCAGTCATCAGCACCTGCACGATAAGTTTGCAGGAGCAGTTGATCGAGAAGGATTTGCCGCTTCTGGAGAGCATCTGGCCGGGGCGTTTCAAGGCGGTTCTGATTAAGGGGCGGAGCAATTACGTTTGCCTTCGGCGGCTGCAGAGTCTGACCCGCCGGGCCCAGAGCGTGCTTTCATCTCCGCGGCAGATAACGGACCTCAAAAATATTGTGGAGTGGGCGTACAGCACCGAGGACGGGACGCTGAGCGACCTGAGCCCGCAGCCTTCGATGGACGTCTGGCTGAAGGTCGCCTCCGAGAGCGGGAACTGCCTGGGGCGTCGCTGCGCTCACCAGGAGCGTTGTTTTCTGCAGCGCGTGCGGCGGCGCATGATGACGGCCGACCTGCTGGTGGTGAACCATGCTTTGTTGTTCAGCGATTTGTCGATGCGGCAGGAGGGTAACGAGATTCTGCCCGATTTTTCGCTGCTGGTGCTTGACGAGGCCCACAGTATCGAGAGCGTGGCCGGCGAGACTTTCGGCATATCGCTGTCGACGGCCCAGTTGCGGCATTTGCTCGAGACGCTGTACAACGTGGAGACGGACAAGGGTTTCATCGCCTCGTTCCGCAACGAGAATGCCAATGCGGCCGTGGGTCAGACGATTTATCAGGTTGAGGAGTTCGGGCGCGAGTTGCTTGGTTATGCCCGGCGGCGGGCTCGGTCGAATGGTCGGATTGTTGAGGCCGATTGCATCGAGAACAAGCTGTCGTCGGCCCTGACGGCGCTGCATGCAGCCCTGCGTCCGCTGCTGAAGCAATGCGCCGAGGACGAGGACAAGCAGGAGCTGGCCTCGTACATGGATCGGGCGTTGAATCTGGCGGCGGCGGTTGAGGAGTTTATCGGCCAGAAGCGTGAGCATTGCGTTTACTGGATTGAGGAGGAGTTTCAGCCATCGGCGGTGGGCAGTCGCGGGAAGGGCAGGCGACGTGGAGCGGCGGAACGATCGGCGCAGTCGGCATCGTCTGGTTTGCCAAAGATAACGATGCACTGCAATCCGGTGCATGTGGGCGATTTGCTGCGGCGGAATCTGTTTGCGCAGGTTGAGAGCGTGACGCTGACCAGTGCAACGCTGGCCATCGGGCGGGACAAATCGTTTGCCTACATCCGCGAGCGTCTTGGCGTGGTTGAGGCCGATGAGTTGCTGCTGGGCAGCCCGTTTGATTATGAACGTCAGATGAGCGTGTATGTTGAGACGGGTCTGGGTGATCCGAATAATTTGGCGCTGTTTCTGCCGCGTGCCTGCCGGGCGATAATGAAGTATATCCGGATGACGCACGGCAAGGCTTTCGTCCTGTTCACCAGTTACAAGATGCTGCAGGAGGCGGCCCGTTTGCTGGAGCCGGAGCTTCGGGAGCTTGGCATTCGGATGTTCCGGCAGGGCGGCGACATGCCTCGCAGTGCGATGCTGGAGGCTTTTCGTAACGACGTGGACAGTGTGCTGCTGGGCACGGACAGCTTCTGGCAGGGTGTTGATGTTCAGGGCAGCAGTTTGAGTAACGTGATTATTACGAAGCTGCCGTTTGCTGTGCCCGACCGGCCGCTGGTTGAGGCCCGGATGGAAGAGATAAGCCGCTCTGGCGGCAACCCTTTCATGGATTACCAGTTGCCGGAGGCGGTGCTACGATTCAAACAGGGCGCAGGTCGGCTGATCAGGACACGTGAGGATAGCGGCCTGATCGCGATACTGGATGATCGGGTTGTGAGCAAGTTTTACGGTCGCAAGTTTCTGGAGAGCCTGCCTGCCTGCCAGGTTGAGATTCTTCGTCCGGCGGATGGCCGTGGGCAGTGGGTTGCGGAGGCTGAAGAGCCGCCGCTGCCGGCCGAGCCGTTTTGAAGCTGCCGGGCGGGGTCGAAACGGCAACGGCTGTTGTTACCCTTCTCCCTTGACGGGAGAAGGTGGCCCGAAGGGCCGGATGAGGGTGAAGCTTTGGCACGCAGAAGGGCGAGGGGTTTTCTGCGCGGCGTCACCCCCACCTGTCTCCGGCATGCGCCGGAGACATCCTCCCCCGTCGAGGGGGAGGGGTTAGCGGCAACGGCAACGGCGACACCCTCACCTGTCTCCGGCTGGCGCCGGCGACATCCTCCCCCTCAAGGGGGAGGGGTTAGAAGCAACGGCAACGGCGGCACCCTCCACACGGCGTGTTGTGGGTGCACCCCACCCACCCGGCTGGTTGGCTGGTTGCTGCAAAACAGTTGCCGCCTATGGTGCGGGGGTCTATAATTCGACCTTGGCACTGCGCGGCAATGTCAGGATGAGAGACGATATATGTGGTCCGGTTGAGTGATAAATGCTGAGAGTTCGGCAGGTCGTCGGCTCCCGGGCCCAATCAGAGGTGATACGAGACGATGACTAATAATGATTTTCCCCAGGATTCGCAGCCTGGAACCGAAGAGCAGTCGCCGGAACGCGTTGAAGTGGCGACGGACAATGCCGAGCTGGTTGAAGAGGTGGCAGCGTCGGGTGAAGGTGCTGAGGAATCGGGCCAGGGTGAGGGTTGTTCGGGCTGCAGCGGGTGCCAGTCAGATTGTTCGGGCAGTGGTTCGGGCGAAGCGAGCGAGTTTGATGCGGAGGGCGAGGCGGGTGAATCGGAGGAATCCGGTACCGGCGAAGGCGACAGTTCGCTCCTGTGCATACGTTACGGTCGGATGGGTCAGCTGGGTTTGTTTCGGAGCAAGCTGGGCCGGCTGCCGTACCATTCGCGGGTGGTGATAAAGAGCGACCGGGGGCTTGAGATTGGCACGGTGCTTTGCGCCGGCAATAAGCAGTTGAGTTACGAAGAGCGTCCTCTGCGGGTAATGGGTGCGGTTCGTCGGGTAGCCACTCACGACGACCTGATGGAGGATCGCCACCTTCAGCAGAGCGCCTCGCGGGAGAGGAAGTACTGCGTCGACCGGATAAGGGAGCGCAAGCTGCCGATGAAGCTGGTTGACGTTGAGCACCTTTTTGGCGGCGACCGGATCATATTTTACTTTCTCAGCGATGGTCGAGTCGACTTCCGGGAACTGGTGCGCGATCTGGCTCAGGAGTACCAGACGCGGATTGAGATGCGTCAGATTGGCGTGCGCGACGAGGCCCGGCTGATGGCCGACTATGAGCGTTGCGGGCAGTACATCTGCTGTCGGGCGTTTATCAAGGAATTCAAGCCCGTAACCATGCGGATGGCCAAGGTGCAGAAGGCGACGCTTGACCCGAGCAAGATAAGCGGGCGTTGCGGCCGGCTGATGTGCTGCCTCAGGTACGAGAACGAGACTTACAACGATTTGAAGGAGCGTTTGCCGCGTCGTAACAGCTATGTCCGGACGGCGGAAGGCGTTGGCAAGGTAATTGGCGGCGACATCATGACGCAACTGGTTAAGGTTGCCATGGTGGATAAGGTGCACATTGTGCCGGTTGATGAACTGTTGCAGCGGAATGTTGCCGAGAGCGAATACCTGGCCGAACAGCAGGCGGCCCTGGAGGCGCGGCAGCGGCGATTTACGCCGCGCGGTCCGCGGGCTGACCGCTCGTCGCCGCGTCGGGATCGGTCGTCGGAGAACCTGGCGAACATGGGAGCTGAGGGGGCGGCGGGCGGCGGCTCGGGCGCTGATGCGGGGGCGCCTGCGGCTAAGTCGGCTGAGCTTGATATTGAACTGCCCACAGCAGCCGAGACGACGGCGGCAGTTGAGTCGGCCGGCAGCGGCGATGCGGGGAGGGCCGCGGCGGCGCAGGGCGGTGGTGCGTCGGGCGAGGAGAAGCCTGATTCGGCCAGTCGGCGTCGGCGACAGCGGCGCAAGCGTCGCAAGCAGGCGGCAGCCCAGCAGGATCAGGGCTCGGGCGAGCAAGGTGCCAAGCAGAGCGGCGACGAGGGTGGTTCGGGCGAGGCTGAGGCGGGCCGCTCGAGGCAGGGTGGCGGCGAGGGCTCGGGTGGTGGTGAGTCGAGTCGTCAGGTCCGCCAGAGCCGTCGTGGTCGCGACCGTCGTCAGCAGAAGAGCGGCGGTGAAGGCGGGCAGGGCGGCCAGTCGAGGCGGGGTGATGATCTGTCGATTCCGCGGTCGGTTCTGGAGCAGTACGGGGCGGACACCGATTTTCTTGATAAGGATAAGTCCGGCGGCGGCAGCAGTGAGAGCGGGGACAAGCCGGCAGGGGGCGAGGCTTCATCCGGCCCGCGTCAGAAGCGGCGTCGTCGGAAACGTCGCAAGCCTCGCACGGGTGGTGGGTCGGGCAGTTCGGGCCCGGGCGGCGGAAGCAGTGGCGGCGGATCGGATAGTTGAGTCGGCCTGCGGGTTTGAAGTGGCCACGCAGGCACCCACAAACGAGTTTGTGGGTGGCACCCGCGAGGGGGATACTCTTGCGGTGCCGGTGGGTTTTAAAGGCAACGGCCACGGCAACAGCATCCCCCGGCAGTGCCGGGGGCTTCAAAGGCAACGGCAACGGCATCCCCCGGCAGTGCCGGGGGCTTCAAAGGCAACGGCAACGGCATCCCCCGGCAGTGCCGGGGGCTTCAAAGGCAAAGGCAATGGCAACGGCATCCGCGAGGGGGATGTGGTTGTGCGGGAGAAGGGTTATTATCAGTAAGTTGCGAGGTTGCGGCGGGGTGGGCGAGCGGCGAGGCCGCGTGGTCTGGGTCAGACGATAAGAGGTTTTGCGATGTCAGCCGATGAAGCATTGGCAGCCGATAAATTACAGCAGTTGGTCAGGGATAATCCGCGTTATCCGCGTGAGGCTTATGAGTTCATAAGCGAGGCCCTGGCGTACACTGCCCGGCACTACAAGCGCGACGGGCACGTGAGCGGGCAGGAGTTGTGCCACGGCTGCCGGTTGCTGGCGGTTGATAGGTTTGGCTATATGGCCCGGGTGGTTCTGGAGTCGTGGAACATCAGGCGTACGGACGATTTTGGACGGCTGGTTTATGCCATGATCGAGGCCGGATTGCTGCGCAAGACGGAGCAGGATTCGCTGCAGGATTTTGGCGGCGTTTTTGATTTTGACGAGGCGTTTGATAAGGATTTCCGGCTGAATATCGAGAAGACTGTTTGATGTGACGAGGTCTGGCGGGGAGTTGGCGCGGGGGGCGAGGATCAGCATGAGCAGAGGCAGGAAAAAAGGTAAGCAGGTGGCGGACCGTGGCCGGGGTAATGGGGCGGCCGGCGGTGTTGGTTCGTCGGGTAAAAGGGCTGAGGCCGGCACAAGTTGTGCGTCGGGCGGTTGCCCGGTGCGGAAGCATGGTTGGCTGATTATGGCGGGCTTGTATGGGGCCTGGCTTGTGTTTCTTCTGGTTCTGGCAATCCGGCAGTTTGTGGTTTGAGATGTTCGAGTGTTTCACTTCTTTTTGCGGCAGTTAATTCCTGAAGACAATGTGGTTAGTTGAGGCTTGGGTGGGCTTGCGGGGGGTGTCTCCCTTGGCAGTTGGGGCAGCACCCGCGCGCTCATCCCCCGGCAGTGCCGGGGGCTTTAACGGCGACGGCGACAGCAAAAGACAAAGACATACGGCAACGGCAACGGCGACACCCCCACCTGTCTCCGCTTTGCGGAGACATCCTCCCCCGTCAAGGGGGAGGGGTTTAAAGGCAACGGCAACGGCCTTATGGATTGGGGGCTGGTGGGATTATTGGTACGTTTACGCTACTGGTTGTGGAGTTGCCGGCTTCGTCGATGGTTTGCAGGTTGATGACCCTGGTGCCGGGTTGCGGCAATGGGACTAGGGTGTTGATTTCTTCCTGTCGGCTGTCGCAGATGCCGTCGACCGGTGGCAGAGGGCGCCAGTTTCGCTGTCCGTCGACCGAGTAGCGAACGGCGACGATGTTGCTGGCCGAATCGCGGACGGTGGCCCTGATTCTGAGGCTGTCGTCCTGCTGCTGAGCGACGAAGTTCAGGATCTCGGGCTGGCGATTATCGACCAGAATCGGCCCTAATACCTTGTTTGCAATCATCTCTTCGCCGGGCACATTATCGGCGGCGTCGGTTACCTTGAGCATAATCTGATACTTGCCCTCGGCCACTGCGGCGGTCTGCCACTGGTAGCGACTTTCGATCAGGTCGCTCTCGATCATGACCCATGGTGCGTGGCCCTCGGCCGGTCGGGCGTAGAGGCTGTAGCGCAGGTCGTCCTCGTTGGGGTCGCTGGCCTGCCAGACGAGATTGACTGCCTGGGCAGGAGCCGGCGTCTCGGCCCCGGGGGCGAGTTTTCCGCCGACGGCCCGGCGCTGCTGCTCCTGTTTTGGGCCGAGGTCGAACTTGGTGATGGCCGGCGGCTGGTTGCCCTGGAGATATATGAGGTTGACGCTATGGATAACGGGCGTCTGGTTGCCGGCCGAAAAGAGGCTGACCCTGAACTGGATGTATCGAGCGGGCGGGCTGCTGATTTTTTCGCCAGCGCTGATTTCGGGGCTCCACTGGCTCCAGGTGTTGTCGTCGGGCTCGGGTACATTGCCTGAGCGGGTGGAGAAGGTGGCGCGGGTTCCTTGCGGCACGTCGATGACGGCGTCGATGCGTCCGAATCGGGCGCTCATGCCGGCATCGTGTACCTTGCTGAGGTAGCCGCCACGGGGCACCAGTCCGCCCTGGAGGCGGTAGACTGCGCCGGGGCCTGCGGTGCCGATGAGCACGGTTCCGTCGTCGGCCCGGGCCAAGGCGCTGACCTGTTTTGTTTCGGTGCGGGCCACGGCGGCGACGCCTTCTTCCTGCAGATTTATGGCGATGATCTGGCCGGCCACGGTGGAGCCTACGAGCAGTTGCCTGTCGTCAACCAGCAGGGCCAGCAGCATGCCTTCGCCGGTTGAATAGAGCTTTCGGACCAGGCCGTCGGGCGAGACCCGGTAGACGGCGTTTCCGGCTCCGGCGGCGGTGGCGGCTCGGCCGGGAGCGGCGGTGCGGGCGGCGGGCTTGGCCGCGGCTGGTGTGGCTGGTGACTGCGGGCCGGGCTTGGGGGATTCATCGTCGCCATTGTCGGTCGGGCTGGCCGGCGAGGCGACGGAATTATCGTGCTGGCCGGCGGCCGGGGTGCTGGCTTCGGGGGCGGGGCTGTCGGCATCGCCCTGAGATTTGCCGGGCGCCGGGCCATCGTCGGCATGGTTGCCGGGATTGTCGCCGGCACCTGGTTCGGCATGGTTCTGGACCTGCTCGTCCTCGCGGCCGAGCGCCGGTTCGAGGGCCGTGGCTGGTGCGGCGGCCTGGCTGCGGGAACTGGTGCCGGCGGGCGTACTGCCTGTGCCGGCGGGGCGGTCGGCGGGATTGTCCGCATCCTGCGACTGCTGGTCGCCGTCATCGGCCGGGGGCTGTTGGGCGTCGGGGGCGTCGTCGGCGTTGTCGTCGGGATTGTCTTCGGGCTGGCCGTCGGGCTCGGCGGCGTCATCGTCTTTGGCGGCCTCTTCGCCGATGAATCGGGACAGTGTGAGCGACTGGATGCTGGGGAACTCATCGGCCGGGGCGCCGGGGGCGCCGGTGGGCGTTGCGGCGGCGAAATAGATGTTGCCTTGCTGGTCGCCTGTGATTGCGGTTATCTCGCTCTGCTGCCCATGATGAATGACAAACTGGTTGCCCTGGCGGTTGATGCGGTAGAGGACGGCCTGGCCGTCGGTGCCGACATAGACGTCGCCGGTTGGCGAGAGGTAGAGGCTTCGCAGGTGCTTCTGCTCGGTTTCCAGCAGCACGTTGGCCTTGCCATCGGGCGAAATGTTGAGGAGTTTGCCGCCGGCGCCAGTTGCGGCGAGCAGGCGGCCTGCTGGGGTGACAGTCAGCGACCAGTAGTAGTTGATGGTCGGGTCGCGGAAGAAGATGTCGGTTTTGCCATCGGGCCCGATTCGCCAGATGCGGGCGTTTGTTCCGCCGGAGCCGACGTAGAGCGTGCCATCGGGGGCGGCGGCAATGCTGAACAGGACCGGATCCTGGAGCGTGGCGACTTGTTCGGCTCGACCGCCGCGGATTCGGAAGACGTGGCCCTCGTTGCCACCAACGGCGTAGACGGAGCCATCGGGGGCGGCGGTCATGGCCGTTACGTAATCGAGGCCGGGGCGCTGGTCGCGCAGCACGACCTGCATGTCACGGCCGAGCTGCAGGGCACCATGCTGATCCCAGATAATATTTTCGCCGGCGCCCTGGGTGTAAGCTTCGGGCGAATCTTCGACGAAGCTCCGGGGGCTGACGGCCTGGGCAGCGACGGCCAGAGAGAGGCCGAGCAGTGCGGCCAGCACGATCAAGGTCAGGTGATGCTTCATGCTGCAGGGCTCCTGAAAAATGGTGCAGGTTTATGGCCAAGCCGAAGCTGCCCGCGGGCGGGACGGCTCGTTGAGGCGGCGTCTTAATGTACGTGCGTCTGCCCCTGGCAGGAGTTACTGGCTGCCATCGGCCATGGCCGATTGTACCTCGGGCCGGGCGGCACGGTTGACGTTGAGTATAACGCTTTGGCGGCCGGAAGGCAGCACCGCGCATTCCTGCACGGTAACGCGTGCCGGACGGTGGGCTTGCACCTCGGCCGGACCGCTTGACGATTCGATAAGGCCGCGCATGCTTGGCGGCAGGTCGGGCATAGGCACTCCCTGGACGGCGAGGCCGGTTACCTCGGTGTGCAGCCGGAGGTAATAGGCGTTGGGGGCGGCCCGGAGCTGGGCCAGGCGGATGAGATCGTCGGTTCCGCGGATTCGCCTGTAGCGCGGCTGCTCCTGCAGCGTTTCCCTGATGTGCGTGGCATTGTCGCAGATGTCGAGCCGGTATCGGCCGTCGGGCAGATCATCGGGCACGGTGTATTCGATTTCGCGCTGGAGGGGGATCTGGTCCTGGCCGAGGAGCGTAAGGTCGATGGCAATTTTCTGGCCCGGGCGTACTTCGGCCCTGACGGTTCGGGCGGCGGCCAGGCTGACGCTGCGGTCTTCGTCGTCGACCTCGATGCGACCTTCGATGGCCAGCACCTGGAGGTCTTCGTACTCGTTCTGGACCAGTGGCTCCAATGCGTTGCGGAGGTCGAGGGCCATCATAATGTGGGCTATTCCACCGGCGGCAGCACCGGCCACGGTGAGGGTCTCGGTATGGTTTCTGAATGTTACGTCGAAACTGTACCTGACGGTGTGCTGGCGCGGCAGGGCGTTGTTGGCCACCAGGCTGGAAAGAGCGGCCACGGCTCCGAGTTCGTGAATCATTGAATAGTGGTCGGTGGCCCGGTAGCGGTAGTGTCGCGGGAGATCGACGCCGGGGTCGAAGACCTCGACGGTGATATCGGCCATGTTGGCGGGCATGAGGCCGACGCGTCCGTAAATTGCTGCGGCCTCGTCGCGCTGCATGGTGCCGACGATGGGGCCCATGTTGCTGAGCTTGAAGGAGTTATCGAGGCGGCTGATAACGGTGATAATGTCGGCGGTGGTTATCGGCAGGGAGAATTCGCCGCTCTGATCGAACCCGTGGCCGAAGGCCCAGAGGCGGTCGCCCTGGACGTCGGTGATGGTTCCGGTTGCGCCAAGGGTGAGGTCGCCCTCCATCAGCAGCACGCCAACGGGGTCGCCGGGGGCGAACCGGTGCGGGGCGGCGGGGGCCTCGGCTTGGGCCTGAGCGGCAGGATTGCCGGCATCGGCCTGGTGCACGGGGTTGGCCTGGTGGCCGGCGGTTGATGATCGGCCGGTGGCGGTGCCTGTGGCTGCTGACTGGAGGAGCACCATGTTACGCTGCTGGGCGAAGCTGCGCAGGGCCTCGAGCGCCTGGGGCGAGGCTCCTGAGACCATGAGCGGGGTGGCAATGGGCTTCATGGCCATTGTTCCCGGCTGGAATAAGCCGTCATCGGCCTGATTGTCGGCCAGGGTGAGCTGCGAGTAGGTCTGGTCGTCGACTTTCACGGCGTGGGTGTTTTTTCGGTCGAGAGCTGAGGCCCGTCGGCGGCCGGAGGCACCGTTTTCGTCGACCAGGAGCATGTCTTCGATTGGTCTGATGCCGGCGATTGGCTCGCGGGTATAGAGCCAGGTGAAGGCCAGGGCCCCGACCATGCGGCCATCGATGTACATGGGGCTGCCGCTCATGCCTGCGGCCACGCCGGTGCGTTCGATATTTTCGCCCAGGCAGCGGACGATAATAGCCGACTGAGCCGGCCCGGCGCTGCCGAGTATGCCAAGGACCTCGACCTCGAATTCTTCGATTTTCTGCCCGGCAAAGACGGTTCGGACGATTCCCTTCATGCCGGTGCGGACTTCGGACAGCGGCATGTATCGCTTGAGATCGAGCTGTTTGGCGGGCTCGGCCTGGGCCTGCTTCTGCGGGTCGGGGCTGTCTGCGGCATCGGTGATTTCATCGGCTGCAGCCATTGCAGCGGCGGAAAAGGCTGCCAGGGTGATAAGCAGTGCCAGGGCTGCGACAGGGATCGGGCCGGGCAATTCTGGTCGAAAATTCATTGTAGCTCCTGAAAATCGTGTTTTATGGTTTTGGAGCGATTTCGCTGGGGATTATAGGGGCAGAGGCGTCCGCGGGCAAGCCCAGGCTGATCAGTTGCAGTTGACATGCATGGATGGCGGTTTTAAAATCCACTATCTTGAGCTTCAGAGGGGACTTACAGGCGCAGTGGAAAGGTGGCGGCAGTGACGGACGAACGGCAAGAGGTGATGAGACAATCGCAGGAGATTCTGCAGCATGAATTTCGGGATCCCTCGCTTCTGGAGCTTGCTCTTACCCATGCCAGTGTTGCCGGCCATTATCTTGACAGCAACGAGCGGCTGGAATTCCTGGGCGATGCGGTGCTTGGGCTGGTTGTGTGCGATGCCTTGTTCCATCGTCACCCTACATATACCGAGGGCGACCTGACGCGAATCAAGAGCGAAGTCGTGAGCCGGGTCATCTGTGCCAAGGTTGGCAAGGACCTTGGCCTGGAGGAGTTGCTGTTTTTGAGCAAAGGGATTGAGCCGGCCAGCATTCCGCCGAGCCTTCTGGCCTGCGCGGTGGAGAGCCTGATCGGGGCAGTGTACGTTGATAGCGGCTTTGAGGCGGCCCGTAAGCTTGTGATGCGTTGGATGGGTCCGGAGATAGAGCGCATAGCCGAGGGCGAGCACGAGCGTAATTATAAAAGTCTGTTGCAGCAATACGCCCAGCGGGAGACTGGTAAGACTCCGTCTTATGAGTTGCTTGACGAGAAGGGTCCGGACCATTCGAAGGCCTTCGAGGTGGCGGTGATTCTGGATGGTCGTCGTTTTCCGAGCGCCTGGGGGCTTAATAAGAAGGAAGCGGAGCAGAAGGCCGCCCGCCTGGCCCTGGAAACGCTTGAGGTGATAAAGGTGGAGGTTGAGGAATAGCTGGCGTGCGCAGCGTGCCACCCATAAACTCGTTTGTGCATGGCTTTTTTGTTGCCGTTGCTGTTAATTCCTTGGCCTCGACGGCAGAGAATCCCTCCGCCCCTTGGCGGAGACAGGTGAGGGTGTTGCCGTTGCCCTGCTTTTGCTGCTGAAGCCTCCGGCACTGCCGGGGGATGCTGTTTCTTTGCCGTTGCTGTTAACTGGGGTCGCTATTGCCGCCCCGCCGTTACCGTACAAATGCCCCCGCACATCACAAACCTGCCTCTCATTTTTCTGCTAAATAGCCAAGCTCAATCCGGTCGATATACAACATGTGGACGGCAGGGGCCGTCAGGAGAGCTATATCTGGAGGATCGGTAAAAATTAGCGCTTTTCCTAAAGCCGAACCCTAAAATAATACGATTATTACCTTGACTGGCTGTAACTGTTGGGGTAATTTTAGATGCAGATGTTCGGGTCCATGTTCGGCTTCACTATCTGGGCCCGCCGCGTGATGTAACAGACTTCGAGCCGGTGGAATCGGCTGCCATGCAGAAAGAGCACCTCGGACTGGTGGAATTCCGGCTTCGAGGGCGGGAGTTCAACTAATGACAGCCTTCAACATTATGCTCAACAATCCAACCACTCTTCTGGCCAGCACCGGCGCGGCCGTCACGGCCATGGTAGCCATTGTCCCCCTGCTGGCTGGCTGCTGGCTGCTGAGTCGGGCCGGGCAGCGTCGCGGCCTGCGCGATGCATCCGCCAACGACCTGGGCAGCCTGGTTCAGGAATTGCACGATAATTACGAACGATTGCGGCGCAGTCCGGAAGCGATTCCGCTGACCGCCGTCTGCTGGCAGCGACTGAACGCCAGGCTGACCAACCTGCCGCCGGCTGTGGAAACGGCCTTGCGGCAAACGTACCGCACAATCGAGGTCTCGAACCACGTGCTCTCGGCCGTCAGCGCCTACGATCGCCGCGGCGGTCTTTCGGTCAAACAGCGGCGAATGGCCCTCTGGCCCACGCTGGAAGCGGCAGTGCGCAGCTCGTTGCATGCTCTCGGGGTGCAGCCGACGCCGGCCCGACAGGTTGGCCCGCGACTGGTGGAAGGCATCCGCTCCGCGGCAGAAGGTCTGAGGCAGCAACCACTTAAGTCGGCTTTCACGCTGGACAAGGCGCCGCGACTGGCCCTCTTCTACGCTCCGACCGAGGAGGCCGCGGCATCGGCCGAAGCGAAATCGGCTGAGCGGGCAGCGGATAATCAGGCATCGGACGACATTGCCGCGGCCGGGGCAGGTCTGGCCCAGTCGGCGGGTCGGGCACCAGCGGCAAAGGGTACGCGGCGGGCGGCCGCGCGGCTGCGGGCTGCCGTCGACCGGGAACAGATACCTCTGTGGGAATCGGTAGCCTGATGGACCTGGCAGGCGCAATTGGCTATTATTAAACCACTTGCGACAGCCTCGGGCCGCAACGGAGGCGGGACCGGCGGCGTGTCGATGTTTCAAGTGCGTTCGGGACAGGGAAGAGTGCTGCATCAGCATAGCGCGGGCGGAGCCCGTGCGGGAGGAGTCGGGACGTGGTCAAATTGACGCCAAAGCAGTTGCGCATTGTGGAGTTCATCCGCCAGTACGAGCGCGAAAACCGGATGGCGCCCACGCTGCACGAAATTGCCGAACACATGGGGACCTCCAAGGTCACGGTCTTTGAGCACATGAGGGCTCTGGAGCAGAAGGGGGCCATTCGCCGCTCGCACTACAAGTCCCGCTCCATCGAACTGTCGCCCAAGCTGGCCGTCACCGAGGACGAGCGACACCAGTTTCCGTTGGTCGGCACAATTGCCGCCGGGCAGCCCATCGAGGCCATCGAACTCCCCGACACCATAGACATTACCGCCCTCTTCGAGCCGCGCAAAGCGCCCTACGTGCTGCGCGTTCGCGGCAACTCCATGATTGACGAGCAGATCCGCGACGGCGACTTCGTGATTATCGAGCGCCGCGAGACCGCCAACAATGGCGAGACGGTCGTGGCCGTAATGCCCAACGGCGAGGCCACCTTGAAGAAGTTCTACCGGGAGAAGGATCGCGTCAGGCTTCAGCCGGCCAATGCCACCATGGCCCCCATTTACGTTGAAGACTGCCAGATTCAGGGCGTGGTCATCGGCGTGCTGCGCAAGTACTGAGACCGCAGGCCATGATATTTCTGGTCGATATTGACGCTTTTTTCGCCCAGGCTGAACAGGTCCGTGATCCGTCGCTGCGCGGCCGGCCGGTTATCGTCGGGGGCCGCACGACCGACCGCTCCGTCGTAGCCGCCGCCTCGTACGAGGCCCGGGCCCTGGGCGTCAAGACGGCCATGCCCATTTCACAGGCCGTCCGCATCTGCCCGCAGGCAACCTTCCTGCGCGGCAACTTCGACTATTACAGCCACCTTTCCGGCCTCATGCGCGAGGTCTGCCTGTCGCACACGCCATTGGTCGAGATGGTCTCCATGGACGAGTGCTTCATGGACGTCAGCGGCTGTCGGCGACGATATAAGCGATTGCTCGGCAACGACTTCGGCCCGGATGAGGCGGAGGTCTGGCCTCTGGCCGCAGCTCGCAGGCTGCAGGAGGATATTCACCGGCAGACTGGCCTGGTGGTCTCCATCGGCGTGGCTTCAAACCGCACGGTGGCCAAAATCAGTTCCGACCTGGCCAAGCCCGGCGGCGTCCTGCACGTGCGGCGCGGATACGAGGCGGCCCTGCTGGCCCCTCTGCCCCTGGGGCATCTGCCCGGCGTCGGCAAGCGCACGGCCGAACGGCTCCAGCGGTATAACCTCAAGACAATCGGGCAGTTAGCTGCCCTCGGAGGCGATGTCCTTGCACCCGGTCCCGGCGGAGCGGTGGCCTCGTCATCAGCGGCCGATGACCTGCAGCGCTCGGCCCGTGGCGAGGGCGGCACGCTGGTCAGGGCCGAGGCCGGCTTACCGAAGTCAATCAGCCGCGAAACCACCTTCGAGCGCGACGTCACCAACCTGGGCAGGCTGCGGGCGATGGTCAACTATCTGCTGCAACGGGCCGCACTTCAGCTCAGGCAGCAAGGCCTTCTGACTGCGACGGTGACGATAAAGCTCCGCTACAGTGATTTCCAGACTGTCAGCCGCAGTCGCACCCTGCGGCAGGCAACCGATCATGACGATGTCTTGTACGAGGTGGCCCAGGCCCTGCTTTCGGCGGTCTGGTCGCGGCGGGTGGCGGTGCGGCTGGTGGGCGTCTGCCTGTCGCATCTGACAGCCGAGGGGCCTCAACTGCAGCTCTACGATCAGTTGCAGCATGATCGCCGGAGCAGGCTTTACCAGTCGCTGGACGAGGTCCGCGGGCGTTTCGGCTTTTCCTCGGTGATTGCCGGCAGGGCGGTCGAACTGCTGGAGTCGCATCGCAAGGACGATCGCGGCTTTCAACTGCCCGTGGGCTGCCTGTCACGATAAAAAAGAAGCGCACGGCAGGCGAAAAGCCGACCGTGCGCCATGCTCATATTAAAATTGCGCAGTCACCTGCCAACCATACTCTGCGGGCGCTGCCAGCGGTCACTTGCAGCTTGCAGACCTCAGACCGCGTCCAGGGCCTTCTTGAAGTCGCCCTTGCTTGTTACGCCGACGAATCGCTGCACCGGCTCGCCGTCTTTGAAGAGGATTACGGTCGGTATGGCGCTGATGCCGAAGCGGCTGGCAGCCTCGCGATGGGCATCGGTATCGAGCTTGGCCACCTTCACCTTTTCGGTGTAAGAGTCGGCCAGTTCGTCGATTACCGGGGCCATCATGCGGCAGGGGGCGCACCAGTCGGCATAAAAATCAACCAATACCGGCTTTTCCGATTTCACAACTTCCTGCTCAAAATTATCATCCGTCAGAACTACCACATTCGGGCTGGCCATAATTATCTCCTGTATTTCGGACCCCGGTGCTGTATCAAAGCTGACAATAACTAACTTCTGCGTTACGCCGATTCTACGGCATGCCGGGTTTCAAGTCAACGAATGGCTGACGACTGATTGCAGCCACCGCTGCGGGCGACATTTCTGCAGCTTATCGGCGGGTAAGCGCATTGACCATGGCTGCCAGCGGAATACAATGGCTTGAGCAGCCGCCGCCTCAGCCTGCAACGTCCTGTGGTTGCCAACTGCTCCTGGTGGGGACCATGACAGTGCAAGAAGCTGCCATTGAAAGAAAGCGGGAGATGCCTCGATGAACGATTTCAGCGGCTCAAATACTTATTCCGGCCAGCCCAGCATTGTGCTCAGCCGGGCCGCAAGGCCGGATGAGGTTACAGTGCGTTACGAGCAGGCCCTGCTGGACATGCTGCAGCTTTACACCCACCGGCCTATTCTCATCATCCCGCACCTTTATCATCTGCGTCCCGATCATCCGGCCGTTGCCCGCCTCCGCCAGATCGACGCTCCGATTGTTCTTTTAAGCTGGCTCTATCCGCGGGCGGCCCGGTGGACACTTGCGGCGCTCATGGGGCAGACGCCAACGCATCTGGCGGCTCTTAATCTTTCCCGCTTCGCCGAGCCTGCCTCCTGCGCCGCCCTGGCCGAGACGCTTCTTATGACCGAAGGCGAGGCCCCGCTCGATCTGCAGGACATGGTGGAACATTGCATGGGCGACGACTGCATGCAGATTTTCGATGGCAGCGTGCCGGTGGTCGAACTGGAGTCTCGCTGGTATCCGGTAATTGACCGCGACCGCTGCGTTAATTGCCGGCAATGCGTGGACTTCTGCCTCTTCGGCGTTTACAGTGCCGATGGCGATGGCTCGGTGCAGGTCGAAAACCCGGATAGCTGCAAAAATGGTTGCCCGGCTTGCAGCCGCATCTGTCCGCAAAGTGCTATCATTTTTCCTCATTACGAGAGCGACGCCAATATTGCCGGCGCCATGCCGCAACAAGCGGCGCCGACGGCCGGTGACCCAGCATCAGCCGGCAACGGCTATGGCCAGGCGCCCGCCGGAGCGAACGGCGGCGCAATGCACGGAGCAGCCGGCAACGGTGGTCCAATGGCCGCGCCGGCCGACGATCTGGACAGCCTGATGGATCAACTTGATGAGTTGGACCGGGGTCATTAATAATGCAGCAGATATCCGATGGTCATGACAGCGACGACGGCCACCAGGCGGGCCGCAGCCAGCCCGAGCGGCGAACCGTGTCGCTTGAAGGTCAGGAGTCGCGCGCAGCGTCGGCCACCGGCGGTCCGGTTGTGGTGCTTACTGCCGACCGCACGCTGATGGCCGGCTATGCCACGCTGCTCGATGGCATGAGTGCCGCCAGCCAGACCACCTGGCTGCCATCGCGGCTGATGCATGGCTGGGTCGCCCCGGCGGTGCAGCGCGGGCCAAGGGGCCAGGCCGTGCAGGCGCCCTTGGGCTTGCGGCGGCTGGAGGCGGCCCTGCTGGCCCATGGCTTCGAGCCGCACGAGGTTATGATTGTGCCGCCCGAAGCTTTGGAGCAGGTCATCTCCAGGCGCACGCGGATCATCGGCGTCTCCAGCGGCGACCCGCTCGGCTCGGGCATGAACTCCACCACGGTGGCAGCCCTTTTTGGCGGGGCGCCCATCACCAGCTATGCCTGCCAGAAGTTGTTGCGGCGGATCGCAGCGGTCAGGCGGACCCATGCCCCTCAGTCGCGACTGCTGCTTGGCGGGCCGGGGGCATGGCAGTTTCAGGATAATGCCGCTCGTCTGGACGAATTCGGCATCGACCACCTGGTGACCGGCTATGCCGAAGCGACCCTTCCGGAAACAATCGAGCAGATTCTTAGCGGCAGCAGCGTGCCGCGCGTCATTCGCGGTCAGGGACTGCCGGCTGATGAGTTGCCCGCCCTGGCCGGGGCCACGGTCATGGGCATGGTCGAACTGAGCCGCGGTTGCGGCTGGGGGTGCCGCTACTGTACGCTGCAGGCCGAGCCGATGCGTCATCTGCCCCCGGCCACGGTGCTGGCCGATGTCGAGACCAACCTGCGGGCCGGCGTGCGGAACATTGCCTTGGGCAGCGAGGATTTTTTCCGCTATGGCGGGCAGGGCGGCGCGACGAATGCTGCCGCCATAATCGACTTGCTGACAAAATTGCGGCGCCGGCCGACTCTGCGCACCTTATCAATTGACCATGCCAATATCAGCTCGGTTGCGGCCATGGACGATGGTCAACTGGCCGAAATAGCCCGTTTGCTGCGCGGGCCGGGCCGCCGGAGCCCGCGACCGTGGGTCAACCTTGGGGTGGAGACGGCCTCGGGGCGACTGCTGGCCGGGCAGGGCGGCCGACGGAAGTTGCAGCCATTCGGCCCCGAGGGCTGGGCGGCAGCATGTCACGATCAATTGCGGCGACTGGTGGACCATGGCTATTTTCCGCTGGTCAGCCTGGTAATTGGCATGCCCGGCGAGACGCCCGAAGATGTGGCCGCAACCTCCCGCTGGATTGCTCAGCTTGATAATCTGCCGCTGGCTGTGGTGCCCTTGCTGCTGGCCCCGCTGGATGCCTCGGCCGGCGGCCGGGATGCGTGCAGATCAGGTGGGGCGGCGTCAGGCGCAACCGATTGGATACGGCCGGACCAGTGGATGTTGCTGGGGCAGGGCATGGCAATGACCTTCCGCCACATGCCGGGGCTTTATTACGAGCATCATCGTGCGGCGGGCGTCGGCCTTTTGCGACGCGTTGCCCTGCAGGTTATGGGCCAGGGCTATTCGGTAATGTGGCGCGGCCGACTGCGTCGCTGCATGCGCGGTGCGGGACGATTGAGCGGGAGAGCCAGTCCGTCATGACGCCAACCATTGCCGATGTCCAACAAGCCCACGGGCGCATAATCGAGCAACTGCACGCCCGCCGCGAGGCCGATGGCTGGTGGCTGGGCGAATTATCGCCCTCTGCTCTTGCCACGGCCACGGCCGTCAGCGCCTTGGTTATGGCCAAATGTGCCGACGATGGTCTGCTGGTTGCAGGCGGGGTGCAGTGGCTGGTGGCCGATCAGAACAATGACGGCGGCTGGGGCGACACTCCGGAGAGCCCGAGCAACCTTTCCACGACCCTGCTGTGCCTGGCGGCCCTGCGCTTGGCCCAAGAGGCATTGGCCTCAATCGGTGCTTCGCCGGCACCCACAAGCAAACAACCGCTTGTGGGTGGCACCCATCAAATCACAAGTGAGGGAGCCTTGGAAGAGGCTCTTCTGGCGGCGGAGCGGTACGTGACGCAGCGGGCCGGAGCGACTCCTGCCGAGCGCAGCCGGGCCGTTTGCCAGACTTACGGTGAAGACCGCACCTTTGCTGTGCCCATTCTCATCAACCTGGCCCTGGCCGACCTGGTGCCCTGGAAGCTGATTCCCCGGTTACCTTTCGAACTTGGCATTTTGCCGCACGCCGTGCTGCGATTGCTGCGAGCCCAGGTGGTGAGTTACGCCCTGCCAGCTCTCATTGCAATCGGCCAGTTGCTGCACGACAGGAGGCCGACGCCCATCTGGCCCCTGCGCCTGCTGCGCAACATATTGCGGCGTGCGACCTTGCGGCGTCTCGGTCGGCTGCAGCCGGCGACCGGCGGGTTTATCGAGGCGGTGCCCCTGACCGGCTTTGTCATCATGAGCCTGGCCGGGATCGGGCAGGCCGATGACGTTGTGGTGCGGCAAGGGCTTGGTTTTTTGCGCCGGACGGTTCGGCCGGATGGCAGTTGGCCGATTGACAGCAATCTGTCGGTCTGGGTCACCAGCCAGGCCGTGGTCGCTCTTGCGGCCGGCCCCGGGGCAGGCGAGGGGCAGCAGAGGGACGATGTTCTGAGGCAGGCGCGGGGCTGGCTGGTGGAGCGCCAGCATCGCACCATGCACGTTTTCACCTCGGCCAGTCCCGGCGGCTGGGGTTGGACACATCTTGCCGGCGGCGTGCCCGATGCTGACGACACTGCCGGGGCTCTGCTGGCTCTTGCCGGCGGAACTTCGGCTAATTCTGGCCAAGGGCCGAAAGATTTTGCACGGTCCGATGCCGTGCGTGCAGGCGATGATGGGCGATCAGCCGAAGCGCATGATACGTGGCCAAGCGATGCCGGCAAAGCCGAACTCCTTTCGGCGGCCAGCTCAGGTGTCCAGTGGTTGCTGGGTCTGCAAAATAATGATGGCGGGTGGCCCACCTTTTGCCGCGGATGGGGCAAATTGCAATTTGATCGGAGCGGGTCCGACCTGACAGCTCATGCTCTGCGGGCCCTTCAGGCCTGGAAGAATAAACTGTCCGACGCGGACCGTCCCGGCCCGGCTCGACGCATTCAGGCGGCACAGTCGCGCGGCCTGCGCTACCTGGCCAAACATCAGCGAGAGGACGGTTCGTGGTTGCCGCTCTGGTTCGGCAATCAAATGTCCGACGGGTGCGTTAATCCGGTAATAGGCACTTCGCGGGTCCTGGCTGCTTATCGCGACCTGGGGCTGCTCAAGCGGCCGGAAGCGGCTCGCGGGGTGGCTTATCTGCTTGCGGCCCAGCACGATAACGGCGGATGGGGTGGTGCGGCTGATCTGCCGGCCACGGTTGAGGAGACGGGCCTGGCCCTGGAGGCGCTGGCCGGGCTGAATGACCCTGATGCAATGGCGGCCTGCGACCGGGCCGCCGGCTGGATGTGCAAAATGGTCCAATTGGATCAAATTGACAAGCCTTCCGCTCTTGGCTTATACTTTACCAGTCTGTGGTATTGGGAACGGCTCTATCCGTTAATCTGGAGTGCCGGCGGATTGGGTCGGTATCTGCAGGCCCGGGCGGTGTTACACGAGTTGAACAGGGCGTTAACATAGTTGCTGTGCTGGGGATGACCTTCAATGACCACGGCGGCACGACCGCATGTCAGCAGTGCAGAGCGGCGGCATCATCAGGTGCCGGGCCAGGCCGAGGTGCGCGCCCGCGTCCGGGAAATTGCGGCCGAGGTTGCGGCCACGCTGCCTGCCGATGCCCCGCCCGGGCGCGAGGCCCTGGAACGGGCCGGCCTCGAGGTGGCCGAGCGGGCCGGATTGTGCCAGTGCATGTCGGCCTTCTGCACGGTTGCTGTCGGCACGGCCTTCTGGGCTGCTCATTTTGCCGCTGTTCCGTACCACAGGCGGCTATTGCTTCTGCCCCATTGTCTGCGCAAGCGCGATAGCTGCACCGCCAGTTATCAGGCTGGGGTGCTGCAGTGCGGTGGTTGTGGTGGGTGCGCGGCGGAAAAGCTGGTCCAGGGCGCCCGGTCTCTGGGGTATCATGTGATGATGGCCGAGGGCATGCCCGACCTGGTCAAGGTCTTGCTGACGGAGCCCATTGATGCGATGCTCGGGGTGGCCTGCCTGGATTCTCTGGAAGAATCGTTCGGCCGGGTGCAGCAATTCGGTCTGCCGTTTGCGGCCATTCCTTTGCTGCGCGATGGATGTTGCGATACTGAGCTTGAGTTTGAGGTGGTTGAAGAGATCATGAACTCCCGGTCGGCGACAGAGGCTGCAACCTTACCCGGACTTTCTCGCTTGCTGCGCACGGCGTGCGGCCTGTTCGAGGGCCGCCAGTTGCGGCAGATTCTGCAATCTTCCGGCGCTGCTCTTGGTTCGTCCGCCCCGGCAGGCGTGCTTGATCAGACCGAGGCCATAGCCTTGGAGTGGCTGTCGCGGGCCGGCAAGCGTTTCCGCCCGTTTATCACCCTGGCCGCCTACGAAGCCGTGATGAAGGATCGGCAGACTGGCGAGGCAGCGGGCGATGTGCCGGGCGTAGCAGCGGACGAGGTGGCAATTCCCGAATCGGTCAAGGCCGTGGCCGTGGCCATGGAGGCTTTCCACAAGGCCTCGCTGGCTCATGACGATGTTGAGGACGATGACCGCCTGCGTTACGGTCAACCCACTCTTTACGCCAGTTACGGTGCCGCCACGGCCATTAATGCCGGCGATTACCTGATTGGCCTTGGCTACCGCCTGGTGGCCGGGCAGGCGGCAGCCCTGGGGGCCGAGACGGCGGGGGCGATTATTGCCTGCCTAAGCGAAAGTCATCTTAACCTCTGCCAGGGCCAGGGGGCCGAGTTACTGCTGACCGGCGACAAGGCGGCCGAGGCTGCGGCGGGTGACGTGCTGAAGCTTTACGCCCTGAAGACCGCCCCGGCCTTTACGGCGGCCATGCTGGCCGGCATGCTGCTGGCCGGAGAATCGGGCGACGATGCGGCCGCGGTGCGGCGCTTCTGCAGGCACATGGGCGTGGGTTACCAAGTTCTTGACGATCTGGATGACTGGCAGGGCAATCGGGCCGGTGCCGACGGTCCGGGTGACGATTTTCTGGGCGGCCGTCCCACCATTCTGCTGACCTTTGCCGTTGAGGCCGGCCACGGGCAGCGTCTGGGCGAGTTGCTGGAAAAACGGGCGGAACTGCCGGCAACTGATGTTGTTAAAGAGGTAACCGCGATTTACGAGCAGGCCGGCGTGTTTGATAAGGCCTTGCGGGTGGTCGATAAGTGCCGCGCTCGGGCTGCGGAGGCTATGGGCGAGGTTAAGTCGTTGCGGCTACGGCAGTTGATGTCTCGCGTGCTGGAAATGGTCATGCGCGCACCTTCCTGATGTTGGTCAGAATATAAAACGCGCTTAGACAAGGAGATACAAGTCAGATGACGAGCCCCACGAAAATGGCCCGCGCACTTTTCTGCGCCCTGGCGCTGACGCTTGTTCTTAGTCCGGTTGCCATGGCCGATGACTGGCCGCAGTTCCGCGGCCCCAATCGCGATGGTAAAAGCACCGAGACAGATCTGCTGAAACAATGGCCGCAAGGCGGCCCCGAATTGCTGCTGACAGTCAAGGGTGCCGGCATCGGCTATAGCAGCCCAACTATCGTGGGAGAGCGTATTTACGTCTCCGGCGATGTCGAGGGCAAGAACCGGTTGGCCATGTTCGACCTGCAGGGCAAGCAATTGAAGCAGGTCGAAATCGGCAAGCCTCACCCTGATCGGCAGTACCCGGGGGCCCGCAGTTCACCGACGGTGGATAAGGAATCGGGGCTGGTTTTCGTTCTGGGGCCGTATGGCGAATTGCTGTGCGCCAATGCCAATACGCTTGAGGTTGAATGGCGGGTGAATGTGGCGGAGCGTTTCAAGGCTCGCACGCCAGGCTGGCGTTATGCCGAATCGGTTCTCGTCGATGGCAATAACATTATTGTGGCCCCGGGCGGGCCGGATGCCACCATTGCCGCCCTTAACAAGCGCAATGGGGCTACCGTCTGGACCAGCAAGGGCCTCAGCGACGGGGCTTCGTACGCCTCTTGCATGAAGACCACAATCGATGGCGTGCCGCAAATTGTCTACCTGACCAGCAAGGCCCTGGTCGGCGTCAGCGCCAATAATGGCCAGCCGCTGTGGAGTTATGCCCGCCCCAGCAACAAGACGGCCAACTGTCCGTCGGCGGTGTTCGATGGCCGGCGCATCTTTGCCGCAACAGGCTACGGCACCGGCGGCGGCGCGGTGGACATCACCATTCAGCGTAACCCGGTGTCCATCAAGGCCGAGCAGGCCTGGGAAACCAAGGATATGGTCTGCCACCATGGCGGTTATGTTCTGGTGGACGGCTTCCTGTACGGAAATCATGGCCGGGGCTGGTCGTGCCTGGACTGGAAAACCGGCGAGCGCAAGTTTTATGACGCTGGTGTCGGCAAGGGCTCGATTATCTACGCTGACGGCATGCTTTACATGATGAGCGAGAACGGCGGCACAGTGGCCCTGGCCGAGGCGACGCCGGAGGGCTACAAGGAGGCTGGCCGATTCCGCATTCCGCAAGAGCAGGAGGGCCAGACATGGGCTCATCTTTCCATTGCCAACGGACGGCTTTACGCCCGGCACAACGATAACATCTACGTCTACAACATCAGCGCCAAGGCGAACGAAAAGCAGGACGCGGCGTCGAAATAAAAACCGGCTCAGCTGGAGAAGAACGAGAAGGTCGAAAAGGTGGATTGAGTCGGCCATTGCTGCACCAAGCTGGCTTTTGAGACGGAGGCCGCAGCAATCGCGGGCTATCTGCACGAACTTCAGGTTGTGCTTAAACAGGGGGCGGCCATGCTGCCCCCTTCTTTTCAGCATCGGCAGCGGGAATTTCTGCTGAGCCGCCTGTGGCGCGGGCCGCTTGCGGGCGATGGGGGCGCGACGGCGGGGGCAGGCGACGGCGCGACGGCCGCAGCCTTCATAGGACCGGCCGGGGCTGCCGCCGACCTTTACTACACGCGTTTCGGTCTGCAACTGCTTGATATACTCGTTGCACCGGGCTGGTCGGTCGATGGCAGTTGCCAGGCGGGCGCGGTTGGTGGCGCGAGCGCGCCTGATGGCCCGGAGCCCCAGGTGACGGCCGAGATGTTCGGTCGCTACCTGCTGTCGTTGCCGCAACCGGCCAACGTGGTCGATTGGCTCAGCCTGCTGCACTCGCTGGATCTGCTGGGCGGTTGGCCATCGTGGCCGCACGATATGCGCCGGCAGGCGGCAGCGCTGAGCGGCGAGGCGGTGGCTTTTATCGGCCGGTGCCGCCAGGCCGGTGGTTGCTTCGCCGATGTTCCGGGCGGGCCGGCGGGGCCGTATTTCACCATGCTGGCACTGCTGGCTCTGGAACTGGCGGCCGGTGCTTTGCCGGATGAACTAAAATTACACGATATGCCGCTGTTGCAGAGCCTGGCCTGTTGCCTTAGTGCTCATCGCACGGCTGATGGCGGGTTCACGGAATCGGCGGCCATGGTCGGCGGAGCCCAGGCCAACCCGACGGCGGCGGCTTTGGTGGCCCTGTCGCGGCTGGGGGCGGTCGATGAATCGGTACTGGAGGCGGCCGCGACGGTCCTGGTGAGCCTTCAAAATGAGAGCGGAGGAGTGCGGGCGCACGGTGGTGCGCCTCTGGCCGACCTGATGTCGACCTTTACGGTGCTGGAGGCTTTGCGATTGACCGGGCGTTTGCGACGCCTGCGGCTGGCGGGTATCGGCCGGTTTGTCCGCAGTCTGGCGCTGCCCGAGGGCGGCTTCAGGGCCACGGCAACCGAGACAGGGGCCGATGTGGAGTACACGTTTTACGGGCTGGCGGCAATGTCGCTGCTGGCTCTTGCGGCCAAAGGGAGCGCGGCAGATGGGCATGGCTGAGCAGAATAATCATTCGCAGGCGGGCAGGCGACGCGCCAGTGCCAGCGGGGCGCCCATCGACCAAGCGCCGCGGCCAGTCGGCCAGGTGCTGCAGGTTGAGGGGCTGCTTAAGAGCTATGCCTCCGGTGGCCCTGGCGGGCTGCGGCGGGAGGTGCTGCGCGGGGTCGATCTTGAGGCCAGGCCGGGCGAGATAGTGGGCATTGTGGGCTCCAGCGGGTGCGGCAAGAGTACGCTGCTTAATATTATAGGAGGGCTGGAGGCGGCCGATGGCGGTTCGGTGCGTCTCGGGCAGTTGCGGGTGACGGAGCTTGACGGGGCGGAACTGGCCAGGTATCGCGGGCGGCAGGTGGGCTTTGTGTTTCAGGATCACCATCTGCTGGATCAGTGCACGGTGCTGGAGAATGTTCTGCTCCCGGCCCTGGCGGCGGGCCAGGTGGAGCGAGCGGGGCCGCGGGCGGGCGATTTGCTCGAGCGGGTGGGGCTGGCCGACAGGTCTGGCGATCTGCCCCACCGGCTGAGCGGGGGCGAGCGTCAGCGCGTGGCCCTGGTGCGTGGCCTGATCAACGAGCCGCAGTTGCTGCTTTGCGACGAGCCGACGGGCAACCTGGACAGTGCGACGGGGCGGGAGATGGTTTCGCTGCTGGTTGAGCTGGTGCAACAACGGCAGGCGGCCGCTCTGCTGGTCACGCATAATCTGGAGCTTTCGGAATTTTTCAGCCGCTGTCTGCGGCTGCGCGATGGTCGGCTGGAGCAGGCCTGATTTTTCCGCATCAGGGCGCATGGGCTGGAGTTTGAAGGGCAGGCCGGGGGGCTGCCGAGCGACGGGAAGGGCTATTGAGCTGGCTGCGACTCATCTTCCGCAACCTTTCCGGACGGCCGGGGCTGACTCTGGCTTCGGTGGCCGGTGCTGCCGTGGGCATGGCCATTATCATCGGCTCGCTGGTGGTTGGCGACAGCGTGCGCGGCACGTTGGGCGAGCGTGCCCTGCGGCGTCTTGGTCCGGTTAGCCAGGTTGTCGTCGGCGATGGTCTGCTGGATAGTGGGCTTGCCGGGCGGGTATCGCAATCAGCCGATTTGCAGCAACGCGGCCTGGGTGCGGCCCCCGTCATTATTATGCCTGCCACGGCCATGGCTGCTTCGGCGGCGACGGCAGGGGGTGACGGCGATGGCGGTGGCGGTGCTGGCGGAAATGTGACTCGGCCGGTTACGCTGCTGGGGGTAGATGCGGACTTCTGGCGCCTGGCCTGGCAGGGCGGGGCTGCGGAGGCAACGGGTAGCACTGCCGGTCCGCGGGGGTCGTCGGCCTGGATCAGCCGCGGCCTGGCCCGGGCGGCAGGGCTGGCCGAGGGCGACGATATTGTGCTGACGGTGCCGGGGGCAACGCAGGCCTCGGCCGATACGGTCTTTGGCAATCGCCATGGCACGATGAGGCGCCTGCGGGTGACGGTGCGGCGACTGCTGGATGATGGGGCGGGGGCAGGGGCTTTCAGCCTCGATCCGCTGGCCGAGGCCGACATGGGCAATGTGCTGCTGGACCTGGATTGGCTTGGGCGACAGACGGGGCTTGATGGCCGAGCCAATGTGCTGCTGGTGGGCGAGTTGGCCGGCGGGCGCGATCAACCGGGCGACGGTGCCGCGGACGGCGGGGCGCTGCTTCGAGATGCCCTTGTGCACGGGGCGACGCTGGCCGATTACGGCCTGCGGCTTGTTGAACGCGAAGCGGCTGAAGCGGCGGAGAATCGCAGCGGGCGGCTGTTGGCGGTGGAGGCGACGAGCGTAGTTCTTGATCCGCGACAGGTGCAGGCGGTACGCGGGGCGATGGATGCGATGGGCCTGCCCTCGTCGGCGGTCAGCGCGTATCTTATGAATACAGTGCGGCTGGAAGGTTCGGAGGCGGCAGCGGGGTCGGTCGCCGGTCGGGATGAAGTGCCTTACGTGATGCTGGCGGGGGTCGATTTTTCCTCTCCGCTGATTCGCCTTTCGCCACTTCGCTCGGGGGACGAGTTGCCGGTGCCGGCCGAGGGCGAGGCGCTGGTCAACAGTCACCTGGCCAAAGAGCTTGGCCTTTCGCCGGGCGAGCGGTTGCAGGTGCGGTTCTACCAGGTGCAGGCCGATGGCGAATTGGGCGAGGTGTCGCGGCAACTGCCGGTGGTGGGGCTGGTGGACATGACCGGCAGCGGGGCCGATGCGATGCTTGTGCCGCAGGTTGAGGGGTTGACCTCGTCGGAGGAAATGCGAAGCTGGGATCCGCCTTTTCCGGTCGATCAGCGGCTCATCAACGATAGGGACGAGGCCTATTGGGACACCTACCGGGCAGCGCCGCGAATACTGGTCTCGCAGGAGACGGCCCACAGCATCTGGCGCCAGGCCTTGACCCCGGCTTCGGCGGCCGGAGGCGGACGCCATGTGACCGGCGTGTTGACTGAACTTCCGGCTGATGTCGAGACCGGGCAACTGGCGGCCGATTTGGCGGCTGCTCTGCCTGCTGCCGGCCTGGGGCTTGCGGTGCGGGAGGTCAGGCAGGAGGCTCTGGCTGCTGCGGCCGGATCGAGCGATTACTCGGCCCTTTTTGCCGGACTGGGTATGTTTCTGGTGGCGGCGGCCGCGGTGCTGGTGGCGCTGCTGGGGCGGCTAAGCGTTGAGCGGCGGGCCGGCCAGGTCGGCCTGTTGCTGGCGGTTGGTTTTTCGCGCGGACAGTGTGCCTGCCTGCTGCTGGGCGAGAGCGCGGCCCTTGCTCTGCTGGCAGCACTTGTGGCGGCTCCGATGGGTGTGGGCTACGCGGTGGGGCTTCTGGCGGGGCTGAATCTGCTCTGGCCGCAGGCTCTGGCCGGCGTGCGGCTGGAGCTGCACTTTTCGTGGGTCAGTTTGGCGGCGGGTATGGCCGTTGGCGGATTGGCCGCGGCTGGGGCCATGTTGTGGGGGCTTAGCGGGCTGCGCGGCCGAGGGGTGCTGGAACTTCTGAGCGGCTGGCGGTCGATTTCGGCCGGCTCCGCTGCGACGGCAGACGGTCAGTCAGGTCGGGGCGGAGGGTGGGCGATCATCGGCGGCCTGACGGCTCTTCTGGCGGGGGCGATTCTGGTGGCCCTATCAGTGGCGGGGCTCGTTTCGGCCGTGGCAGCCTTTTTTGCCGGCGGATTGGCGCTGCTGCTGGGCGGCCTGCTGCTGGCCTGGTGGCGATTGTCGGCCCCCGGCGGGGCGAGCACCGGGCCCGACGGCAGGCTGCGCTGGAGCCTGGGGCGCCTGGCCTGGCAATCGGCCGCTCGCAACAGACTGCGCAGCATGCTGACCATCGCCCTGGTTGCCGCGGCCTCGTTCACAATTACCGGTGTGGCGGCCAACAGGCGCGACGCCGGCGGCGCGGCGGCGGCCTTGGCTTCCGGAGAATTGCCCGCGGGGGCCGGTGGCCTGGAGCTTAAAATCGAGACGCAATTGCCGCTGCCGGTGCCGCTGGATGCCCACCTGCGTCGGCAGGGCGCGGGGAACGGCCGATCGGAGGCTGGCCGCGATTCGGTTTTGCGTGGGGCCCGCGTTTACAGTTTGCGCGTCAGCGGCGGCGACGACATAAGTTGTCTCAACGTGGCCCGGCCGATGTCGCCGCGGGTGGTTGGCCTGGGAGCGGCCTTGCGCGATCGCGGCGGGTTCCATCTTGCGGCAGCAGTGGGCGGGGCGGCGGCGGGGGCTGATGACAATCCGATGCGACTGCTCGACTGGTCGCCGGACGATGAGGCTGTGCCGGTGCTGGGCGACGAGGCCAGTCTGCGCTGGATACTGGGGCGGGAGTTGGGCGAGACGTTCGAGATTGACGGTCCGGGCGGCCCGGTGCGGGTGCGGATTGTGGGCATGTTGCGCGGGAGTATCTGGCAGCGCGAATTGCTGATGGCCGAGGAGGCTTTTGTGGCGGCCTTCGGGGCCGATGGTGGCTATGGGTTGTTCGTGGCCGATGTTCCGGCCAAAAGGGTTGCCGCGGCAGGTCAGGAGCTTTCGTCGCGGCTGGCGGATTATGGTCCGCGGGTAACCGAGACGGCCGATCTGCTGGCGGCCTTCGCCTCGGTTCAGAATGCCTATCTGGCCACCTTTCAAACGCTTGGCGGGCTGGGCCTGGGGCTGGGTCTGCTGGGCCTGGTGACGGTTATGCTTCGCGGGGCCGAGGAGCGTCGCCACGAGCTGGCCCTGATGCAGGCGGTCGGTTTCCGTCGGGCCGATCTGGTCCGCCTGCTGACCGGCGAGAGCGGTATTCTGATGACGGTCGGCCTGGCCATCGGGGCCTTTGCGGCTGTGGCGGCGGTTCTGCCGGTGTTGCTGGAATCGCCGGGGGCAGCGCCCTGGGGTGGGGTGGCGCTGATGCTGGGCGGCATCTGGCTGTTCGGCATTGTGTGTTGCGCGATTGCCGCCAGGCATGTGTCGCGGGCCGACCTGTTGGGCGGTTTGCGGCGCGAGTAGCGGCGACGGGGCGAGGGTGAGTTGGGAGAGGTTATTTTGCCGATGTCCGATAGTTCAGAAAAAACCGGCGGCCGGAAGTTGACGGCACAGAATCGCGGCGCGCCTGGCGACAAATCCGGCATGGGCTCGGCCGTGTTGCTGCTGGCCCTGAGCGCGGTGCTGCTGACCGTGGCCCTGGGCAAGCTGGCCCGCGGTCCGGAGAGCGTGCAGGTGGCGGCCCACATGGCCGAGTCGGCACGTGCCGGCAGTGCTGAGGATGAATCGGCCGATGCTGAAGGGGCAGCGGGGGCGGCCCCCGGTGGGCGGCGGCAGCAGTGGCCTGGCGACGATGCGGCCAACTGGATCAAAGGTGCAGGGGCCTTGAATATTCCGTCCATGCTGGGGGCTACGGAGGCTGATGGCGCATCGCCTGCCGACCAGTGGCCCATGTGGCGGGGCGGATTGCGGCAATGCGGAGCCAGTCGCAGCAATCTGCCGGAGAATTTGCGTCGGCAGTGGACCTACGAGCACGCCACGGGCGAGATTATCACCACGGCTGCCATTTACGATGGCCGGGCCTATGTTTCCACCGAGGACGGTTACCTGCTGGCGCTGGATATGGAGGACGGGCAACTGGCCTGGTCGTACGAATTGGGGGCCAGGTGCTGGAGTGCTCCGACTGTGGCAGGCGACCTTGTGCTGGTGGGCGACAAGGAGGGCGTGCTGCACGCGGTGGACCGGCGGAGCGGGGAGATGCGGTGGCGTCACAGTCGATCGCACGAGCTGGCCAACTCCCAGGTGCTGGGTCAGTTGGTGCTGACGGGTGGTTACGATGATCGGTTGCAGGCCTTGCGTCTTGAGGATGGCGGTGAGGCCTGGTCGTGGCAGACCGACGAGCGCGTGGTGGCCCCCACGACGGTGCTGGGCGACAGGCTGGTCAGTGGCGGCTGCAACGGGCGGATCAGCATCCTGGCGGCCGCCGACGGCGAGTTGCTGGAAGAGGTAGAGCTTGAGGCCCAGGTTGGGGCGGCCATGCCTTGGGACGGCCGGGGTCTGCATGTGATGACCTTCGACGGCCTGCTGAGCCGGTTGGAGATGGTTGAGGCCGCGGAGGGCGAAGCCGCGGGAGACGTGGCTGACGATTCGGACGATGCTGAGCGCCCCGCGGTTGGCTCCTGGCAGACCGTGTGGCAGGTGGATTATCGGCAACCGGGCGCCCTGGTGGTTACACATCACGAGCCTCAATCGCCGGCCCTCTTTGGTGATCGGCTGGTGGCGGGGTTTTTCGATGGCTGGGTGCGCTGTCTGCGGACCAGCGACGGGGGGCTGTTCTGGGTCCGGCGGCCGGGCGATGGCATCGAGGGCTCGGTGGTCATCGTCGGCAACCTGGTCCTGATGGGTGACAGCGGGGGGACGTTTTTCGTGCTCTCGCTGGAGGATGGGCGGACCTTGTGGAAGGATATCGTCGGCGGCAGCCTGATAGCCTCGCCTGCCGTGGCCGACCGACGGGTGGTAATAAGCAGCACCAGCGGCACGATAGTCTGCTATGGGCCGTGAATCGGCCGAAGGATTCTTCTGTTACCCTTCTCCCTTGACGGGAGAAGGTGGCCCGTAGGGCCGGATGAGGGTGAGTTTTGGTTGCCGGAGAGGGCTACGGTTTTCCGCGCGGCGACACCCCCACCTGTCTCCGGCATGCGCCGGAGACATCCTCCCCCGTCAAGGGGGAGGGGTTGCAACGGCAGAAGTTGCCCGCCGCAGTTGTGGGGCGATGTCGGGGGAAGTTGCAAAAGCGGGTAGTCTCAAAGACTATGGCTGCCTATAATACTCTGATTTCCAACGAGTTGGCGGAGAGGCTGGCACTTTGCGCATCGGCATAAAAGACAATCTGGCTGTTTTCGGTGCGGCCATTGTGTGCGGCGCTCTGCTGGCCTTCTGGCTGCTGGGGGCGGCCCGCACGGAGGTTGTGCCGCGGTTGCCGGAGCAGATGGAATACAGCACCGTGACCATCGATCTGACCGGGGCCTGGAAAGAGGGCACCTTGCGTCGCGGCCCGGCCTGGTCGGCATTGCACGGGGCGGAGGACGGAACCGGAGGCGGCATAGAGGACGGCTCGGAGATTGGCCCGGATAGCGGCAGGCAGCACGCAGCGGGGGGCGATGGTGCGGGGCTTGAGGGCTTTGCCGACAGTTGGCCGCAGTTTCGTGGGCCGCAGCGCGATAATCAGGCCCGGCAGGCGAATCTGCTCCAGCAGTGGCCTGCCGATGGTCCGCAGGAGTTGTGGCGGCTTGATGTTGGCGAGGGGCATGCCGGCGTTGCTGTCGAGCGGGGCCTGGTTTATCTGATTGATTACGATGTCGAGACGCGGCAGGACGTTATCCGCTGCCTGTTGCTGGCCGATGGGTCGGAGGTCTGGGCCTACAGTTACCCGGTGATGATCAAGTGGAACTATGGCCGCACGCGGACGGTGCCGACGGTCTCCGGCGGAAATCTGGTAGCCATTGGTCCGCTGGGTCATGTGCATTGCCTGGATGCCCTGACCGGCGAGTTGAAGTGGCGGACCAGCCTGATTGAGGAATACGGGGCGGTGGTGCCCTCCTGGTACATGGGCCAGTGCGTGCTGGTTGACGAGGGCCGCGTTATTCTGGCCGCCGGTGGCGATCGTCTGCTGCTGGCCCTGTCGCTTGAAGATGGCCGCCTGCTGTGGCAGGCCGGTCCGCCTGCCTCGGCCGCGGGGGTCGACTGGCTCATGACGCACAGCTCGGTCATGCCGATGGAATTTGACGGCCTGCGGCAATATGTTTACGCCTCCACGGCAGGTGTGGTTTCGGTGGCCGCGGATGATGGCCGCCTGCTCTGGTCGTACGATGGCTGGCGGGTGCAGATAGCCACCGTGCCATCGCCGCTGGATGTTGGGGAAAATCGCATTCTGCTGACGGCGGGCTACGATGCCGGCATGGTTCTGCTGAAGGTTGAGCGAGAGGGCGACGGCTTTGCCGTCCGCGAACTTGCCCGCGTGGGGGCCAGCCGGTTCAGCGCCGAGCAGCAGACGCCGGTCTTCCACAACGGCCATGTTTACGCCATCAGCATGGTAACGGGTAACCCGATGGTCTGCCTGACGGTGGAGGGGGAGATTCGCTGGAGCAGCGGGCGCGAAATCGACTTCGAGCGCGGCCCTTTGCTGATAGTCAACGATGTGCTTTACGGTTTGACGGGCAAGACCGGCGAACTGGTGATGATGCGGGCCTCGCCGCAGGGCTTCGAGTTGCTCGGGCGGCACCGGGTGCTGACCGGCACCGATGCCTGGGCTCCGATGGCGGTGGCTGACGGCCGGCTGTTGCTGCGCGATTCGAAGCAACTTGTCTGCCTGCGGATAGCCGCACCGGCGGAGGGCGAGGAATGACCAATTGTCGACCCTGTGCTCTTTTTGCTGTGACGTTTTTCGCCCTGCTGATTGGCGGGTGCCGCAGCGATCGTCCTCCGTCGACCGGCGAGAGCCGCGCATCGGACGACGAGGGCCAGACGGTTGCCACGCCGATGTTGCTGGAGGTCTCCGAGCGGCATGAGCTTGGCCTTGCCCAGGCCCGCGGCCTTGCCGTGGACCTTGACGGTCGGCTGCTGGTGGCCTATGACGAGGGAGTGGTCCGGCTGGACGGGCAGATGCAGCCGGCCCAGCGCTGGGCTACCCCCGGGCCTGCGGTGGCTGTGGTTGTGGATACACAGGGCCGGTTGCTGGTGGCCGAGCTGACCAGGGTGCACGTTTTTGGCCCCGACGGCGAGCATGCCGGAAGCTGGTCCGGGCCGCGGCGGGCGGCATCTCCGGCGGTCGGGCAGGATTCGGCAGCGGAGCAGGGGGCCGGACAGGGGACGCAGACGGGGCAAAATCCGCTGGCGGAGCAAACTGGGCAGGATTCGCAGGGCGATGGCTTTGTGGCTATTACGGCCCTGGCGGCCGATGGCGATTTTGTCCGCATAGCCGACGCCGGAGCCAGGGCGATTTTCCGCTACGACCTGACCGGCGAATACGCCGACATGGTTGGCGGGCGCGATCCGGCCACGGGTATCTCGCAGATTATCTGCCCGAGCCCGTTTCTGGGAATGGCCATGGGCCAGTCCGGAGAATTGGTGATCGGCAATCCGGGCAAGCACCGTATCGAGTATTACGACAGGAACAACAAGCTGATCCGCCACTGGGGCCGCGGTGGCGAAAGCCCGGAGCACTTTCCGGGTTGCTGCAATCCGACGAACGTTGCCACAACACCAGGGGGGCTGGTCGTGGTTTCGGAGAAGGGCATGCCGAGGGTAAAGGTTTATGGTTCTAACGGGGATTTGATGGGTTGGGTCGGGACGGAGCACTTCGGGGCCGGGGCGCAGGGGATTTCTCTGGCTTTGGGCAAGGGCGGCGAGATTTACGCCCTCGACCCGTCAACATCGACCCTGCTTGTGCTGACGCTGAGAGAGAGGGTACGGAATGGATCAGGGCGAGCCGGATCGGGCGCAGCAGCGCCAGCCCACAACTGACAGTCACCAGAGCCAGAAGCAGGGCGAAACAACTGGACGCCGCGGGGCCTTGGCCAGCCTGGCTCGCGGTGCAGGTATGCTGCTGCTGGTTGGCGGTGGCGGCTGGCTGCTTGGTCGGCGTGGTCGCGGGGCAAACGCTGATGGTACCGGGGCTGGGCCGACGGCTAATCCGTGCAGCCGGTGCGCAAGTTTGTTTTCGTGTCTTTTACCCCTGGCCGAGAGTGCTCGCCGCCAGGGAATAGGCCTTGCGGGTTCGGTGCGTCGGGCCGCGGACGGGCAACAGCCTCGGCCGGCCGACGTAAATTGTGACGATGGCAGGCAGGCTGCGGCCGGAACCAGCGACAATGACGGAGAGCGGTGATGAACGATGGCCGTGGGGCTGATGAGTCGAACCGCAAGAGCGGGCTTACCCGGCGGCAGTTTTTTGGCGGTCTGGGGCTTGGCGGATTGACCCTGGGCCTCGCCGGGGTGGGTGTTGTTGCCGCCCGGCGGGCTGCCGCTGAGCGGCTCCTCTGGCAGATCGACCCCTTCAAATGCGTGCAGTGCGGCCAGTGCCGGACTCATTGCGTAATGGCCGAATCGGCGGTCAAATGCGTGCACGATTTCCCCATGTGCGGCATATGCGACCGCTGCGTGGCCTACCTCAGCGCCAATTCGAGCGACCTGAGCAACGGGGCCGAAAACGAGCTTTGTCCGCTGGGAGCCATTCGTCGCGAGCTTATCGAGCCACCATACTTTGAATACCTGATTGAGGAGCCTCTCTGCACGGCCTGCGGGCTGTGCGTAATGCGCTGCGCGAAGGCGGGCAAGGGCTCGCTCTACCTTCAGGTTCGCCATGACAGGTGCCTGAACTGCAACCAATGCTCGATAGCGGCGAAATGTCCGGCCGAGGCCTTTGTCCGCCTGCCTGCCGAGGAGGCTTATGTTGTGCGTCACCTTGGGCTGGAAGATCTTGACCGGCGGTTGCGCGACGCGCCCGGGGGGACGCGATGACTTTTCGCCAACCGATTGCGATCAGGCGGCGGTCATCTGCCAAGGCAATGCTGTCGGCGCTTGTCGGCCTGCTCCTGCTGCTGACGCTCTTTGGCGGCAGTGCCGGAGCTCAGGCCCCACTCGTCCTGCCGGCCCCTGAGTTTGAGACCGATTATCAGCGCCCTGAGCTATCGCATCCACTGGCCGACGGGTTATGGCGTGACGGACTGTATGTCGGGGCCCTGGTGCTGGCCCTGGCGGCGGCCGTCTGGCTTGTGCACTGGCGACGGAGCCGGCGGGGCATGGCCGTGCTTTCGATATTCTCGCTGGCCTTCTTCGGCTTCTGGCTTCTGGGCTGCATCTGCCCTATCGGATCGGTACAGAACATAGGCCTGGGCCTGTCGGACAGCTCGTACATTCTGCCCTGGGCGGCGGTGGCGGTTTTCGTCCTGCCGCTGGGCGTGGCGCTTGTTTATGGCCGCGTCTTCTGCGGAGGCGTCTGTCCGCTGGGAGCCGTTCAGGACGTGGTTTTGCTGCGCGCGGTCCGCGTGCCGGAGTGGCTGGACAAGCCGCTCGGGCTGATTCCGTTCGCCTATCTTTCGCTGGCTGTGGTTCTGGCCACGACCGGCGGGCCCTTTATCATCTGCCAGTACGATCCGTTTATCGGCCTGTTCCGCATGAGCGGGGAGATGTGGCTGATAATGTCCGGCCTGGGCCTGCTGCTTCTGGGCATGTTCGTGGCCCGTCCTTATTGCCGCTTTTTGTGCCCGTACGGTGTGCTGCTCGGTCTCTGCTCATCGGTAACGCGGCGTCGGGTCAGCACGAGTCCGGGCCAATGTGTCAACTGCCGATTGTGCGAGAAGGCCTGTCCCATGGGGGCCATAAGGCCCGCGACCGAGGAGAGGGGGCGGCAAACGTGAGACAGCGACGGCTGTGGCTGATTCTGCTTCTGGCGGCTCCGGGCCTGCTGGCAATTTGCGGCTGGTTTGCGGCGCCGGCCGTGGGGCGGCTTCATCCGACTATTGAATTGTGGCGGCAGGTAGAGGCCGACATGGGCGACCCGCAGGACACGCGGCCCGATGCCGTCGAGGCTTTTTATGCCACGGCGGGCAACACGGCCGAACTGCTGGAAGCCGAGGCGGCGGCGGTTTACGGCCGCATCAGGGCTGGCATGATGATTGCCGGGGCCTTTGTGGGCCTGGCCGTGGCGGCGCAGGGGGCCGTGCAGATGCGGCGGCCATTGCGTTACAGCTTTCAGGTTAATCAGCGGACCTGCCTGGCCTGCGCCCGCTGCATGGACTACTGCCCGCAAGGGCGCGGTCGACCAACGGGCAATGGCGCGGGAGTTGAAAAGCAGGCGGTAGCAAGTGGAGAGCAGGCGTGACTGATGCAGCCGAAAAAATCTCCGGCGAGGCTGGTGCTGCCACTGCCGAGGCTGGTGCTGCCACTGCCGAGGCTGGCGATGTTAATGCCGAGGCCGGGGCCACTGCCGATGCCGGGGGCAATGCCGGCAAGCGGGCCGTGCTGGGCCGGGTGGCGCTTGTAACTGCTCTGTTTTCGGGCCTGCTGGCGGTCGGCCTGCTGGTTGTCTGGTGGTCAGCCGAAGCTTACCCGCTGGAGGACTGGCCCGAGATGCAGGCCCTGCAGAGCCAGCGCCTTGCTGCTCCGGCCGATACCGCCCTGGTTGAGGAGATTCGCCAGCTGGATGCCGCCTATCGCACGCGCTATTTGCGTCGCCAGTATATTCTTGACTCGGGCGCTTTCCTGCTGGCCGCGGGGCTTCTGGCCACGGTCGGCTTGCTGCGCTGGCGGGCTTCGCTGGCCGGACAGCCAAGGTTTGTGCCCGAGGGCGGCCCCGAATATATGGACCGGGCGGTGGCTTCGCATCGGCAGGCAGCAGGTGGAGTGCTGGCCATTGGCGGGCTGATGCTGGTGGGGCTTCTGGTGGCCGGGCTTGCCTGGCCGGAGATTCGTCACCTGCGGCCGGTGGAGGGTGAGGCGGAAGAGGCCGAAGTGCCGCCCAACTGGCCGCTTTTCCGCGGTCCCACCGGCGATGGCCGTGTGCCTGCCGGGCAGTGGCCCGTATGGTGGGATGGCCCGAGCGGGGCCGGCATAAAGTGGAAACAGGAGTTGCCGAGCGAGGGCAAAAGCTCGCCGGTGGTCTGGGGCGACCGGGTTTTTGTGACCTCGGGCGATAAGCAGGGCAACTGGCTGACCTGCCTTTCGGCCGAAGATGGCCAGTTGCTCTGGTCGCAGCAGGTCAAGTCGCCTCCGGCCCGCACGAGCCAGCCGGGCGACGACCCCGATCAATTGACCGGTTATGCCGCCCCGTCGCCGGCCACCGACGGCCAGTTTGTCTACGTGACCTACGCCAATGCCGACATCGCCTGCTTCGATTTTGACGGCAACCAGCGATGGGAGCGCAATTACGGGCCCGCCCAGAGCAGTTGGGGGCTCTCCAGTTCGCTTGCCCTATACCGTAACCTGGTCATATTCCAGATGGACCAGGGGCGTTATCCCGAGGACGGTCTGTCGCGGCTGGTGGCTCTTGACAAGCGCAGCGGCCGGGAGGTCTGGCGGGTAGAGCCGCGGGAATCGGCCGGTTCGTGGGCATCGCCGCTGGTGGTGCAGGGGGCGGATGCCGACGGGGGCGAAGATCTGCTTATCGTGGCCGGCCACCCGCACCTTATGGCCTATAACCCGGCCACGGGTGACGAGTTATGGCGGGCGGGTAACCTCGGAAAGGACCTTGCGCCGTCGCCGGTGGTGGCCGGCGGGCTGACTTTTGCGGCCGGAGAGAATGGCCATGCGGTGGCCGTCAGGCTTGGCGGATCGGGCGACGTAAACCAGACGCATGTTGTCTGGGAGAGCGAGGAGGCCCTGCCGGCGACGGTCAGTCCGCTGGCGCATTTTGCGAAAGCCGACGACGATGAAGCCGAGGCGGCCGGTTACTATCTGCAGATTACCGACAATGGCGCCCTTACCTGCCTGAGCGCCACCGATGGCCAGTTGCTGTGGCAGGAGGAGTTGGGTCGGCAGGCCCAGCCCTCGCCCTGCATCGTGGACGACGTTGTCTATCTGCTTATGGCCGATGGGGTTATGCTGCGCTTCAGGCTGGGCCCGGAGTTCCAGTTGCTGAGCATGGCCGGCCTTGGCGAGAAGACGGCCGCTACGCCGGCCTTCAGCGGCGGACTGATTTTCATTCGCGGCGAGAAGCATCTTTATTGTATAGAGGGAGCGACGCCCCCGGCCGATGGCGGCATTCCGTCGGCAGATGAGGGGCAGGGTGATGGTCCGGATCCGGGCATTGAAGTATTTACGCCGCCCTCGGACGACATATTTGGCGATTAAGTGCCGGGCGTTAAGAGGCTGAACCAGCACCCACAAAAAAGTTTGTGGGTGGCACCCAGAGCACTGGCTGTTTGGACTTAAGGTTATGGGCTGGATTAGAAATTTTCTTTTGAAGCAAACGGGCCGAGGCGACGGTTCCGGTTCTGCTGCGCCTGCGGGCGGCGGAGCTGAGGACGAGGTCCGCCTGGAGGATGTTGAGGCCATTATCAACCGCTTCGGGCGGGATGGCTCCAGCCTGGTGCCTGTGCTGCAGGCCATTCAGGAGCGTTATCGTTATTTGCCGGAGGAGGCTCTGAAGCATCTTTCGGCGGTGACGGGCATTGCGGCGGCGGAAGTTGCCGGCGTTTCCACCTTCTATTCGCAATTCCGTCACCGGCCGGTTGGCCGCCATCTGGTGCGCGTCTGCCATGGTACGGCCTGCCACGTGGCCGGGGCTCCGCTCATTACCGATGCTTTGCGGCGACATGTGGGCATTGCCGATCCGCAGGAAGATACTGACGAGGATCGGCGTTTCACTATCGAAAAGGTGCCCTGTCTGGGCTGCTGCTCGCTGGCGCCCTGCATGACTGTTGACGGCGTGACCTACGGACATCTTTCGCCGCACCAGGCCTGCTCCATTCTGGACGAAGTTGAAAGGGGCGGCGGAAAATGACCAGGGGCGAGAGCCGCGTTCGGGAAATTCGTGTCGGCATGGGCACCTGCGGGGTGGCCAGCGGTGCCCGCGATATTCATCGGGCGGTGGTCGATGTTCTGGCCCGCAGGGGCAACGGCGTGCCGGTGCGGGTGGTTGGCTGCAACGGCTTATGTCATCTTGAGCCTCTGGTTGAGGTGGTTTACGCCAGCGGCCGGACGCGATTGCTGACAAAATTGTCGCCAGGGCGGATGGGGCGTGTGCTCAGGCGTTACGTGCCGGCTGGGGGTATCGGGGGGCGGCTTCGGGATGCTTTCGGGGCGGTTGTCGACCGGGTGCTGCTGGACGAGGCCTGGCAGACGCCGAGCGATGGCCAGGCGGAAAGCGAACCATACCTGGCCCCGCAGCGGCGGATAGTGCTGGAGCAGTGCGGGCAGGTCGATCCTCTGGATATGGACGCGGCGCTGGCCGCCGGTGCTTATTCGGCCTTGCGCGATGTGCTTGAGCGAGGCAGCAATCCGGCTTTGCTGATCGATACGGTGGAGGCCAGCGGGCTTCGGGGCCGCGGCGGGGCGGGTTACCCCACGGGGCTTAAATGGCGTGCCGCCGCGGGGCAGGCCTCGGCCGAGAAGTATGTCATCTGCAATGCCGACGAAGGCGACCCCGGGGCCTTTATGGATCGGTTGATTCTCGAGAGCGACCCGCACCGCGTTCTGGAAGGTCTGGCCCTTGCGGCCTATGCCATCGGGGCGTCGCAGGGCTATGTTTATGTCCGGGCCGAATACCCGCTGGCGGTCGAGATTCTGGGCCGCAGCATAGCCGCCGCCGAGCAGGGCGGCTACCTGGGGCAGGATATTCTGGGCAGCGGCTTTTCGTTCCAGGTGAAGCTTGTGCCGGGAGCCGGGGCCTTTGTTTGCGGGGAAGAGACTGCCCTGATAGCTTCCATCGAGGGCCGGCGGGGCATGCCCAGCGTGCGTCCGCCTTACCCCACCGAGCGCGGCTTGTGGGGCAAGCCCACCTGCATCAATAATGTTGAGACGCTGGCCTGCGTGCCGTGGATATTGCGGCACGGGGCCGAGGCCTTTGCAGCCATCGGCACCAAGAGCAGCCGGGGGACAAAGGTTTTCGCCCTGGCCGGCCGCATTCGTCGCGGCGGGCTGATAGAAGTACCCATGGGCATGACCCTGGGCGAGATTGTGGAACAGGTTGGCGGCGGAGTGGGCCGGGACCGCAAGCTGAAGGCCATCCAGATTGGAGGTCCGTCGGGAGGTTGCATCCCGGCCGAGATGGCCGACCTGCCGGTGGACTACGAGGCGCTGAATCGGACCGGGGCCATCATGGGCAGCGGCGGTCTGGTGGTGCTGGATGATTCGGACTGCATGGTTGACGTGGCCCGCTATTTTCTGGAGTTTACGGAGCATGAATCGTGCGGGCAGTGCACGCCCTGTCGCGTGGGCACGCGTCGCATGCGTGAGATTCTGGAGCGGCTGTGCGGGGGCCATGGCCAGTCCGGCGACTTGGACGAGCTTGAGCATCTGGCCCACCAGGTGCAGGAGGCCAGCCTGTGCGGGCTTGGGCGGACGGCTCCGAACCCTGTGCTGACCACCCTGCGATACTTCCGCGAGGAGTACCTGGCCCACCTGGAGGGTCGCTGCCCGGCCAAAAAGTGCATGTCGCTGATTCATTACCGGGTGACGGACGATTGTATCGGCTGCACGCGATGCGCCCAGAGGTGCCCGACCAGGGCGATAGAGGCCAATCCGTATCAGCGCCACGAAATACAGGACGAATTGTGCGTGCGCTGTGGCACGTGCCTGGATGCGTGTCCGGCCGAGGCCATTGTGGTTGAATGATTCCGAGTTGGCTGAGCAACCGGCGGCGGCGTTGGCCGGGTGCCAGGTGGCAGGCAGGGAGGCGGGGGCGTCATCCGGGGCGAATGTATCGGGCTGTTGCGGGAGCATCGGGCAGAACACATGGAGTTGGTATGGTTCGATTGACCATAGATGGGCGCGAGGTTGAGGTTGAGGCGGGGGCCACGGTGCTTGATGCTGCGCAGAAGGCGGGCATCGAGGTTCCGACGCTGTGTCATCTGCCTGGCCCCGGGCACCGGCCGTCGTGCATGGTCTGCGTGGTTGAGGTGCGGGGGCGGGCAGGCCTGGTTGCCTCCTGCGGCGCACGGGCCGAAGACGGCATGGTGGTGCGGACCGATACCGAGCGGGTGCGTCAATCGCGGCAGATGTCGCTGGAGTTGCTGCTGAGTGATCACGCCGGCGATTGCGTGGCGCCATGTGCCCGGGTCTGTCCGGCGGGTTTCGATGCTGCGACCATGGTGGCCCTGGTGGCCAGGGGCGAACTTTCGCAGGCCCGGCGGAAGGTGGCCGAGGATCTGCCGTTGGCGTCGGTGCTGGGTATGATTTGCGCCGGTTACTGCGAGCGGGTCTGCCACAGGCGCAACCTGGACGCGCCGGTTTCAATTGGCGACATTCACGCCGGTCTCGCCGCTGATATGGCCCCGGCCGCCAGGGCGACAGAAACTGTCGCAGGCGAACGGGACGCCGCCGCTGAGGCCGGGTCAACCGCTCTGCCGGAGGCCGACGTGGCGATTGTTGGCGGTGGCGCTGCCGGCTTGGTGGCCGCCTGGGAGCTTAGCCGCCTGGGCTTCAGTTGTGTGGTTTTGGAGGCCCGGTCGCAGTTCGGCGGGGCCTTGCGCCAGGTTGAGGCCATGGGACGCCTGCCGTCCGGGATGCTGGACCGGGAACTGGGCACACTTTTGTCGGGCGGGGTCGAAGTCCGCCTGGGCTGGCAGCTCGTATCGGGCGCACAGCGGTCGCAGGGGTCGGAGCCACGGTTGGAGCAGAAATTGGAGCAGGGGCAGGGTGGGCAGGTATCGCTGGCGGATTTGCGGCAACGTTATCGCAGCGTTATTCTGGCCCTTGGGTCGCTGGCCGATGATCCGGCGCTGCGGGGGCTTCTGGCCAGCGAGGGGCTGTCGCTGAATGCCCGGGGCGTGCAGGTTGACCGGCGTACGCTGAGCACCGGCTTGCCGGGCGTGTTTGCGGCCGGGGCCATGACCGGAGGCGGTCGAAACCTGGCCCTTTATGTGGGGCAGGGGCGGCGGGCGGCGGCCGCGGCTGCGGCCATGCTGCAGATGAGCGAGGCTTCGGCGGGGGCTGATTCTGGTCTGATTGGTGCACCGGCAGCGGGTGACTTGGCCGAACGGGCGGCGGCCCTGTCGCATTTGGCCACGGCTGAGGAATCGCCCTCCAGGCTGACCCGGCTGACCGACGATGATGTGTCCAATCTGGCCTCGGCGGCCGATAGTGGCGGGCGTATTTCGCCCTTGCGTGAGGCCTGGGATGGCTCGACAAACGCCGAGGGTAGGGCTGATCACCGGGAGTTGCTGGGCGAGGCGGACCTGCTGCGTGAAGCCCGTCGCTGCCTGCAATGCAGTTGCGAAAAGCTGCTCGATTGCCGATTGCGTCACCTGGTGCTGATGTATGGAGGCCGTGGCGGGCGCTATAACGGCACGCGGCGCGGCGTGGCTCGCGATGGCAGTCATCCGCTGGTTGTCTACGATAGCGGAAAGTGCGTGCAGTGCGGCATTTGCGTTCGCATTGCCCAGGAGCACCGGGAGGTATTGGGGCTGACCTTTATCGGCCGCGGGTTTCAGGTCCGGACGGCCGGACCGTTCGGAGCATCGCTGGATTCGGCCCTGCGTCAGGCTGCCCGCAACTGCGCGACGGCCTGCCCCACAGGGGCCCTGGTGCTGAAGCGCCCGGGACAATAAGCAGGGCAGATTGCACGCCGGGGTGGGGCAGGCCCCGGCGATCCCGAAGGCCACTGCTTCCAACGATATTGTCATGCCTGAATATTCTCTGCGATCAGACCGACGCATAGAGGGCGAAAACGGGCAAATTGGGCCTGGCTAGAAAATTGGTGGAAAAATGGTTGACTTTGGCCCCGGCGGGCGGTTTAATAGCGAATCTTCATGGCGCCTGCTTCGTGCGCATAGTGTATGCGTGGGGAGAAGTGCCGTGGAAGCTGTCGTAAGACGCGTTTTGCTGCTGTAGCTCAGCCGGTAGAGCGCATCCTTGGTAAGGATGAGGTCACGGGTTCAAATCCCGTCAGCAGCTCCAGTATAATCAGCGACCTGGCTTCGTGTGGTCTGGTCGGTTGGCAATGTCAAGGTATCCGTAAGATCCTTTTGGGAGGTTTACACCGGCGATGGCTAAAGCAGTATTCCAGAGAACAAAACCGCACGTGAACGTGGGCACGATCGGCCACGTCGACCATGGTAAGACGACCCTGACGGCAGCGTTGATGAATACGCTGCAGAAGAAGGGCCTTGCCGAGGCGAAGAGCTATGATCAGATTGCCAAGGCCAGTGAATCTCAGGGTCGTCGCGACCCGACGAAGATTCTGACCATCAGCGTTGCACACGTTGAGTATCAGTCCGAGACTCGGCATTATGCCCATATCGACTGCCCGGGCCATGCCGACTACGTTAAGAACATGATTACCGGTGCCGCCCAGATGGACGGTGCGATTCTGGTGGTTTCGGCCGCTGACGGTCCGATGCCGCAGACTCGCGAGCACGTTCTGCTGGCCCGTCAGGTCAACGTTCCGGCCCTGGTGGTCTTCCTGAACAAGGTCGACCTGGTCGACGATCCGGAGCTTCTGGACCTTGTTGAGCTTGAGGTCCGCGAGCTGCTGAGCACCTACGAATTCCCGGGCGACGATACGCCGGTCATTCGTGGCTCGGCCTTGCCAGCTACCCGGACCGATTGCACCGAAGACGACATGAAGTCGATCATGGAGCTGGTACAGGCTCTCGACGATTTCATTCCGGAGCCCCAGCGTGAGGTCGACAAGCCCTTCCTGCTGGCCGTCGAAGACGTCTTCAGCATCAAGGGTCGCGGTACTGTGGCCACCGGCCGAATCGAGCGTGGCAAGGTTCATGTCGGCGACACGGTCGAAATCGTCGGTCTTTCCAGCGAAGTAAAGAAGACCACCTGCACCGGCGTCGAAGCTTTCAACAAGACGCTTGAAGAAGGTATGGCCGGCGATAACGTCGGTTGCCTGCTGCGTGGTGTGGAGCGCGACGAGATCGAGCGCGGCCAGGTTTTGGTCGCTCCCGGTTCGGTAACGCCGCACACCGAGTTCGAGGCCGAGATTTACGTTCTGACGAAGGAAGAAGGCGGCCGTCACTCGCCGTTCTTCACGGGCTACCGTCCGCAGTTCTACTTCCGCACGACCGACGTCACCGGCTCGATTGAGCTGCAGGGTGGCGCTGAGATGTGCATGCCGGGCGAAAACGTTGCCGTTATTGGCAAGCTGGGTTACCCGATCGCCATGGAAGAGCAGCTTCGTTTCGCTATTCGCGAAGGTGGCCGCACGATTGGCGCCGGCGTGGTCAGCAAGATTCTGAAGTAAGAGGAATTAAGAAGCCGAGGGCGGAAAACGTTCGTCCGCGAGGCGGGGTACGTCGCGTGTGACGGAGTGACTTCGCCCTCGGCTGTTTTTGACTGAATAAGGCAGGGTTTGGCTATGCGTGAATGGGTTAGTCTTGAGTGCACGGAGTGCGGGCGGCGTAACTATCGTACGCCGGTTGATGCCCGGGCGCAGAGCAAACTGGAGATCAAGAAGTTTTGCCGGTTTGACCGCAAGCACACGTTGCACAAGGAACGCAAGAAGTAAGATCATCGCGGCAGCAGTTATGCAGCGGGTGTGTGGGGCATTTGTAAGCGAACAAACGCAGGGGTGTAGCTCCAATTGGTAGAGCGGCGGTCTCCAAAACCGCATGCTGGGGGTTCGAGTCCCTCCGCCCCTGCCAGCATTTTGCAGCGCGGACGAATGTTCGTCCGCCTCCCGGTGAGATTAGAGCACAAGGGGTGCCACCTTGGCAGGTTTCTACAAACGCAATCAGGGCCAGTTAATTCGCACGCTGTCGGGCATCGGTATGGCCCTGGTGTTGTACGGGCTGTGCATGTTCGTCTACTCGATGATGGTGCCGCTCTTCCCCACCGAGGGGCAGGAACGCTCCATGTCCTGGTCGGCGGTGGAGGCTGGTAACTGGGAACTTGCCGAGCCCTGGCCGACTGTGCAGGCTCAGCAGGACCTGAACGTGCCGAAGGAATACGACCCTGGCACGCGTATATCGGCTCTGGTCAAAGACGAGATGAAAGCTTTTTACCAACGCGACGGCATCTCGGGCAGAGTCAGGCCGGAGGTGCGAGTTCGGTCGCTGGTCGATTCGAATTACGCCCGCGTGATTCAGGTTGGTGTGCCTTCGCTCTTGTTTATTGCGGGGGCTATTGGCATTGTACTGCTGCTGAACAAGCCGAAGTTTGCTGATTTCCTGATTGCCACTGAAGGCGAGATGAAGAAGGTTTCGTGGTCGAATCGCAGCGAGCTTATCGGCTCGACCACAGTGGTCATTGTGACCATTGCCATTCTGGGTGTTTTTATTGCCCTGGCTGACCTTGGTATCACGGTTTTGTTCCGCGCAATTAACGTACACTAAAGGCCTGTGGGCCGGGTTTTATGGGGACGGGAATGCCGAAGCGTTGGCTGGTACTTCGAGTTCAGAGCAACCGCGAGATGACAGTTTCGCGTACGCTGGAGGAGAAGATCAAGATCGAGGGTCTTGAGGACGTAATTACGCGCGTGCTGGTCCCGACCGAAAGTGTCTCCACCATCAAGGCCGGCAAACGGCGTATCATGGAGCACAAGCTGTATCCGGGTTACATTTTTGTCGAGATGGAGTGCAACGAGGACGGCACCATTCCTGAGCGGGCCTGGTTCCTGATTCGCGAGACGCACGGAGTGGGCGATTTTATCGGCACCGAGGGCGGCAAATACTCCAAGCCGACGCCGATGGAGCCTTACGAGGTTGAGAAGATGCTTGGGCAGGTCGACAAGAGCGAACAGGCCGAGCCGAGTCTGAAGATCGACTTCAACAAGGGCGACACGGTCAAGATCAAGGAAGGTCCGTTCGAGAATTTCGACGGTGTGGTTGACGAGGTTATACCTGCGAAGGGTCTGGTAAAGGTGATCGTAACGATCTTCGGCCGTCCTACGCCGGTGGAGTTGGAATACTGGATGGTCGAATCGATCTGACGATCGTCGACAGTCGGGGCATTGCGGGAGGATCCCCCAAAGGGTTCCGCACGGACCGCGAAAGGAAGTCTAATCAATGGCAAAAGAGATTACTGCGAAAATCAAGCTTCAGTGCCCGGGCGGCAGGGCTACTCCTGCTCCTCCGGTCGGCCCGGCCCTTGGTCAGCATGGCGTCAACATCGGCCAGTTTATTGCCCAGTTCAACGACCGTACCCGCGAGCTGAACGGCATGATGGTACCGGCCGAAATTACGGTCTACAGCGACCGCACGTTCGAGTTCATCGTCAAGAGTCCTCCGGCCGCGGTTCTGCTGAAGGAGGCCGCCGGTGTCGCCCAGGGTGCCAACGCTCCGAGCAAAGAGATTGTCGGCACGGTGACCCGAGACCAGGTGCGGCAGATTGCCGAACGCAAGAAGGAAGACCTGAACGCCGGCAGCGACGAAGCCGCGGCCCGTATTGTCGAGGGCACGGCTCGCAGCATGGGCATCAGGGTTACGGATTAAGGTTGCCCGCGGGGGCGGCCATCGCGGCGCCCGCTGCCAGTGCGGCGGGTGAGGGAGGATGGCTGTGCCGGAGCAATCTCCGCAGCAGAAGCAGCATCAGCAGGAATTGCAGCAGGCAATAAGGCTTACTTATGTGGGAGACCGCCGAGCGGTCGCTGGCACCACGAGGAGTGAATTCAATGGTTCAACAGAGCAAGCGCTATCGGGCCGCGACGACCAAGGTTGAGAAGCGGGCCTATCCGCTGGACGAGGCCATCAGCATCGTCAAGAGCTTTCCGCCGGCGAAGTTCGACCAGACGGTCGAGATTCACCTGCGTCTTGGCATCGACCCGAAGCAGAGTGATCAGGCCATCCGTGGCAGCGTAAGTCTGCCGGCCGGCATTGGCAAGGTCAAGCGGGTCATCGCCTTCTGCCCCGATGACATGGTCGAGGGGGTCACTGCTGCCGGTGCGGTTGAGGCTGGCGGCGACGAGCTGGTGAAGAAGGTCAGCGATGGCTGGACCGATTTCGACGTGGCAGTTGCTCACCCGTCGATGATGCCGAAGGTTGGTCGGTTGGGCCGCGTGCTTGGCCCGCAGGGCAAGATGCCGAGTCCGAAGTCGGGTACGGTTACTCCGGAAGTTGTGCAGGCGGTGACGGAATTTGCGGCCGGCAAGGTCGAGTTCCGCAACGACAACACGGGCAACATTCATGCGGTGGTGGGCAAGGTTTCGTTCGAGCCCGAGAAGCTGAAGGTGAACGTCGAGGCTTTCCTGGAGACGATTCGTCGGATGAAGCCGTCCAGCAGCAAGGGCGTTTACATTCGTAACGTAGTGCTTGCTGCGACAATGACACCTGGAGTACGGGTGGCGTTGTAGATGTCGAACGATCCGCAAGTTGTCGGCCCAGTGGTGGTCACGGCGGCCCCGGTAGCAGAGAGGGCCTGGCGAGAAGGTTAATTCGTGACAGCTTCTCACCCTGGCGGCACGGCGGCAAAAGATAGACGATCCGATATTTTGAGCGTAGTCGAAAGGATTCACGATGAGCAAAATGGTCAAGCAGCTTCTGGTTGATGACCTGGTGCGTCGTTTAGAGGGCACCGAGGGTCTGCTGGTAGCCAAGACCATCGGCATGGGTGCGAACGATACAGTTGCCTTTCGTTCGGCGCTTCGTGAGAAGGGCGTGCGTGCTCTTGTAGTCAAGAATAGCATGTGCCGCCGGGCTTTTGAAGCGGTCGGCCTGGGCTACGCCAGTAGTTTACTGGAGGGTCCGTGCACGCTGGTTTACGGCGGCGAGAGCCTCGTGGATACGGCCAAGGTGCTGGTGGATGCGGCCAAGCAGTATAAGATTCTGGAAATCAAGGGCGGCGCGATGGAAGGCGCCGTGATGCAGGCAGCAGATGTTGAGAGTTTGAGCAAGCTTCCTGGCAAGGACGAGCTGATCGGCATGGTTGTTGGCGGTCTGCTCGGTACGATTGGCGGCGTGATCAGCGCCATCAACGCACCGGCCAGTCAGTTGGCGAGTCAGTTGGAAGAGATTGCCGAGCGTGGCGAAGGCAAGGAAGCGGCTTAAGGTACGAGCCGAAAATTCAGGATCGGTTGAACAGTACTGTTCACCGGGTATAATAAGAGTTCTCTCACCTGTCCTATGGGCAGAGTGGAGCAGACGAGGAGACAAACGATGACGGAAGTAGCCGAAAAGACGTTCGCCCCGGAAATTGTTGAGCTTGGCGACAAGCTGGTCGCGCTGACTGTTCTGCAGGCCCGCGATTTGAAGGATTACCTGAAAGAGAAATATGGTATCGAGCCTGCCGCCGGTGGCGTCATGATGGCCGGTCCGGCTGCTGGTGCCGGTGAAGCCGAAGCCGAAGAGCAGACCTCGTTCGACGTTATTCTGACCTCGGCCGGCGACAAGAAGATCCCGGTCATCAAGGTTGTTCGCGAACTGACCAGCCTTGGTCTGAAGGAAGCGAAGGACTTGGTCGATGGCGCTCCGAAGGCCGTCAAGGAAGGTCTGTCGAAGGACGAGGCCGAAGAAGTGAAGAAGAAGCTGGAAGAAGCCGGCGCTGCGGTGGAGATCAAGTAAAGGGGACCCACCGGCGTCTTTTGCCGGAAGTGTGCGGGTCAGGTGCGGCCTGCAGACTCAAAGCAGTACCTGCGGCGTAATCAGTGGAGAGCAATCTCCATCACAAGTTGAATAGAGCCAGGCCATCGGTTCGAGCGAGATTTGAGGCCCGAACCGATGGCCATGGTGCGTTTAGGCGTTTTGCCGGGCTATGCTATCAGCCGGCCGGACGCCACGGGCCCTATGGCGAGGACTCACGGCAATGCAAATAAGAAATTTTGGACGTCTGGGCGATCTTCTCGAGATTCCGAATCTGACTGAGATCCAGACGCTTTCGTATTCACGCTTTCTCCAGGAGGATGTCGACCCCGAGCAGCGGGATGCCACGGGGCTGGAGGTGATTCTGCGGGAGATTTTCCCGATTCGCAGCTACGACGAATCGCTGTCCCTTGAGTACGTGAAATACGACCTTGGCAAGCCGCGTTATCATCCGGAGGATTGTCGCGAGTTGCGGCTGACCTACGGCAAGCCACTTCGCATCTGGGTCCGCCTGAGCGGCAAAGAGCTCGAGGAAGTCATCGAGGAAGACGTCTACCTTGGCGAAGTGCCGGTGATGATGGGCGGCGGCGAGTTTATTATTAACGGAGCCGAGCGAGTCATCGTCAGCCAGTTGCACCGCAGCCCGGGCATCGACTTCAGCATGGTGCTTGAGGCCGGTGACCGCCGTCTGCATTCCTGCCGTGTCATTCCTGAGCGTGGCAGCTGGATCGAGATCAACGTCAGCAAGAAGGACGTGCTGACCATGAAGATCGACCAGTCGAGCAAGATTCTGGCCACCACATTCCTCAGGGCCATGGATCCGAGCTTCAGCGATACCAGCGAAATCATCCGCCTTTTCTACAGCACCCGGATGCAGAAGCTCTCGAGCATCAAGCCCGGGCAGCGTCCTCAGCAGATGTACGTGGTGGGCGACGTGGTCGACCCGGAGACCGGCGAGATTATCGTCGAGGCCGGCCGGCAGATTGGCGAGAAGTGGGAAACCATCCGCAACTCCACCCTCAAGCAGTTGGAGGTGGTGGACGATAAGGTGGTCGACCCGCTCATCCTGAACACGCTTGCCGAAGACGGCACGACCACTCATGACGAGGCCCTGCTGAAGATTTATTCGCGACTGCGGGTTGGCAATCCGCCGAACCTGGAAAAGGCCCGGCAGTTGTTTACCGAGAAATTCTACGACGATAACCGCTACCGGCTTGGCCGCGTGGGGCGGTTCCGTCTGAATCGAAAATTCGACACCGACGTGGACGAAAACGTGATGACGCTGCGGCCCGAAGATTTTATTCAGGCACTGCGTTACGTCGTCAAGCTGCGGGCGGGCGAAGGCCTGGTGGATGACATTGACGACCTGGGCAACCGTCGCCTGCGGACCATTGAAGAGCTTTGCGGCGAGGAAATCCGCAAGGGCTTCCTGAAGCTGCGGCGGACGGTGCAGGAGCGGATGAGCATCAAGGATCCGAAGGAGATGACGCCGCGCACGCTGATTAACAGCAAGAGCGTGTCGTCGGCCATCGAGTTCTTCTTCGGCCACAGCGAGTTGTCGCAGGTGGTGGACCAGACCAACGCCCTCAGCATGCTGGCCCACGAGCGGCGACTGTCGGCTCTGGGACCGGGCGGCCTTAACCGCAAGCGTGCGGGCTTCGAAGTCCGCGACGTGCACATCAGTCACTATGGTCGTATCTGCCCGATTGAGACGCCCGAAGGCACGAACATCGGCCTGATTTCGCAGTTGGGCATCTACAGCGACGTTGACGAATATGGCTTTGTGACCACGCCTTACCGCAAGGTGGTCAACGGCCGGGTAACCAACGATATCGAATCGCTCCGTGCCGACCAGGATCTTATGTCGGTACTGGCGCCGGCCGATATTCCGCGCGACGACAACGGCAAAATTCTGGCCAAGATTGTGCTGTGCCGCCAGAGCGGAGACTTCCGCGAGGTCAAGACCGAAGAGATCAAGTATTGCGACGTCAGCCCCAAGCAGTTGGTGGGTATTGCGGCCAGCCTTATTCCGTTCCTGGAGCACGACGACGCCAACCGGGCCCTGATGGGCGCCAACATGCAGCGTCAGGCGGTCCCGCTGATGATTGCCGAGCCCCCGGTGGTAGCGACGGGCATGGAGAAGCCGGTCGCCCAGAATTCGAGCATGGTAATCCGGGCCAAGCGTGGCGGCGAAGTGACCTACGTTGACAGTCAGCGCGTCATTATTGACGACGAGGACGAGTACGAGATGCGGAAGTTCGTGGGCCTGAACGAGCGGACCTGTCTGAACCAGTCGCCCATCGTCAAGGAAGGGCAGAAGGTCAAGGCCGGGCAGATCATCGCCGACGGGGCGGCCACCAAGCAGGGCGAACTGGCCGTGGGCAAGAACGTTCTGGTCGGCTTCATGGCCTGGGACGGTTTCAACTTCGAAGACGCCATTCTGCTCAGCGAGCGGCTGCTTAAGGACGACCGGTTCACCAGCATCCATATTGAAGAGTTCGACATCGAGATTCGCGAGACGAAGCTCGGCCGCGAGGAGTTCACGCGCGACATTCCGAATGTTTCGGAACGTGCACTTCGAAACCTGGACGAGATAGGCGTTGTGCGGGTTGGCACTCGCATTGCCCCCGGCGATATTCTGGTTGGCAAGGTCAGCCCGAAGTCGAAGAGCGAATTGACGCCGGAAGAAAAGTTGCTGCACGCCATCTTTGGTCGGGCCGGCGAAGACGTCAAGAACGATTCGCTGACGGTACCTGCCGGCACCGAGGGCATTGTGATCAATCACAAGCACTTCTCGCGTCTGCATCACCTGAGCGACGAGCAGAAGAAGGCCCGGCAGCGCGAGGCTCGGCGGTTCGAGAAAGAGATCAATACCCGCATCGCCGATTTGTTCCGCGAGTTCATCGGCAACCTTAACCGCACGCTTAACAGCAAGATTACGGATCCGCAGACGGGCATCGAGTATGCCACCAGCGAGGTCGAGGCCGACCTGGTGCGCGAGGCGGGCACGTTCGACTTCGACAGCCTGAAGACGCGTTCGAAGAATGCCGACGAGGCCCGGGAATATGCCAAGCGGGCCTGGCCGCGAATTGAGTCGCAGTTGGATATGCGCGAGCGCGAGCTTAACCGTCTGAAGCGCGGCGACGAGTTGCCCAGCGGCGTGCTGGAGATGGTCAAGGTTTACGTGGCCACCAAGCGTAAGCTGTCGGTTGGCGACAAGATGGCCGGTCGTCACGGCAACAAGGGTGTCATCGCCCGCATTCTGCCTGAAGAGGACATGCCTTTCCTGGCCGATGGAACGCCGGTCGAGATTCTTTTGAATCCGCTGGGCGTACCGAGCCGCATGAACGTCGGCCAGATTCTGGAGACGCACCTTGGCTGGGCGGCCAAGACCATGGACTTCCAGGCCATCACGCCCATTTTCGATGGCTGCAAGGAAGACACCATCCACGAACTGCTGGAAGAGGCCGGCCTGCCGACGACTGGCAAGGTTGGTTTGCACGATGGTCGCACCGGCGAGCCTTTCGATCAGCGGGTGACGGTTGGCTACATTTATATGATGAAGCTCAATCACCTGGTTGACGACAAGGTTCATGCCCGTGCCACCGGCCCTTACAGCCTCATTACGCAGCAGCCCCTGGGCGGCAAAGCCCGCAGCGGCGGCCAGCGTTTTGGCGAGATGGAAGTGTGGGGCCTGGAAGCATACGGTGCCGCTCATATTCTGCAGGAACTGTTGACCGTCAAGAGCGACGACGTAGAGGGCCGCACCAAGATTTACGAGTCTATCGTGATGGGCAAGAACCGACTGGAAGCCGGAACGCCAGTGTCGTTCGACGTGTTGTGCAACGAGTTGAAGGGCCTGGGCCTGAACGTTCAGATGGAGAAGAAACGCGTCTGATTTGCGGTTCGGGTATAAATGGCGGGCGCAGTCTGGCCGGCAAAAAGTTGCCTTGGCGTCGAGCAAGCAAGGAGCGTAAAAAATGCCGATGGAAAGCATGATGGATAAAATTAACGATTACGGTTCGGTACGGGTCTCGCTGGCCAGTCCGAACGATATCCGGTCCTGGTCGTTCGGCGAAGTCAAGAAGCCCGAGACGATCAACTACCGCACCTACCGCGCCGAGAAGGACGGCTTGTTCTGCGAGCGTATCTTCGGCCCGGAGCGCGACTGGGAATGCTTCTGCGGAAAGTACAAGGGCACAAAGCACAAGGGTATGATCTGCGACCGCTGCGGCGTCAAGGTAACGCACAGCCGCGTGCGCCGCAAGCGCATGGGCCACATCAACCTGGCCGCCCCTGTGGTGCACATCTGGTTCTTCAAGGCCATGCCCAGCCGCCTGGGTACCATGCTGGACATGAAGACCACGGATCTGGAAAAGCTTATTTACTTCCAGGACTACGTGGTGGTCGATCCCGGCAATACGCCGCTGAAGGAAAAGCAGCTTCTGACGGAAGACGAATACCGCCAGGCCCGCGAAAAGTACGGCGATGAGTTCGAAGCCGACATGGGTGCCGAGGCCGTCAAGCGACTGCTGCAGCGGATGAACCTGGCCGAGGTCAGCATCGAGCTGCGCGAAGGCATCCAGGAGACCCGCAGCCGCCAGAAGGCCCGCGATCTGGCCAAGCGTCTGAAGGTCATCGAGGCCCTGCGCGACAGTGGCAACCAGGCCGATAACATGGTCATGGAGGTTGTGCCGGTCATTCCGCCCGACCTTCGCCCGCTCGTTCTGCTGGATAGCGGCAACTTCGCCACCAGCGATCTGAACGACCTTTATCGCCGCATCATGAACCGCAATAACCGGTTGAAGAAGCTGATCGACCTGAACGCTCCGGAGGTCATCATCCGCAACGAAAAGCGGATGCTGCAGCAGGCGGTCGACGCCCTGTTCGACAATGGCCGCTGCCGCCGCCCGGTGCTTGGCTCCAGCAATCGTCCGTTGAAGTCGCTGACCGACATGATCAAGGGCAAGCAGGGCCGCTTCCGCGAGAACCTGCTGGGCAAGCGTGTCGATTACTCGGCCCGTAGCGTCATCGTCGTCGGCCCCGAACTGAAGCTGCACCAGTGCGGTCTGCCGAAGAAGATTGCCCTGGAACTGTACCAACCGTTCATTATTCGCGAGCTCAAGAGCCGGGGCCTGGCCGACACCATCAAGAGCGCCAAGCGCATGCTGGAGCGTCGCGATGAAGAGGTCTGGGATATCCTGGAGTACGTCATTCATCAGCACGCCGTGCTGCTGAACCGTGCCCCCACGCTTCACCGCATGGGTATCCAGGCTTTCGAGCCTGTGCTGATCGAAGGCAACGCCATTAAAATTCACCCGCTGGTCTGCCGCGGCTTCAATGCCGACTTCGACGGTGACCAGATGGCCGTCCACCTGCCGCTCTCGGTGGAAGGCCAAATTGAGGCCAGCGTGCTGATGCTGTCGACCAACAACGTCTTCAGCCCTGCCGACGGTGCTCCGATCATGTCGCCCAGCCAGGACATCGTCATGGGTATCTTCTACATTACCCGCGACCGCCCCGGCATGAAGGGCGAGGGCAAGATTTTTGCCAGCGAGACTGAGGCCATGGCGGCCTACGCTCATAAGAAGATCGACATGCACGCCCGCATCAAGGTGCGGCTGGAGGCAAATCGTGAGATATGTGTTGCGCCGGGACAGTTCGAACGCATCGAAAAAGTGGAGATGCCGACTTCTGCCGCCGCGGCACGCAAAGCCCTGCTTGAGAAGAGTCCCGGCTTTGAGTACTTATATATTACCTCTGAGGCTGTCCTTGGCGAAACGCTAGCGCCGGAGGAATTGTTTGCCGTGGAGGGCGCCTTGCTGGCGGCCTATGCGGATGATGCTTCGGGGCTCAAACACCCGCGACTTAACTCTAAGGTTGGCAGTGGCGTCTCGCTGAAGGGTAAGGCCCAGAAGCTCTATGACGCATGTGTCAAAAACATCGAGCAGGGAAATTGGCGAAAGATTTCGACCTGCCGAGACGCGGCAAGGGAGATTAAGGCCGAAGTCGAGGCGAATTCAAAGGTGAAGCCGATCCAAGGTGTCTATTGCCTCAGGCCGGCGGACAGTCAACGTTTGGCGCACGGTTACATTGGCATCACTGGAACCGGTGGGAGCGATGGCATCAGCGTCAGACTAAATGAGCATCTGACGGGGGACGCGTCCGTAGATGGTAGTTTCCTGGCAAGCTGCCTGCGCGAACATGCACGCCGCAACAGGCGGACGACGGTGATCGAAACCACGGTCGGCCGCGTCATTTTCAACGACATTCTGCCCGAAGGCATGCCCTTCTACAACTTCTCGCTGGCCCAGAAGGGCATTGCCCGGGTGATCAGCGATACGCATCGTCGCATGGGCCGGGCCGAGACTATCGACTTGCTCGATAATGTCAAGGAAATGGGCATGCGCAATGCCACGCTGGCCGGCCTGTCGTTCTCGACGGTCGATCTGAAGATTCCGACCGAGCGCAAGCGACAGATTCTGGGCGAGACCGAGAAGTTCGTGGCCAAAATCCAGAAGAGCTATGCCGATGGCGCCATTACCGACGGCGAGCGTTACAACCAGGTTATTGATGCCTGGACGCACGCCCGCGAACTGGTGACGGCCGAGATGATGCGGGAACTCGAACACGATACCCGCGACGGCAAGCCGTACCTGAACCCGATCTTCCTGATGACCGAGTCCGGTGCTCGCGGCAGCGTGGACCAGGTGCGACAGCTGGCCGGCATGCGCGGCCTGATGGCCAAGCCGTCGGGCCAGATTATCGAGACGCCCATTAAGTCCAACTTCCGCGAAGGCCTGAGCGTGCTGGAATACTTCAGCTCCACGCACGGTGCCCGTAAGGGTTTGGCCGATACCGCTCTTAAGACTGCCGACTCCGGTTACCTGACGCGTAAGGTGGCCGACGTGGCCCAGAACGTCATCGTGACGATGAACGATTGCGGCACACTTAACAGCATCGAGAAGGAAGTCTACTACAAGGGCATGGAAGTCGAGCGTTCGCTGGCCCAGGCCATTACCGGCCGCACGTCGGCACAGAACATCGTCGACCCGATAACTGACGAATACATTGTCCGCGAGAGCGAACTGATTACGCCCGATGCCGCCCGCCGCATCGAAGACCTGGGCATCGAACGAATGCGTGTCCGCTCGGGCCTGACCTGCGAATCGCCGGTCGGCGTATGTGCCAAGTGCTACGGCATGGACCTGTCCATCGGCGATCTGGTGGAAGAGGGCATGGCCGTCGGCATCATTGCAGCCCAGAGTATCGGCGAGCCCGGCACGCAGCTGACCATGCGTACGTTCCACATTGGTGGTACGGCTCATCGTGCGGTGCTGGAGAGCGACCGCCGGGCAGCCCAGGGCGGCGAAGTCAAGTTCCGCAACCTCGAGAAGGTTCGCGTGGATGACGCTCTCGGCGAGCGTGAGGTTGCCCTTAAGCGGCATGGCGAAATTCTTGTCATGGACGCCAAGGGTCGCGAGCTGGAAAACCATACCGTGCCGGTCGGTGCGACCATCGAAGTTAACGAAGGCGATAAGGTCAAGGCTGGTCAGCGGCTCTGCCGTTGGGACCCGCACATGGCCCCCATTCTGGCCGAGGCCTCGGGTGTGGTCCGCTATGCCGACCTGGTCGAGGGCGAGACGGTGCGTGCGGAAGAGGACAAGATGGGCTTCCGCCGCCAGATGGTCATCGAGCACAAGGGCGATCTGCATCCGCGAGTGATTATTGAAGACGACGAGGGCAAGATCCTCGAGTTCCATTACATTCCGGCCCGCACTTATATCGAAGTCAAGGAAGGCCAGAGAGTTGTCCCGGGTTCGCTGGTTGGTCGTCGTCCGCGTGAGATGTCGGGTACGCAGGACATTACCGGTGGTCTGCCTCGCGTGACCGAACTGCTTGAGGCCCGCAAGCCCAAGGAGCCGGCCGTCATGAGCGATATTGACGGCGTGGTTGAGCTGTCGCAGGAGAAGAAGCGCGGCAAGATGACCATCATCGTCCGCAACGAGGCCACCGGGGTCGAGAAAGAGCACTATGTGCCGCACGACCGTCACCTGCGCGTGCACACCGGCGACTACGTCAAGGCTGGCGAGCAGTTGACCGACGGCCCGCTGGTGCCGCACGACATTCTCCGAATCAATGGCGAGTTCGAGTTGCAGCGTTACCTGCTCCGCGAGGTGCAGAACGTCTACCGCAGCCAGAACGTGACCATCGACGACAAGCACGTCGAGATCATCCTGAGCCAGATGCTGCGGAAGGTACGCATCCGCAATCCTGGCGACACGGCCTTTTTGCCGGACCAGTTGGTCGACCGTTACCGCTTCAAGAAGGCCAACGAGGATTTGAACAAGATGGTCAAGATTGTCGACCCTGGCGACACGGAGTTTGCCCCCAAGCAGCTTGTGCGTCGCAGCGAAGTTGCCGAAGCGGCGGAAATCGCCCGGCAGTCGGGCGGCAACGCTCCGAAGGTCCGCAAGCCGCGTCCGGCCACGGCCGATACGGTTCTGCTGGGCATTACCAAGGCCAGTCTGCAGAGCGAGTCGTGGATCAGTGCGGCCAGCTTCCAGGAGACCACCAAGGTTCTGACCGAAGCCGGTATAGCGGGTCGTCTGGACCAGTTGGTTGGCCTGAAGGAGAACGTTATTCTTGGCCACCTGATTCCGGCCGGCACGGGTTTCAAGCCGTACGTTGATGCCCGGGTTCGGGTGAACGTCGAGGTTCCGGCCGCCGGTGGTATCGAGGAGCCTGGCGAGGTTGAGATGGAAGAGGCCGAAAGAGCGGAAACAGAATCTCCGACAGGGGATTGATCTGTCGGAAAGAGTTGTTATAATAGCGAGTCTCGGTTGGCCGTCTGGTGCTTAGCGGCCAGGGCCATGGGCGTAAAAGAGGAGAAGGGCGAGAGATGCCAACGATTAACCAGTTGATCCGCAAGGGTCGGCGCAAGCCGATCGAGAAGTCGAAGAGCCCGGTGCTGGAGGAATGCCCGCAGCGTCGTGGCGTCTGCACTTTGGTGCGGACGATGACCCCGAAGAAGCCGAACTCGGCTCTTCGTAAGGTTGCCCGCGTTCGTCTGAGCAACGGCAAGGAAGTGGCGGTTTACATTCCGGGTGTCGATCATAACCTGCAGGAACACAGCATTGTGCTGGTTCGCGGCGGTCGTGTTCGCGACCTTCCGGGTGTTCGCTATCATATAGTTCGCGGAACCTTGGATTCAGGTGGTGTTGAGAATCGTCGTCAGTCTCGTTCGAAGTACGGGGCCAAGAAGCCCAAGTAATTTTCGGGAATACCAGGCTCCTGCTGTCGTTGCCGTGGAGGTGACGGTCAGGCGGGCCTTTTAGGAACAGTAACATGGCAAAAAGTTTCACTGCATCGGCCGAAACCTTGAAGCCCGATCCGAAGCACAAGGATATTCTGGCCTCCAAGTTCATCAACTGCATTATGTGGGAAGGCAAGAAGAGCGTTGCTCAGCGCATCTTTTACGATGCCCTGGAAGTCATCGGCAAGCGGGTCAAAGACGTTCCGCCGATCGAAGTCTTCCGCACGGCGCTGGACAACGTGAAGCCCTACATCGAAGTGCGCAGCAAGCGCGTCGGTGGCTCCACCTACCAGGTGCCGATCCAGGTCACCAGCAAGCGTCAGCAGTCGCTGGCCATTCGCTGGATTCTGGCCGCCTCGCGCGGCAAGTCGGGCAAGCCCATGGCCAACCGCCTGGCAGACGAGTTGCTGGCCGCCTACCGCAAGGAAGGCACAGCCATCACCACCCGCGAAAACGTGCACAAGATGGCCGAGGCCAACAAGGCATTTGCCCACTTTGCATGGTAACTGAATACTGACCCCCGTGGCCCTTTAGTGGCTACGGTCGGCCGTGGCGAGGCCGGCCGCGTCAAGCGACCGCTCTCCGCGGCCGTTTTCTATTTATCGACTGTTCGTTTTTTCTGCGATACTATGTCGGTATCGTGCGGCAGCGAAGGAATTTTGCACGCCGGGCTCTCCTCCGAGAGCAGGCTATGGAAGCGAAAGTGTAATATGAGTGCTAATCTTTCAAACATCCGGAATATCGGCATTATGGCGCATATCGACGCCGGCAAGACAACCGTCTCGGAGCGCATGCTGTATTACACCGGTAAAACCTACAAAATCGGCGAAGTGCACGAAGGCACGGCCGTCATGGATTTCGACCCCGAAGAGCAGGCTCGCGGCATAACAATTTCGGCCGCCGCCACCAGCTTCGAGTGGAAGAGCCACCGCATCAACCTTATCGACACGCCCGGCCACGTCGACTTTACGGCCGAGGTGGAACGCAGCCTGCGCGTGCTGGACGGGGCAGTGGCCGTCTTCTGCGGCGTTGGCGGCGTGGAGGCCCAGAGCGAAACCGTCTGGCGCCAGGCCGACCGGTACAAGGTGCCGCGGCTGGTTTTCATCAACAAGATGGACCGCCCCGGGGCCGATTACATGCGCGTGCTGAACGAGGTGCGGCAGCGCCTTGGCGGCAATGCCGTGGCGATTCAGCGCCCAGTGGTGCAGGACGGCGAGATTGTCGGCTTTATCGACTATGTCGAGATGAAGTATTACCACTACATTGAAGATGTCGGCAAGCGTTTCGAAGAGCGCCCCATGAGCGACGAGCTGCGCGAAGAAGTCGAGATGGAGCACGAGCAGGTGGTCGAGAGCGTGGCCGAGTACGATGACGAACTGATGCACGCTTACCTGGATCATACGCCCGTCTCGCCGGAGATGGTGCGGCGAGCCGTGCGCAATGGCACCGTTGCCGGCAAGCTCAACCCGGTGCTGGGCGGGTCGGCCCTGAAGAATCGCTGCGTGCAGCCTCTGCTCGATGCCGTCACTCTTTATCTGCCCAGCCCGCTTGACGTGCCGCCATACCAGGCGCTGGACGTTGACGATGCCACGAAGGTAACTGAACTGCGGGCCGAGCCTTCCGCTCAGTTTGCCGGCCTGGCCTTCAAGATCACCAGCGATCAGCACGGCGACCTTACCTGGATTCGCGTCTATTCCGGCACCTTGAAGGCCGGCACGCGAGTGCTCAACAGCAGCAAGGGCAAAAAGGAGATCGTCAGCCGCCTGTGGCGCATGGACGCCGGCGAACGCATTCGCGAAGACGAGGTCTATGCCGGCGACATTATTGCCGCGGTAGGCCTGAAAGATACCGTCACCGGCGATACGCTGACCGACATGAAGAGCCCGCTGCTGCTGGAAAAAATGCATTTTCCGAAGACGGTTATCTCGATGTCGGTTGAGCCCACCACCAGCGCCGAGAAGGACCGCATGGGCGAGGTGCTGGCCATTCTGGCTCGCGAAGACCCGACCTTCCAGTACAAGACCGATACCGAGACCGGCCAGACGATCATCTCCGGCATGGGCGAGTTGCACCTCGAGATTCTGACCAAGCGCATGCTTCGCGATTTCCGTCTCAACGCCCGCGTCGGGCGTCCGCGGGTAGCCTATCGCGAGACCATCAAGCGGCAGGTCGAGGTTGAGCACCGTTTTGTCCGCCAGACCGGCGGTCGCGGCCAGTTTGCTGTAGTCAAGCTTGTGGTCGAGCCCTACAAGAGCGAAGAGGACGAGGATACGACCTTAACCTTTGTCAACGCCATCAAGCAGGGGGTCATCCCGCGTCAGTACATTCCCAGCGTCGAGCGCGGCGTGCGGGAAGCTGCCCAGAGCGGCATTGTCAGCGGTTACCCTCTGATCGACATCAAGGTTTCGTTGGTTGATGGCAAGGACCACCCGGTCGACTCCTCGGAACTGGCTTTCGAGGCCGCAGGCTCGCTCGCTTTGCGTGATGCGGTGGAAAAAGTCGGCGTAACCATGCTTGAGCCGCTGATGAAGGTTGAAGTGCTGACGCCGAATGAATTTTTCGGCGACGTCACGGGCGACCTCATGAGCCGCCGGGCAACCGTCACCCAGACCGACATCCGTGGCGGCATGCGTGTCATCCATGCCCAGGCCCCGCTGTCGGAAATGTTCGGCTATGCCACGGTTATTCGTGGCCTGACGCAGGGCAGGGCATCCTACACCATGGAGCCCGACGTTTACGCCCCGGTGCCGGAACACGTGGCGGCCAAGTTGCAGGAAAGCGGGCTGTAAAACGCCGGCCGTTGGTTGGCCTGCGGCTTGCCAGTAGTAAGAAGTAAGATTTTTGCTGAAAAAGAGTGCTGAGGCCGGAAAAAATTGCCGTAATGTCTCAAAATGGTCATTTGCCTCAGTTTTTTGTGTTTGACAGCGGGCGGGGATTTGCTAAACTTACCCGTCTATGGCCTCAAGGGGCCTGCGAGCGGTGCAAGTGATCCCGGCTCGTAAGCAAGTGAATAAACCAACGATGGCCGCAGCGTCAAGGTGTCGCCTGTGTGTCATCGAGAATCTTCAGGAGTCTGTTTAGTATGGCTGATGGCAAGATTCGGATTCGGATGGAAGCCTACGATCATCGGGTTCTGGATCAGAGCGCCCTGGAGATCGTCGAGACGAGCAAACGGACAGGTGCCCGCGTAAAGGGGCCGATTCCTCTGCCGACTCGCATCGAGCGTTACACCGTGCTTCGCAGTCCGCACATTGACAAGAAGTCTCGCGAGCAGTTCGAGATTCGCACGCACAAGCGTCTTGTCGATATTGAAGAGCCGACAGCAAAGACGGTTGACGCCCTGAATAAATTGAACATGCCGGCTGGCGTCTATATCAAGATCAAGGCCTAGTAGTCTTAAGTTTACCTGAGTTGCACGGTTGTGTTGCGGAAGTGGTATCAGCGGGCCGCGAAGCGTAACAAGAGTTTGCTTCGGTCCGCAGACATAAAGAACCTAGCGAGCGATCATGGTCTCCTCATAAAAGGCGACCCGCTGACCGCGCAAGTGGGGATGAGAGAGATGATGGCTGCAATTCTCGGCAAAAAGCTGGGAATGACCCAGGTTTTCGACACTGAAGGCCGGGCAATTCCCGTCACGTTGATCCAGGCAGGCCCCTGCCAGGTTCTCCAGGTTAAAACAACAGAGCGCGATGGCTATTCGGCGGTCCAGGTCGGATTCGAGCCGCTGAAGAAGTCTCGCATTACACAGCCCAAAGCTGGTCACGCCAAAAAGGCCGGAGCCAAGCCGATGCGTATGGTTCGTGAGTTCCGGACCGACGAGGTTGGCGACGTGGCCGAGGCCGGTGCAACTATTACGGTTGACGCATTCGCCGAAGTTGCGCTGGTTGACGTAATCGGCACGAGCAAGGGCAAAGGTTTCCAGGGTGTCATGAAGCGTTGGGGCTTCGGTGGTCAGCCTGGCAGCCATGGTACAGAGCGTAAGCATCGTAGTCCTGGTTCGATCGGTTCGGGTGCTTTGCCGGCAAAGGCTGTTCTGCCGGGTAAGAAGATGGCCGGTCATATGGGTAGCGTTCGTCGGACTGTGCAGCGGCTGAGCGTTGTGCGCGTCATTCCGGAGCGTAACCTGCTGGTGGTCAAGGGCAGCATCCCCGGCCCCAATGGCGGTTACCTGATGATTCGCCGCAGTAAGAAGTCCTGAACCCGGCAATAGAGATTCTGGAGCAGAGCGATGTTGCAAGTAGCGGTATTCAATCCAGAAGGCAAGCAGGTCGAGACCTTGCAGGTCGACGAAAGCCTGTTCGGCAGTCATGTGCGACAGGAACTGCTTCGTCTTGCGGTCGTCCGCCAGGAAAATAACCGGCGAGTCGGCACTGCGGCCACTAAGAGTCGCGGCATGGTGGCAGGCAGCACCAAGAAGCTGTACAGGCAGAAGGGCACCGGTCGTGCTCGCGTCGGCCCCAAGCGGACTCATATCCGCCGCGGTGGTGGCGTGGCCTTCGCCAAGGTTGCCCGCAGCTTCCGCCAGGGATTGCCGAAGAAGGCCCGCCGTCTGGCTCTCGATTCGGCCCTGTTGGCCAAGCTTCAGGATGGCGCCATCTGCGTGCTGACTGAACTGAAGGTCGATCAGCCCTCCACCAAGACCGTGGTTGGATGCCTGAAGGCCCTGCAGGTCGATTCTACCTGCCTGTTGTCGATCGGCGGTCTGGACGAAACGCTGTACAAGAGCTGCCGCAACATCGAGCGGCTCCGGGTTCGTCCGGTATCGGATTTGAACGTATGGGAGATTCTGTGGCCGAAGCGCCTGGTATTTACGCGTGAGGCGTTCGATGCCCTTTTGGCAGCACGGAGCAATTGACGATGGATCCTTATCAGATTATTGTACGCCCGCTGGTTACCGAGAAGGGCACTAACCTGAGCGAACAGCAGAACCAGTACCAGTTTGAAGTCCATCCGGACGCAAACAAGGTGCAGGTCGGCGATGCCGTGGCCGTGATTTATGGTGTCCGCGTGACAAACGTCCGCACCATTAATCGCCGAGGCAAGGCCCGCCGCTATCGTTATAAGATCGGCCGGACGAAGGCCACGAAGAAGGCCATCGTCACGCTGCACGAAGAGGACCACATCGACCTGTTCTAAGCCGACAAAGTCGCAGGCTAATATGACGCAGGTGGTAAGGAAGGTATACGATGCCAGTTAAAGTTTATAATCCGACGAGTGCAGGACGGCGAAACAGCAGCGTCCAGGATTTCAGCGATGTGTCGCGCCAGACGCCCGAGAAGGCGCTCAGGTTCCGCATCAAAAAGAGCGGCGGACGCAATAACAGCGGCATGACCACGTCGCGTTTCCGGGCCGGTGGTGCACGCAAGCTTTACCGCCTGGTGGACTTCCGCCGTAACAAGTTCGACGTACCGGCCAAGGTTGCGGCCATCGAGTACGACCCGAACCGCAACTGCCGCATCGCCCTGCTGCACTATGCCGACGGCGAGAAGCGTTACATTCTCTGCCCCGAAGGCGTAAGCGTTGGCGACGAGCTGCTCAGCAGCCAGAAGCTCTGCGAGGTGCGTTCGGGTAATTCGATGCCGCTGCGGTTCATCCCGTCCGGCCTCGAAATTCACAATATTGAGATGGAACCCGGCAAGGGCGGCAAAATTGCCCGCAGTGCCGGTAATGCCGCAACGCTGGCCGGTAAAGAAGGCGATGTGGCCATCATCAGCCTGCCGAGTGGCGAAACTCGCCGCGTGCACATTCGTTGCACGGCGACCATCGGCCGCGTAGGCAACAGCGATTTCCAGAATGTTCGTTGGGGCAAAGCGGGTCGCACTCGTCATCGCGGCCGCAAGCCTCATCAGCGTGGTACCGCCCAGAACCCGATCGATCACCCGATGGGTGGTGGCGAAGGTCGCAGCGGCGGCGGTCGGCATCCGTGCTCCCCGTGGGGCAAGCTGGCCAAGGGCGGCAAGACTCGCAAGCCGCGTAACCCGACGAATCGCAACATTATCCGTCGGCGTAAGAGTCGGCGCTATGGCGAATCGGTCATCCGTAAATAACAGGTCAGGGACGAGGTCGTTCAACGATCTTGGCAGGAGTAGCTATGGGACGTTCGATGAAAAAAGGGCCGTTTGTCGCACCCAAGCTGTTGGCCCGCGTGGAAAAGATGGAACAGTCCGGCGAGAAGAGCGTGATCCGAACCTGGTATCGCAGCTCAACGATCGTTCCGGAGTTCATCGGCTACACGTTCGAGGTTCACAACGGCAAGATCTTCCATCGGGTGCAGATCACCGAAGAGATGGTCGGCCACAAGCTTGGCGAGTTTTCGCCGACGCGGATTTTCCGCGGGCATAGCGGCGGCAGGTAAATCGTGTGCCGCAGATTTAATGCGGTGGTGTCAGAATAGACGGAGTAAGGGCAATGGCATACGTAGCCAAACATCGTTATGCTCCCATGTCGGCTCGCAAGGCGCGGCTGATTTTAGACCTGGTTCGTGGGCTTCCGGTAACGAAGGCCATGGACGTTCTGGAATTCCAGCCTCAGCGTGCAGCCTACCTGACTCGGTTGGTGCTCAAAAGTGCAGTAGCCAATGCCGACGAAGCTGGAGCAGACGTTGAGGATCTTGTGGTAAGCGAGGCGCGTGTTGATGAAGGGCCGACCGCCAAGCGGATGTGGGCTCGTGGCCGGGGTCGTGCTGATACGCTGATGCTTCGCACGTGCCACATTATCATCGGCGTCGAATAGAGGCGTTAAGGGCAGGGAACGAGGAATATGGGTCAGAAAGTAAATCCAATCGGGTTCCGCATCGGGATCGCCGAAGACTGGCGCAGCCGGTGGTACGCCGGCAAGAAGGTCTTCAGTGAATTGCTGGTCGAGGACCATAAGGTTCGCCGCTTCGTGAAGCAGAACTATCGCTTCGCGGGCATCACCAAGATCGAAATCGAGCGAACGCGCGAAGAGGTCAAGGTTATTCTGAACTGCGCCCGTCCCGGCCTGATCATCGGCCGCAAGGGAGCCGAGGTCGACAAGCTTCGCGAGCAGCTGGAAGACCTGACCATGCGTCGCGTGGTGGTTAACATTGTTGAAGTGAAGCAGCCCGATCTGAGCGCCCAGCTTGTTGCCGAGTCCATCGGCGACGCCCTGCTGAAGCGTCAGGCTTTTCGCCGGGCAATGCGGATGCGGGCCGAGGCCGTCATGCAGGCCGGTGCCCGTGGTGTAAAGGTTGAAATGTCCGGCCGCCTGGGCGGGGCCGAGATGAGCCGTCGCGAGAAGCAGATCATTGGATCGATTCCGCTTCAAACGCTGATGAGCAACGTGGATTACGGTTTTGCCGAAGCCATGACTACCTACGGCGTAATCGGAATCAAGGTTTGGATTTACAAGGGCCAGTACGACGAGGAGGGTTCCGCCGATGGCCATGATGCCTAAGCGGATGAAGTTCCGCAAAGCCCAGCGCGGCCGCATTCGCGGTTTCGCTACCAGGGGCAATTTCGTAGCCTTCGGCGAGTACGGGCTGCAGGCAGTACACGCTGGCTGGATCACGGCCCAGCAGATCGAAGCCGGCCGTATTGCGGCCACGCACCATCTGCGACGCGAAGGCAAAGTGTGGATTCGCATATTCCCGCACAAGCCGATTTCCAGCAAGCCGCTTGAAGTGCGTATGGGTAAGGGCAAGGGCGAGCCCGATCATTACGTGGCCTGCGTCAAGCCCGGAATAGTTATGTTCGAACTGGCAGGTGTCGCTGAAGATGTGGCCAAGGAGACTCTGGCCCGAATCAGCCACAAGTTGCCGATCAAGACGCGGTTCATCGCGCGTCGTCATGGTATCTGAGCTTGAAGTTGGGAGACGGCGGTGAAGATTAAAGAGATTCGTGAACATTCGGACGAACAGTTGAAGACGGAACTGCAGGCCATGCGCCGGCGGCTGTTCGAGCTTCGCACCCAGGCCTCGACCGATAAGATCCAGGCTACGAGCGAAATGGGCAAGACCCGTAAAGACATTGCTCGCATTCTGACCGAGTTGAACCAGCGCGAGCGAAGTGCACAGTCCGCCACAGGCCAGTGAGGTTGAAGATGAACGCAGTTACTAATAAACGCGAATACTACGAAGGCGTCGTCGCCAGCGACAAGGGCGACAAGACCATTGCCGTCCGCGTGGTGGTAGTCGTCAAGCACCCGAAGTACGGCAAATACCTGCGTCGTGATCAGACATACCATGTCCACGACGAGAACAACGAAGCCAAGACGGGCGACCGCGTAAAGATTGTTCACGTGGCTCCCATCAGCAAGACCAAGAACTGGCGTCTTGTCGAAGTCCTGGAACGGGCGAAAGTAATCTGAGTCGGCAGT
>JAWLHX010000011.1:0-69842 GCA_041690105.1 Phycisphaerae bacterium
AGAATTCGAAGCTTATTGCTGGTGTCGGTCATGTGGGGGTTCCTCTTTTTTGGGGATTCGGTGGCCAGGCGTCGGCGTCTTGTTGTGTAATGGGCAGAGATCGTGAGCTGAAATCTGTGAGGCCGCAATCGGTAAACAGCATGTTCACCGGATGGTCGTGTGGGCAACTGGGCAGACGGCGGAAGATTTGTTCGCTGAAAGCGATGCCGGCGGTGGTGGCCCGCACCCCGTCGCTTGCCAGCAGCCTGTCGTAGAAGCCCCCGCCCTTGCCCATGCGGACCCCGCGACGGTCATAGGCCAGGCAGGGCACGAGAATCAGGTCGACCTCCGCCAGCGGCACAGGCCGGGCGTTTGACTTAGGCTCCCAGATGCCGAGCATGTCCATCTGCAAGCCAGGATGCTCCGATGGCGCATCGACCGCAGCCGGCGTGAGCTGATAGGGAAGAATGCGACGGTCGTGGACTCTGGTAATGCGCGGCTCGTCGAGCGGCGGCACAATGCGCGGCAAGGCTATTGTCTTGCCCAGCATCCAGGCTTCGCGGAAGAGTGTCCAGAGGTCGACCTCGGTCTCCATGGCGATGTAGCCCATTATGGTGCGGGCCGACTGAAAGACGGGGTGGGCCAGCAGCCTGCGGACGATTGCCAGGCTCTTCTGTCGCTTGATTTCGGGCGACATGCTGCCCAGGGCCATGGCAACGGCACGCCTGATATGCATTTTGCGGGCGGGCGAGGCATGGCAATTCGCGGCTTCGTCCATTGACCGGACGCGCGGGCACTGGCGGCAGACCTGGGGCATTCGCTTATGCATGATTATCGGCCCCCTGTTGCCGGCCTGTTGACTGGTCATCGGCTGCGCGGCGTTTGCCCTCGGCCAGGTGCTTGCGTATTTCGACCAGGCGGGCGGCGATTTTCGACTCGTAGCCGCGGTCGGTCGGGGTGTAGTAGGTGCGATTCACGCCGAGGTAATCCTGGGCCGACACTCCACCAGCACTGTCGTGACTGTACTGGTAGCCTTTGCCGTGCCCCATGCTGGCGGCACCTTTATAATGGGAATCGCGCAGGTGCACCGGCACCGGCAGGGTGCGATTTGACCGTACATCGTCGCGGGCCGCACCAATAGCCATGGTTACGGCATTGCTTTTGGGTGCGCAGGCAATGTAGACGGCGGCCTGGGCCAGAGGCAACTGGGCCTCCGGCAGGCCAATGAACTCGCTGACGCCCATGGCGCTGTTGGCCACCACCAGGGCCATCGGATCGGCATTGCCGACATCCTCGGCGGCGCAGATAACTATTCGCCGGGCGATGAAGCGGACATCTTCGCCACTTTCCAGCATGCGCGCCATCCAATAGAGGGCGGCATCGGGGTCGCTGCCGCGCATGCTCTTGATGAATGCGCTGGCAACGTCGTAATGCTCGTCACCTGTCGGATCGTACACAATCTGCTTCTGCTGGATGGACTCCTCGGCGACTGCCAGATCAATCTGTATGACCGGCTGCTCAATGGAACCAGGCGGGCTGGCGGCGTCATCCTGCTTCTTGAGATTGGCGTCCGCATCGGCTTCAGCAGGTTTTGGCGCCGGGGCCGCAGTGGCCTTAAGCTGGCTGAGGACGGCTACTTCCAGGGCTCCAAGAGCACGGCGGGCGTCGCCATCGCTGATGGTGGCCAGGTGATTGACGGCTTCGTCGGAGATGTCGATACGCAGCCGGCCGAAGCCTCGGTCAGCATCGGCCACGGCCCGGCGAACGAGCGTGGCAATGTCGTCGGGGCTGAGCGTTTCGAACCTGAAGACTGTGCTGCGGCTGAGCAGGGGCGAATTGACGGCAAAGTATGGGTTCTCGGTGGTGGCACCTATCAGGATGACGATGCCCTTTTCGACGTCGCCCAACAGAACGTCCTGCTGAGCCCGGTTGAAGCGGTGCAATTCGTCGATGAAGAGTACGGTTCGCTTGCCGGCCATTTCGAGTCGGCGGCGGGCTTCTTCCAACAGATGGCGGACATCTTTGACGCCGCTGGAGGTGGCGTCGAGTTGGACGAATTGGGCCCTGGTGGCCCGGGCGATTATTTGTGCCAGGGCGGTCTTGCCCACTCCCGGAGGGCCATGAAAGATCAGGCTCTGCAGGCGGTCGGCCTCAATCATCCTGCGGAGGAGTTTGCCGGGGCCGATAAAGTGCTGCTGGCCGACAAATTCGTCCAGCGTGCGCGGGCGCATGCGCTGGGCCAGGGGCGCGGCCTGCTCGATGCGTTGGCGGAAGCTGTCGTCGAAAAGATTCGTTGCCATGGTCGTAGGGAGGAATTATAGCAACGTAACCGGCCGCGCCAAAGACCGATTCGTCGGCGAAACCTACAGTTTTGTCTGCCTTGACACTACTGCCCCGGCAGCGTAGAGTCGTATTAGCCCGCTGCCAGGAGGCTTACTTCCGCAACCGGCAGAGGAACGGGCAACGCGAGGCTGATAAAATGCTCACAGTGCGCTTACCATTTGACGTGACGCTGCGGCTGCAGGCCTCGTGGCTGATAACGGTTGCGGCTATCTTTGCGTTCTGTGGCATGTTTATCCTGCCGCAGCAATTCCAGGGGCTGAGTGCCCGGTGGATATGGGCGGCGGCCCTGCTGACGACGGCACTGTATTGCCTCTCGCTGATATTGCACGAATTGGGCCACGCCGCGGCAGCCAGCAGGCTGGGCCTGCCGGTCGATGGCATCCATTTGCACCTGTTTGGGGGCGTGTTGCTCATCAGCGGCATTCCGCGGCGACCGTGGGAAGAGTTGCTGCTGGCACTATCGGGGCCGCTGGTGTCGCTCGTGCTGGGAGGCGTGTTCCTGGGGCTCGGCCTTCTGCTGCAGATGATTCCCGCCGAGCCGGCGCAGGTGCTGGGGTATGTCTCGGTGCTGCTGGCCGTTTATAACCTTGCCGCCCTTCTGCTGAATATGATTCCGGTCTACCCGATGGACGGTGGCCGTGCGGTGCGGGCATTGCTGTGGGCGGCCACGGGCCGCTTTCGCCTGAGCATCGACCTGGCCATGGTTCTGGGCGTGGTGCTGGTTGGCCTGCTGTTGGCCGGCGGGCTTCTCCTTCCGCGGCACTATCTTTTTCTCAACCTGGCTCTTCTGATGCTCGCCGTCTCAATCGCGCGCATGGCCTGGCAGGGATACTGGAGGATGCGCGAACTGTGCGCCGTGCGAATTGAGGATTGCCTGGATGAACAGTTGCCGCTCGAAGGTGGCGGTAACCCGCTGCTTTCTCGCAGTTTAGCTGATGGAGTGAGTGCTTCGCCGGCACCCACAAGCAAGCAGCCTCTTGAGGGTGGTGCCCATCAGATCACGTGCGATCAGGAATACGCGGCCTCGGGGCCGGGCTTTGTGGTGCGTTGCGATACCGACGGACGGGCCGTGGAGGTCGTCGAGCAGAGGGTATTGGCGGCTGGAGACGAGGACGGCGACGCGGGTATTACGGCTGGCAGTGTGGCTGAATCGGCCGGAGTGGCCGTCACGCCGGAAGATTGCGTGGCTGCCGACGCGGTGGCCATTGACGTCATGCCCAGGCTGCAGATGCGAGCCGATGGATGGCTGGTGGTGGTTGATGACGGTGGCCGCTGCTGCGGATTGGTCACGCGTCAGGGGCTTGAAAACTGCCTGGCCGGCCTGTGAATAGGCTTCGGCGCGGGTTGGCTGGAGCAGCACAGGCAATGTTTTCTGCTGGGGTGAGAGATTTTCGCGTCTGCGCCGCCGATGTTATTGATCCGGCAGAGCCGATGGACAAGGTAGCCTGATCCTGATAACATGGGGTTTATCACTCCGATTATGCGGCCATGTTGACCCTGGTTGTAATGCGGAGGAGCCAAGAGGAACTTGCAGCCTTCAGGCGGCGCCGGTCGGAGTGCGGGCGTCGGCATAGGCTATCGAAGAATAGACTGCCATGAGTTTGCTATCGTTTGCATACGCCAGGGCCTTTCCGGTGGCCCGCAGGCATCGTCCGCTTCGCAAGAAGATTGGGCTGATGCGTTCGTTCCTCAGCCGTCACCCCATGTGGGTGGCCTGGCAGGTAACCTACCGCTGCAACCTCAAGTGCAGCTTCTGCAATTACTGGCAATCGCCCAGCAGCCCTGAGGAGGAGCTGACGATTGAGCAGTTCCGCCTAGGCAGCCGCAACCTGGCTCGCATGGGGGCGTCGCTGGTGAGCCTGGCTGGCGGCGAACCGCTGGTGCGCGATGACATTGTGGACATTGTGTCGGCGGTGGGCGATTACCATTTTCCGTTCATCACGACCAATGGCTGGAATGCCGATGAGCGCCTGGCCCGCGAGATTTTCCGGGCCGGCTGCTGGGGCGTGAGCGTCAGCCTGGATTATTCCTCGGCCGATCGTCACGATGGACAGCGCGGCCGGGCGGGAGCCTACGAGCGGGCCGTGCAGGCTATCGAGACCTTCAGCAAAGCCCGCCAGCATGCCTGGCAGCGATGCAACGTCATGTGCGTGCTGGTGGATGACAACCTTTCGGAGATCGAGCCCCTGCTGAAACTGGCGGCCCGGCACGATGCCTACTTCATGGTTCAACCCTACTCGCATTTGAAGACGGGCGAAGCGGGGTTCGGTCAGCGCGGGCGGGTGAGCGAGCATCTGCTGGAGCTGAAGCGGAAGTATCCGAATTTTCTGAGCAATCCGAGGTTCCTGGCGAAGTTTGACGAATTTATCGAACGGGGCGAGGTGCCGGGATGCCTGGCCGGGCGTTACTTCTTCAATATCGACGAGCGGGGCAACGTTTCGATCTGTGTGGAGAAGCGTGACGAGGTTCTGGGCAACATCGTCAGCAGCAAGGCCAGGCAACTGGTTGACAGCTTGCAACGTGCGGGCCGGGCTAACACTTGCCAGCGCTGCTGGTATAATTGCCGAGGCGAGATAGAGTCGCTGGCCAGCGTGCGTGGCATGGCGGCGAGTTTGCCAACTTACATTTTCAACAGGGGGCGGCCGAGCCACCAGCCAAGCTGGGACAAGCGCCAGCGGTGAAGGCATTTGGTCCGCCCATATTTTTGAAAAACAGCCATGGGCAAGATGCCCATACTACTGCAAGACAGCCACATTCGGCGGTTTAATCTTGCCGCGCAGGGCCGCGGCTGGTATAGATAAGCGCCCCCGGAGAGGTTCAACGGATAAGATATGAAACAGATAGTCGATAACGAGCGGTTCGGACAGTTACTGGACGAGATGGTTGAACGGATCGCCGAGATCAGCCCGCCCGACGCCGAATGGGCCATCATAGGCATTCGTACGCGCGGTGTGGCCATTGCCGAGCGGCTGAAGGAGCGTATTGACCGCAAGTTCGGCCGCAATCTGCCGATCGGCTGGCTGGACATCACGCTTTATCGCGATGATCTTAATGAGCTTGCCGCCCATCCCCTGGTGCGGCAGACGAAGCTTGAATTCGATCCCAGCGACTTGTGCGTAATTCTGGCGGATGATGTAATTTATACCGGCCGCACGGTGCGAGCAGCCCTGAATGCCCTTTCGGATTATGGTCGGCCGAAGTACGTGAAGCTGGCGGTACTGGTTGACCGGGGACACCGCGAACTGCCGGTGGCGCCCGACATAACGGGGCTGAAGATCGAGACGGACGTGAACGAGATTGTTGAGGTCCGGATGACTGAGACCGACGCCGAAGACGGCATTTATATTCGAACCCGCAGCTAGTCGGAATAACCCTATGGCCAGAAAAGCAGACGCATTCCAATGGCAGCGGCGCGATCTTCTGGGACTCGAGGAGCTCTCGGCCGAAGAAATTGTTCATATACTGGATGTGGCCCAGGGCTTCAAGGAGGTTTCGACCCGCAGCATCAAGAAGGCCCCTGCCCTGCGCGGCAAAGTGGTTGGCCTGCTGTTTTTTGAGCCCTCGACGCGTACCAGCATGAGCTTCAGCCTGGCGGCCCAGCGACTGAGCGCCGACGTGCTGGAATTTCATGCCGAATCGAGCAGCCTGCTGAAGGGCGAGACGCTTGTTGACACGGCCCGCAATATCGAGGCCATGGGTGTCGATATTTTTGTCCTGCGTCACAAGGCTGCCGGTGCACCGCAACTGCTGGCCCGCAGCGTGGAGAGTTGCGTGGTCAACGCCGGCGATGGTGCCCACGAGCACCCGACGCAGGCCTTGCTGGATATTTTCACCATCCGCGAAGCAAAGGGGCGCATCGAAGGGCTGAAAGTTGCCATAGTCGGCGACATCGGCCACAGTCGCGTGGCCCGCAGCAACCTCTGGGGCCTGATCAAGCTTGGCGCCGAGGTGACCTTGGTTGGCCCGCCGACACAGGTTCCGTCGGCCTTCGCCAGAATGGGCGTAAGGCTGTCGCACGACCTGGACAAGGTGCTGCCCGAGATGGACGTGGTAAACCTTCTGCGGATTCAGATGGAGCGGCAGGGCAAGAACAGTTTCCCCAGCATCCGCGAGTACAGCCGCTTGTTCGGCATGAATGGCGAACGTCTGAAGCGCTGCAAGAAAGATCTGCTGGTGATGCATCCCGGCCCGATCAACAGGGGTGTTGAGCTGTCGAGCGAGGTCGCCGATGGTCCGCAAAGCGCAGTGCTGCGCCAAGTGACCAACGGCGTAGCTGTGCGGATGGCGGTAATGTACCTGGTTGCCGGAGCGAAAGGGCGTTAAGCGATGGGCGCGATACTGATCAGAGGCGGGCGTGTCATCGACCCGGCCAACGGCGTTGACGGCATTATGGACGTGCTTATCGAAGATGGGCATATAAGCCGCGTTGGCGAGGCCCTTAAGCTGCCGAAGGGCGGCGAGCTTGTAGAAGCCGAAGGGCGCCTGGTGGTTCCTGGGCTGATTGACATGCATGTTCACCTTCGGGAGCCGGGCAGCGAGCAGGAGGAGACAATTCTCAGTGGCAGCCGAGCGGCGGTTGCCGGCGGTTTTACTACCATCTGCGCCATGCCCAACACCGACCCCTGTACTGACAATGAAGGTGCCGTGGCCTTTATCGTCAACCAGGGCAAGGCTGCCGGTCAGGCCAATGTGCTGCCGGTTGGGTCCATTACGGTCGGTCGTAAAGGCGAGCAGATGGCTGAGTTCGGGCAGATGATACGTGCCGGGGCTGTGGCTTTCAGCGACGATGGCGACACGGTGCGCAACAGCGGCGTCATGCGTTTGTGCATGAGCTATGGTCTGATGTTCGATAAGCCGTTTATCAGTCATGCCGACGACAAGGATTTATCCGGCGCGGGCGTCATGCACGCCGGATCGGTTTCGGCCAGGCTGGGTCTGGCGGGCATACCCTCGACCGCCGAAGAGATTATTGTCAGTCGCGACATTATGCTGGCGCGGATGACGGGCAGTAAGATTCATATCGCCCACACCTCCACGGCCGGAGCGGTGGAGTTGATCCGCCAGGGCAAGCGCAACGGCGTTCGGGTTTCGGCGGAGGTTACTCCGCACCACCTGGCCCTGACGGATGAGGCAGTGGCCACCTTCGATCCGAGCTTCAAGATGGCTCCGCCGCTGCGGACGGCCGACGACGTGGCTGCTCTGAAGGAAGGCCTGCGCGATGGCAGCATCGATTGCATTGCCAGTGACCATGCCCCGCACGAGCAGGAGGAGAAGGAGCTTGAATTCGCTCTGGCGCCTTTCGGTGTAATTGGTCTGGAATCGACCCTGCCGATCGTCATCCGGGAACTGATTCTGGCCGATGTGCTGTCGTGGCCCGAACTGGTTGCCAAGATGACCATTAATCCGGCCCGCATACTCGACATTGATCGGGGCACGCTGTCGACCGGCGCCATTGGCGATGTGACAGTTATCGACCCCGAACTGAGCTGGACGATTGACGCCTCGGAGTTTGCCAGCAAGAGCCGCAACTGCCCGTTCAATGGCCAGACGGTTCGCGGCCGGGCGGTTATGACGATGGTCGGCGGCGACATCAAATACCGGTTGATCTAAACCATTTCGGGCAGGCGGTATCGCTGGGCGATAGGCATGCGTCGTCCCGTGCCGAAGGCCCGGCCGGTGACCTTCAGGACGGGCGCCGCCTGGCGGCGTTTGTACTCGGCCAGGTCGATGCGACGCACGGTTGACTCGACGGTTGCACGATCGATGCCGGCAGCCACAATGTCTTCGATGCTTGCCATTTCTTCCACGTACATTTCGACAATGCGATCAAGCAACTCGTACGGCGGCAGGGAATCCTGGTCGACCTGATCGGGTTTCAGCTCGGCGCTTGGCGGCCGGGTAATGGTCGTCTCGGGTATTACCTCGCCCTGCCGATTTATGTAGCGGGCCAACTCGTAGACCATCATCTTGGGCACATCACCAATGGGAGCCAGCCCGCCGCACATGTCGCCGTAGAGCGTGCAGTAACCGGTGGCCAATTCGCTCTTGTTGCCCGTGGCCAGCAGCAGGCTGCCGAACTTGTTGCTCATGGCCATCAGCAGCGTGCCGCGTATGCGCGACTGGACATTCTCTTCGGTCTCATTCGCCGGCATTCCGGAGAACATTTCGCGGAAGACGTCTTCGAAGGTGTGGTGCAGATGGTCGATGGGGACGACGCGGAAGTTCGCACCAAGATTGGCGGCCAGCTTGCGAGCATCGTCATTTGAGAGCACGGAACTGTAGCGGCTGGGCAAGGCCACGGCGGTTACATGCTCGGCTCCCAGGGCATCAGCAGCCAGGCAGCAGACGACGGCCGAATCGATGCCGCCGGAGAGGCCCAGGACCGCATCGCTGAACCCGCACTTATGGAAGTAATCACGCAGTCCCAGCACCAGGGCAGCATGCAACGAGGCGATTCCCGTCCGCGGCAACGAAATCTGCGGCGGCAGACTTTCGGACGCAGGCGGTGCGGCAGAATCGGCCGTAGGTTGGCCGGCGTCAGCACGGCGATGCCGGAGCGGCAGGTCGAAAACGCACAAGTCCTCCTGGAAGTCGTGGGCTTGGGCAATAATGCTGCCGCCGGCATCCATGGCCAGCGAAGCCCCGTCGAAAATCAGCTCGTCGTTGCCGCCCACCTGGTTACAGTAAATGACCGGTACGCGGTGCATGGCCGTCTGCCGCCTGAGCAGTGCCAGACGAGTCTCGTACTTATCCAGCACAAAGGGCGACGCGCTGATGTTGATGATGGCGTCGGGCTGCAAGCGAGCGATGTCGGCTATCGGGTCGTGCGGGTAAAGTGCCCGCAGGTCCGGATCGTCCGGGTTCCAGATGTCTTCGCAGACGCTGAGGCCGAAGCGCCAGCCGTCAACATCGACGACCACCTCCGCCGGTCCCGGCTCGAAGTACCTGGCCTCGTCGAAAACATCGTAGGTTGGCAGGAGAGACTTGAACTTGGAGGCCCTTAGCTGGCCGTTATCGATGACTGCCAGAGCATTATGAAATGGCCGCCCCACCTTCGATTGATTGCGATCGACATAGCCGACGATGGTGGCAATACCCTCGGTTTCGCGGGCGATACGGTCGAGGGCTGCAAGATTGGCCTCAACCAGACCGGCCTTCAGCAGCAAGTCGCGCGGCGGATAGCCTACCAGGGCCAGTTCGGGGAAGACAACGAGGCGGGCACCGGCGTGCCTCGCCTGATGGATTTTTTTGCAGATCAAATCGGCATTGCCGGCCACGTCGCCGACTGTCGGGTTGATCTGTGCAAGTGCAATGCGCATGGTAATACTCCCATCTGATGCTCAAGATGCCTGGCAGAAGCGGAACATTATAAGCATCGGGCATGAGAATCGCCATGGGCAAACACCATTTGGCCGAGGCGCGGCGGACCCGCAGCTCGTGCTGACGGTAAGAGTGGTAACCATCTGCCACACGCGCGGTCACCAGCGACGGGCCGAATAATCAGCCGGCATCCTCAGTAGCGGTTGATTTTGCGCAACTCTGCCGCCTCGCCTTTGCGTGCGACGACAATCCAGCTGCGGTCGGCCGGAGCTTCGAAAACTGCAAATCGCAGGCCGTCCCGGGTGCTTTCGCGTGTCTCCACTGCCTTGCCGCCAATCTCCACCTCGTAATCATCCCACTCCTTGGAGATGTATGCTTCGACAACCACTTTGGCCGCTGCCTTCGGAACAATCGTCTGGAAGGCATAGCCCTGGCGCCTGACGTGGGCCAGATTGAACATGACCTTAACACCTTCGGGCTCAAGTTTGCGGACCATGGCCACGGCATCCTTATGGTACGGAACGCTGCCGGTATTGTGCCGGAAGGGCGAGGCGGGCAAGCCGTCGCTGTTGAAAACCGTTTCGTGCGGATTGACGGTCACGCCATAGGCGACGGTAACAATCTGTTCGATTTCACTGTGCGAGACCTCCAGCGTCTGCTCATCGACCACCTTAACCTCGGCCCAGCGCAAGGGGCCATCGCTGCCCTTGACAACAAAGCCGCTGATGCCGTCGATTGAAGGTTGGTAGCTGATTCCCTTGCCTGTATGTTCGTAGCGCAGCGTCGCCTTGTTGCCATCGATTTTTATTTCGACCATACGCGGACCGGTATACAGGTAGTCCTTTCCGTAGGCGGCAGTCAGGGCAGCCAGGCCCATGCGCCTGCCGGCCTCGGCCTTCTGCAGGAAGTGCGTGCCGTAGTCGCCCACATCGTAGAATTCGACCAGTGCGACTCGCTTGTCATCGCCGAAAAGAGTGAGGGCCTTGCGGATTCCGAGGTTCGTGTTGGAGCGGTAGAACCAGCCAAGCTGCGGCCCAAGCGGAGGCGAGTTGTTGGTGTTGCGGCTGAGTGTGCCCCAGATGAAGTACAGGTCCTGGCCGAAAACCTCGCGATACTGGCGGGCCATTGCAACCAGGCGCTCGCCGTACATCTCGGGCGGGCCGGCTTCGCCCTGGTGCCAGATAATGCCGCGCATGGCGAATGGTGCGACTGGGTGAACGCGCGTGTTGTAAAGCACCGAGGGGTAGGCCGTGAGGCTGGCGTTCCCGCGTCCGGGCCATTGTCCTGTGGGCTTCTGGCGCCACTGGTCCTGTAGTTTCATAAAATCTTCCCAGGAGCGGATGTTGCCTTTGGACTTGGCCATAGCTTCCTGCCTGGCGGCCAGCAACTGCTGATAATAGTTTTCGTGACCATCGCCACCCGGGAACGACTCGAGCGTCTGTCGGGCCATCCAGGCAACATGATTTGTTCCCGAGACAGCCACGTGGACGATACCGACGGGAACATTCAGGTCGTCACGCAGGACGCGGGCGAAGTATCGCGGCAAGCTCATGGACTGCGGATAAGGATTCTCTTCCATCGTTTGCCATGGAGCGTCGCCCGCCCGGGCAGGGTCGATGTCCGGCAGGGGTTGCAGCGAGACTCCCCAGCCGAAATTCATGATGCGGATTTCCGGCTTGCCCTCCCGCTTCGGCGAAACGTAATGCGGGAAGACTCCGGTATCAGTATCCGGCCCGGCATGGTTCATGTTCGACTGTCCGGCCGAAAGCCAGACCTCGCCCACCAGCACGTTGGTGCGTTTAATTTCGGTATCACCCAGCTTCACCAGCAGATCGCGGCCGGTGCTGCTGGCGGCGAGTGGCTCCAAGGCAACCTTCCAGTAACCGATCTCGTCGGCGACAGCCTTTTTCTGCTGACCGGCGAAGGTAACCTGGACCTCGGTGCCTGGAGCTGCCCAGCCCCAGACGGGCAGGTTGGCATCGCGCTGCAGCACCATGTTATCCTGAAAGATGTGGGCCAGCCTCGGCGCGACATCGACATCGACCTCGGCAGCCGAGAGGCCGGAGCCTGGCGTCAGCACGATTAGCATAGCGGCAAGGGCGAAGAGCATCGTATACCAACAAATTCCTGCGGCGCCAACGGACCGGGAGGGATCGGGGGACTGTTTTGTGCCGAAAGCGTTCATTACATAGGCTCCTCAAAGTGCGTCGGAAACTGATGTCGTCAAGCGGGCGATCTTGCCATGGTCTAACCTGTAGAGAATATATTGAGCCGGCGCCACAAAGGCAAGATTAATGAAAGGCGGAGTTGCTTTGAGAAATCAGGCGAAGTTGCTGGCCGCGCTGCGGCACATTTCGGGCAGGCGATAAAGGAACGCGCGACGGAACATGTCCCGCCGCGCGTTTGTGTGCTAAGGTTCCTGCAACTATATTGCTGCCTGCTATTTGTCGCCGGACTGGCCGGTAAGCGTGGCAATGTAGGAGTCGCCAAGCTTTTCGATGTGCTGGCGGATATTGTCGAAAACGTCGAGATGGTCTTCTTCCTGGCCCAGCAGTTCCTCGAAAACAACCTTCGAGGTGTGGTCGCCAAGTTCGGCGCACTGTTTGGCGGCATCGTTATACATGTTGATGGCGGTGTTCTCGAGATCCATATCGGTTGCCAGCATACCGGCGAGGTCCTGACCCTTGGGGATTTCCCGGTCGGGCTTGCTGACGGGCTGTCCTTCGAGGAAAAGGATGCGCTCGGCCAGCCTTTCGGCGTGGTTCATCTCGACCAGGGCGGTCTTTTTGATGGTGTCGGCCAGGACGCCCATGTCCTGATCTTCCAGCTCGTAGTGCTGTTCCATGTAGGTCATGATGGCGGTCAGCTCGCTGGCGCGGGCCTTGTTCAGCAGGTCGATGACTTTGGGGTTGCCCTTCATTGCTTCTCCTCCCGATGTTTGTTTGTGCTCCGCTTAAGTCACATATCGTACAACATTGTCTTTTGAGGTATACCACAGATACGGTACAAGGTCAAGCCATGTTTAACCAGCGACCACGTCGCAGGGTCATGGGAGGACGGCCCAGAGGCAGTCCTGCTATGCTCATAAGGCTCTTTTTGCTTGACCGGCGGCCCTGCAAGGTTATATTGGTGCGACTGTAAGTAGTCATGGGCGTGAAGGTTCTGCGATGTGCCAGGGCGATATGCAAGAGCCGTGGCGGAGGACATTGGCGATGTCGCACGGATTGAGGCACAACCTGCATTTTCGGCGGGCGAGCAGTCTCAGCGTGCGCAGCCGATCCATTATTGTTATCGTACCGGACAAATCCGGGCGGTGACGGTACTGTTTTTTTTTATTGACCACTGAACACCCCGGAGCTCATCTCGAAATCGAGCCTCCGGGGTTTTTGTTTGAGAAGGAGATTTTTCGATGCAGACTAAGGACAAAGGTGTGCTGCTGTACGATACGACTTTGCGGGACGGAGCCCAGACCGAAGGCGTGAGTTTCAGCCTGGACGATAAGCTTCAGATTGCCCGGCGGCTGGATCAGCTTGGCGTGACCTACATAGAGGGTGGTTTCCCGAGCAGCAACGCCAAGGATATCGCCTTCTTCCAGGAGATGGCACGCAATCCGCTGAAGAATTCGCGGGTAACGGCTTTCGGCATGACTCGGCGAGCCGGCACGGCGGCCGAGAGCGATGTGGGCCTGCGGTCTCTGCTGGAGAGCGAGGCGCCGGTTGTCACTCTTGTCGGCAAAAGCTGGGACCTTCATGTACGCGATGCACTGCGGGTATCGCCGGAAGAGAACCTTGCGATGATCAGCGAAAGCGTGGCCTTTATAAAATCCAGCGGACGCGAACTGATATACGATGCCGAGCACTTCTTCGATGGTTACAACGATAATCCGGAATATGCGATGGCCACCCTCAAGGCGGCCGCCGATGCCGGTGCCGAGGTGCTGGTGCTCTGCGATACCAATGGCGGCACGTTGCCCGCTCATATCGCCCCGCTGGTGGCCGAGGTGGTGAGCAGGTTCGGTTTGCAGGTTGGCATTCATTGTCATAACGACAGCGGCGTGGCGGTGGCCAACACTCTGGCAGCCGTAGAGGCCGGGGCCAGGCAGATTCAGGGCACAATCAACGGCCTGGGCGAGCGCACCGGCAATGCCGACCTCTGCGTGGTCACGGCTAATCTTCAGCTGAAGATGGGCTACAGTGTGCTGGCTGAGGATCGTATGCAGCACCTGACGGAACTGTCGCGTTTTGTTTACGAGACGTGCAACATGAACCTGTCGCAGAGCCAGCCTTACGTCGGCATGAGCGCCTTTGCCCACAAGGGCGGCATGCACGCCTCGGCGGTAGCCCGTAATCCGCGCTGCTACGAGCACATCGACCCGGCCACCTTCGGCAACTCGCGGCGGATTCTGATCAGCGAACTGGCTGGGGCCAGCAACGTGGTGAGCAAGGCCCGCAAGTTCAACGTGGAGAGCGACAAGGCACTGATGGGCCGCCTTCGTGACCGGGTGCAGGAGCTTGAGAGCCTGGGCTACCAGTTCGAGGTGGCCGAGGCCTCTTTCGAGATGTTACTGCGCCGGGAGATAGGGCAGACGGAGGAGTTTTTCCGCCTGCAGAATTACCAGGTTAACATTCTGAAGGACGACGGCGGCACGCCTGTTACCACGGGCACGGTTAAGGTCCTCATCGGCGAAGCCACGGAGCATCATGTGGCCGAGGGCGATGGTCCGGTTAATGCCCTTGACGGGGCGCTGCGCAAGGCGCTGATAGGCTATTATCCGAACCTGGCGACCATGAGCCTGACCGATTACAAGGTGCGGGTAATCAATTCGCAGGCAGCCACCGCGGCCAGCGTGCGGGTGATAATTGAGAGCAAGGACGAGGACGAACGCTGGGGCACCGTTGGCGTCAGTGAGAATATAATTGACGCATCGTGGCAGGCCCTGATCGACAGCATCGAGTACAAGCTGCTCAAAGACAAAGAGAAATCGAAATGACGACTGATTCTGGCAGTGCACAGGCCGACAGCAACAATGGCCAACCGACGGAACTTGCCTCGCTGTACGATCCGGCTCAGGTTGAGGGACCGATGTACGACCTGTGGCAGGAGGGCGGCCATTTTCATGCCGACCCGGCCGCCGGTGGCGACCCCTACGCCATTGTCATCCCCCCGCCCAACGTGACGGCTGCACTGCACCTGGGGCACGCTCTGAATAACACGCTGCAGGATAACATGATTCGCTGGCGGCGGATGATGGGCTGCAACACACTGTGGATGCCGGGCACGGACCATGCCGGTATCGCCACTCAGACGGTCGTCGAGAAGCGGATTCTGGCCGAAGAGGGCAAGCGGCGGACCGACTTCCAGCGCGATGAGTTTATTGGTCGCGTGCAAAACTGGAAGGACGAATATGAGGCGCGGATTCTGGGGCAGTTGAAGGCCATGGGCTGCTCCTGCGACTGGGAGCGGACCCGCTTTACCATGGACGCGACCTGCGCCCGGGCCGTGCGCGAAGCTTTCTTCAAGCTCTTCAGCGATGGTCTGATCTATCGCGGCAAAAGGCTGGTGAATTGGGATCCGGCCACGCAGACCGTGCTGGCTGACGACGAGGTCGAACACCAGACAGTCGAGGGCAGTTTCTGGTATCTGCAGTATCCGCTGGAACACCCGGTGGAAATTAATGGCCAGAGGCTTGAGCATGTCACAGTGGCCACCACGCGGCCGGAGACGATGCTTGGCGATACGGCCGTGGCCATGAATCCGAACGATCCGCGAGCGGCGGCCCTGGTCGGTAAGGTGCGGGTGCGTCTGCCCATCGTCGGGCGGCTCATTCCGATTGTGGCCGATGATCACGTGGTCATGGCCGACCCGGAGAGCGAGGACGAGAAGGCGAAATTCTCGACCGGATTCCTGAAGGTTACTCCGGCTCACGATCCTAACGACTGGGCCATCGGCCAGCGGCACAACCTGCCGGCCATCAACGTTATGGCGCCCGATGGAAGCATCAGCTACGAGCATGGCTGGACCGACTGGGACGAGGTGCGTAACGCCGATGTCGAACAGCTTATCGGGCTGGACAGGTTCGAGGCCCGCGAGGCCATCGTCAACTGGTTCCGCGGCGAAAATCTGCTGGAGGACGTTCGCCCGCACGCCCACGAGGTGGGCCATTCGTATCGCAGCCACGTGCCGGTGGAGCCTTACCTGTCGGACCAGTGGTTCATAGCCGTCAAGAAGCAGATACCGTCTCTGCCGGACGCGGGCCTGATCGCCGGGACGGACGTACCGGTCAACTCGCTGGCCGGGCTGGCCCTGAAGCCCCTGCTGGAGGGTCGCGTCAGGTTCGTGCCGGAGCGGTACACGCGCACGTATCAGACATGGCTGGAGAATCTGCGCGACTGGCCGATCAGCCGGCAACTGTGGTGGGGACACAGGATACCCGTGTGGCGAGGCAAGGCTCCAGAGTCCCCGCAGCAGACCGACTGGCAGGACGTGCCTTCGTCGCTGCGTGTTGGTGATGCCGATTTGCCGGCGCAGTGGCGGACCGAACAGGGCGAAGTCTACGTTTACGTGGTCGCCCCGCCAAATCGCCCTGATGTTGAACAGAAACTGGACGAAATGGGCTTTGCCCAGGACGCCGACGTTCTCGATACCTGGTTTTCCAGCGGCCTGTGGCCCATTTCGACCATGGGCTGGCCGGAGGAGACCGACGCCCTCAACTTCTATTATCCAACCAATGTTCTGTGCACGGCTCGCGAGATCATCACCCTTTGGGTGAGCCGCATGGTCATGTTCGGCCAGTATTTCCGCGGCGACATCCCCTTCTCGACCGTCTTTATTCACGCCATGATTCAGGACGGCGAGGGACGGAAGATGTCCAAGAGCCTGGGCAACGGCATCGACCCGCTGGATATCATTGCCAGCCACGGGGCCGACGCCATGCGTTTCACGCTCTCGTACATGACCACCGAGACGCAGGACGTCCGCATGCCGGTGGCCGAGATGACCCTGCCCGATGGCCGCAAGGCCAACTCGAGCCCCAAGTTCGACAATGGCCGCAACTTCTGCAACAAGCTGTGGAACAGCGGGCGCTTTGTGATGATGAACCTGGCCGAGATGACGGCGGGCGAGTTCGATCGGTCGCAGATGCAGTTGGAGGACAGGTGGATTCTGTCGCGGCTCATGCGAACGGTTGATGAGGCCACGCAGGCGATGGAGAATTACCGCTTCCACGATTGCCTGGAGTCAATCTACAGCTTCTTCTGGAGCGACTTCTGCGACTGGTATCTGGAGGTAACCAAGCCGCGCATGCGCGACGAGCAGACGCGTCTTGTTCCTCAGCGCATTTTGGCCTACGTGCTGGACAGCCTGCTGCGCCTGCTGCATCCGTTTGTCCCGTACATCACCGAGGCTCTCTGGCAGCACCTGGGCCAGGTTGTTGCGGATCGCTCGCTCGATGCCGAGGCCCCTGCTCCGCCAGCCCGGGCGTGTGTTGTGGCAGCCTGGCCGAAGGCGCTGCAAGATCTGCGCAATGACGATGCCGAGGCCGACTTCGCCCAGGTTCAGCGGGCCATTCGTGCCATCCGCAATATCCGCTCGAGGATGAACATCGCGCCTCGCCAGCCATTGACTGCAATTGTGCGGGCAGGCGAAGACGAGTTGGCCCGCTTGAATTCGGCGGCCGACACGGTGCGTCACCTGGCCTCGCTGGAACGGCTGGAGACTTCGGCCACTGCCGAACGGCCACGAGCCTCGGCCATGGAAGTTGTGGAGACAATGCAGGTCTACGTGCCGCTCGAGGGCGTGATCGACCTTGATCAGGAGCGCGAGCGTCTGGGCAAGCAGATTGCCGAGAAAGAGAAGTTTATCGGAGGCTCGCAGAACAAACTGGCCAACGAAAGCTTTGTTTCGCGGGCCAAGCCGGAGGTGGTCGAGGCGGAGCGTGAGCGTCTTGGGCGACTGCAGGAAGAGTTGGCGGTGCTTCAGGCCAACCTGAAGGATTTGCAGTAGCACCTGGCGATCCTTTTAGATGATGGCTTGGGCCTTTGTGAAGTGGCATGCTGATGGCCTTTATCGTAGGCATAGACGAAGCTGGTTACGGTCCTCTGCTTGGGCCGCTCGTCTGCGCTGCCGCCTCATTCGGTACTGCCGGCAATGACACCGCGGACGACCTCTGGAAGGCCCTGCAGACAGGCGTGGTGCGCAATGGCTCGCCGCGCAGCCGCAAGGTCTGGATCGGCGATTCCAAGTCGCTTTACCAGTCCAGCGCCGGGCTGGAGCTGCTGGAAAAGATGGTGCTGGCCACCTGCCCGCTGCCGTTGCCCTGCTCTTTTGCCGATTTCGCCGCGTGGCTTGAAATTCCTGACGAACACTTGCAAGCGGGCGAACCATGGCACGCCGAGCCAATGCCCACGCTTCCCCTTGTTGCCGACGCCGACGAAATTGATGCCCTGCGACGACAGTTCGCCCGGGCCACCGCCTCTTGCGGCGTGAGTCTGCTGGGCGTGCGCGTGAACCTTGCCCAGCCATGGCGTTATAATCAGCTTGTCGGCCTCAGCGACAACAAGGCTGCGGCACTCTGGTCTCTGCACAGCCACCTGCTGGAGAGCGCGTGCCGGCGGTACCGAGGCCAGCCGCTCCATGTTACGCTGGACAAGCAGGGCGGGCGAACTTACTATCAGGAGTGCCTGCAGCAGCTTTTCCCGATGCAGATGGTGCAGAAGCTGTGCGAGTTGCCGCAGCGCAGCCACTATCGGCTGCACATTGCCGATCTGCAACTGGACCTGCAGGTACTGGAGAAGAGCGAGACGTTTTCGCTGCCGGCGGCGCTGGCCAGCATGTATGCCAAGTACGTCCGCGAGGTTTTCATGCACCGCTTCAATGACTGGTGGTGCAGTCGGGTAGACGGATTGACGGCCACGGCGGGGTATCCGGGCGACGTGCGGCGCTGGTTCAACCAGATGGAGCCTCATCTGGCTGCCCTGCCGCTGGATCGCAACGTTTACATCCGCTGTCGTTAGTTGCTCGACGCGGCGACTCCGAAAGGTTACGCCCTTGCCTGCGGGACGGCCATGACCGGCGGCAATACAGTGCAACTGATTGCAAAGGAGCACCTGTGACTCTTCAACGCTGGAATGATCGGATTCTACTGGTGCAGCCTCAGCCGGAGCCTGGCCTCAGCGATGAGTTGCGAGAAGCCTATGCTGCGGTTCAGCAGGGGGCGATGATGAACGTCATCATCGATCTGCACGAAGTCGGCCAGCTCACCAGCAGCCATCTGTCGCTGCTGCTTAAGCTTCGTCGGTCGCTTGTGGAGCAGGGCCAGACGCTGATTCTCTGCAGTGTGCCCGACGTGCTCTGGGGCATATTCCTCGTCACCGGTCTCGATACCATATTCCGCTTTGCAGCCGATGTGACCACGGCTCTGGCTACAGTTCAGATGCAACAGCAGCAGGAGCCTGCCGACGGACAGGAAGATGAAGGCTCATCCGGCAACCAGGATGAGTGAGGGGGGCTTGCTGAATCGCGCTCTGCTTGCGGCTGAATCCGATCTCTTTTCTTGCCATCAACTACCAATTTTTGTAGGCTGTTCTGCAGCACCTGGCACTGCACTTCGAATTCCACAGCATGAAAGGGTCATCAGCATGGCCACCAAGAGCAAGTCTTCGCCGAAGCTGCTGCTTTTGCCGCAACCACAGCGCGTAACAATTCGCCCCGGGAAATTTGCTTTTGCCGAGCGGGTTATCGTCCACATGCCGGTCGATAGCACCAGGCTGGAACTCATGGCGGCATCGCAGTTGTGCGACGACCTGGAGGGGCTTGAACGGGAAGCCACAACGCGCCGACCGGGTCTGCGCGGACAACTGCCCGAAGGTGGCGTCCGCATGCGGCACGGTAAGGTGCGCGGCGGCGACGAGGGCTATCACATCGTCATTGGCAAAGCCGGTGTTGATATTACAGGCGGCTCGGATCGCGGGCTCTATTATGGCCTGCAGACTTTGCGGCAACTCATCCGCCAGTTTGGCCTTGAACTGCCCGCCATGCGTATTGACGACTGGCCCGAAATGGCTCTGCGAGGCGTGTACCACGACATTTCGCGCGGTCGCGTGCCGACAGTCGAGACGCTCCTCTACATGATCGAACTGCTGGCGCACCTGAAGATCAATACCTTCTCGCTGTATATCGAGTATCCGTATCGTTTCGAGAAGCACCCGCGAATCTGGGAAGATACGCAGCCGCTTACCAGCGACGAGATTCTCATTCTGCAGGAGCATTGCCACAATCATGGCATCGACTTCGTGCCCAGCTTTGCCAGCTTCGGCCACCTGGAGCGCGTCCTCAGCAAGCCCCCGTACCAGCATCTGGCCAATACTACGCCCAACGACCTGCAGGGTGCACGCCAGTTCCGCCGCACCGGCACCAGCCTTAACCCGACCGACCGGGGCAGCGTGCGACTGCTGAGCGAACTGTACGACGAATTTCTGCCGCAATTCGACTCCAAGTTCTTTAATGCCACCTGCGACGAGGTCTGGGACCTGGGCGAAGGCAAGAGCAAGGGCAAGGCCGACCGCGTTGGCAAGGGGCGAGTCTTCGCTGACTTCATCGTCGAGATTAACAAGCTGGCCAACAAGCACGGCAAACAGTTGATGATCTGGGCCGACATTCTGAAGCATCACTCGGACGCCATCGGCCCGATACCCAAGGACGTTGTCTTCCTGAACTGGTGGTACAATGCCGACTCGCCCGAATGGATGGTCGATCACAGCCGGGCGATCAAGGAGTCGGGGCATCCGCTGGTTGTTTGCCCGGGGGTTAACAACTGGGGCGCCTTCATGCCGCGACTGGAGCGGATGAGGGCCAACATCAGCCAGTTTGCCGATGCCGGCCTGAAGTTCGGCGCCCTTGGCCTGATGAATACCGAGTGGGGCGACGGCGGACATTTCAACTTGCTGGCCACTGCCCTGCCCGGCTTTGCCAGCGGAGCCGAGCATGCCTGGGCTCACAGCAAGGCTGACGAGGCGACCATCGGCAAGCGCTGGCCGCTGCATCTGCTTGAGGATGTTTCGGGCGATGCCGAGCGCGTTGTCGCCCTGGCAGACTGGCGCGGAGAGTGGTACAAGGGCATCACGACTGGTTTTGGCGACGAACGCGAAATAAGCGAACTTCAGGCTCCGGCCGACAAGTTGCTGCAGCAGATGACGGACTTCCGCCAGCGTTTGGAAGAGGCTCACGACCTGGCACTTGACCTGGCCGAACGCCTGCCGCCGGATGGCAGTGTGGCCGCCCTGGAATATGCAGCCCTGACCTACATGACCATGGCCAAGGCCGAGGCCATTATCGGCCGGTTGAAGGAAGAGGCCGGAGATAAGGCCGCGGCCCGCAAGCATTATGCAACGGCGGGCGAAGCCATAACCGAGATTATCCCACACTACAAAGAGCTGTGGCTGATGCGAAACCGGCCCAGCGAGATGAACTGGTCGCTGAAGCGAATTCAGGAGATGCAGAAACGCTGGCAGAAGGCGGCCAAAGCCACGCCACGCAAAAAAGCCAAGGCAAATACCAAGGCCAAGAGCGCAAGCCCGAAAAAGGCAGCCACCGGCGCCAAGGCTGGCAAAGCCAAGAGCACGCCGAAGAAGACAAGCAAGCGCAAGAAGGCCTGATTTATCGGGTAGACCAGAGGCTGCTTCTGTTACAGACAATATTGCAATGCGGCACGGTTGGGCGAAAATCCAGCTGTGCCGTTTTATTTTGCCGACCCCGCGAGATTTCTGCATTTTCCTTCATCAGCGTCACGACTCTCATGTTACTTTCTGAATGTCACCTCAGGCCACACACCAGAGATCCCGACAACATTGCGGCAATGCTGCACCAGCGTAACAGCTGCGCAACTACTACGTTGCGCGAGAAAATACTTATGATCAAACGGGGGGGAAGGTTATGGTCAGCAGGAAGGATTTTGCGCGTCTACTGTCGGTTCTGGTAGCTCTGGCATTGATAGGCGGCACGGCAGAAGCACAGTTTGTTCTTACTGGAACCGAGCATCTGGATGTCGACACCAGTTACGACACCGGAACCCTGCTCGACAGCAGTACCGCCGATGTTCTGCCAACGGGATCAATAGGCGCAGCCACCCTGCGGCAGAGTTCGCAGCTAGATCTTTCCGGCGGCAGCATCAACGTGCTGGATGCCTACGAATCGGCCGGCCTGGCCATCGCCGATGGACAATTGTTTTCGGTCAACCTGCGCGGTCTGAGCACTCTGGAGCAGTCGGGTGGCTCGGTCACCTGGCTGCACATCCACCAGATGCAGCAGGGTGGGCAGCGGGTAAATCTTACCGGCGGCAGCGTCGCCAATCTTTGGATCAACATGTTGATCGACATCAATAACGAGCTTGCGATATCCGAGGCCTCGATGCCCCTGACCGTAGCTCAATACGGCATCACCACGGCCCCTGGAGTGGTGGACAAAACTGTGTGGAATTCTGTCACAGTGAGCGATGTCGGCCGAGTAAGCCAGATTGGCGGTAACGTTGCCAACGTTCACGGTTACGATAGCGGCAGCATGCATCTGTCGGGTGGCGGCGTCTCGTGGATCGAGATGACCGACAGCAGTTCGTTTTTGCTTGATGGCGGCAATGCCAGCATCGTCAATGTATCTGACTCGACCAGCACCGACATGCGCGGCGGACAGATACACAGCTTGAGGGCCGAGAGGAACGCCTCGCTGGTGATGAGCGGCGGCGGCATCAACTCTCTGGAGCTTTTCGGGCAGGTCTCGGCCGACGTAACCGGCGGCAGCATTTTTGAGCTCAGAGCATTCGACACCAGCATAATCAACCTGCACGGTTACGACTTTGTGGCCGGCAGTGGCCTTACCATTATCGGTACTGAAGTGACAGGCACCGGGCAGTTGAGCGGCCGCTGGTTCGACGGGACGGACTGGAACATCAACATTCTCAGCAATGGCGAAGATGCGACCATCAATGTAGTGCCCGAACCGGCCAGCCTTGGCTTGTTGACATTGGGAGTTGCCTGGCTGGCCCGGCACCGCCGCAGAACGATTCGTTCGCGTTAAAGTGCCTTCGCCTCAGTGGCTCTGGCTGGCGTTGCCGGCTGCTGCTCCGGCAACTACGGCCGATCAGTTGCCGCGCTAAGCGCCAGCGGCGGCACCCCATTGTCCGTACGCCCGAGCACAACCATCTCCAATGTCTCAACAGTTCACGCACCCCCACGGCAATTGCCGATTGTCTTTTACACGATATGCGACCTGCATCCTTAAACGGCGGATATTCGGCGAAGCCATTGCTTTTCGCCTCGCATATTGTATATCGCTGAGCAGTTGGTATATTGGCGGCTGAATCTTGCCGGTTGCGACACCGGCTTCTGCAGACCACATCACTGGACAGCTGACAACAGGAGAGTACCAACCGTGGATAAGGCACTTGCAGCGAGTTTTGCCAAACCAACAAGCGAGTATCGTGGGGCTCCGTTCTGGGCCTGGAACGGCAAACTGGAGCCGGAGGAGTTGCGGCGGCAGATCAGAATAATGCACCGCATGGGCCTCGGCGGCTTCTTCATGCACAGCCGGGTTGGGCTGAACACGCCTTACCTGAGCGAGGAGTGGATGAAGTGCGTGGATGCCTGCGTGGACGAAGCCGAAAAGCTGGACATGCAGGCTTGGCTTTATGACGAAGACCGGTGGCCGTCGGGCGCGGCTGGCGGTCTGGTAACCAAAGATCCTAAGTACCGTCAGCGCCACATGGTGATGCAGGTGATGGAATCGGCAAAGGGCTTTTCGTGGTCAAAAGATGTACTGGCGGCCTTTGTAGGCAAGTTGAGCGAAGGCCAGGTGAGCGACCTAAGTCGGGTCGCAAAATCGCAGAAGCCGAAAGTGGCCAAGGACGAAAAGCTGCTGGTCTTCCGCGAACAGACTGCCGAGTGTAATTCGTGGTACAATAATTTCACCTACTTGGACACCATGAACCACGAGGCCGTGGCGGAGTTTATCCGTGTAACGCACGATGCCTACAGCAAGCAGTTCGGCAAACAGTTCGGCAAGCGCATTCCCGGCATCTTCACCGACGAACCCAACTACGGCAACCACAGCGGATCAGTCTTTTATGGCGAAACGGCCGAGCGCGTGCCTTGGACGCCGTCGTTGCCGCAGGTTTTCAAGCAGCGCTACGGTTACGACCTGCTTGACCATCTGCCGGAGCTTTTCCTGCTTCTGGATGGCCAGGCCGACTGCCTGGCGAGGCTGCACTTCCACGATGCCATTACGCATCTTTTCTGCGATGCCTTTGCGCGGCAGGTGGGCGAATGGTGCGACAAGCACGGTCTGGCCCACACCGGGCATGTGCTGCTGGAAGGTTCTTTGGGTTCTCAGACAAACGTTGTCGGCTCCTGCATGAGGTTCTACGAGTACATGCAGGCCCCGGGCATGGACCTGCTGACCGAGTACAGCCGCGAGTACGATACCGCCAAGCAGGTGTCGAGCGTGGCCCGGCAATTCGATCGCCAGTGGCGGCTGACCGAAACCTATGGCTGCACCGGATGGGACTTTAACTTTGCCGGCCATAAGGCTCTTGGCGATTGGCAGGCCGCCCTGGGCATCAACCTGCGTTGCCAGCACCTTTCGTGGTACACCATGCAGGCCGAAGCCAAGCGCGATTACCCGGCGGGCATCTTCTTCCAGTCTCCGTGGTGGGAGCACTACGGCAAGGTCGAGGATTATTTTGCTCGTGTCAACCTGGCCATGAGCCGCGGCCAGGAAGTTCGCGATGTTCTGGTGATTCACCCGATAGAGTCGATGTGGTCGATTTATGCCAAGGCCGCCAAAGCCGATTGGAACAAGCTGGAGAAAGATTTCGTCAGTGTGCGCGACGGCCTGCTGGCGGCAAATCTGGATTTTGATTACGGCGACGAAGACATAATGGACCGCCATGGCAAGGTGTCTACCGCCGGTGATTCGGCCATACTCAAAGTTGCCAAGGCCGATTATCGCGTAGTGCTGGTTCCGCCGATGCGTACCATCCGCTCTTCGACGCTGAAACTGCTGGAACGATTCCGCAAGGCGGGCGGCACGGTCATTTTTGCCGGAGCCTCGCCCGAGTTGGTTGATGGCCAGCCCAGCGACAAGGCCCGCGAGGTGGCACTGCTTTGCGAGCGGGCACCGGGGCGAGGCCCCAAACTGGCCGAGGCGGTTGCCGCCGGAGGCGGGCGACGCGTATCAATTACCGACGGCCAAGGCCAGGAAATTGCAGCCACACTGTACTGCCTGCGGGAGGACGATCAGGCCTCCTACATCTTCATCGCCAATACAGGCACCGATTGCATCGCCCGTAGCACTGCCAGCGACCCCATGGTCCGCGATCGCAAGCTGGCTTTCGACGATGTAACCGTCCGCATTGCCGCCGACAGCCGGATCAAGCCGGTAGAGGTCGACCTGGAGCATAGTGGCCAGCTGTTTGCCACCGAAGCTGCTCGCGATGGCAGCGACTGGGTCATCCGTACCAGTCTGCCGGCCATCGGCAGCCGACTGTTCATCCTGCCGAAGAAGGCGATTGGCGGCCGCGTAACCACACTGGCCGCCAGCAAGACCTTGAGCAGCAAACGCATTGGCGGCAAGACGTGGGATATTCAACTCAGCGAACCGAACGTGCTGGTGCTTGATAAGCCGCGTTTCCGCATCGATGGTGCCAAGTGGCAGAAGCCGATGGACGTACTGCACATTGATCAGGAGGTGCGCAAAGCCCTGGATATTCCGCTGCGTGGTGGGCGAATGGCCCAGCCCTGGACGCGCCAGGACGTGGCGAATCCGAAGACAATCGGCGTAACGCTGGAGTATTCGTTCGACGTAAAGAGCCTGCCAACCGGGTCTCTGCAACTGGCTATGGAGCGGCCGGAGAGCTTCACCATCAGCCTGAACGGTCGTCAACTGGACACCGAACTGGTGACCGGCTGGTGGGTCGATCCATCGATGAAAACCATTGCCGTGGATGCGGCCGGGCTCAACGTCGGCAGCAACACCCTGACCATGTTCTGCAGCTACACCGAAAACCACAGCGGGCTGGAGATGAGCTATCTGCTGGGCGATTTCGGCATCAACCTGAGCAAGGGCAGGACGCTTTTGACCGAGCGTCCCACGTCGCTTAAGCTTGGCGACTGGACGCGCCAGGGCCTGCCCTTCTACAGTGGCAATGTCAGCTATGTTGCTTCGTTGCGACCGAACCTGCGAAGCGGGCAGCGTCTGGTTCTGAAAGCCGACGACTACGCCGGCACGGCTGTACGAGTGCTGGTGGATGGGCAGGAGCTTGGCGTGCTGGCCTGGGCGCCTAACGAGATTGACATTACCGAGGCCGTTGAAGGCAAGAAGTCGGTCGCCCTCACGCTTCAGCTTCTGGGACATCGCCGCAACAGTCATGGTCCGTTGCATCTTAACAAGAAGTGGCCGCGCTGGACCGGCCCGGGTGAGTTCTCTGGCCGCGACAATCAGATTGAATCATATCAGCTGGTGCCTTGCGGCCTGATGTCAACGCCGCAGTTGCTGGTACGGGAATAGCTGCAGAATGCTAATGCGCTGCCATGGTCGGGCCAACGCCGGGCCATGGCAGCGTGCATATTCAAGTAGTCCACCCCTGATGGCTGTTGGTGTCATACATGGCAATGAATAGAGCCGGGCAAATCCGCCGCATTGTGGCTACCCTGGCCAAAGTGAGCCTGGCAGCGTGCCTGCTGTTCGTCTTGCTCTGGCTTTTCGCCTGGCTTGTAAGGCCCGACGTTTACACTGCGCCCGAGCCGTACAGCCAGGAGGAGATTGAAGCGGAGCGTATTGCCCGCGATGACTCCTTCGATATTAATGACCCCGTCATTCTGCACGTCGATGTCGATTATGACAATCCGCACGCCGCCTGGCGCCCCAAGGGCGAGTCGCCCATTCTGCGGCAACTGGTTGATGAGGGCCACCTGCCGCCGGTGGCCGAGCGAGTGGGCCCGGAGCCTGTCGTCATGCGTGGCGTCGATGGCATAGGCAAGTACGGTGGCACGTGGTTGCGGTTGGCCAATGCCCCGAGCGATGTCCACATTGTTGGCAATCGCCTCAGCGGAGCCACACTGGTCCGCGCTTCACCTTACGGGCATCCAATTGTTCCGCACCTGGCCCGCAGCATCGAGACCAGGGACGAGGGCCGCGAGTACCTGATAACATTGCGGCGCGGCATGCGGTTTTCCGATGGTCATCCGCTGACTGTCGACGACATTATGTACTGGTGGAATCATGAAATTAACGATCCGGAGGTAATCGGCAGCGTTCCAGGCTGGATTACCTCGGGCGGCAAAGCTCCAACTTTTGAGAAGCTGGACGACCTGCGGCTGATTGTGCGCTTCGAAAAGCCTCACGGGCAGTTTCTGGAACTCCTCGTCCTGCACTCGACCAACATACTGACGCCGGAGCACTACCTGCGTCAATACCACCCTCGCCTGGGTGACGAAGAACTGTGCCGCCGCGAGATGGCCGGCTATGGTCTGCCCTCGCGCCTGGCCTTGTACAACTTCATGAAGGCGGCAAATAATCCCGACCATCCGCGGATGTGGCCCTGGGTTTACCGCCGCTATCAGCCCTCCTCGCCGCAAGTGTTCGTGCGGAATCCGTATTACCCGGTGGTTGACGAGCAGGGCAACCAGTTGCCTTACATCGACCGGCTGCAGTTCACCATTCAGGATGGCAAACTCATTACGCTTGCGGCGGCCAACGGGCTGGTCAGCATGCAGTTGCGGCACATTCGCTATGCGGACATTACCGAGTTGATGAGCCGCCGCCAGGCCAACGGCTATCGCGTCCTGCACTGGTATTCCTCGAGCCGCAGCACGTACGTAATCAACCCGAACTTGAACCGGCGCGTAGACCCGGACGATCCTCGGACCGCCCACAAGGCGGCACTGCTGTCCGATAAGCGGTTCCGCCAGGCCCTGTCGCTGGCCATCGACCGCCCGACAATAATTCGCGCCGAATATAACAACCAGGTGGAGGCTTCGCAGGTGCAGCCCGGTCCGCAGTCTCCGTTCCACAATCCGCGACTGGGGCAGGCTTTCATCGATTATGACCCGCCGGCGGCCCGGCGTCTGCTCGAACAGTTGCGGGCCGACGGTCTGCTCGGCGACATCGACAGCGAGGGCTGTTACCGATTTCCTGACGGCTCGCGAATGGTCTTCTATCTGGATTGCAGCCCCTTTACCGGCATGGGCATGGCCGAGTTTATTGTTGCCGACTGGGAGGCCGTTGGCGTGCGGGTTATTGCCAGGTCCCGTGAACGCAGCCTGTTCTATGCCGATAAAGACGCCATGAACTTCGACTTCAATGTCTGGAGCAGCGAGAGCGACGTCGCCGCACTGGCCTATCCTCGCTACTACATGCCCAGTGGCACCGAGTCCTTCTACGCCGTCGGCTGGGGCCGATGGTACGACCTCGGCGGTTTCTACGGCAATCCCGAGGCCGATCGCCCTGGGGCTATCGCTCCGCCGCGAGACCACCCAATGTACAAAGCCATGGAGGCCTACGATCGGGCTATCTCGGCAGCCGACCCGCAGGAACAGCAGCGCCACTTCACTACTGTTACCGACATTGCCGCCGAGAACCTCTGGACCATCAGCCTGGCCGAGGCTCCGCCGCAACCGGTTGTCGTTTCCAACGATATGCGCAACGTGCCGAAGAATGCCCTTGTCGGCTGGGGACACCTGACGCCCGCCAATGCCGGCCTGGAAACCTATTACTTCGAGAACCCGGCCGACTCCCCAGGCGCCATCGCCGAAACACGCGATGCAATTCTGATCACTACCCCAAGGCCCGGGGCCACCATTGCGGCCACCGATGAACCACGCAGCTTCATCGGGCACTTCATACGTTACACGCTGATGGCCGTCGCCCTGCTGACCCTGGTGCTGATGGCCGTGCGACACCCGTACATCGGCCGCCGCCTGTTGCTGATGATTCCCACGCTGCTGATCATCTCGGTGGTGGTCTTCACTATCATTCAGTTACCGCCGGGCGATTTTCTCACGGCCCGCATAATGCAGTTGCAGGAGGCCGGCGGCGAGACCCAGTGGCAACAGATCGAGGACCTGCGAAATCTCTTCCACTTCGATGAGCCGGTCGCAAAACGCTATGCTCGCTGGATGGGCTTGTACTGGTTCAGCACGTTCGATAGATCCGACGAAGGCTTGCTCCAAGGCAACCTTGGCCGCAGCATGGAGAGCACCCAACCGGTGGGCAACATTGTCGGGGACCGCATTCTGCTGACGGTATTGATTTCGCTCGGCACCATACTGCTGACATGGTCAATCGCCATCCCCATCGGCATCTACTCAGCCGTCAAACAATATTCTCCGGCCGACTATGCCCTCACTTTCATCGGCTTCATCGGCATGTGCGTGCCGGCTTTTCTGATGGCCCTGGTGCTCATGGCCATGGCCGGGGTCAGCGGACTCTTTTCGGCCGAATACGCCGCCCAGCCCGAATGGGACATGCCCAAGGTCATCGACCTGCTCAAGCACATCTGGATTCCGATAGTCGTGCTCGGCGTGGGCGGCACGGCCTCGATGATCAGGGTCATGCGGGCCAACCTGCTCGACGAATTGCGAAAACCATACGTCGTCACCGCCATGGCCAAAGGCGTCAGGCCGATGAAACTGCTGCTGAAGTATCCCGTGCGACTGGCGCTGAATCCGTTTGTTTCAGGCATCGGCGGACTATTCCCCCAGCTCATTTCCGGCGGCGCTATTGTGGCCATGGTACTGGCCCTGCCGACCGTCGGGCCGCTGATGCTGGCCGCACTGTTCTCGCAGGATATGTACCTGGCCGGCTCAATGCTCATGGTGCTCAGTCTGCTTGGAGTTTTTGGCACGCTGGTAAGCGACCTCTTGCTCCTGAAGCTCGATCCGCGCATCCGCTTCCAGGGAGGATCGAGCCGATGAGCCATGACACCCCCGAAACCAATGCCCTCGGACCAGAAGGCGCCAAAGGCGCCGTCAGCGCCGAAAGTATCGTCGGAGCGCCCAGGCGCGTGATCATCACTGAAAAGCCGCCCCAGCACCATCAACCGGATCAAGATGACTTTGAGCCGCCGCCGACGAGTTCCACCGCCACTCTTTCGCAATGGCAGCTCATACGGCGGCGATTCAAGCGGCACCGCCTGGCGGTGGTCGGGGCTTGGATGCTGCTGACACTTTACCTGATGGCGGCAATGGCCGAGTTCATCGCCCCCTACGGCAGCGGGCATCGCGACCTTGACTACATTTACTGTCCGCCGCAACTGCCACAGTTCAGCTTCGAGCACGGACTGCACACCCCTGCCCTGCGCCAGCAGGTCGACCCCATTACCTTCGGCAAAACGTATCTGGCCGATGATAATGCTATTGTGCCGCTCGGGTTTCTGGTGCGCGGCGAATCGTACCGCCTTTTCGGCCTCGTGCCGTGGGACGTTCATCTTTTTGGAGTCGACCATAGCCGCCTGGAATCCGGCGCCGAGGGTAGCCAGGCACGGTTTCATTTTCTGGGGGCCGACAAGTTTGGTCGCGACATCCTGAGCCGGGCCATCTATGGGGCTCGCATTTCGCTATCGGTCGGGCTGGTCGGCATAATGGTCGTCTTCCTCCTGGGCATCAGCATTGGCGGGTTTTCCGGCTACGTTGGCGGCCGGCCCGACAATGCCGTGCAGCGAGGCATCGAGATTATCAACGCCTTCCCGCACCTGCCGCTGTGGCTGGCCCTGGGGGCTTCGATTCCAAACGACTGGTCGCCGCTCTCAACCTACGTGGCCATCACCGTCGCCCTCAGCCTGCTCAGTTGGACGGGCCTGGCCCGCGTTGTCCGTGGCAAAATGCTCACCCTGCGCGAAGAGGATTATGCTGTAGCCGCGCGGCTGCTCGGGGCCAGTCATCGCCGCGTGCTTTTCCGCCACCTGCTGCCGGGCTTCGCCAGCCACATAATCGTCGTCCTTACGCTCAGTATACCCGGCATGATTCTTGGCGAGACAAGCCTCAGCTTTCTCGGCCTTGGCCTGCGGCCGCCGATTGTGAGCTGGGGGGTCATGCTGCAGGACTGCATGGATATAAAGGCCGTCACGCATTATCCGTGGCTGATGCTGCCGGTGGTCTTCATCGTTACCACGGTGCTTTGTTTCAACTTTGTTGGCGACGGGCTGCGCGATGCCGCCGATCCGTATTCCTCGCGCTGATAGCAAACGCCGAGCGGTCGCGCAATGGCTGTCGCTCTTTTACGAGGATTCTGATGTCCGAAGCACATCCAAAACTCCTTGAAGTCCAGGATCTGCAGACGCATTTCATGAGCGACGAGGGCCCGTTGCGGGCAGTCGACGGAGTAACCTTCTCGCTGACGCGGGGCAAAACACTGGCCATTGTCGGCGAAAGCGGGTGCGGCAAAAGCGTCACCAGCTACTCCATCCTGCGACTCATTCAGCCGCCGGGGCGTATTGTCGGCGGACAGATTCTGCTGCACGAGGAGGACGGTACCACAGTCGATATGGCTTCGCTCGACACGCGCGACGAGAGGCTGTACCGCATCCGCGGGGGCGTGGCCAGCATGATTTTCCAGGAGCCCATGACGGCACTCAGCCCGGTCCATACAATTGGCAACCAGATTACCGAAGCCATCCTGCTGCACCGTAAAGTCAGCCGGCGCCAGGCCGATTCTCTGGCCGCCGAGATGCTCACGAAAGTCGGAATCCCAACCGCCGCCGAGCGCCTGGCCCGCTATCCTCATGAACTCTCCGGCGGAATGCGGCAGCGGGTGGTTATCGCCATGGCCCTGGTCTGCCGACCGCAACTGCTAATTGCCGACGAGCCGACCACCGCCCTGGACGTGACCATTCAGGCCCAGATTCTGCGTCTGATGCGCGACCTGCAGGCCGAAATGGGCATGAGCATGCTGCTGATTACGCACAACCTGGGCGTGGTGGCCCAGATGGCCGACGAGGTGGCGGTAATGTACCTGGGGCGCATCGTCGAGCAGGGCCTGGTGCGCGAAGTGCTCAAACGGCCGCGCCACCCCTACACCAAGTGCCTGCTGCGCTCGCTGCCGGCACTATCGAGCCACAGGCAGAGGCTGCCCTCCATTCGTGGCAGCGTGCCTGCCCTGCACGAGATTCCGCCCGGCTGCTCGTTCCACCCTCGCTGCCCGTCATTTGCCGCCGGCCGTTGCGATACCGAAATCCCGTCGCGCATTCAGACTTGCGCCGGGCACCACGTGGCTTGTCATCTGGCGGAGGTGGATCGATGATGGACAAAGCCGCCAACCAGCAGCAACTGGCAGTCCCGCCACGGCCTTCGGCCAGTCCGACACAAAACCAACCGTTGCTGGAGGTTCGCCATCTGCAGAAGTTTTTCCCCATCCGCAATAAGGGCCTGACCAGCCGCATTGTCGGACATGTGCGAGCCGTTGACGATGTCAACTTCAGTTTGCTTCCCGGCCAGACTCTGGGCCTGGTGGGCGAAAGCGGGTGCGGCAAGACGACTACGGGGCGGGCGATCCTGCGGGCCATCGATCCAACTGCCGGCAGCATCATGTTCCGGCCCGACGGCCAACCTCCGGTCGACCTGGCAGCCCTGTCTCACGCCCAGTTGAAACCGCTCCGCACAAAAATGCAGATGATCTTCCAGGATCCGTTTTCGTCGCTGAATCCGCGAATGACCATTGGCGACATTGTTGCCGAGCCTTTGATAATCCACCGCCTGGCCCGCGGCTCCGAACGGGCCGACCTGGTGGCCGCCATGCTGCGGAAGGTCGGGCTCAACCCGGAACACGCTAATCGGTACCCGCATGCCTTCAGCGGCGGGCAGAGGCAGCGCGTGGGCATTGCTCGTGCACTCATCATGAACCCCTCGCTGGTAATTGCCGACGAGGCGGTCTCGGCCCTCGATGTCTCGGTGCAGGCGCAAATCATAAACCTTCTGCAGGACCTTCAGCAGGAGCTTAACCTTACGCTCCTGTTCATCGCCCACGATCTCAGCGTCGTGCGGCACCTTTGCGACCAGGTGGCCGTAATGTATGCCGGACGCATTGTTGAAGTTGCCGATACCCAGACGCTGTTTGCCTCGCCGCACCATCCGTACACCAAGGCCCTGCTCTCTGCGGTGCCCGATGCCGATCCTGATGTGCCCATGAATTTCGACCTGGCAGGAGAGGTCGCCGACCCGGCCAATCTGCCCAGTGGTTGCGCGTTTCATCCACGGTGTCCGGCGGCGTCGCCCGACTGTCGCAGCAACGTGCCGGAACTCGACGAGGTGTCCCCCGGGCATCAGTCGTCCTGCCACCGCTGCTGATTGACTTCTTGTGATTATTGGGATTGATATGCCGGCGGCGGGAATTGCCCCGGCCTGTCAGCTAGCGCCGCTGCCGGCGGCCGGCCAGCACGCGCTGCACTTCGCGCTGCGTATCGCGCTTCTTGATCGATTCCCGCTTGTCGAACTCGCGCTTACCGCGGGCAATGCCCAGCTCAATCTTGGCGTTGCCGCGCTTCCAGTACAGCTTCAGCGGGATGAGCGTAAAGCCCTGGGCGGTGGCTTTTTCGATGACTCGCCTGATTTCGCGCCGATGCAGCAACAGCTTTCGCGGACGGTTTGGCTCGTGCTGCCGCACTGTCGCCTGCTCGTACGGCGAAATGTGCATGCCGTAAAGAATCACCTCGCCACTGTGCACCCTGGCGAACGATTCCTCCAGGCTGGCCCGGCCCAGGCGCAGACTCTTCACCTCCGAGCCCTCCAACACCAGACCGGCCTCCAGCGACTCCTCGATGTGGTAATCGAAGCGGGCCTTCTTGTTGAATATCTGAGGGGCGCCTGGCACGCCCGGTTCTTTCTTCTTCTCTGCCATGACGAGATTATAACACCCGCGGACGCCCGGTAAAGGATCATTGCCAAAGCCCAAAATGACAGCGGCGGACCGCAATGGCCCGCCGCGCCTCCGCCCCTGCTTATAATCCTTCCGCCGACCTGGTCATTCGGACCATCGCGGCTCAATACGCACGACATGAGTAGTCTTGCTGCCACGCAGCACAAACAGCACCACCTCGGCGGGCTTGTCAGCGGTGGTTTCGCTGAAAACTTTCTCAAACTCGGCCAGGTTCTTAACTTCCTGATCCTGCACGCGTTTGACAATGTCCCCCGTCTTCAGCCCCCCATCCTGCGCCCAGCCGCTCTGCTCCACAAACTCGACCACAACGCCCGTCTCGTTGTTCGGCAACTCGCGGGCCAGAGTGTCCTGCAACACCATTTCGCGGACATTGAAACCGAACTGACGGTTGCGGTAACGCTTGGCATCGGCAATACGCTTCGGCTCTTCGCCCAGGGTCAACTTCAGCTCCTGCCGCTCGCCGCCGCGGAAAATCACCAGGTTAATTTCCTGGCCAATCTTGCAGCGCTGAATCTCATTCTGGAAGAACTCGATCAACTGCCCCTCGACGCCGACAATCTGCTTGCCGTCAATGGCCAGCACAATATCCTCGCTCTTGAGGCCGGCAGCCGAGGCCGGCGAATCATCCAGCACCTGTCCGATGATAACACCACGCTCATCACCAAGGCCGAAGAAGACGGCCGTATCGCGGGTCACAGCCGTCATGCTGGCTACGCCCATCCATGGCCGCTTCACCTGCTGCCCGCCCTGCGGCACATCGGCCAGACGATCGGCAAAACGCTCCGTCGGCCAGATGACCGTAGCCGTCTGCGCGTTCGGCCGGGCCATCGTCCCACGATTAAAAGCATGCAGCCCCACAATGCCCACAACCTTGCCATCCAGAGCAATAACCGGCATGCCCGGAGAGCCTGAAGTCCCGCTCATGATATACAGCCGAAATGGCTTGTCGAGCACCGTACTTGTCCGACCCATGCTGACAACCAACTTGTAGGCGTCGGCCTCGCCCATATTGCCGAAAGTGACAAAGGGGTCGCCGACTTCGAGCACTGCATCGCGGCTGAACTCCAGAGCCGGCAGAGTTGGCGCTTCCTCGTCCACTATTCGCAGAAACGCAACCTGAGCCGTATCGTCCCGACCCTGGTATTCGGCCGCATAAGATTTGCTTTCGCCGTCCTTGTAAACAATAACCTCGAATTCCTTGTATTGCTCCAGCGGCAGCCGGCTGTTGAAGACCAGGCTGGTGGTCATAACAAGGTTGCCTTCGCCCACCACGCAGCCAGGCATGCGAAGATCGTTCCTCGAGCCATCGGCCTGCTCGATATAGAACGAGACCACCACCATCGACTCGGATGCCTTGGCTGTAACCGCGCGAATCTTCTCGCCGATTTCATCGGCCACAGCCTGCTGCTGCATGACCGCTCCAAACATAAGACTTGCAGCCAGGGCAGCAACCAGCTTCCAATTTCGTAGCACCATCATGATCTCCTTGCAGGACAACAACTTTCCTCTGTCTTCAAAGGCCTGCGGCCACTAAGGGCAGCAAATGCCCCGCGTCCGCAAACTGAATAACCGACCAAGCCTAGCGACCGTCTTCCGTCGCCGCCTCTTCGCCATCCTCCGAAGCAGGCCCAGGCGAGGGCTCAGCGTCACCATTTTTCTCGGGTTCGCTGTCGTAGCGTATCGAAAGCACCTGCCGCACCAGCGACAATCCGCGTCGAACACGCAAACCAACCATCGGATCGCGCCGCTCCACCGACTCCTCGTACAGTTCCTTCAGATGCTCGGCGTCGCGAACATCAATTGTCTCGCCACCGCCGGAAAAACTGATGCCTATCACCACCGCCCCACGCTTCAGGCCGGCACGCTCGGCCGGCTCTCCCGGGCGAGAGCCGGTAACATACACGCCGGCGGTATCCCGCAAGTTCTCACGCTCGGCCAGCCGCTGTGTAATGCTCTGGCCCACGAAGCCCCACTGGGCAAAGTTGATTTCCTCACCACGCACGGTGGTCAACTCAACCGTCTTCAGCACAATTTCGTCAACTCCGGCGGCACGCCTGCGAACCTTCAGCGAGACCTCAGCACCCACAGGAGTGTTGGAAATCATGCGCCGCAATTCGAACAGCTCCTCGGCATATCGGCCGCTTACTTTGCGGCCATCGTACTCCAGCAGGATATCCTCCGGCAGAATGCCTGCAGCACTGGCCGGACTGCCCGGCTCAACACTGCTGATGATCGCCCCGTCACTTCTCCCGACGGCATAGAAGCCTTCCAGATCCTGCAACGGCTGAAAAGTCACGCCTATCGTGCTCCGCAAAACCTTGCCATTGGCCATTATCTGTTCGACAACGTCTTTAGCCACGTTAATGGGCACGGCAAAGCCCAGATCGTTACCGCCGCCGCGAGTGTTGATGCCCACCACCTCGCCATGCATATTCACCAGCGGCCCACCGGAATTACCAGGGTTAATGGCGGCGTCGGTCTGAAGCCAGGTATTGAACAGCCCCGTTTCGAGACCACCGCCAAGCTTCATGGCCTCCGACAGTATGCGATCATGGCACGACACCACGCCGTAGGAAACGCTTCGCGACAAGCCAAACGGACTGCCGATAGCAAGGACCATGTCGCCTTCGCTCACTTTGTCGGAATCGCCAAAGACGGCCGGCACCAGCGCGAAACCCTTCTCCCGGACTTCGTCCAGGTCCAGTTGAATCACCGCCAAATCCGTCCACGGGTCCCCGGCTATCATGCGAGCCTTGACACGTTCCTTGTTGTACAGCGTGCAGCTGATCTCCTCGGCCCGACCGGCAACGTGATAATTAGTCAGCACGTGGCCCTGATCATCAAAAATAACGCCCGACCCGAACCCACCGGTGCGTTTCGGCTGCCCGGCGAAAAACTCCGTCTTGCGGGCCTCAACACGCACTGTGGCCGGATAAACCCGGTCGCGGGCGCGTTTTATGACATTTTCGGTCTCGATGTAAGCGGCCGCGTCACCGTCGCCAACCTGACAACCGGATATGGCCCCTGTGGCCACCAGGCAAGCCGCAATAAACAGTGGAATCTGCGCCCACATCCGCGATTCAGCCCGCACAGGGAGGAGGATGTGCCGCGGAGTGCGACATCCGGCGATTGCTGCAAGAGTCAGGCGGAGCATCACTTAGGTCCCATCCTTTCGAAAGTGCAAAGCAGTTTGCTGCATAGAGGCCGGCCGTCCCGCCGCCAGTGAGCCCAAACAGGTCTCGGCCTGAATAAACGACCAGCCGAGGCACCGCCGGGTGGGGCAGGTGCTGGAGGAGCAGTTCGGAGCTTATGTTACGAATGTAAGCGGTGGGAAAACAGGAATTTCCGGAGCAGATTTATCGATTGAGAACGAGCCTGCGAAAACCCGTCGACATTGCGCCTGTAAAGGATGCAAAACGTATCGGAGACGCCCAATCCGGTAAGGCAGCTAACCGCAGCAGGAATCGGCACGCACAGGCGGCTCGCGTCCATCGCAGCACCGCATTATTCAGAGCCATCAGTGCCGCTGCCGCGGCAAGGCCCTTCATCGGGCAGAGAAGCCAGTCTATCCGCCATCTCCTTGCCCGGCTTGAAGCATATCGTCAACTTTTCCGGCACCGCCATGCCTTGGTTTGTCCGCGGGTTGCGGGCCCGCCGAGCTGCCCGCCTGTGTATTTCGAACACTCCAAAATTACGCAACTCAAGGCGGCCGTTGGTGACTACGGCATGGACCATCTTGTCAAAAAGCCTTTGCACCACTTCACAGGCCAATGTCTGACTGATCTGTAATTCGGCCGCAATACTGTGCGCCAGTTCCTTCTTGGTCATCATCTCGCCCCTTTTTATGGTGAAGCCCGCGTCATTCACAGCAGGCTTCAGTGCATCCTCTCTGCACGATTAAGCATAAGGCAGGGGGTTAACAGATGAGGTTCATCGCCTCTCATTTTTTCACCAGCCACGGACGAGGATGGTGGCAAAACTGCAATTTTCTGCAGCCATTGCCTCCGGGCCCGGGCGCTGCGTCCATCATCACGGCAGCCGACATCGCAAGGCTGCCCCTCATCGCCACAGACGCCATTAATCAGGACCGTTCGTCGTCGGCTTCCTGATAAGCACGCGTGGCCACGCCGTAAACATAAACAAGCTCTCCGCCCAGCCATCCGCTGACCGCCAACAGCACAATCGCAATAACCGTAATAATATAGGTCACAGCTTCTTCGGTGGCATCGCCAAGTCGCAGGAAGTAAGCCACGGTGAAAAGTGTCAGCACTGTGACATTAATCAGCATGTGCCAGATGCCCACCGAGCGGGCTTTGGACTTGTTCATGCTGAACAGGTCGATCATGCCCGGAATGGCCGCCAGAGCAGCGCCGATTATCCCGCCCGCCATGGAATACATGGCCACCGTTTTCCAGACCTCGGCCCCGCCCAGCATGAAAACCGTGTAACAGACGAACGAGAATACCCACAGCCCAATCGGGAAGACAACCAGCATGGGATGTATCGGGTGTTGGGCAATCTGAGCCTTAAGTGCCATGATCTCCCCCCTCCTGCTGTTCCTACATGTGGAACACACCTGGCCAGCGTGATTCATGACCAAGCCTGCTCCGGTAACCACTCAATATATGCTCTATCCCGCATGCTAAGCCAACCTCGGATGGCTGTCAATAATCGTAAGACAAAAGTCAAAACACACTTGCAGATGCGCAGAGCATAAAAAGCAGCGGCGAACAAGGCATATCACCCCGTTCGCCGCTAAGAACCTATAAAGTTGCAGCTAACACTGCAGCAGGACCGTTTAACCTACCTGGCCCTTCAGCAGCCCCAGTGCCAATGCCGCGGGACGCTGGCAGGTGCTTTCCAGCTTGATGTGCTTGCCCTTTTCCGAGGCATCGTGGAAGGCGTGCATGACGTCCAGCACGTGATAGGTAAGCTCGCCACCGGCCCTGGCCGGCCGACCTTCGCGCAGGGCCAAAGCCATGTCGGCCACGCCGATGCCGCGGCTATTCTCGCCGTAGATGAAAGCCAGCGGCACTTCGCTCCAATCCTGGGCTCCGGCCCGCCTGATGCGAATGGGGCCGCCGAAGGTGTTCGGATCCGGGACGGCAAGCGTGCCCTCGGTGCCATAAATTTCGATCCGCGGCAAATTCGCCGCCCAGACGTCAAAACTGGTTACCAGCGTGCCCACCGCGCCGCTCTTGAACTCCATCAGCCCGGCAATGTGAGTCGGAACGTCAACCTTGATCCGCGTGCCATACTTGGGCTTGCTGGTAATTACCCGCTCCGGCAGCGTTACTCGGACAGCGCCTGTAACCTGGGCAATCGGCCCCAGCAGCGATACCATAGCCGTCAGGTAATAGGGGCCCATGTCGAACATCGGGCCGCCGCCGATCTTATAGTAGAACTCGGGATCCGGATGCCAGCTTTCCGGCCCGTGCGACATCATGAATGCAGTGGCCGCAACAGGCTCGCCAATCCAGCCATCGTCAATCAGCTTGCGACAAGTCTGAAGCCCGCCGCCGAGGAAGGTGTCGGGCGCTCCGCCGACCAGCACCCCGGCCTTTTTGGCCGCGCTGACCAGTTCCTGACCTTCCTTGCGGGTAATGGTCAGGGGCTTCTCGTTGTAAACGCTCTTGCCGGCCTTGACCGCAGCCATGGCCACATCGTAGTGGGCCCGCGGTATGGTCAGGTTGACAATAATCTCGATGTCGGGCGATGCAAGCATCTCATCGACCGTCATCGCCACAACGCCCGGATACTCGGCCGCCCGCGTCTCGGCCCGCTCGGCCACCAGGTCTGCTACGCCCGCAACCTCCAGATTCAAAAAAACCTGCGTCATCTGATCGAGGTAGATCTTACTGATGACGCCGCACCCGATAACACCAACCTTCACTCGACCACCTGCGCGCTTCGACGAGCTCTTCTTCGCCATACCGTTGGTTCCCTTCCTGCAGACTCAAGTTGATGCAACACATTGGAAAAAGCTGCACATTTAGAATCCGCTCCGCAAATGAGTCGGATTGACCATAAACTGTTACTCGACCATCACCAGTTCGTACTTGCGCGTTCCCAGGCCAATGGCCTCGCCATGAGCAAGCTGTACGTTGGGGTCGATCTCGGGCCGCAACTCGCTGAAGAGTTCCTTGCCGCGGGCCTTGCCAACCAGGTCAACCGTGGCCTGATCAACAGCCACCGGGTCGGCCGAGGCCAGAATGCCGAAGTCCTCGCACTCCGGCTTCTGCGTCTTGCCCATGCAATCGCAGTCACGGGTGATGAAGGTGGCAAAATTGAAGTAACACATTTTGCCGCCATGCAACTGATGCACACCCAGGCAATGCTCGGCCATCTTCTCCTGCAGTCTCTCGGGCTGCTCGCCCCAGTCCACGCACAGGGCCTCGGTCTTGCACATGGCTATGCACTCGCCGCAACCGATGCACTTGTCCTTGTCAATCGCGGGCATCTTGCGGACCATGATGGCCTCCGCCGGGCACCACTTCTCGCAGGCTTTGCACAGCACGCATTTCTCGGGCTGCACGCTCGGCACCGCCCCGTGGTGCTGGCTCACCTTGCCTGCGCGGCTCACCAGTCCCATGGCCACATTCTTGATACTGGCACCAAAGCCCGAGAGAATGTGCCCGGTCACGTGGGTCAGAACCACAAAACCGTCGGCATGGTAGGCAACACTGGCAATCGGCACCTGCTGATAATGCTTGCCCGGAACGTCAACCATTACCTGCCCTGCACCCAGCAGGCCGTCGGCCATGATAATCGGGCAGCCCAGCGAGTCGATCGTAAAGCCATGCTCGCGGCACTGGTTCAGATGGTCGACGGCATTCGCCCGCTGCCCCTTGTACAGCGTGGCCGAATCGGTGGCGAAGGGTTTGCCTCCGGCCGATGCGATGGCACTGGCGAATTCGCGAGCAATTGCCGGACGCAGGTAGCCGTTGCCACCGCGCTCACCAAAGTGCTGCTTGATGCCAATCAGTTCGTCCTTGCCCACCTGCTTGTCAAATCCGGCCGCACGATATACTCGCAGAGCCTTTTCGGCGTGCTGTTCAGGAGTTTCGCCCTGGGCGGTCTTGATAACGTACACTTTCGCTGCCATTTTTGTTGATCCCTCTATTGCTGTGGTCGACTGTCTAATTGGTTCTGCAAAAATCAGATGAAGGGCCTTTCCGGATCGTTATCGTCCTGACCCTCGCCACCCGGGTTTTCGTCCTCGTCCTCGTCGTCATAATTCAGTTTCCAGGAGTCGGCTTCATCCACTTCTTCAATCTCCCGCTCCATGAACTTCATCATTTTTTCCTGCAGCGGAGCCAACCGGCGGTGCTGGCTCAAGGTGACATTATAAGCCTGAACAAGCGCCTCCAATCGCATAAGCTGCCATTTGGCCAGGCACTCGGCCTCCTTGACGTTGACCAGCGGATTGCAACGCACCCTGACGCTGCCGTCCGGCCCGACATCGGCAAATTCGCACTCCGCGCATTGAATCATGGTTACACACTCCATTTCCTGCTTTTCAAGGCACCGTCATCGGCGCGTCGTTTCGTCATCTGCTGTACCACCACCATTGTCTCGGGCACCGCTGCCTGACTGCCCAGAAATCATAAGATGTGAAGTCCGGCCGACTTTCGGCGCTGATAAAGAGTCTGTTCTATCCAATTACCGCTTCAAAATCAATTTCTTCCTGTAACATTTGCCGCGCCAAGGCCCGGCCACGGTGCAAAATATGGCTCCGCATGGGGCAGCGGTGGAAGAAAATCCACTTGCTTTCAACCAGCCGCACATCATACTCTTTCGGTGAATTGCTGAAAATTGTTCTGAACAATCTGTTTCCCGCAACGTATATAATGGTACTGGCAGTCTTTGCAGAATCTGGACACACGCAGTCTTTGCCTTGCCCGAGGAGATAATTAATGGCCAGACGCCTTCTACTGTTGACAATGATCGCCGTGGGACTGCTCGGCTTTTCTGGCCCCGAACAGTTGATTGCCCAGGAGAGCCAGGTGAACGCCGAGACTGAGGCACTGGCCGAGGCTGAGGCGGAATTGGCCGAAGCCATGGAGCGGCAGCGGGCGCAGCAACAACAACAGTCACAGGCCACCTCGGCCACCGCCCAGGCCATTAACAGTGGTTCGAAACCCGATGGCCAGTCGGCAGCGGCCACCCCACCACCATCCAACGAAGTGCCTTACAGCCAGCGGCCGGAGCAGATTGAAACCTTCACCAAGTATTACCTCGAGATGTACGAAAAGCATCTTAACGAGCAGGACTGGATGGCCCGCGTCATGGGCATTATAAGTCTGGCCAAAATTGACGATACCCGGAGCACGAGGCGACTGATGCAGGTGCTCAGGTCGGATAAGAACACCATTGCCCGCATTTACGCCTGGGAAGCCATACACGGCCGCCACACCAAGCTCGACGAGGAGAGCCGCGACATATGGGTTCGGATAGGCTTCGACCTGTTCGAGAAGGATCTGCTCCGCGGCGACTTGCGTCTGGGCATCGTGGGCCTGATTGAAGCAGGTGGCCCAACGCCGCAGAACAAAGCACGACTGATGAAGATTTTCAACGATACCAACAGCATTAATCCCAGCGATATCCGCACCTTGTGGGCTGTCGGCGATGTTATCAAACGCTGGCAGTCGGGCGACATGGTTCGCCGTCTGATCGAGGCCATGGGAACGCTCGACTTGGCCTACAGGGCCGAACTTGTCCTGCGCCGGTTCGAGACCAATATTCCTCATCACACGAAATACCGCAGGGAGAGCAGCGCCACAATGTGGCAGAACACCCAGCGCAGCTGGGCCGAGTGGTACCAGGAGCAGGACTTCAAAGAGGTGGCCGTGGCTGATGTGCCACCCTACGAAAAGCTTTCGGAAGTCATGCCGCACGGCGAACCGATTACCGATACCGCCGACCCCAAGTGGCGTAAAGACCTGGAGTTGCAGCGTTTCCGGCTCGACCAGTTGGACGTCTGTTTCGTGCTCGACACGACAGCCACCATGGGACGGCCGCTGGAGTGGATTAAGCAGGACGTGGTCAAGATGATGCGTACTTTCGAGCTCATCAGCCGCGAACCGCGCATTGGTGTCACCCTGTACCGCGACCATGGCGATGCCTACGTAACGAAAACCCTGCCCCTGAGCCACCGGGCCGATGTACTGGCCAAACTGCTGCGGCCGGAAGGCCCCAAAGGCGGTGGCGATATTCCGGAAGCCCTGCTCGATGGACTGGTTGCAGCCATTCGCGGACAGAGGTGGTCCAGAGGCAGTAACGCTAAGAAAATTGTTGTCGCGATTACAGACGCCCCGGCCCACGAGAAGACGGTTGAGGCCATCGAAAAATTTGTCAAGGAGCAGACGGAGAAGGGCTTCCAGTTCCACGGTGTCAAGGTACGAACCAGCAAATACGTGGAAGACAGGCTCAAGCTGCCGAACTGGGACCGGCAGTTGACAAGCATTGACAAACTGGCGGCCGCCGGCAATGGCCAGAGCCTCTGGGTAGCCTTCTGGACGCAGTCGCAGAACAACCCGCGATGGTGCGGCACTGCCAGCCCGGCCGAAGGCAATACGGCCGAGCGTGCAATTTTCCGCCAGGTTATGCGGGCCGCCCTGGAAAACAATTACCACGACCGCATCGATCCGTTTATCGGCGTACTGCTGGAATATGTCGAGGAACCCGTCGTCGAGAAGCGTAAACCATTCGGCAAAGCCGGCCCCAGCAGGCCCAGCACGCCAAGCGATCCGCAGATGAACCGTTAACCACGCGACCCGGCCGGAGCAGCCACTGTTACGGCCGGGCGCCGCAAAACGCCTCAAACTGAAAATGGCGGGTGCGTCTGGTTAGACTTGGGGTGCGGGCAGGCCGAGCGGCAGGCAGCAATACAGGGTGAATTGCCTGGCTGCCAGGACAAGGTATTCGGCCGGGTAATCATCGCCTTCAATGCCCATGTCGTACAGCACCAGTTGCTTGCTCACCACCGTGTATTGCAGCAACGACCACAGCAGTTGCTGCATGAAACCGATTTGCACCTGGTCGAAATCCGGTCGAATGCGGCTGAACAGTTCTGGCAGTCGCTGCTGCACGTCAGCAAAACAGTCTACCAGCATTTTCAGAGCGGTCGGGTTTCTCTCAGTCATCAAACGAGTGTACAGCCCGATGAGGTGCTCGACCTTGTTTTCGCCGTGACAGGCATTCAGGAAAGAGTAAATGGTCGCATACAGCGTGTCGGCAACCAGTTGCGGCTGATTGACATCGACCGCGAAGAGCGGCTCGAAGTGAGCATTCAGCCGGCCCATCTCGAGTGTAAAGTGCCTGATAGTTTCAAGATACAGGTTTTCTTTGCTATTGAAGTGATAAATGATCGTACTGAGGCCGGCCCCCGACTCTCGGGCCAGGTCGCGCACGCTGGTTTCGGCAAAGCCCTTCCTGGCAAAAAGCGCTCCAGCCGCCTTCAGGATGTCTTCGCGAGTCCTGACGCCCTGAACATTCCGCCTGACATTCTTCTTGTAACTCTTTACCACAAAACTTCTCCGCGCCGCTTTACAACCCCCACCGCCACAAAACATTACAGGCCTGCACTTTTACCTGTTTGAGAACATTGCTTTCTGCAGCAGAGCAACGGCCTACTATATACCATAACGTTACTGATACGTCAGCTGTATTTCGTTCATAAACCTTAAGGCCGACGCTAATCCTAACCCCTTGGGGCCGTATATGTTTCTGGAGATGAACGATTATTGCCTTTTTGCACGTCAGCCATCCACCGCCACTGCTGAAGGGTGACTTTTGCGATCGGCTATAAGCTCGCTGGTGGTCCGGCGCGACAGAATCAGCGCCTCCAGACCATCGCGGCCGGTCGGCAGATGGCCCGTCTGCCCCGTGCGCAGAGCCTCGGAAAAGGCCTGGTACATTCCGGCGAAATTCTTCTCCGGGCTCCACGGCAGGCTGCGGGTCCCGCTGGAATTGCGCAGCTCCAGAACCTGCTTCGAACGGTCGTAAAGTATTACCCCATCGGTGCCAATCAGTTCGTAGACGAACCGGTTTCGTGGCTCGGCGCAGGTGTGACAGAAGCTGAAACTTATCTCGATCATCGAGTGAGCCCCGCACTTGTGGTCGAGGTGCAGGTAAACGTGGTCCGGGGCCTCGTAATCCTCAACCCAGGCCCCGGCCGCACTGGCTGCAACTACTTCGGTGCCAAGCCACCAGCGGGCCAGGTCAATCTGATGCACGCCGCAATCGACCATCGGGCCGCCTTCAAGCATGCGACCCACCCGCCGCTGGTTAAGCACCTGCCGACCGGTGTCGTCCAGTTCGTACTTGCCGTGCAGATTCCAGATGTAGACCAGTCGCAGGCTGCGAACGCGGCCTATCGCACCCTCGTCCAGCAACTGTTTGATAGTCATGGCGGCAGGGCTGAAACGATAATCGAAGCCGGTGAAGAGCATGACTCCTGCTTCGTCGGCCGCGGCAATCATCTGCCGCCCCTGCTCTTCGGTCATGGCCAGGGGCTTCTCGCACAAAATGTGGGCCCCGTGGCGGGCGGCATCGCAGGCATTGCTCAGATGGGCACCCGCCGGCGAGGTGATGGCCACGGCATCCAGGCCGCTGGCGAAGAACGTGTCGAGACTGTCGGTCGCGCAGGTCACGGCAAATTTATCCGCGGCAGCACGAGCCCGGGCAATGTCCGGATCGTACACCGCCACAAGATCAAGACCCGGAGTCGACTTCAGCACCGGCAGATGACCATATCCGGCAACCACCCCGCAACCCATCAGGCCAATACGCGACATAATGTGTCACTCCTGAAAACTGGAAAACCCGCTCCGCAACGCGAAGGCGGAGCCTGACAATCGGCCCCCGATGCTGAAAGAACGACTGAACCCGTCGGATGAGACCGCACCGGCTATAGCTCAGCATCGCTGCAGAATGAACGCCCCGTAGGCCGTCACACGCAGCGTATGCGATACTTCCCCGCCGCTCAGCACATCGATAAAGCGGCCCTCAGCCACCGGCAACTGGTGATCCTGATCGGCAAAGTTCAGCACAAACAGGAATTCCTTCCCGCCGCCACGCCGGCACTGTACCGTCAGGCCCTCCGGCAATTCAGCGCCAACATTGCGACTTACCCCGGCCGAGCCGACCAGGCGGCAATAGAACGCCTTGAGGAAGTCTTCACCCGTTCTGCCGGCCAGGTAGTAGGCCTTGCCTTTGCCGAAGCTGTTGCAGGTGATGGCCGGCCGACCAGCGTAGAACTCGCTGCCATAAGTGGCCAGGACCTCGGCACCTTCGGCATGAACAAGATCGGCATACTCTTGCACGTTGAACTGGCCTTCGAGGCCAAGGGAATTGCCCGGCTGCACGCTCAGGCGCACGCGCTCCTCATCGTACAGACTGTCGATTTCTTCCGACCAGATGCCCAGCACCTTGCGCAGCCCTGCCCCGGGCCATCCACCGGTGAAGCAGAGGTCGCTCTCGTTGGCGATTCCCGTCAGGTAGGTTGCTACCAATGTGCCGCCGGATTCGACAAAGCTGGCTATGCGTTCGCCGACGCCGGGCCTGATCATGTAGAGCATCGGGGCGATGAGAACCTTGTACTTGCTGAAGTCGCAGTCGGCATTTATCACGTCGACCGGCACACCCATGCTCCAGAAGGGGCGATAGTGGGCATAGCAGGTGGGCATGTAATCCTTTTGCTGACGCGGCCCGCACGAGGCCTCAAGAGCCCAGCGGTTCTCCCAATCCTGCACCAGGGCGACTTCGGCATCGACGCGTGTGCCCACGACATCGTCAAGCTCGCCCAGTATCGAGCCGACCTCGGCCACATCGCGGAAGACCCGCGTATTCTCGTGCCCTGCATGATCGACCACCGCCCCGTGGAACTTCTCGTGTGCTCCGCGCGATTTGCGGAACTGGAAAAACTGGCAGGTATCGGAGCCGTGGGCTATGGCCTGGATCATCTCCAGCCGCAGCACGCCCGGCCGCTTCAGCTTGGGCACGGCCGCCCAGTTGGTCGCGCTGGGCACCGATTCCATCAGCATGAACGGCCGCCCGCCCTTCATGGAGCGGTTCATATCGTGATTAAAGGCGACGTCGGCGCCGGTCTTCCACATGTCACTCTGGCTGTGATAGCGCGGGTAACTGTCCCAGCTCACCACGTCCAGATGCTCGGCCAGTTTCCAGTAATCGAGCCCCGGGTAGGTGCCCATAAAGTTAGTCGCGGCCGGCACGTCCTTCGAGAACTGGCGCAAGGCAGCAAGCTCGGCCTTCATAAAGTCGACTGTCTGAGCGGTAACAAAACGCTTCCAGTCGATAACCATGCCACCTACGCTCGCATCCACGGGCTCAATCTCGTCCCAGTCGCTGACGGTATGAGACCAGAAAGCGCTCCACCAGGCCAGGTTCAGGGCATCCAGAGTTTTGTAACGCTCGCGAAGCCACTGGCGGAAGGCATTCTTGCACAACTCGCAGAAGCACTCGCCACTGTACTCGTTGGAAAGATGCCAGACCGCCAGGGCCGGGTGATTGTGGTATCGCTCGGCCAGCTTACGGTTAATAATGCCAACCTTCTCGCGGTAGGCCGGCGAGGTCGGGCAATGGTTGTGTCGCATCTGGTGATAATCGCGGATGCCCTGCTGATTGACTCGCAGCACCTCCGGATATTTTTTCGAGAGCCAGGCCGGCCGGGCTCCGCTGGGCGTGGCCAGCACGGCCGCCATCTTCCGCTCGGCCATATTATCCATCACCCGATCCAGCCAGTCAAAGTTAAACTGCCCTTCGCGCTTCTCATAGCTGGACCAGGCAAAGACGCCAAGGGTGGCCGAGTTGATGCCCGCCAACTGCATGAGCCGCAGGTCTTCCTGCAGGGTTTCGGGGCTATGCAGCCACTGGTCCGGATTGTAGTCGCCGCCATAAAGCATGTGAGGAAAGCGGGGGTTGATGGGCGGAAAACGGTCGGTCATTCTGGCAATTCCTGATAAGATCGTGTAATTGTCTGAACCATGGTTCGCCTGCGGCAGATGCGGCCGCATCAAGCAATCGGCTGCAGGGGTCATATATTACCATTTCGTGGCGTGGTGGCAAGAGAATCGGCAGCAGTCAGCGGCCAATCATTTTGACGTCGCAGGCCCTTGACGATAGATTATCAGCACAAACGCTCGGCTGAATCCTGCATGGATTATTTGGAGCGCAGCAGCATGAACAACTTTACCATAGTTCGCCCGGAGCATCTGAACCATTACGGCTACCTGTTCGGCGGCGCGTTGCTCAGGTGGGTTGACGAATATGCCTGGATTGTGGCCAGCCTGGATTTTCCGCACTGCCGCCTGGTGACCATCGCCATGGACCGCGTGGAGTTCCGCCAGCAGGTGCCCAACGGGTCAATTCTGCGCTTCAAGGTGCTCCCGGTGCGACAGGGGCGGACGAGCGTGACGTATCATGTGAATGTTCTGGCCGACCAACCAGGCGCGACATCGGAGCGCGATATCTTTTCGACCAACGTCACATTCGTGCGGGTCGACGACCAGGGGCAGAAGTGTCCGCTGCCTCAGAAGGGTCGCCTGAAGTCGCAGGAATGAGATTCCCTGTTGCCATCACTGGCCCAAGGGCTTACAATTCGTGTCCGGCATTATCGGGCCGCGGCAGCAGGGCGGCGCCACAAATTCGATTTCTGGTAAAAGGCAGGAAAATCAAGCATGAGCATTAAGGCGATAGATCTGAGGCGCGGCAAAGCCATACGATTTAAGGACGGTATCTGGGTCATTGTCGATAACGAAAAGGTGGCCAAAGGCAACTGGCGCAGCAGCCAGGTCGTGCAGCTCAAGAATATCCAGACCGGCCAGTTGCACAAGGAACGCTTTCGCACCGACGAACAGTTTGAGGAAGTCTACCTCGATCACAAGGATATGGAATACCTGTACGCCAGCGGCGACAAGTTCGTCTTCATGGATCCGGACACCTACGAGATGGTCGAGCTTGACAGCGACCTGATCGGCGACGATGCCAAGTACCTGACGCCCAACCTGAAGGTGCAGGTCTCGTTCTCGGAAGGCCAGGCGATAACCTTCGAGTTGCCTAACGTGGTGGAGTTGACGGTTATCGACACGCCACCGCCGATGCAGGGCGCCACGGCCACCAATCAACTGAAAGATGCCGAGTGCGAAGGCGGGGCCCGCATCAAGGTGCCGCCGTTTGTGGTCAATGGCACGGTGGTCAAAGTCGATACGCGGAGCGGCGAGTACCTGAGTCGCGTGTAACCGCTGTTACACAGCAGGCCTTACGAAGTCCGACAGCTTAAGAATGTGGCGGGGCCATCAGGCTTCGCCACTTTTTTTATGCCCTGATTCGCCGGCTGCCCGTCCTCAGCTTTCGGCTGTCTCAATGCGTCCCTTGCCATGTAACTGGGCCTGGTAGAGCGCCTTCTGTGCTCGGTCGAGCATTGGCCCAAGGCTGGTCTCTTCGCCCAGAGCAAGTTCGGCTATACCCATGCTTGCGGTGACAATCTGTCCGGCGTGGCCGATCGGGTGCTGGCGCAAGACAGCTTCAATCCGTTCCGCCGCGTTTCGTGCTCCCTGCAGGTTGGTCTCCGGCAGGGCCACCAGAATATCATCCAAGCCAAAGCGTCCGGCAAAATCAATACCGCGCGTGGTCGACCTGACCAGGTCGGCCAGTCGCGACAACAACTGGTCGGCCGACTCGGGCCCGTGGGTCTCGCTGAACTCGATGAAGCTGTCGATATCCAGCAGCATCATTGATAGCGGCTTGTCGGCACGCCTGCTGCGGGCAATCTCTTCATTCATGCGGCGGCAGAAGAATTCAAATGACAGCAGGCCGGTCTGCGGATCGACGGCCGCCAGGTGCTGACGGTCGGCATAAAGGGCACACCGGTCGAGGCAGGCCCCGGCCAGCTTTGCCGCAAGCTGCACCAGTTGCAGATGCTCCTGGCTGAAATAATCGGGGGCGTCGCTGGTAGCGATAATGAGGCCCACCGGACGGTTCATGGCTTCAATTGGCGCGGCCACGAGCGAACCGGACTCAGTCTCCAGTCTCAGGGGGGCCGCCTCGTCGTCCTCCTGCAGCCCAAATTGCGGGAAAATCAAGGCTTCCTTGGCCACCGTCATTCTGCGCACAACCGGAGACTCGACCGCTATCCGGTGATGGTTGACAAAGCTGGCGCTGAGACCGCGATTAGCAACTATTTTGTAACGCTGACCGGTATCGTCTGCCAGGACAATGGCCGCACTTTTGGCATGCAACAGGCCGAAAACTACGTGGACCAGGCCCGAGAGGCCCTCCTCCAGATTCCATGAGCGGCTTATGCGGTCGGCAGCCGAGAGCAATCGCGTGAGAATAGCCTGAGTTTCCATGGTGCCTCCTGGCCCTGTCGTGGCTGACATGAGAACGCCCCTCCTACAATAGATTATACAGCACATTGCGGTTGACGAGCAGCGGGCGGCGGGCAAAATTACGCATAAGAGCCCTATTGACAGCAACTTGCCTACCCACTAAAGTGCCGCAACATGCACAACAGCGTTATCGCTTTCACATTTTCGTTCGATGCCCTTGAGACCGGCTTTTGCGCCGCCGGGGCGGCAGCCTTTACGGCCATCGGGCTCTTCGCCCTTGTTTTCGGCTATCGTTATTATCGGACAATTGCTGCTCTGCAGGGCATGTTTATAGGTGCTGTGCTGGGGGCCGCAGGAGGAATGTGGCTCTTTCCAGAACAGCCGATGCTCATCTATCTGACGGCCTTGCTTGCCATCGGCGTGCTGACCCCCATCTTCTATTACCTTTCGATTTTCCTGATCGGCTTCGGTACAACTGCCACGCTTGTCGCGGGCCTGATAGTGCTGGGCATGTTTCTGGCGGACGTTGATATGACGACGGCTGCCGGTTGGACTGTTGGCATAATCGGCGGCATCTGCGGGTTGGCCGGCGGCATTCTGGCCCTGAATTACCATCGCATGGTGGTTATTGTCATGACCTCTTTATGGGGCGCCAGCATGGGGGTGAACGCAGCCCTCATCGCTTCGCAGGTGCAACCGGAGCAGTTGGCTGCATCGCCGTGGAAGCTGGCCATGATGATCCTGGTGACAGTCGCCCTGGCCATTGTGGGCATTGTGGTTCAGAGGAAGGCAACCAGCCCAGCTGCCAGTTCACAGAATGCACGCCCCAGGCCAGCCAATGCTCGGGCCGCTCAGCCGCAGTAAGCCTACCCTTGCCGCAATCGGCTTCAGCATCTTATGCAACATAATGCAAAGCACTTGCAGCCACGGCGCCCGCGCAATTACAGCGTGCTGACGGGGTCGATATCGACGGCTATGTTCAGCTCCGGCGGGCTGGTAATGAGCTGACCGCGGACATTGTCGAACAGTTGAATCATGCTCCGGGCCTGCGGGGCTTTGATCAGCATCTGGTACCGGAACTGCCTGTTGATGCGCGAGATAGGACACGGAACCGGCCCCAGCAGGATGACTGGACCGGGCTCTATTTCCCGCGCTGCCTGGCGCAGCACATCGGCCAGTTTGGTCGACAGGTCGCGTACCTTGTCCTCATCCTCGCCGCGGACGACCACCCGGGCCAGCCTGACGAATGGCGGATAACCGAACTGCCGACGGTGCTTAAGCTCGCCGGAGGCAAAGGCTTCGTAATCGTGGGCGGCAGCAAAGCGCACGGCTTCGTGCTCGGGCGTGAAGGTCTGCACCAGAATGCGGCCTTGTTTGCTGCCCCGCCCTGCCCGCCCGCTTACCTGGCTGATGAGCTGAAAGGTGCGTTCGGCCGAACGGAAGTCGGGCAGATTCATCGAGACGTCCGCGTTAATCACTCCGACCAGCGTTACATTCGGAAAATCGAGCCCCTTGGCGATCATCTGCGTGCCGATGAGAATGTCGATCTTGCGGTCGCGGAACTCGGTCAGCACGGCATCGTGCGAGCCGCGCTTGCGCATTGTATCGCTATCCATGCGGCCCAGCCGGGCCATGGGGAATTTCTTATGCACCTCGTCTTCAAGCCGCTCGGTGCCCAGGCCGAAGTAGTTCATGCCTGCCGTGCTGCATGCCGGACACTGTTGCGGCGGAGCGATATTGGTGTCGCAGTAGTGACAGCGGACAATATTCTCGCTGCGGTGGAAGGTCATGGAGACGTCGCAGTGGTCGCACTTCTGGACGAACCCGCAACTGGGGCAGAATACGTGGGTGGAAAATCCGCGACGATTCAGGAACAGAATAACCTGCTCCTGCCGCTGAAGGGTTTCGCGGATACCATTTTCCAGCACTAAGCTCAGAGAATGATAGCCTTTGCGCTCGCGCAGGGTGTTCTTCAGGTCGATGATTTCCACCGGCGGCATGGGCCGGTTGAGCACGCGCTCCGTGAGGCGCGTCTCGGTGTAATGATCGAGCGACAGGCAATTGTGCTTGGTCTCCAGGCTGGGCGTGGCGCTGCCCAGAATAATCGGAATGCCGAGCAGGTGGGCCCGCATCAGGGCCATGTCGCGGGCCTGGTAGCGCGGGGCTGTATCCTGCTTGAAACTCGTCTCGTGCTCCTCGTCAATGACTATCAGCTTGAGGTCGCGGGCCGGGGCGAATACCGCACTGCGGGCACCGACGATTACCCGGGCCCGACCTTCGCAGATATCGCGCCACTCGCGATGCCGGTCGACGTCGGCCAGGTGCGAATGCAGGACGGCCACGTCGTCGAAGCGTTCGCGGAAGCGGCGGATGGTCTGCGGCGTCAGGGCTATTTCCGGCACCAGCACAATGGCTTGCCCGCCATTGGCGGTGGCCTGCTCGATGGCCCGCAGATAGACCTCCGTCTTGCCGCTGCCGGTGACACCGTTAACCAGAATGCAGCCAAACGAGGCCGATTCCAGCAACTGGTCTATCTTCTCCAGCACCACCGCCTGCTCGGCCGAAAGCTCCGGCGGAGGCTCGACGTCGGTCAGCCGGACGTTAAAGTCGCGGGCAAACTCCTCTGTCCGCTGGCTGATGATCTTCACCAGGCCTTTTTTCTCCAGGCCGCGGATGACAGCCGTGGTGCATCCGGCCATGCGGGCTAACTCTTCCGGCCCGACCGGATTCTCCAGCGTATCGAGCCTGTCCAGCACGCGACGCTGCTTGCTCAGGATGCGCTGCACCTGGTCTTCGGCCGTGTCGCCGCGGACCACCAGTCGCACCGTTTTGAAGCCGGCCTGATTTTTTACCGCCGCCGGCAGAATGGCATTAAGCACCTGTCCCAGGGGCGCGACATAATAGCGCGACATCCAGCGAGCCAGGTTGAGCAGGTCGGGGGCGATAAGGGGCTGCTCGTCAATCTGCGTCCTGACCACCTTGACCTGCTTGTAATCACATGTTTCGGAAAAATCGACCGCATAGCCCACCATGGAGCGATTGCCGTGGCCGAATGGCACCTCGACCCGAGCCCCCACTGGCACGCGGCCGACTAAGGCCTCGGGCAGTCGGTAGGTGAATAGCTGATCAAGTGGCAAATCGAGCGCCACGTGTACAAACGCTTGCTTATTGAGGGCGGTTGTGTCGGTCATGGCATTGGCGTCTTTAAGAAGTTTTAACGCTGGTGGTCAGGTGAAAACGAAGAAAACCATTCGGGCAGACGAGACTAACTTTTCGGCCCTCGTAAGTCAAGTTGGGTTGTTTTTTATTTGCCCGCCAAAGGTCGTCCGGCTAACCTTAAGAATATTATCTGACTGGATTTAAAGGTGCAATGTAAGGAGGCGGCACATGTTATTGAGGCCCACCGCTCGCAGCGGCATGCCAGGCAGTCTGATCATCCTGGCCCTGCTCGCGCTTATAAGCTGTCCACTTTTCGCCGACGAAGACCAGAAATCCGAGCAGACCATTCTGGCACCCATTGCAGGAAGGCCGGCCGAGCAGAGCGCAAGCTTTCCGGAGGAGATTAAACCCGGCGTGGCAATGGTTTATCCATCGGCCGACAAAAGCGCCGAGGTGGGCATAGGCATTTACCTGCCATCGCACTACGAACCCAACCGCAAGTGGCCGCTGCTGGTCAGTGCCGTGCAGCCCGAATGGCTGCGAAGAGAGATGCAAGGCCTTATTCCGCAGGCCGAAATGCATGGCTTTGCCTTTATTGTTGTAGAGGCGCGTTCGCTGAGGGGGTCAACCAACGAGAGCGGCAAAGCCTGGACGCGGGAAGGCGAAGCGACCATCCAGAGCCTGACCTTCGACAACATACAGGAATTTCTGGAAAAACGCGATGCGGACATAGCGGAAGTGCTTGGTGCTGTGCGGAAGCTGAACGCAGCTGCGAGCCTTGAGCCCCGCGCTGTCGGCTGCACGGCCTTCTTCGGCACCGGTGCTCTGGTTTACCGCATGGCCCTGATGAATCCGAACGTTTTCAACATCGCCATCATGCGCAGCGCCATCTTCCAGCCGGAACTGATGCCTGAAAGGCTGTCGCCTGAGGTCAGGAAGACCAACTTCATGATCATCTTTGGCGAAAAAGAGAACCAGCAGACCTTGCCATACACCGAGCAGGCGATTGCCTATCTGAAGACCCTGCAGATTGAAAATGTTACTGCCGAGAAGATACCCAACAGCGGCCTTGACCCGCGGCCCGAGATTGTCGGAAACTACTTCCGCGGGGCTAGCGAGAAGAATCTGGGTGAAGATGCCGCAAAATTCTTGCGCCTGGCTAACCAGGCCGGTGCAGTGCTGAATGACACTTGGTCCGAGGCCTTGACTGGTCGCCCGGCCGATGCCGTAGCTGCGGCCACTGCCAGGCAACTGGTCGATCTGGCCGAGGAAAAGCCGCGAGGCGAACATGCAGCCCCGGCCCGTCTGCTGGCCGCCCGCCTGCAGATCGAGAAACTCAGGCAGCCCGCCCGGGGCAAAGAATACCTGGAAATGTTTACCAAGGCCCCGCTACGGGCCAGCCCGTACGCCCCGGAGGCGACTTATCTGCTGGTCAAAAACTTCTACCCGCCGCAAACCGAGCCGCAGCAGGCCATTAAGCTGCTTTCGCCCATTGCCAGACGTGCCGCGGTGCCGCTGAGAGCCGAAATGGTAAAAATGATGACTGAGGCCCGGGCCGCCCTGGCCGAGCAGAAGAAGAACAAGGAGTAAGCGATCTCGGCGCTTTTGCCGGCTCCATTACAGGCAGCGGCGCCGGCAGACGATGATAAGAAAGAACCCCCGGCAGCCATCCGGCCCGGGGGTTCTTTTTATGCGCTTACGGTGAGAGTGGTCTACGTGGCCACTTACTCAAAAATCTCAACTGTGCTGCCGCGGATGAGAAAATCGTAGACCTCCTCGACCTCCTTATTATGCATGCGGATGCAGCCCAGGGAGGCGTTTCGGCCGATGGAGTCGGGCTCAATCGTCCCGTGAATGCCCAGGCTGGGGGCAAATTTTATCCAGCGCGAGCCGATGGGGTTATCCGGCGCGCCACCGGCCTTGGCCTGCATTATGCCTACCTGGCTGGGCGGCGGATCGAAACGCGGATTCTTAACCTTGTCCAGCACTTCGTAGCGGCCGGGCGGAGTGCTGTCGCCTGAACCGACGCCAATCTGGAATCGCTTGACCAGAAGGTCGCCGCGCCACACTTCGAGCATGAACTCGCTCTTATAGATCTTTACGCTGAACGGCCCCCTGACTATCTTGAGCTTCTGATCAACGTTCAGGCGGTCGCTGGGCAAGCGGTTGATGCGCTGAATAAACTCGTACGGAACGCGATATCGGTTGCCGATGGCGGTCAGGTTATCGCCGGATTTCACGGAGTACTGCTCGACCAAATCGTCGCCCTGAAAAATGGTGGGCCCCAGCAAGGTGCGCTCGCTGATGGCGGCCAGCTTGTTGGCAATCACGTTCCGCTGCCAGCGGTCACTGGCGTGCGGCAAGGCGGCGGCATATTGTGCCCGGGCCTGCAGCAGGCGTCCCTCCTGCTCGTGTCGCTCGGCCTCGGCCACCGCCAGTCGTGCCTCCTGCGGAAGGGGCCCGGGCTGCCCCTGGTCCGCCCCGGCCGATGCCGCTGACGCCCCGCTTGCCCCTGCGGCTGTGCTATCGGGAGTACCTGCGGGTGTCGAGGCTGTTCCTGCGGCGCCAGTCGCTGCACTGGCGCTGCCATCAGCGGCAGGATTATTGTTTGTCGGCCTGCTTGCGGGCTCCTCAGGGCTGGAAGCCGGCGGGGCCGAACTTGCCCCTCTGGCATCGGCTGTGGAGGTATTGACGCCGGCCGATGAACTGCCGGCCGCGGGCGTGCGGACGTTGGCCGCCCCTGCACTGCCGCCGGAGCCGTATGGCGAATAGCGGGAATCGGCCTGCGTCCGGCCGTCGGCATCGCCGGCGGCCTGCTCGGCATCATCACCATTGTTGCCGTACAACAATTGTGTGGCACCGTATGTTCCTGCGCCGACAACCACCAACAGGGCCAGGGCCATCAGGACAAGTCTTTTGCGCTTGCCTTTTGAGCCTTTGGACTTTGGATTTCGCTGATACCGTCCGCCCAGGAGCATTCCGTTCACTTCAGACATCCTTTCCTGAAAAACAGCCCGCAGCCCGTGGCCGGCCACAGGATTTAATTCGCCTTGTTGCTTTGATTTTTCAGCGGATAAGATTGTCGCACTCGGCCGTGTATCTTGTCATTTTCCGCCCCGCGCGTCAACAAGACAATGCCGCCATGGAGCATAAACTTTCAGGAATTCTGCCGTCGCTTTCGTAGCGGCCTGGCAAAGCCCTGTCGCGGTCGAAAAAAGCCCCCCAGACAGCCCCGACAGTACGGCATTGGTGGCAGACTGCAGTGCTCCGCGACCGCCGGAAAAGGAGACGCGTAGTCTGGCAGAAAACAACGTGCGCAGATCAGTTATACCGATCATCCCGACTCCACTTATTGCACAACATAGATACTTTGCCGGATACGCTGGTACGTATTTCAGCCTAAACTCGGTTTTAGCCCGTTGAAGGCACCTGCCGCCTGATGCTGGAGCAGTTGGGCGAGCAGCCATCCGTGACCGGCCCGAAGGCTTCATGAAGGCTTGCGACATTGCCGCCGGAGGAGTTCTTTCAAGCTACAGTTGCAGCCCCTTGTCAGGCAGAAGGGGTTGCGCCCCTGACTTTTTAAGTTCGGAAATCAAAGATCATGAAAATTCTGATGACTGCTGATACCCTTGGTGGGGTCTGGACATATTGTCTGGAATTGACGAAGGCCCTTGCTCCACATGGCGTTGAGGTGGTGCTGGCCACCATGGGCCGGCGGCCGAGTTCGCAGCAAAAAGACGAAGCGGCCCGCCTGCCGAACCTCCGCCTGTACGAAAGCGAGTTCAAGCTGGAATGGATGGACGAGCCCTGGCAGGATGTTGACCAGGCCGGCCAATGGCTGCTCGACCTGGAGCGACGCGAGCAGCCGGACATCATTCATCTGAACGGTTATTCGCACGGAGCCCAGCCCTGGCAGGCACCGGTGCTGGTGGTTGGCCATAGCTGCCTGCTTTCGTGGTGGCAGGCGGTAAAAGGCGAGGCGGCCCCCGAGAAAGATTTTGTGGAATACCACCGGCGGGTCCGTCTGGGTCTGCATGCCGCACAACTTGTGGCGGCCCCCACCTGTGCCATGTTGCGAGCCCTTTGCAATCATTATGGCACTTTGCCGCACGCCGCCGTGGTGGCCAATGGTCGCGACAGCCGCCTGTTCAAGCCTGGTACAAAGTCGCCTATGCTCTTTACCGCCAGCCGGCTTTGGGACGAGTCCAAGAACATCGATCTGCTGCGGCGGGTCGAGCTCCGGCTGCCATGGCCCCTGCACGTAGCCGGCGATGAAAGCGGGCCCGATGGGCGCGGGCGGGCCGCCACCATGCAGCACCGGCTTGGGCGTCTGAACGAAACCCAACTGGCCGACTGGCTGGGCCGGGCCTCCATCTTCGTGCTTCCGGCCCGATACGAACCCTTCGGGCTGTCGGTGTTGGAGGCCGCACTTTCGGGCTGTGCCCTGGTGCTGGGCGACATCGATTCTCTGCACGAGGGCTGGGGCGATGCAGCGGTGTATGTACCCCCGGACGATCCTGATGAGCTTCTGCTGACCGTTACCGCCCTGGCCCAGGATTCCAACAGCATCGAGAGGTTAGGCGCTGCCGCCCGCGAACGCGGCCTGCAGTTAAACCTCGAGCGGATGGCCGATGGATACATGGCCTTGTACAGACGCCTGCAGCGCGATCGCACTTCGCCGTGCCGCGACTGTCTCAGCCTGCCGCCGCGGTCATTGCGTCCGCCCACTGCGGTTGGATCCCGACCACGAACGGGTCATCGTGCGGCCGCCAGATCACCTGTACCGGTAGCATCGCGGGGATCAGAAAGCGGGCCTAACGGCGATGGCAGCGAGAGCGGAGGAAGGGCATGATGATCGTCATGTTCCACCGGCGGCCACAGAGTGGCTTGCCGCGAAACCGAAATCAACTTATTCTGACATAACAGGCACTCAGGGTGTGCGCCTGCGGGTGGGCTGATACCCGCGGCGCAAAGGAGAAACAGGATGCCCCGCTCGCTGAAGATCGCGTTTTTTGGTTCCAGCCTTGTTTCGGCCTATTGGAACGGAGCAGCCACCTACTATCGTGGCATCATCAAGGCCCTGGCCCGCCGGGGTCATCAGATAACGTTTTACGAGCCCGATGCTTTGGACCGTCAGCAGCACCGGGATATATCGGATCCATCCTGGGCCAAGGTGGTTGTCTACTCTCACCGGCACGAGGACGCACCGCGGCGAATGCTCGAATCAGCCCGCGGCTGCGACATTGTCGTCAAGTGCAGTGGCGTGGGCGTATTCGACCGGTTGCTGGAAGAAAGCGTGCTGGAGCTGCAGTGGCCGGCGACAACGGTAATCTTCTGGGATGTTGACGCTCCGGCCACCCTGGACCGCCTGCAAGGCAACCCGGACGACCCGTTCCACAGCCTGCTGCCGCGCTACGACATGGTGCTGACCTATGGCGGCGGACAGCCGGTGATTGATGCCTACACGGTTCTTGGGGCCAGGCAGTGCGTGCCGATCTACAACGCTCACGATCCGGAGACTCACCATCCGGTGGCTACCGATGAACGATTCCGGGCCGACCTTGCCTTTCTGGGCAATCGCCTGCCGGACCGCGAGGCACGGGTCGATGACTTCTTTCTCAGTGCAGCGGAACGAACAAATCGCCGACGCTTCCTGATAGGCGGCAGCGGCTGGCAGGACAAGGCCATGACGGATAACGTGAAATACATAGGCCATGTTTACACGCGCGATCATAATGCCTTCAACAGTAGCCCGCTGGCGATACTGAACATCAGCAGCGAAAGCGTGGCCCGTTACGGATTTTCTCCTGCCACCCGCGTGTTCGAGGCGGCCGGAGCAGGTGGTTGTATCATTACCGATTACTGGCCAGGCATCGATACCTTCTTCGAGCCGGGTCGGGAAATTATGGTTGTACGAAATGGCGAAGAGGTAGCCGAGACGCTGGCCGGGCTTGCACCCGAGCGGGCCAAAGCAATCGGCACGGCAGCTCGCAGGCGGGCACTGGATGAGCATACGTATTATCATCGGGCGCGCGAACTGGAGATGCTGCTGGTGGGCTCTTTCGCCGGCAGATGATTTGTAACTGGGGGGAGTTGTATCATGGCGCTGAGCAACGAGCCGCTGGACGTTGTAGTATTGGGACTGTCCATCACCAGCAGTTGGGGCAATGGTCATGCCACAACGTACCGGGCCCTGCTTCGGGAGCTTGCCCGGCAAGGCCACGGTATAACATTCCTGGAACGCGATGTGCCGTGGTACGCCGAACAACGCGACATGCCCCGCCCCGGCTTTTGCCGCACCGAACTCTACTGCTCGCTGGACGACCTGCGCGACCGCTTTACGGAATCGATCCGCCATGCCGACCTGGTGATTGTCGGCTCGTATGTGCCGGACGGAGTCGAGGTGGGCGCGTTCGTGCAGCAGACGGCCCATGGTGCGGTGGCCTTTTACGATATTAATACTCCTGTGACGCTGGCAAAGCTGAACCGCCACGATTACGAGTACCTGTCTCCGCACCTGATTCCCGGTTATCACCTGTACCTTTCTTTTACCGGCGGACCGATTCTGCGCCACATGGAACAGCACTATGCCTCGCCTGCGGCCCGTGCACTTTACTGCTCGGTCGACCCCGAGTTGTACCGGCCAATGGACGAGGTTGAGAAGCATTACGACCTGGGTTATCTGGGCACTTGGAGTGCCGACCGTCAGCCGACGCTGGAACGACTGCTGATTGAGCCGGCCCGTCATTGGCCACAGGGGAATTTTGCCGTCTTCGGTTCGCAGTATCCACCCGATGTGCAGTGGCCGGATAATGTGGCCCGGCGAAATAACATGCCGCCTTCCGATCATGCAGCATTTTATAACGCCCAGTGCTTTACACTGAATGTCACACGGGCCGACATGATCAGGGCGGGCTTCTGTCCCAGCGTTCGATTGTTCGAGGCCGCCGCCTGCGGCACTCCAATCATCAGCGACTGCTGGAGCGGGCTGGATACCCTGTTTGAGCCCGGGCGAGAAATCCTGATCTGCGCGACAACGGCCGAAGCCTTGGACGTTCTGCAGCACCTGCCCGAAGATAGTCGCCGCGAAATTGGCTTGCGGGGTCGGCGGCGGGTGCTCTCGGAGCACACGGCGGCACAGCGGGCATCGCAGCTTGTGGAGATGGCTCGCGAGGCCTTGGACCGCCTTCCATCCGAGGCAGGCAGTACGCGGGTTACCGTGAGACATGTGCCGGAGCGAGGGCGATGAGCGCGAACCGTCGCCATGTCGCCCATCGCGTTTTAATTGGGGAAGGAGCTGCTGCAATATGAGCGGGGAGACAAGAACTACGACCGATCACGAGACCATACGCCGCTGGGCCGAAGAGCGCGGCGGCAAGCCAGTGACCGTCCGAGGTACGCAACACCAGGGCGAAGAGGCGGGTATTCTGCGAATCGATTTTCCTGGCTACAGCGGAGGCGATAAGTTGCAGGAAGTATCGTGGGACGACTTCTTCAACAAGTTCGACGAGAGCAACCTGGCTTTCATCTACCAGGAAGAGACCAGCGACGGCAAGCGTAGCAACTTCAATAAGTTTGTTTCGCACTGAGCGAATATCAGCGGCCCCGACGGGCACATTATCAGCAGGCTGGTGCGGTCGGTGGCTCCGCGGTTTGCCTGCCGGCGAAAAGTTTGCTCCGGCGGTTCCTTCTGTCCGCTTGTGACACAGGCCGCTGCAGATAATCGCATGGGGAGTGGCCCATGAAGCAGTTAAAAATGGTTTACACGCTGTTTCGCGATGCGGCCAAGGATTTTTCGGCCGATGACGCCATAACTTTGGCCGCCTCCATCGGCTTTTACACGCTGTTTTCGCTGGCGCCACTGCTGCTGATTATTATGGCGCTTGGAGGAATGGCCGGTGCCGATGCCCAACAGAGATTGGTCGATCAGGCGGAATTGATGGCTGGCGAAAACGTGGCCGAATCGCTGGCCAGCATCATGGAGAACGCCAAGCAGGAGCAGGGCCAGGGTCGCATTTCCATGATTATCGGCTTTGCCACACTGGCTTTTGCCGCAACAGCCGTGTTCGCACAGTTCCAGACAGCTCTGAACCGCATCTGGAACGTGGAGCAGAAGCCAAGCCAGGGCTTCATCAAAAGTTTTCTGCGCAAGCGGGCGACTTCGCTGGGCATGATTCTTATGATCGGCCTGCTGCTGATCGGGTCGGTGGTGCTTAACTCGGTGCTACCAATGTTGCCGTGGGGCAACAGCCTGGTGATTCAGATACTCACGTTTCTGCTGTCGCTTGGGCTGTTTGTGCTGGTTTTCGCCCTGCTCTTCAAGTACGTGCCGGATGTTCGAATTGCCTGGCACGATGTCTGGATCGGGGCGTCGATAACGGCCCTGCTATTTGCCCTGGGTAACCTGGGGCTTGGCAAGTATGTTTCGGGCAGTGCTGCCGCCTCATCATATGGTGCGGCCGGCTCTCTGGTCATCCTGTTGTTGTGGGTTTATTACTCGGCGACGATTGTTTTTTTCGGGGCGGAAATAACGCAGGTTTATGCAAGACGATACGGCGCTGCGATCCTGCCCGAAAAGAACTCCCGTCGAGCCGACAAGTGCGCCAGCGATCAGGAGCGGTCTGAGGCGGATGATAACAAACCCACCATCGAGCACGAGACGCCACCCGAGGAGCGGAAGTAGCAGGTGCTTTATTTTGCAGTGAATGGTAGCCATTTTTCAGGAGGGAAGACAATGGCAGAGGAAGTCACCAGACACATTGTTGTACAGCGTCCGGCACACGAGGTGTACCAGCTATGGGCCGACTTCGAAAATTTTCCGAAGTTTATGCACAACCTCAAGTCGGTTACCAAGACCGGGCCGGGCATGTCGCACTGGCAGATGCGTGGGCCCATGGGTTTGACACTCGACTGGGATGCCAGCGTGACTCGCAATGATCCGGACCAGGCAATCGGCTGGAAATCCACCGGCGGCGACATCGATACTTCGGGCGAAGTGCGGTTTCTGGATCGTGGTGACAACACGACTCAGGTTACCCTCACCATGAGCTATTCGCCTCCTGGCGGCAAACTCGGAGCGACCATCAATCGCATCGTCAGCGAAGATCCGGAGCACCTGGTAGCCGAAGATTTGCGCAATTTCAAGAATTATGCGGAGGATCTGCACTGATGCCCGACTCGCGGCAGGCAGGCCGGCAAGAGCAACTGACGCCACGTACTCACCTGGAGCGAATTGAGTAATGTCCGAACCAAGAACCTGGCAGCCTGTGCACAGGCGGACTATCAGCGGCCTGGCGTCTGTCATAGCCGTGATCGCGGCGGTATGGTTTCTACGGGCGGCTTCCGTCTTCGCCATGCCGCTGGCGGCAGCATTTTTTCTGGCGATTCTGGTTCGGCCAATACAGGTCTGGCTTGACCGTCATCTACCGGCCAAAGTTAACTGGATGAGCCTGCCAGTGACGGCCCTGGTCATACTGGGCGTTCTGGCTATTGGCCTGGGGCTGCTGTGGATTTGCGTGATGCTGGTGATCGAGGCTGCCCCGCGTTACAGCGACGAGTTCGCAAAACTGGTGCGCGACATCCAGCAATGGGCCGAATCGCATGATGTGGATGTTGACCAGAGCTTTGGCGACATGCAGCAAGTCTCGGAAAGACTGGTAAACGTGACAACCATGATCATCAGTTCGGCCAGCTACATAATTGCTATGCTCACGCTGATATTCTTTCTGGCTATTCTGCTGCTGGTGGAATGGGACGAGATTCAGAGGCGAGCTCGCACGACCATCAGCCACGATTCCAGCCAGGGCGCTATGGATATGCTGAATGCGGTGGCCTCGAAGATACGCAAGTACCTTGTCGTCCGCACTGCCGTCAGCGCCCTGACCGGCCTTACCGCCTGGGGCACGCTGTATCTGCTGGATATCGACCTGGCGCCGCTGTGGGCGGTCCTGATCTTTATGCTGAATTACATACCGAATATCGGCAGCGTCATCTCGATTATACCGCCGGTACTTTTTGCGGCGCTGCAGCACGATGCATGGTGGGCCATGCTTACATGGGCCGCCCTTGGGGCGATTCAGTTGTTCATCGGCAACTACATCGACCCGCGGCTGGAGGGGCGAACGCTGAAGGTATCGAGCCTGCTGGTGCTGGTGAGCATCATCTTCTGGGGCTGGGTCTGGGGCATTCCGGGCATGATTCTGGGCGTTCCGATGACCATAACCATGATTACCATCTTCAGTCACATAAGACCGCTCAAGCCGGTGGCCATACTGCTCAGCAGCGCCGATGGCGATGAAGATGAGGAGAAAAACAAGGCCAAGATGAGAAAAAAGCAGTTACGCAGAGAAAGGGCTGCAAAAAAAGAGAAAACCACAGGCGACCAGGCTGACGACCAATAAGCTTGACCGCCCCCGCTGATGCCACGCCACCGCGGCGCACCTGCCTGCAAGCCGTCTGGCTTGGCCCTTAGAAAGCGAAGCCGGGCAGGATGTCGCTGCGGGCCAGGTAGATCACAAGGGTGACCGTTATCGGCGAGAGAAAAGTGGAATACAAGACGGCCCGGGCGGCAAAGTCGGGGTGATTATCGAACTGCAGGCAGAGCAGCATGGCATTGACCGCCGCCGGCGTCGAAGTGCTGATAAGCAGCACCTGGGCCAGAAAACCGTTAATTCCGAAGGCGTAGATGATCAGCAGGCCGACAATTGGTCCGCCCAGCAGGCGCAGCAACACGCTCAGCTTGACCGGATAGCGCACCTGCCCTCGTCCGACGGTAGCCAGTTGGGCTCCGAGCGTGCACAGGGCTATGGCAAAAAAGGCCCCTCTTACGTAATCCAGCACCTGCACAAAGGGCGAGGCTGCCTCCAGAACCTGCGATACCTGGTCCTCGGTGAGATGTCCGCGAACATACACCGTGAGGACGCCGGCCAGCAGGGCATACAGCGAAGGAAAGCGAAGCATGTGGCCCAGCGAATCGCGCAACGAAGCTCGTCCGTGGCCGCCGGCGGCCAGCAGTATGCCAATTGTGAACCCAGTGACGTTCTGAAAGATCATGTAGAATATCTGCACCATGAAGGCATCATCCGGCCCGGGAGTGGATTTGGCCGGCTGAACATCCAGCCCGGCCTGCTCGCCGACAGCCGGCCGGAAAGCCAATTCCTGCAGCGGCAGTGCATAGTTACCGGAGTTGTTGAAGATGACGGTCATCATCATGGCATTGCGCAGCTCTTTCGGAACTTTTCGCACAATGGCTGCGACATAGGTGACGACGGCAAGGGCTGCCATCATGCCCGCAGCAAACATCAGAACCAGAAAAAGATCGGCACCGGATATGTCGGCGTGGACGACCGAATAGTAGACCATTCCGGGAATGACGAAGTGAAAGTTGAGCCTGGTCAGCGTGGCCATGTGCAGGCCCAGCCGCCGCTGAAGCAGCCAGCCAATCGACGCCAGCAGCAGCACGGGCAGAACAACAAAGTAAAATATGTGACCGAACCGGCCCAGCGTCTCCATCGGCAACAAGCCGACAAAAGTCGCACCAGCCCCAGCATCCCAAACGTTATTGCCCATCCATTGACAAGTCCACGTCGACAAAGAAGATGTTGCAACCGTCATACTCACTGCGAAGGCTCCCGATCAACGCGGACGACAATATCCTCTGAGAATATGGGTGTCACAAGCGTGGCCGATGTCTGATCATGATCCAGCCTGTCGCGACGAACCACGTGACCATCGCTCGGCCGGATCCAGGTGGCCTGGTACTTGCCGTGCGGCAACGACAGCCCCATCCGCAGTTTGCTTCCGCCGGTAATATAGATGGCATAAATCTGTCCGGGATCGGCCAGAATACGCAGGTCGCTTTTTTCGCCCAAAGCGCCAAAGGCGTTGAAAACCTCGTTGTGCGGCCGCATGCGCTCCAGCGGCAGGTCATCCATAAAGCGCTTGAGCACGGCCATCTGCCGCCGCAACTCCGGGCCGCCAAAGCTGGGCGATTCGGCTTCAACAAGCCCGGTGCCATCGGGCGTGGCGACCGAGAATGAGTAGTCCAGGTGATTGAAGACGCCGCCACCGGACATCATGAATCGCCAGGCTTCAAGCCGGTACGGGTGGCAGGTCTGGCCCTTGAAGCCCGTCTCGTCGTCGCCGATGACTCGGCCGAGGTGATAGTTGCACAGGACTGCTTCAGGATCGGCATAATGAAAATTGACAATGCTGACCGATGGATGCAGAGCGGAAACCATCATCGTCCGGTTCTGCACGTTCTGGGCAATAAGGTGCTGCTTAGGCAAATCCCGCTCGGCTTCCACCAGCACGTCTATCATGCGGTTCTGCCACGGCAGAAAAGCGGTGCCGTCCATCAGGCAATACGGCTCGTTCATGATCTCGTAGTAGATGTTGTCAAAGTCATTCAATTCCACCGCAATCTTGCGAACCAGGCGTTCCTGCAGTTCCAGCAGCGGTCCATTGTCGAGCGAAAATGCCCGGTGCCGATCCGGAAAGTCGCCAATGCCATTGACGTTGGCCTTGGCGGACATTGGCGAGACTTCCCACATTTCGTCGGCATACATGAAGCAGAAGAAGGTTAGTTCGACGATGATATCGCGTCGGTCGGCTTCCGAAAGAAAGTCCTTCAGCCGATCGAAGAACGCTTCGTTCCAGCGGCTCAGGTCGAACCTGGCAGGCCCATCGTCGCCCTGCCCCGTCCCCTCAACCATCGGCCAGGGGCAGATGAATCGGCCCGGAGCCGGGCTGAGCGTGTTGCCCACAATGCCGAAATGATTCGTCTTCTCGCGATAGGTGCCCAGCCAGGTGCGGGTCAGGTTAAGCCCATCGGCGGCAAGGGTGTCCAGGTATTGCCGGTAATCGAAGTCCTGGTTGACCACCGCACCGTAATGTTCGGCGGAGGTAACCAGAACTGTCGGCCGTCCGCGGAATTCCAGATAATGCGGGTTTGATGGCAACAGGCTGATTGGCGGCATTGTTAGCCCCTTCGAAGGCCGGCGACTGTCGGCAACCATTTGTCCGGTGGTCACCAACCGTTGCAGAATTGCGGCATGCTACAGCCGCCGGCCAGTTGCGTCAACCTTCAGTCCGTTCCAATTCCAGGTGCCAGGCCCCCCTGGGTGCGCCCGATTTCGACTTGTGGCACCTTTTAGGGGCTTCTTCACCGTGGCACGGCCATCCTGGCCGTGAGTGCCGGGGGGCATCTTGCCCCTCGGCCCGTTTCTGTTGCCTTTTCCCTTTTTCTGGTGCCGTGGTCTGAGTCAAATCCTGATGGCGCAAACGCCGCTTAGCCCATGACCACGCTATGTCAAAAACCACGGGCAGGATGCCCGTGGAACTCATGGGCAGGATGCCCATGCCACTGAAAAACAGCCGCGCGGCCCGCGTTGCCGACGCTTTTGCCCTTGCCGAGATTTGCGGCAGGGCCTATACTCGTCGCTCCTGCGGTGCCCGGCCGCAGGTACAACAAGTTAATTTTTCCAACCGGACCGCCCGGGTCGGCCCGGATGGAGATCCTCAATTATGTTCAGCGGCATGAACCGCCAGGAGGCCTGCAAGGCCGTACTGGAACTGTGTGAAGAGAAGAAAGTCCGTTTTATCCGCCTCTGGTTTACCGATCTGCTTGGCTTCCTGAAGAGCTTCGCCATTACCCGCCAGGAGTTGGAAAAGGCTCTCAACGAAGGCATGGGCTTCGACGGTTCCAGTGTCGAAGGCTATGCCCGCATCGACGAATCGGACATGCTGGCCATGCCCGACCCGAGCACCTTTGCCATTTTGCCCTGGGGCTCGGGCGAGTTTGTCGTGGGCCGCATGTTCTGCGATATCATCACCCCCGACGGCAAGCCCTACGCCGGCTGTCCGCGTTATTGCCTGAAGCGGGCTCTGGAGCGGTGCCGCAAGGCCGGCTTCGAGACCATGTATGTCGGCCCCGAGCTTGAATACTTCTACTTCAAGGGCGAAGGCAACACGGTCCCGCTCGACTCGGGCGGCTACTTCGACCTGGTGCCTCGCGATGTGGCCAGCGACCTGCGCCTGCGAACCATGGCCGTGCTGGAAGATGTGGGCATTCAGGTGGAATATGCTCACCATGAGTGCGCTGCGAGCCAGCACGAAATCGACCTGCGCTATAACGATGCCCTGACCATGGCCGACGCCGTCATCACCTACCGCCTGGTTGTCAAGGAGGTGGCCCTGACCAGCGGCGTGCACGCCACCTTCATGCCCAAGCCGGTCCACGGCCAGAACGGCTCCGGCATGCACGTGCATCAGTCGCTGTTCACCAATGGCCGCAACGCTTTCTACGATGCCAATTCGCGCTATCACCTGAGCCAGACGGCCATGCACTACACGGCCGGCCTGATGCATCATGCCAAGGATATCATCGGCGTATGTGCCCAGTGGGTCAACAGTTACAAGCGTCTGGTGCCCGGCTACGAAGCCCCCGTATACATCACCTGGGCACGAACCAACCGCTCGAGCATGATTCGCGTGCCGATTTACAAGCCCGGCCACGAAAATGCCACGCGCATCGAGTTCCGCGCTCCGGACCCTGCGGCCAATCCGTATCTGGCCTTTGCCGCCATGCTGCATGCGGGACTGGATGGCATCGAGAAGAAGCTCGAAGTGCCGGCACCGGTGGAGTGCGACGTGTATCATATGACCGATGCCGAGCGCAAGGCCGAAGACATCGACAACCTGCCCGGCAGCCTGCGGGAAGCAATCGACCATCTGGAAAGCAGCGACCTGATGCGACAGGCACTGGGCGATCATATTTTCGAGAAGTTCGTGGAAAACAAGAAGATAGAGTGGAATGACTATCGTCAGCAGGTGCACCAGTACGAAATCCGGCGCTACCTGAACACCCTCTGAGGCAGCGGCCTCTCGATGAATTTGAATCAACACAATGGGCCTGGTTCTGCAGCTTGCGGACCGGGCCCACGCTTCATATAATGCGGCTATGGAATCCAAGGCACAACCTGTTGTCCGCTATCTGGATCAGACGCCCGACACCGATTGCCCCTATGGCTGCGTGAGACGCGTGGTGACCGGCGGCGAGGGCGGAGTGGCCAATGTCCATGTGGTCCGCGTGACGCGCGGGTCCGAGCATTATCACCGCGACTATGACGAGGTGTATTATGTGCTGAGCGGACGTGGCACGCTGACGATGGCCCACAAGTCGCACGAACTGCGTCCGGGGGCGGTGGCCGTCGTGCCACGGGGCCTGGCTCACGAGGTAGAGGCCGCAGAGGGCGAAGTGCTGGAATTCATAATCTTCGGCACCCCGGGAATGAGCATAGATGATGCCCGAGCCGAACCGCGAAAGCCCTGAAATTCCCTGATCATGACATAAATCAGGCGCGGCGGGAGAACTGCCCGCCGCGCCTTGCTCAATTAATCACACTGTCCTGCAAGCGACCTAACCAAAGCCACCTTTCTCAAACGCGTTCCCAGATCGGTTTCACACGCTGCTGGCCGCGCGGGCCGAGCACTACTGGCGTTACGCCCGCCATCTCGCACAGGTAGACCAGGCTCTGCACATGGTCCCCCGCCACGCCCTGAACGTGGTTACAGGGGAAGGTGGCCAGGAACTCCTCGAAGTCGCAATCGACCTTGGCGTGCACGTGCGGCCAGGTCGGATTGGTCTGCTGATTGAGGCTCTTTCGCGTTCTGGCATCCAGTTTTACACTCTTGCCGGGCACAATAACCATGAATGGCTTTTCGTCCCAGATGCCCAGCCGGGCGAAGGTCAGCTCGCCCGGCATGGCGTCAAATTCCACGCTGGCCCCGCCGGCTTTGAAGTAGTACTTCAGGGCCGGGTGAAAGGAGACGTGCTTCAGGTTGTCCTCGGCCTTCATGCTCTGGCGGGCGTAGTAACTGGCATGGTTGCCACTGTTGCACCAGTCCCAGATGTCGCGGTCGGGGTGGTAGAGCCTGACATCCATGAAGAGCGTGGGCAGGCCGCCGGTCAGGTACTTCATGAGTTGCATGGTCATGGCGGCGTAGGCGTCGGCCTCGGTGGCGCAGACGGTGGGCTCCTTGCTGCCATTCCAATCGTACGGATCGTTCAGAATCATCTCCGGCACGTCGCCCAGGCAGACGTATTCGGTAAGCTCGCGCTGGCCCTTTAGGCCGCAGAAGTCGAAGCCCTTCTCCTCGTTAACCTGTCGCATGGCAATGTACAGCCGCAGCTGGTTCGACAGGGTCTCCTCGGTCAGCATGTCGCCATCCCAGTGGATTCGCTTGGCCAGCATCTTCTTGAACCACTTGAGCCCCTTGGCCACCTCGGCATCATCAACCTGCTCCATGGCCTTCAGCAGCCACAATTGGTCAATCTGGCGGCAGGTGGTGCCGAAGGCTTTAATGGTTGAGGTCAGATGGAAATAGCCGGTCTCCATGCCCATGGAGTGTCCGCCATAGAGGCCGTAGACTTCGTTCTTGATGGTGGTGCGGGCCTGGGCGGCTCGGACCCAGGCGAAGACCTTTTCCTGCGTGGCTTTATCGCTGGCATTGCCCACTATGCGATGCGTCCGCCGGCCGGCCTGCCTGAGGGCGCCATCGGTGGCCAGCAGGCCCACATTGCCGGGAAACTCGCCATTGTTGTTCGACAGGCTGAGAATGGGCATATCGTCGCCGAAGCAGTTGACCAGCGGCCAGCAGAGGAAGGGAAAGTTCCAGACATTATAGAGCATGATGATGCTGCGGCAGCCAGCCCGCAGCAACTGCTCGCCAACAGCCTGTGCCGAGCGGACACTGTGAACAATGGTCTCGCCCAGAACG
>JAWLHX010000012.1:0-69245 GCA_041690105.1 Phycisphaerae bacterium
ATCATGGTGTAAAGATTGTAGGGCCAGCCGGGATGACGCGGACGCTCGTAAACGTGGGTGATTTCGCTGCGCGAGGCGAGAAAATCTCCGGCCTCCTCCACCCGCTCGGCCGCAACATCCCACACCGCCATGATGTTGCCATGAAGCCCCACCTGCCGCTGGTTGACAATGGCCGTCATCCGTCGCAGGCGGCCGTCGGCCTGCATGGCACGCAGACGCTCCAGCACCTCCGCCTCGCTCATGCCCAGGGAAGCGGCCAGGGCGGCGTAGGGCTGTGGGACGCGCGGCAATCCGCCCTGAAGGGCACTTATGAGTTGCCTATCCTTCGGATTCAAGCAACTCCTCCAGCGATTCGTTGGCAACCCTTTCGGACGGCACAAAACCATCGGGCCGCGGAATACCCAGCAACTGCAGGGCGTCGCGATGGACGAAATCTTCCACCGCCTGCCGGGGCAGAACGTACTGAGGTCCCACGCGTTTGGAAGAACACAAATCGTAGGCCACGCTCATGGCCTGACGCGGCCGGACGAACGGAAATCCGCTGGCAAACAGTACCTTGCCCAGCACACCGGCCTCGTAGGCCCGGGCCAGGGCCTGCGACATGACCATCGGCCGGCAGGCCAGGTGAGCAGTATCGGCATGCACCCCCGCAAACTTCTCCAGCAGCACAAGCGTCTCGTCTATATAAGGATAGCCCATGCCGCTGATCAGTATGCGGAGGTCCGGAAATTCGCGGGCCACGGCGTCAAGCATGTCAACTCGGGAGTACGGCAGCACGGCCTTCGGATGCCAGGCCCCCGGAGTCTCGAAAATCAGTGGCAAGCCCCTGCTCTGGCAAAGGTCGTACAAATCCAGGGCCCGGCTGTCCATCGGATGCAAGTCCTGCATGGCCGGCGAAATCGCCACGCCCCGGAAGCCCCAATCGTCGATGGCCTCGGTCACGCGCTCGCGCCAGTCGTCGCCGCTCGGGTCGATACCCGCTATGCCGACCATCCGCCTTGGTTGCAGGCCAATGCGCTGACCGACGTAGCTCATGGGCACCTCGCACTGCAGGTAGTGCGACACAAAGCCGTAGACCAGGCAGACATCAACCTCCTGCACCGCCGACATGTGCTCCGAGACATGCTCGGCCGGCCTCCGCGCAGCGGCATGACTGGCCGGCGGCAAGCCAACCTGCGAAGGATTCTGCCAGACGTGAGTATGACAATCGACAATCATGGTTCCCTAGCCCTCCTGTAAGGCGCAATGATAACAGGGCAATTCCCCACCGTCAACGCGGCCATTGCCTCAGTTGGCCCCGCAAACCGCACAACGATTCGGTATCTGACGGCCGGAAATCATAAGAAAATGCAAATTCGCAGGCAATTTGTCTGCTTTATGATACTGGACGTTAATTGCCCGCCGAATTATCATGGCAGTCCGATGTGCAAATGGTTACGGTCTTGCCAGGCTCCGCGCAAGTTGCAATGCGCGGTCGGGCCAGCCGGACCATGAACCGGCGTTTTTACCGCATTAATGTCGAAAGGAGCCCGTTGTGGCCGATCAGTCTCACTACGCTCAGCAGCCCAGGCGCGTGCCGCAGGTGAATACGAAATATCGCCGCATCGTCACCGAAATTCCGGCCCCCGGGTCGCTGCCGATTCTGGAAAAACTGCGCCAGTACGAGCCCCGCAGCATGAGCGGCCAGCCGCCAATCATCTGGGACAGGGCCGAGGGCTGCCAGGTTTACGATGCCTGGGGCAACATGTGGCTGGACTGGTCCAGCGGTGTGCTGGTGACAAACGCCGGCCACGGCCGGGCGGAAATCGTCGAGGCCATCGTCAACGAGGCCCGTAAGCCCCTGCTGCACAACTACTGCTTCCCGAGCGCCGAACGGGCCGAACTTACCGAGCGGCTGGTAAAGGTAGCCCCCGAAGGCCTCGGCAAGTGCTTCCTGCTGACCACCGGCAGCGAGGCCACGGAGTGCGCCATCAAGCTCTGCCGCACCTACGGCCAGACCAAAAGCCCCGATAAAATCGGCATGATCAGCTTCCTTGGCGCCTTCCACGGACGGACCATGGGCTCGCAGATGGCTGGCGGCATCGATAAACTCAAGGGCTGGATCGTCAACCTCGACCCCGCCATGTGGCAGGTGCCCTTCCCTGACGGCTACTGGGTGGAAGACACCAGCTTCGACGGTTTCCTGGCCTCGCTGAAGGCCCAGGGAGTTGAGCCGCAGCAGATCGCCGGCGTCATGACCGAGAGCTACCAGGGCGGCAATGCCAGCTTCGCCCCGGCCGAATTCATGCAGAAACTCTCGGCCTGGTGCAAAGAGCATGATATCCTGCTGGTAATGGACGAAGTGCAGGCCGGCTTCGGACGCACCGGAAAGTTCTGGGCCTTCGAGCATTACGGTGTCACGCCCGACCTCATCGCTTGCGGCAAAGGCATATCCAGCAGCCTGCCGCTCTCGTGCGTGCTCGGTCGCGACGACGTCATGAACCTCTATCCGCCCGGCTCCATGACCAGCACGCACACGGGCAGCCCGCTGCCGGTGGTGGCCTCGCTGGCCAATCTCGATCTGTTGGAGAAGGAGCAGCTTACAGAACGCTCGGCCAGGCTGGGCAGCCTTCTGCATGACGAGTTGGCCAAGCTGCAGGTCAAATATTCGTCGCGGCTCGGTTACGTGCACGGCAAGGGGCTGGTGGCCTCCCTGCACATGATCAAAGAAGGGCGGAAGGAGCCCGACGTCGACCTGGCCTACCGCGTGGTGGCCCGCTGCATCGACAAAGGACTGATGCTCTTCAGCCCGGTGGGCGTGTCGTGCGTAAAAATTTCGCCCCCGCTCATCACCGACGAAGATCAGCTCAGGGAAGGCCTTGAGGTGATCAACGAGGCCTTGGGCGAGGTACTGGACGAAGGCCTGCAGGCGCAGGCATAGACGTAACAAGGCGCAGCAGCAGCAAATAAACTGACAGAGGGGGGAGACGCAATGCCGAGAAAGCTGACTTTCAGCTCGTTTGCAGCACTGTGTGTTTTGACGGTCGGACTGGCCTTGCTGGTTGGCGGCTGCAACTGCCCGCGCAGCGATTCCGCTGGCGGCGGCTGCGGCACCGGCAGTTGTCCGGTAGGCATGCCGCGATCAGAAGGCGAGCGGGCGCCGGTTGACGATGCCAGTCGGCCCGCGCCCACACCTGTCACCGAGGTCCCGGCCGACCGCCAGGCCGGCCAGCCGATTCTTGACCCAGGCGAAGCACCGGCCGGAGCACTCACCCGCGACAGCTATGCCCGGGCTGAGGATATTCCGAACATCGGCCGGCGCGAAGTCACCGTCACCGGCAATGTCGTCTTCTTCGAGGGCGGCATGGCCATTGGCGGCGAGGCACCGCCATCGGGCTTCGCCCTGCGGACCGACCAGTACCGGCACCTGTATCTGCGGCACCACGGCCAGCTTGAGTCGCAAGCCGTCCGCGACCTGGAAAATCAGCTTGTTCGAGTAACGGGCCGCGTGGGGGCCGTAAGGGTTGGCGGAGTCGAGACCCCGCTGCGTTTCTATCCGGTGATCGACGTTGACCGTATAGAGCGCATCGGCACCCGCGAACCGTAAACCCCGGTGGGTAGCAGTCTTGCCGGCCGCTGAATGCTGGGGTGGACGCACCGGCCGCTGATGCCGCCCCGCTGTCGCAGGAGCTGTGGATAAAACCGCACCGGGCGGCGCTGACGGCAACTTTTTCCGGGCGACAAACTGGACTTTCAAGGTCCATTTGCATGACATTGCACGTTTTTTCTGAATGAAGCATTCGACCCGCGGTTCAATAAATAAGGAGCATATGGCCATGGCCTTTGACGGCAAAGTGAACGTACTTGTAATCGGCGGCGGCATGATCTGCGAAGAGGCCACCCTGCCGGCAATTTTCCAGCAGAGGCGCAAGGGGCGCGTCGGCACGGTTACGGTCGTCAGCCTTAACTCGGCCATTATCAAGCGATTGCGCGAAGTTTTCCCCGACGAGGAGTTCCAGGGCCTGCCCGATCCGGCAACCACACCGGCCGACCAGAACTTCCCCCAGGGCTACAAAGAGGCCCTGAAGAATCTGCCCGCCCCCGGCCTGGTCTACGTCACCACGCCCGACCATCTGCACACCCAGATGGTGCTCGATGCGATTGCCGCCGGGCATCACGTGGTCTGCATGAAGCCCCTCTGCCTGAAGGTGGAAGAGGGCCGGCAGGTTGTGGCGGCGGCCGAGGAGCACGGGGCATATGTCTTCACCGAATATCACAAGCGCCTGGACCGGGCCATTCGCGGCCTGCGCTACCGCTTCCGCCAGGGCGAAATGGGCGAACCGCTCTACGGCCATGCCTGGATCGAAGAACCAAAGTACATGCCGCTGGACAAGTTCAAGGCCTGGGCCGCCCATTCCAGCCCCTTCGAGTACATCGGCACGCACTATGTCGATGCCTGGTATTATGTTACGAACCTGAAGCCGCGGCGGGTGGTGGGCTTCGGCCAGAAGAAGTTCCTGCCCACACAGGGCTCAAGCGCCTACGATGCCAACCAGGTGGTCATAGAGTGGTCGGACGGCTCCACCCTCTGGGTCCAGACGTCGTGGGTCTGCCCCGACAACAACGCCAAAATGACCCAGCAGGGCCTGATGATGGCCTGTACAAAGGGCGAATACAAGGCCGACCATGCCGACCGCAACTGCTACTTTGTCACCGACGAGAAGGGTTTTCAGCATTATAATCCCAATTTTGTAAAGCCATTCGACGATTGGGACGAAGAGGGACGTATAGATTGGCGCGGTTACGGCATCGAATCGAACAGCCAGGGCATCAAGGACGTCATCGCCCTTTACAAGGCAACCGATGGCAAGAGCCCGCAGGAGGCCCTGCAGATACGCCGCCGCATGCTGGCCGAATGGACCAGGGTTAACTGTCGTGCCCTGCCTGGCAACGCCATGGTTGGCGTAGCGGTAAACCAGGCTGCCCGCATGAGTTACGACGCCGGCGGCAAGTTCGTGATGATCGACGACGACTTCAATCTCACCATGGATTGAGGTCCGCGGCCGAAGAGCTTGCAACAAAAATGGCCGGGGGACAGGACGGAGGTTGGCGGCTATGGACATGGCTTCGTTGACCATGCTGTTTTTCGCTCAATTTGCGGCCCTGGCCCTGCTGGTCCCGCCCCTGGTGCACCTGGCCGACCGCCACCGGACAAAAATCTGGCTGGCCCTCGGCGGCCCGGTGGTACTTCTGCCACTGGTACTTGTGTCGGTGGCCTGGGGGCTTCTGGAGCCGAACTCAACCAGCGAGGCCACCTGGCTGGCAGCCACCCGCCTGCAGATGCTGGCCCTGGCCTTTGCCGGAATGCTGGCCGGCGTGACACTTCTGCTGGCTCGTCCCTGGCCGCAACAAGCGCCCATAATTGTCGCCCTGGCCGCCCTGCTGCTGCTGTCGACGCCGCTCTGGGGCAACCCGCTCCTGGGGCTGTCGGGCAAGTCAGTCAATCCGCTTACCAGCCGCATCGGACTCGAGGCCGCCGATATTCGCACACAATCGGCCCGCGTGCTCTCGGCAGCAAACCCGCTGTTTACTGTATCGCAGCACATGGGCTACGACTGGATGCGCTCGGAGAACCTGATGTACGGCAACACCCGCCTGGGCGAGGATCTCACGGCAACACCGACCGACTGGCTCTATCTGTCGCTCATCTTCGGGGCCCTGGGACTGCTGGCCTACATGCTGGCCGCCCTGGTCCGCGACCGCGAGCGTCCCTCGCTCTACCTTCCAGCCGTAGAGGACTGACACACGGTCGAACAAATGGCTGCATGCGCCTAAACCGTCAAACAACATCCCCCGGCATGCCGGGGGCTTCAAAAGCAAAAGCGCTGGTGCCACGGTCTGACAAAGTCAGGCCATGATAACTCCCGCTTCGCCAGTTAATTTGATACAAGGCCGGTGCCATGGTCTGACGGAGTCAGGCCATGATAGCTTTTACTTCGCCAGTTAATTTGCCAATTAATATGATACAGGAGCACTGGCGTAACGCGCGGGGCTATGATATGATTCCGCGACCGTTTGCCTTCTTTAGGTGATACTGCAGAGTGGCAGAGGAGTTGGGGCTGGGCAATGTCCGATAAGCACAAATACCTGCTGGTTCAATACGTTACTGTCGCTCGCATACCCATTGCAGCGGCTGCCGCCTGGCTGCTGCAACCTGCCGGTCCAGGCACCGCTCTGGTCTGGGTGGTGGTGGGCCTGCTCGTTCTGAGCGAACTGACCGACATGTTCGACGGCATGCTGGCCCGCAAGCTGGGCATGTCCAGCCGCTTCGGCGCCTTGTTCGACCCTTACTGCGACAGCGTCTCGCGGATGATCATCTTCTTCGGCCTGGCCATGAAAGGCCTGTGCCCCTACTGGCTCTTCCTGCTGATGGCCCTGCGCGATGTCTCGGTCGCTTACATCCGCATAATGAACGTGCTGAACGGACGCAAGGTCGGAGCCCGCCATAGCGGCAAGGCCAAGGCCTGGGCCCAGGGTCTGGGGGCCATTATTCTGGGCACCCTTTTTGCCGCGTGGGACATGGCCCCCTACGGCACCCGATTCCTGGAGGGCCAGCACATCGACCTGAGGCATTGGGCACCTACCGTGGTAGTCGCCCTGGTGGCCCTGGTAACCCTGTGGAGCCTGCTTGATTATTTTGACGCCGCACGACGGCGAGAGCCTGAAGCGAAGAACCTGGATAAAACACCGTCAGCCTGATGATGAGACACCGCTGTAACTTGGCATGATTTCAGGAATTGCGACTATGGAAGGTTGTTCCGGTAAGTGCGAAGCGTGTGCCAATAATGCCCAGGATGCCAGCCAAACCAACATTCGCGGCGACCTGCTGATTTTTTCCTGTTCGGGCGGCTCGAACGTGGCCGAGATTGCCGACCAAGTGGCCCGCAGCCTGATGGACGAGGGCTGGGGCGGCATGTATTGCGTAGCCGGACTGGCCGCCGAAATACCCGGCATGACACAGACCGCCCTCAACGCCCGGCTGAATGTCCTGCTCGACGGCTGCGGGCTGGACTGCGTGCGTCGCTTCTTCGACAAGCAAAAGATTCACAATTACCTGCACATCCGCCTGTCCGACCTGGGCATCGAAAAAACTCGTTCAAGACGGGCAAGGCCCGATGAAATAACGCTGGCCCTGCAGAAAGTGCGACACATTCTGTCCGGCAAATGCCCTGGTAAAGCTCCCGCTGCGCCGCAGGCCTGATCGCTTTTTTTTCGCCAACTTTGCAGGCCGCCAGATGCAGGCGGCAATAAGTTATGAAGGCAGCAGGTGTTTCATGTCCCTTGTCATTCCACCTGAAACGTTCCAGACTATAACCCCGGCGACGAAACGGCCGTGAGCAACGCTGCCAGGCGCCACCACTGGCGGTGGGCTGATGATTCAGCATGCTGAAGACTGGGCAGCGGGCTCTGGGCAGGTGGCGCGGAAATGAAAAGTGGGGAAGGATGGCCGCAGCAATGAAGACGATCAAGCAGGCAGCCTCGGAGGTACCCGTCTGGGCCGAAGCGGATGTCATTGTCTGCGGCGGCGGGGCGGCCGGATTCATGGCCGCAATCTCGGCGGCCCGCGCAGGGGCCCGCACCCTGCTGGTAGAGCGGTACGGCATACTCGGCGGCACGGCCACGGCCGGCTGCATGGTCGAGTTCGGCTCAATCTATAACGGCCGCCAGGTACTGATTGGCGGGGCGACGCACGAATTCCTGCATCGACTGGTCGACTACGGCGGTGCCAAGATGCGGAATGATAAGTCGCACAACATGACCTTCGATCCCGAGAGCATGATCCAGGTCTGCCAGGAGATGGTGCTTGCCGCGGGCGTTGAACTCGTTCTGCATACGCTGGTGGTGGACGCTGTCTGCGAGTCGGGTCGGCTGTCGGGCATCGTGGTCGAAAACAAATCGGGCCGCGGGGCCTTGCTTGCCGGCGTGATAATCGATGCCACGGGCGACGGCGACGTGGCCCGGCGGGCGGGGGCGGCTTTCGACATCGGCGACGAAAACGGAGCGCTGCAACCGGTCACCCTGGAACTACTGCTGGGCGGAGTCGATCTGGCACGCGTGCCGCGCAGCCATTACGATGTAAGCCCTCTCGTGCGCCAGCACGCAGCCGACTGGCCGATTCCGACCGAGCGGATATTCTCCTGGGGGGCGGTGCCGCGACGACGAAAGCCGGGCCAGGGCGAAGACGGCGCGGACGGACGATTCTTCATCAACGCAACCAACGTGCTCGACATTGACGGCACAAAGTGGACCGACCTGACCCGGGCCGAAATCGAGGCCCGGCGACAGGTCGACCCTCTGGTATCATTCATGCAGCGTCACGTTCCCGGGTTCGAGAACTGCTACCTGGAGCGGACCGGCGTGCAGGTTGGCATCCGCGAGACTCGGCACATTCGGGGCGAGTATCTGCTGAGCGCCGATGACGTGCTCGGCGGCCGCCATTTTGCCGACGGCGTGGTATCGGCCTGCAACTCCATTGACGTGCACGACGTAAAGGGGCGCGACTTCGACCACGAGTTTCTGGAGAAGGGAGCCTTTTACGAAATCCCATACCGCTGCTTTGTGCCGCGCGGGCTCGATGGCCTGTTGGTGACAGGGCGGGCCCTCTCGGCCGATCATCGCGCCCTGGGTTCGGCCCGCGTCATGGTTGTCTGCATGCCCGCGGGCGAGGCCTGCGGCATTGCCGGAGCCATGACCGCAGAGCGGCGCCGTGGCGTGCGGGATATCGACCTCCTCGCCCTGCGAAATAAGATCCGCGGCGGCGGCACGGTGCTCAGCGATGACACTGCCGCTTAAGATTGTGATAATGCCCCGGCGGCATGGACCGCTCCGGGGTTTCTGGTTCGATAAAGTTTGGAGCAGGACGAAATGAATGTTGAATTGCCTTACAGTGGGCGTGACTGGGAAAATCCGACCATCGTGCAGCGAAACCGCGAGCCTGCCCGGGCAACCCTTTTCAGCTACAGTGACGAACAGTCTGCCCGCCGGGCCGTGCGCGATGATTCGCCCTTTGTCCTCAGCCTCAGCGGACCGTGGAAGTTCCACTTTGCCCCTCGGCCCGAGGATTCGCCGGCCGGGGCCGAGGCCGACGATTTCGACACTGCGGGCTGGGACGAGATTCAGGTGCCCGGCAACTGGGAAACCCAAGGCTATGGCAAGGCCATCTACACCAACGTCAAAATGCCCTGGCCGCTGGACGATTACCCAGCCCCGCCGCCGGAAGATAACCCGACCGGCGTCTATCGGCGCGAGTTCCAGGTGCCTGCCGACTGGGACGGCCGCGAGGTCTTCATCCACTTCGGCGGCGTTGATTCGGCCTTCCATCTCTACGTCAACGGCCAGGCCGTAGGTTACAGCCAGGACAGCCGCCTGCCGGCCGAATTCCGCCTCACGCCCTACCTGCGCAAAGGCAGCAACACAGTCACCGCCCGCGTCTACCGCTGGAGCGATGGCAGTTACCTGGAAGATCAGGACCATTGGTGGCTCTCGGGCATCCACCGCGAGGTCTACCTCTACTCTCTGCCGAAGACGCACCTGCGCGACGTCTTTGCCGTGGCCGGACTTGAAGCCGATTACCGCTCCGGCAAGCTGCAGGTGACCGCCCGGGTGAGGGATTACGCCCGGAGCGAGCTCAAGGGTGGCTCGCGGGTCGAGGTCCGCCTGTACGATGCCTCCGGCCAGCCGGTGCTGGCCGAACCGGCGATGGCCGAACTGCTGGTCGCCCCGACTCAGCCGCTGCAGGCCGTGGTCGAACAGGAGGTGGGCCAGGTGCAACCTTGGTCGGCCGAGCATCCGCACCTTTACACGGCAACCATTTCGCTGCTGGACACCGCGGGACAGTTGCTCGATGTAACCTCCTGCCGCGTAGGCTTCAGGCAGGTCGAATTGCGCGACGGCCAGATGCTGGTGAACGGTCAGCCCGTGCTGATGCAGGGCGTGAACCGGCACGATCATGACCAACACACCGGCAAGCACGTGACGCGCGAGGCCATGATCAGCGAAATCAGGCTGATGAAACAGTTCAACATTAATGCCGTGCGCACAAGCCATTACCCCAACGACCCGCAGTGGCTGGACCTCTGCGACGAATACGGGCTTTATGTTTTCGACGAGGCCAACCTCGAGACTCACGCCACCTACAACCTGCAGACCCACGACACCTTGTGGACCACGGCCTTCATGGAGCGCGGCACTCGCATGGTGGAGCGAGACAAAAACCACGCCTGCGTCATCGTCTGGTCGCTGGGCAACGAGAGCGGGGCCGGCCCAAACCATGCCGCCATGTACGGATGGTTCAAGGAGTACGACGGCAGTCGCCTGGTGCACTACGAGGGAACTATGCATCAGACCAAGCCCTCGCGATACATCACCGACATTCTCTGCCCCATGTACCCCAGCGTAACCGGCAAGGCCCCGGACGCCTGGCGTCGCGACATACTGGAACTGGCCAAGGACGGCGTTGACGACCGGCCCGTCATAATGTGCGAGTACGCTCATAGCATGGGCAATTCAACCGGCAACCTGAGCGAATACTGGGACGCCATCCGTTCTCACAAGCGGCTGCAGGGCGGCTTCATCTGGGACTGGATCGACCAGGGTCTGCTCAAGCACGACGAGCAGGGTCGGCCCTTCTGGGCCTATGGTGGCGACTTCGGCGACGAGGTCAACGACCGCAACTTCTGCATTAACGGGCTGATCTGGCCCGACCGCACGCCGCACCCGGCCATGTGGGAATACAAAAAGATTCTGCAGCCGGTGCACGTTGAGCCGCTCGACCTGCCGGCGGGCAGGCTGCGCATCGAAAACCGCTACTTCTTCAGCGCTCTGGAGCATCTGCAGGGCCGCTGGAGTTTGGAAATCGACGGGCAGGCGGTCGCCGAGGGCGAGTTGCCGCAACTGAAGACCGCCGCCGGCGAAAGCGAGGAGATGACCCTGGATTTGCCGCAAGTTGAACTGCCGGCGGGCGCCATCTGCCAGTTGACTCTGCGATTCGTTTTGCCGCAGGCGACGCCCTGGGCCGAGGCCGGCCACGAGGTTGCCGCCGAACAGTTTGCCATGCCCGCCAAGGGGCCGGCGGCAGTTGTCAACCGCGTGCCCGAGCAACCGGCCGTGCGGGTGAAGAATGGCGGCGATCAATGCGTTCTGCTGACCGAGGGCACCCACCTGACGCTCGACAAGCAATCGGGCCGCATTACCTCCTGGCAGGCCGGCGGGGCTGAGCTTATTGTGGCCGGGCCGATTGTCAACCTGTACCGCGCTCCGACCGATAACGATGGCATTCCCGGCAAGCCCGTCTGCATGATGAACGACTGGCTGGCGGTGGGGCTCGACCGACTCCAGCAGCGCGTGCTGGCCATAGATGTTTACCAGACGCGACCGCAGGAAGCTCGCCTGGCAGTGCAGACCCGGCTTCAGGCCGAGGGCGTTGAACTTGGCTTCGATTGCCGCTACGACTACACCTTCTACGGCAACGGGGCGATGCGGCTGGATGTTGACCTCCGCTGCGACCGCGGGCTGCCGGAACTGCCGCGGGTGGGTCTGGTTATGCAACTGCCCGGCACACTCGACCAGGTGGAGTGGCTTGGCCGCGGCCCGCACGAGAATTACTGCGACCGCAAGGCATCGGCCTTCATCGGGCGATACCGGGCCACGGTCGACGAATTGTACGTGCCGTACATTTACCCGCAGGAAAACGGTAACCGCGTCGATGTTCGCTGGCTGGCCGTGCGCAGCGCCGCCAATGGTGCCGGATTGCTGGCCGTGGCCGACGGGCCGCTGGAATTCAGCGCCCACCGCTGCTCGGCGTATGATCTGGCCAAGGCGACTCACACCAACGAGGTCCCCCGTCGCGACCAGGTATGGCTGAACCTCGACCATCGCCAGAGCGGCCTCGGCGGCCATAGTTGCGGCCCCATGACCTTGCCACAATACCGCCTGCCGGCCGGCCGCTTCCGCCACTCAATTGTTCTGCAGCCGCTGGATTCGACCAGCCAGCCGGTTGAACTTCTGGGCCGCCAGCGATTCGAGTAAGCATTGCCTGAAAATTACAATCAGGTGGGACAGTGGAAATCTGTGACAGGCGTGGAATCAAAAAAGGGGCGGGCGCTCATGGCGTCCGCCCCGATTGTTTTGACTGTATTGTGGTGCCGATGCGATGGCCTTTACTTCGCCGCCGGCTTATTCAATTCGGCCTCTATCGCTTCCACGACCTCGGGCGACAGCGGTTTGACGGCGCTGCGGAAGCGGGCGGCAAGTTTGCCGTCGCGGCTAATCAGGAATTTCTCAAAATTCCACTTAACCGGCCCCGGGTCATGCTCGTTGTGCTCTCTGCTGGTCAGGGCGGCATAAAGCGGGTGCTGCTGGTCGCCCTTGATGCTCACTTTGCTCATAAGAGGAAAGGTAACGCCGTAGTTGACCGAGCAGAATTGCTGAATCTCTTCTTCGCTGCCCGGCTCCTGTCCGCCGAAGTCGTTGCACGGAATGCCTATGATCGCCAGCCCGCGCTCAGCATATTTTTCGTGCAGCACCTGCAGAGCCTGGTACTGGGGCGTGTGGCCGCACTTGCTGGCCACGTTGACCAGCATGATCACCTTGCCCCGGTAATCGTTCAGCGACACCGCTTTTCCTTCAATATCCTTAAGCTCAAAATCCAGCAGCGGCGGAATCGCCTGCCCGTTTGCAGCGACATCGGCGGCCATCTGCGGGCTTTCGTCATTGGCGGGCAATTGGTCCGACATATTATTCTCCGAATTCTCTGCGGCCTCACTCTGCAGCTTTCCCGTAGCTCCGGCAGCATCCGGCCCCAGGTCGAGGGCATCGGCTGAGGGCCTTTCTTCGTTGCGGCAGGCAATACTGTCGAGGCATAAAATTGCCAGACTCAAAACAATCGCTATTCTGCCGATCATGGTGCAGCTCCTCTGCTTGCGCGATGGTTTGCATCCTTACCTTATTATATGCTGCACGGTGCGCAGACGGATGGCCAAATGACCGTCCGTCAGCCGCCCCGGCCGCGCCGCAGGGCCCGCGCACTTCGGCCGCCCAGGCCGTCACGGCCCGAAATGCGGCCGCCTGCTGCATTTATCTGCCCCCGCCACCGCTTCAAAATGATTGACAGCCGATTAATCGTGCGTCTATAATCCGCTCTATTCATCATTGTGGAGACATCGAGCCTTGCGCCATCTGCTGCCATGCCTGATTTCAATCGCCTTGTTCATTGCGGCAACCGGCTGTGCGCCCAGCCAATCCTCGCAGCAAAAGCAGGCCCTCAGCCTGGCCACCGAGGCCCGGCAGCAGGCCCTGCTTTTGCCGGAAAGCCCCGAACGCGGGCAGATTATGGACAAGCTGGACAGCCTGCTGGCCTCTCTTTCCGGCGATACTGCGGAGGAAACCGACATTATTGCCGCCACCACCTGGTGCGAGCTGTTCCGCCCGGTGGACATGAACATCTCGTATTTTACCGACCTTCGCGACTTCAGCGGCGATGGCAACATCGACGGCCTGGACGTGCGGGTTATTCTCGAGGATCGCTTTGGCGACGCCGTCAAGACTCTGGGCGATTTCCGCGTGGAGACCTTCCTCTACGTGCCTCGCAGCCAGAATCCCCGCGGTCCGCAGGTTAACAACTGGTTCGTCAGCGTCAGGACGGCGGAAGATCTTGAAAAGTATTGGGATCAGACCGACCGGGCATTCCGCTTCCCGCTGGCCTTGGCCCGTGGTATTGACGCCCAGCGGGCCATTGTGCAGGTAACCTATTATGTGCCTGACGGTTCGGGCAAAATGCTCTTCGCCGAGCGCGTCATCCGAATTGATCACTAGCTTCAACCGGGGCCTTTTTTCGCCCATACGAGCAGAGCCCGGTTTATTGACAGGAACTATCCGACATGAAAAAGACACTACTTATCGTTCTGACCCTGCTGGTGCTCTCCTCGGCCGGATGCTGGATGTCGGGCCCCTGGACATCGTCCGACACAGTGCGCTCCGACTTTGAAGATAAGGTGCAGATTGGCATGCTGCAGCGCGACCTGGAAGACATACTGGGCAAGCCCAGCGAAGTCCACTACGCCCTCGACGCCGATGGCCGGCCCATCAGCGGCAGCCAAGCCGCCTGGCTGCTCTTCAAGTACGATTACCCGACCGACCCCCTGCTCATCGGCGTCCGTGTCGATTACTTTGGCGTGGTGGTCGAGAAGCGCCTGGACGACCTGGCCAGCGCTGCCGCAAAAGCCGGCGAAGCTGAAGGCCGATTCGACTACCCCGGTGCTCCGATGGAACGATTCCGCGAGATGGAACGCCGCGAGCGCTACGGCGGCGGACGCTGATAAGCGCCCCCCCTTTTACCGCCTGCGACCGGCAACATCGTAGGCAACCTGGCCCAGCATCACCAGGGCCGCCACCGCCAGCAGCAGCGGCCACAGCGGCCTGCCTTCCGGCCCCGGCAGAGTTATCTCCGCCACATCGTCTGGCGACCGCAGCAACGCTCCGCCGCCAATGTCGGCAATGGCAGCAAGTGCCCCCTCGTCAATGCCTGACCGGCGAAATTCAGCCGCAATACCAGCACTCAGCACGCCCGAAGCAATCAGAGCCTGCTCGCCTTCAGCAACGGAAGCCTGCAGGGCATAGCTGTAGCTTTCGCCCGACAGGGGTGCAGTCAACTGCCAGCGCCCCGGCCCGCTCACATCCAGCGGCAGGCGAACGACTCCCTCCCCCGCGTCCGTCATGTTCCGGTCGAGAGGCTGGAGCACCAGTGCCACCTCGGGCAACACTTCGGGCTCGTCCGACAGGCGGCGCGACTCCACCTCAACTCGCAGAATGCCGCCCTCAACCACGACTGTGGCGCTGAAGTCATCGTGCAAGCCAGCCTCGCTCGACAGCCAGTGCAAGCCGCGCCGTAAGGCGGCAGCCACCTCAGCCGATGCCAGCCAGCTAACGGCCTCGGGCCTGTCGACCGGAACAGTCACGGCCATGGCCCGCCCCAGCCCCAGGCGCCACGAAGCCAGAAGCGGATGATCCTCCTCACCGGCCGCGACATGCACGGTGGCCCGCGGCTTGGCCTGCGTAAGCATGTAGGCCGGAACATCATCCGGCGCACTGCGTTCGGACTCATCGGGCCATAGCGGCCGGCGACCGAAGATTCGCACTGCGGCCGGCCGCGTCACCATCACCTCCAGCGGCAAGTCGTCCATAAAGGTCTGGGCCAGCCGGTTCTGCATCAGCGGGCCGATCATCTCGGCCACCTCGTAATAAAAGCCGCCCCCGCGCTGGGCAAGCTCGGTCAACAGCTCAATCTGCTGCTGCCTGGTAGCAATTACGCTGATGGTAATGTCGCCGGCGGCAGCCTCGGCCGCCAAAGCCCGAGCATCAAACGGGTCCGACTCGCCATCGCTGACAACAATTATGTGCTTCCGAGGCCGATCAGTGGCGGCGTCGCCGGACGTTCCATTCGCTCCGGGCAATGCCTGCTCATGCAGCAATCCAATGGCCTCAATCAGAGCGGCCGACAGGTTAGTGCCGCCGCGGGGCACGACCGGCAGCATGGCATCGCGCACCCTGCTCCAATCCGCAGCCGGCGAGACATCATGAAAAACAACCTGCGGCTCGTGATTGAAGGCCACCAGGCTGAGCCGATCATCGTCCAGCAAGACTTTTTCCAGGGCCAGCACGGCATCCTTGGCCACCTCCAGCTTGGCCCGCCCCTGCACCGCCTCCGACATACTGGCCGACCGATCCAGCACCAGGGCCAGCCGCACCGGCGGCCGATGCTCGGCCCGGCTGCTGACCGGCAGCAAATCGTCGATCAGCCGACCGAAGTACCGCCCACGGCCAAAGGCTGAGTCACCGCCCAGCACGGCCAGCCCGCCACCCATCTGCCGAACGTAAGTCGAAAGCCGCTCCTGGCCGCTCGCACCCAACTCGTAAGCCGAAACGTTGGCCAGAACCACGGCCCGGTAGCGGTTCAGGTCCGACTGAACCGACGGCCACTGCGAAGACGGCAAGAGGCGAATCGGACCCGCACCCGCTATTTGCGGCAACAGTTGCCCGGCAAACAAGTCATCAGCCTCCCCCACCACCACCAGCAAGGGCCTGTCCTGGCCAACCTGCACGGGCACCTGCCACTGATTGTCCCCGCTCACCGCGTCGCCGGCCATTTCCACCCGCACCCGCACAGTCATCAGCCCGGCCTGCCCCGCCGGCAGGTCGAAGTCCACTCGCTGCGACCGATTGCCGGCAAGTGTCACAGTCCGGCGAATTTCGCCCCCCGCCGCCGCTGCCCCCTCGATCCCGCCTGCCGCCGGCGTCGCAGAACCGCGATTGCCCTGCACGCTCAGCACCACATCCACCGGCAGCTCACTATCGGCCTGCACCACAACCCGCACCGGAACCGTACCGCCGGCTTCAACCCGTTGTGGGGCAGCAACATCTACCAGGCGGGCGTTTGCCATTTGACGCTTGACGGCCGGCAAGGCCCCGACCGTAATGCCCTGCCGCCGTACCGCCTCAAGGGCGGCCCGAGCGTCGCCCGAGATCCACAGGCCGTCACTGTAGACGATGATTTTGTTGCGCGAATCGCCGCCACCGGCCAGCACGGCCGCCGTCCGCAAGGCCTGTTCGAGGTTCGAATCGAGAGGATTGATGTCGGCCGGGTCAAATGGCTGACCGCCCGCGCCACGGCCATTTTCGCTGCCGCCGCTGGCCTCCGCCGACAGCAAATTTCTGCCGCCGATTGTCCTGTCAGCAGGTCGTCCGGCAAAGGGCAGCACCGTCAGTTCGGTCTCGTCGGCCAGAGTGTTTTGCATCCAGGCACCAACCTGCCGCCAAGGCTGGGCATGCGCCATACTGGCCGAGGCATCGGCAAGAAGGATGATGCGGGCCGGGCGCCTCTGCCGCCACTGGTCCACCTTGGGCTGGGCAAGAGCCGCCAGAAGCAGGGCCGCGACTAACGCAAACGCAGTGCCCACCATCAGCTTGCGCCGGGCGAACCATGCCTTGCGCCGCACGAGCAGAATTACGCCCGCCACGGCCAGCGGAATAAGGGCCAGCGGAATCCACGATTCAAAGGTCATTGCCTTTGTGGTTCTCCAAGAGAAGAGCGACACATAAGTATAGACGCCGCGGGCAATCTGTGGCGCGGAAAAATATGAGCGAAACCGGCCAATCGCCCCCCCGTCGAGTCGCCATTGGCGCCGGCACAATTTACCAGCAGGCGCTTTTATGCGATACCCGCAACCCTGGCGGATGATTTAATAGCGGCAGAAGATTTGCCACGTGCCGCCATGGCGCCTGCGGCCATCGGCGCATCATTATCAAATCTTTTCGAGGAACGAGCCATGTCGCGCACTCCTTCACTGCTGCCGTTTGCCACGATTGTTGTCGCAGTCGCTGTTATTGCTTTGCCGGTGAGCCCCTCTTCGGCCGCCGAGAAGCCAGAGCCATCTGCCGCCCCCGCCGCCCTTGGCGCAGAATCCGCTCCGGAACAGGCCGATGCGCCGGATGCCCAGACGGCGGAGCCCGTCATCAGCCAGATGGAGGCCGGCCAGAGCGTGACCATTGGCGAACGGCAGGTCAGCGTGAAGGAAGTTGACATCGTTCCACTGGTGGACAGCAAGTACAGTCGGCGATTCACCTTCGACAGCTACGAAAACCCGAAGCTGTCGCTGCTGCGCAAGCAGGAGAAGCTTGACGAGGTGGTGGCCGAGGGCAAGGACGAGTTCGACCGCCAGGTGCTGCTGCTGGACTGGGCCTATCGCCGCTTCAAGAAGTTCGGCCGCCCCAGCAGCCAGGCCCGCGGTGCGCTGGATATTCTGGAGGCCATCGACCAGGGCCACACCTTTTATTGCTCCCACTATGCCGACGTGCTGGTCAGCGCCTCGGCCAGCATGGGGTGGATCAACCGGCCGCTGGCCCTCCGGCTGGGCAACCACCTGACCGCTCCCGGCGGCGGATCGACCGAGCATGCCATCACCGAAATCTGGAGCAACCAGCATCGCAAGTGGATCATGTTCGACCCGACTTACGCCATGTACGTGGAGAAGGACGGCACGCCGCTGTCGGCCTGGGAAATCCGCCGCGAATGGTTTGCCGACGAGGGCAAGAGCCTGACCTTCGTACTGGGTGCCGAGCGCAAAAAGGTGACCCGCAAGGATATGCCATTGGTGCTGGCCGTACATCCCGGCTTTGGCGAGCTTGCCCTGGGAACCCGCACCATGGATAAGTACGCCTTCCTCGGCTACATACCCAACAACAACCTGATGGACGCCGGATTGGATTACGCCAAAATGTTCATCGTTCGCGACAAACTGACCGAAGGCGTCGCCTGGCACAAGCGCGATAACCCGGAAGACCCGGCTGTCGATCCTTACTTCCCAATGCAGCAGGCGGCCCTGACCGTAACGCCTGCGACATCGATCAGTAAGGCTTCCGGCGGCGAGGGACCTGGTGAGGCCGGCGCCGAAGCCCTGACCATGCAGGTTAAGGCCGAGACGCTGACGCCGAACTTCCTCACCTGGCGCTATCGGCTCGATGGTGGAGAGTGGGTCGATGGCGAACTCAACCAGTGGGCCCTTCGGCCGGGCACGAATTCGCTGGAGATGCGGGCGGTTAACCGTTTCGGCGTGGCCGGCCCGGCAAGCAGAATTGTACTGGAAGTAAAGTAGCCCAGGGCAGAAGCAGACTGCTGCAGGCGCAAACGCCTCCACTGCCTGCTCATGCCCGGGGCGGGTTGCCAGAAAGTGGGCGGGTGCCACCCACAAACGTCGTTGTTTGTGGGTGCTTGACCAACACCAATAAAATCATAAGCGCGAAAAACTAATGCTTGAAGGTGATCGTCTGCACCTCGATGCCTTCAATGCTCGTCAGCCGCTCGGCCAGTTCGGCCGTCTGCTCATCGTTGCTCAGCAGCTCAAGCAGCAGGAGGCCATTTGGCGAACAATTGGTGGACTGGGCCTCGTGCAGGCCGAGCCTCATCTTGATGTAGCAGCCGAATTCGGTCAGCACACTCTGCACTTGCGGCACATGACGTACGCGATCGGTAATATGCACGCCCATGATGACATGATCAGTTCGCTCCATCCGACAGCCTCCTCTTGATGTTCCAGAATTTTCGTCTGCTGCCCGCCTGCCGGCCCCGGCGGCCGGTCGTCAGCCTATTGTAACCTTGTATGGTCACTGTGAGAGGCGCATTTTGCTTGAAAATCGGCCCAAGCTGCTTATTGTCGTATGCTTGACGTGGCAACTGCACATTGTGCGGCACCTGCCGCCAACGAAGCTGATTAACTGGTAACTTATTGAGCGGAAAAAAGAGGAGCTGGCAACCTGATGGAAAAAGTGAGAATCGGCATCATCGGCCTTGGCGTCATGGGCACCGGGCACGCTAACTACCTGACTCGCGGCGAGATACCCGGAGCGGAACTGACGGCAATCTGCGACATCGATCCGGCCCGCCTCAAGTTTGCCGGCGAAAGCTATGGCGACGGAATCAAATTGTTCGACTCCAACGAAGCCTTTTTTGCCGATGCTCCGGTCGATGCGGTGCTGGTGGCCACGCCCCACTACGATCATCCGCCGCTGGTAATCCGGGCCCTGGAACGCGGCTGGCACGCCCTGACCGAAAAGCCGGCCGGCGTCTACACCCGGCAGGTCCGCGAGATGAACGAGGCCGCCCAGAAGAGCGACCGCATCTTCGGCATCATGTTCCAGCAGCGCACCACGCCGGTCTTCCAGAAGCTGCGCGAACTGATCCAGGGCGGCGAGCTTGGCGAAATCAGGCGCACAAACTGGCTCATCACCAACTGGTTCCGCAGCCAGAGCTATTACAACTCTGGCGGATGGCGGGCCACCTGGGCCGGCGAAGGTGGCGGCGTGCTCATCAACCAGTGCCCGCACAACCTGGACCTGTGGCAGTGGACTTGCGGCATGCCCAAGCGCGTCAGGGCCTTCTGTTCCTTCGGCAAGTACCACGAAATCGAAGTGGAAGACGACGTGACAGCTTATGTCGAGTACGAGAACGGGGCCACCGGCCTGTTCATCACCACCACGGGCGAAGCTCCGGGCACCAACCGCTTTGAGGTAGCAGGCGACCGAGGCAAAATTGTGGTCGAGGGCGACAGCCTGAAGTTCTGGCGCAACCGCGTGCCGACCAGCCAGTTCAACCGCGAATTCACCGGCGGCTTCGGGGCCCCCGAGTGCTGGACGGTGGACGTACCAGTTCGCGGCAAGGCCGATGGCCACGCCGGCATAACCCGCAATTTCGTCCAGGCCATTCTCAAGGGCAGTCCGCTGCTGGCGCCCGGCGAGGAGGGCATCAAGGGACTGTCGCTTTCAAATGCCATGCTGCTTTCGACCTGGACCAACGACTGGGTCGACCTGCCGATAGACGAGCAGGCTTTCCTGGATCAGCTTCAGCAGCGCATCAAGGCCAGCACCTACAAAAAGGGTGGCGGCAAGCAGGTCGACATGGACCTGAGCAAGAGCTTCTAGCACTCTAAGAAGTGCGGCAATCGCCGCGCTGCACAAGACGAGGCACGGCCGGGGGCGGCTGTGCGGCGGACTTCTTACAATAGATAAAGCCCTCAGGAGCAACTAGTTATGTCTCGCAAGATAAGTGTCGGCATCATCGGCTGTGGGGTCATCGCCCCGGCCCATGTCGAAAGCTACCAGCGACTGGAGAATGTGGAGGTCAGTTGGGCCTGCGACCTGATCGAGCCCAAGGCCGGCAAACTGGCCGAAAAATACGCGATCGCGAATATTGCCACCGATTATCGTCGCCTGCTGGACGATCCGCAGTTGGAGGCCGTCAGCATCTGCACCGACCACGCCAGCCATGCCGCCATTGCCGGCGACGCCCTGGCGGCCGGCAAGCATGTCATCTGCGAGAAGGCCCTCAGCAGCAATACCGAAGGCCTCGACGCCATGATGGAGGCTCATCGCAAAGCGCCCGACCTGGCCTTTGCCGGAGTGTTTCAACACCGCTTCGACCGCAGCATTCAGTGCCTGAAGCAACTTGTGGACGAGGGGCGCCTTGGACGCATTCTTACCGCCGGCGTGCAGATTCGCTGCCTGCGAACCAATGATTATTACCGGGCCGACAAGTGGCGTGGCACCTGGGACTTGGAAGGCGGGGCCGTGCTGATAAACCAGGCCATCCACTTTATCGACTCGATACTCTGGGTAATGGGCGGGGCGGCGGCCGTTGGCGGCACCTTTGCCAACCTGACGCACCAGGAGGTTATGGAAACCGAGGACACGGCCGTGGCGGCGGTGCGTTATCGCTCGGGGGCCCTGGGCACCATCGAGGCCACCTGCTCCAGCCATATCAACTGGGAACCGACACTGAGCGTGCACGGCAGCGAGGGCTCCATAGAGTTGCGGCACGGGCAAAGCATGAAGCTGGAGTTCAAGGATAATGACCTCGCCAGTCAGGTAAACGGCCAGTTCCTGGCCTGCCAGGAGAGCAAGCTGATTGATGCTGGAAAGAGCTATTACGGGGCAAGCCACCCGTCGCAGATTGCCGACTTCGTGGACGCTATCCGCGAACAGCGAGCACCGTTCGTCACTGCCGAGTCGGCCCGGCACACTGTTGACGTGGTGCTTGGGATTTATAAGTCGCATCGGCAGAATGGCTGGGTTGATATTCCGTCCGGGAGCTGATCATGCACTTTCAGAGCGATTCGACCGAAGTCCGCTGGGCTGTTGAGCTTAACGCTCTGACCACCAGCTGGCGGGCGGCCAGGGCAGTGCAGGCGGCCGTTCGTGTGCATCTTGCGGCCGCACTTGCCAGGCCTGCCACCGGTGACCAGAAGGGGCATCGGGTGGTCGATCTGGCTGAATTGCTCAGCCTCGACCCGCAACGCACCGAGCAACTGCTGGTGGTGCTGGCGGCCATGGATCTGGCCAGCCGGATCCCGGTTTCGGGTCAGCGGGCCGAGGACCAGTGGCAGTTGTCGCCGCGCGGGCAGGCTCTGCTGGACCCTGCCTCGCACTTCTACCAGGGCGACATTCTCACCCATAGCGGCAACATGGGCGGCATCTGGGATTCGCTGGAAGACGTGCTGCGCGGCCGGCCCGGGGCCAGGGTGTTTTCGGCCGATGCTCAGCCGCCGCGGATGGACCATCGGGCCTGGATCATGGCCATGCAGAACATTGCCATCGGCGGGCGCGGTGCAGCCCTGGCCGAAAGGGTGGACCTGTCGGGTTGTCGCACTCTGGCCGATGTCGGCGGAGGACCCGGCGGCTTCGCCATGGCTCTTTGCGAGCGCTATCCGCAGCTGCAGGCGGTGGTTATGGATTTGCCGCAAACTCTGGAAATCGCCCACGAGACCATCAGCCGCCTGGGCAAGCAGGATCGCGTAAGCACGCGGCCCTGCGACTGGAACCAGGACAACTTCGGCCATGACAACGACGCCCTGCTGCTTTCGAATGTGCTGCACGGAGGCGAAAGCGACACGGCCATGAAGCTGGGCAAGGCCTTCCGGGCCATGGCCCCGGGCGGCAGGCTGGTGATTCAGGACTTTCTGCTGAATCGCGAGCGCACCGGTCCGCTGTCGGCCGCCCTTTTCGCCATAATGGTGGGGGCCTGGTCGGTGGATGAACTGCGCTCCATGGTGGCGGCAGCCGGCTTTGTTGATCTGCAAGATGAGCCCATGCCGCCGGGCATGGATACTCACCTGATCACAGCCCGCAAACCTTCCTGAAATCGTACTGCCAGAGACCGCCAAAGACGGTTGACACCCCACGGAGACTTTCCCGATGCACACCAGCAAGAGCCGCGTCATGGCGGCGGTGAATCACACAGTTGCCGACCGCACGCCGATTACTTTCGATGCTCAGCCGGAATTATATGTGGCCCTGCACGAACGGTACGGCACTGGCGGCAACAAGCAGGCTTTGTTCGATCATCTGAAGGTGGATACCTGGTTCATTGGCGGCAAGCGTCCACCGGAGGCCGGCGGCAGCCTCTGGGGCTACCAGACGCGCGAAGTTGATTATGGGGCGGGCAAATATCCCGAGCTCTGCTACAGCCCGCTGGCCGGCAAAGACGAGCTGACCGACATCGACGCTCACCCCTGGCCGGACGGCTCGGCCCTGACCTTCGACCACGTCCCGCAGGAGGCGGCCGCCGAGGCCAAGAGGGCGATAATCGGCCACAGCACCTGGGGCGCCTTTTTCCTGGCCACCTACATTCGCGGCATGGAAAATCTGATGCTCGACTTCGGCCTGCGGCCGGCATACGCCGAGAAGCTGATCGGCACCATTGCCGAGCGATGCCTGCTGCTGCTGGACCAACTGCTGGCCAACAGTCAGGGGGTCGACCTGGTTTATATCGCCGATGACTATTGCTCGCAGCAGGGCCCGCTCTTCAGCCCGGCGGATTTCAAGCGGCTGGTCGTGCCCTATCTGCGACAGACCGCCGACCGCGTTCACGCTGCCGGTAAGAAATTGCTGCTGCATTGCTGCGGAGCGGTGCGGCCGCTGCTGCCGATGATCATCGAGGCCGGGGTGGATGTGCTGGAGCCACTGCAGATTCGGGCCGAGGGCATGGAGCCGATGGCTCTGAAGCGCGACTTCGGCCGCGACATCTGTTTTTATGGCGGAATCGACCTGCAGCAGGTCATGCCCGGACCGCGGCAGGGTGTTATCGACGAAGTCAGGCGGATGATCGACATAATGGGCGCCGACAGCGGATACATCATCGGCCCGGGCCACACCTACCTGCAGGTGGACACGCCGCTGGAAAACATCGACGCAATGTACCAGACTGCCGCAAACTATTGCCCGCACAGCACTTGAGCCGGGACGGCGGGGAGAAGCTCAGCGCACCAGGATGTCGGCCCGGTGAATGGTGCGGCCGCCGATGGTTACCTCTAGCTGCGGCCAATCGATTGGCTTGCTGATCAGCACGGGTCCCTCGGGCGTGGCCAGGATGGTGTCTTCGCTCTTGGTGCCGGTGATGCTCGGGTTCCAGGCGAAGGGCTGATTGACCTGCACTTTGCGGCCTTCGCCGGGGGTGGCCAGGAATTCGCGTCCGGCATAGCCCGTGGGCCCGCCCTGGTGATGGAGCTGCCACTCGTCGGCGAAGCCCTCGCGCTCGTAAGCCTCTATGCCAGCACGCAATACGTCGCCCACCGCAACGCCCGGCATGGTCGCAAGAATCATTGCTCCATCAACATTGCAGACTGTCTGGTGCTTGCGGCGAAGCTCGTCCGACAGCGGCACAAAATTCACCAGGCGGGTGGCGGCCACAATCAGGCCTCCGCGCTCGGCACAGATGACGTACATGACCCGCTTGTCGATCTTCTTATCGGTGGTTATGGGGTGGCGGAAGCGCAGAATCCGCTCATCGGCGGCAACCAGGCGGACAAATGGCCGCATGCCGGCCCGCAGGGCCCGCTCGGCCATCATGGCTTCGACTTCGCGCTCGCTCTGCCCTGCCCTGATGGTCTTGCCGACGGCTTCCAGAATCTCGGACACCTCGTGACCCAGCTTGCGATAGCGGCGGATTTCGCCGGCCGACAGGCTGTAACGCAGAGCGGCAAAATCGGCCCCAAGCTTTGGCAGGCCATAGAGTTCGGCATCGCTGGCAGCGCTGCCCGTGCCAACCAGCTGCATGACGGCCGCCTTACGGGCCGCATCGTCGTGCCAGGGGAAGCCAAGCAGTTCGACATCGGCGGCATCAAGCTCCTCGGCCAGCATTCGCGGGGCCTCAATGCTGTTGGCCAGCAGGTAGAGCTTGTCGGCCGTAACTGCAAGCGTGGTCACGCCTTCGGTCATGGCTGTGTTGACATGGTTGAGGCTGCCGGCCGTCAGCCAGGAAAAGTTGGCCCGAGTGGTCAGAAATATTACGTCGATCCCGGCATCCTTCATATATTGACGCACGCGCTCCAGCTTATCGCTACGTTCCTGTGCTCGTTCCATGGCCACAGCTCCCCAATTATTTGTTTCAGGTGAAGTGAGACAAATCAGCGCCTGCCACCCAAATACCCCAAGCGACCGCCTGGGCCGATTATAACCCGGCGGTGGCACAGTCGGTTCGCTGGCTGACTTACTTGCCGCAATAGTCGATAATGGAGGCGATTTCGCTGCGCAAGTCCTGGCGGCGCACGATCATATCGACAAAACCGTGCTCCATCAGGAATTCCGACGTCTGGAAACCCTCCGGCAGTTCGCGCTTCATGGTCTGGAAGATAACCCGCGGGCCTGCGAAGCCGATCAGGGCCTTGGGCTCGGCGATGATAAAATCGCCGAGAAAAGCGAAGCTGGCCGCCACACCGGCCGTGCAGGGGTTGACCAGCACGCTGATGAAGAGCCCCTTCTTGTCATCGAGCCGGGCCAGGGCGGCACTTGTCTTGGCCATCTGCATGAGGCTGACAATGCCTTCCATCATGCGGGCCCCGCCACTGGTGGAGACGATGACCAGCGGCAAACCGGTTTCGGCGGCCTTTTCGATGGCTGAGGTAATTTTTTCGCCCACCACCGAGCCCATGGAGCCCATGATGAACTCCGGATCGAGAGCCCCGAGGATGACCGCCCGGCCGCGGATAAAGGCCCGGCCGACAACCGCGGCATCGAGCGCCCCGGTCTTTTTCTGCTCGGCGGCCAGTCGCTCGGCGTAGGGCTTGCGGTCGGTGAACTTCAGGGGGTCGCTGGACGATATATCGGCCAGGAACTCCTCGAACGAGCCCGGATCGGCCAGTTGCTCTACGCGTCGGCGTGCCGAGAGGCGGAAATGATTGCCACAATCCGGGCACAAACCGAAGCTGTCCTCGACCTGCTTGCGGTAAATCATGTTTTCGCATTCCGGGCAGCGCAGCCAGAGCCCTTCCGGAACCCGCTTTTCGTGTGTCGCTGGTCTCTGCTGAATCTTATTGGCCATTGTACTGCTCCAAAGAACGTCGCGGCCCGGCCCCCACTCCGCCCGCAGCGAGCATACTGTCGAAACTGGCAGCTATTATAACGATTTGTGCGGCGGAATTGGAAGAATATACCGTCAACTGCCGGCTGATCTGAGAGCTTCTATGGCCGCTCGGCAATCCGGTGCCCGGAAAACGCTGGTGCCGGCTACCAGAATATCGGCCCCGGCCTTGACGGCCTCTACGGCTGTCTCGGGATTTATGCCGCCGTCGATCTCCAGGCGCGTGCTGCCGCTGATCCACTGGCGAACGCTACGCACCTTGGGCAGCACTTCGGGCATGAAGGCCTGACCGCCAAAGCCGGCGTAGACGCTCATTATGAGCACCAGTTCGACCTCGTTGACCACAGGGCGCAGCAAATCGGCCGGGGCGTCGGGGTTGACTACAATGCCGGCCTCGCAGCCAAGGGCGTGAATGCGGTCGATGAGCGGGCGCGGCTGCGGGATGACCTCGGCATGGAAACTGATGAGGTCGGCCCCGGCTTTGGCGAAGGGCTCAACGTAATCGGCCGGATTGTCGAGCATAAGGTGCACGTCGACATAAAGGTCGGTCGCTCGCCGCACGGCCTCGACAATGGCTGGACCGAAGGTCAGGTTGGGCACAAAATGGCCGTCCATGACATCGACGTGGATAACGTCGGCCCCGGCTTCTTCCACGCGGGCGATTTCGTCGGCCAGGTGGCCGAGGTCGCTGGCCAGAATGCTGGGGGCGATGGCCAGGGGAGGCAGATTGCGAATTTTTCGAGCTGACATGCTGTTTCCTCGCTCAACATAAACACACGGCGGGACCAGGCCCGCCGCGTGCGATAAACTGTTTTTCCGGACTTGAGGTTTCGCCTGCTCAGGCCTCGTCAATTACTTCCAGGCAGTCGAAGGGCCGGCCTTCGAGGAATTCGAGGCTGGCTCCGCCGCCGGTGCTGATGTGAGTCATTTGATCCTGGAAGCCGAACTCTTCCACCGCGGCGGCACTGTCGCCACCGCCGATGACCGTGGTGGCGTCCTTCAAATCGGCCAGACTCTGGCAGATGGCCTTGGTGCCATTGGCCCAGGGTTCCTTCTCGAAGACGCCCATGGGTCCGTTCCAGACGACCGTTTTGGCGTTGGCGAGCTTCTGATTGTAGAGGTCGATGGTTTTGGGGCCGATGTCGACGCCCATCCAGCCGTCCTTGATCTGCTTATCCTGCACCTCGGTCGGGGCGGAGGCGTCAAACTCCTGCACGCAGAGGTGATCGACCGGCAGCAGCAGTTCGGCCCGGGCCGACTTCAGCTTTTCCAGCAGGTCGCGGGCCAGGGCGATGACGTCGGTCTTGGAGCCGTCCTTGTTCTCCTTGATCTCCTCAACCTTGCTTTTGCCGGTCGACTCGTTGCGAGCCCGCATGAAGGTGTAGCTCATGGCGCCGCCGATGAGCAGCACGTCGACCTTCTTCATCAGGTTCTCGATAACGCCGATTTTGTCGCTGACCTTGGCGCCGCCGAGGATGGCCACGAAGGGACGCTCGGGATTTTCCATGGTCTCGCCGAGGAATTTCAGCTCTTTCTGCACCAGGTAGCCGATGGCCCGCGTGCCCTTTGGCAGCAGGGCCGGCACACCGTACATGCTGGCATGCTTGCGATGACTGGTGCCGAAGGCGTCGTTGACGTAGACGTCGGCCAGGTCGGCCAGTTGCTGCGAGAAGCCCTGCTCGTTCTTTTCTTCGTCTTTGTGGAATCGCAGGTTTTCGAGCATGATGACCTGTCCGTCCTTCATGTTCGAGACCATCTGCTGCACTTCGTCGCCGATGCAATCGGGAGCAAGCTGGACCTTGGTGCCCAGCAGTTCGCCCAGTCTCTCGGCCGCCGGCCGCAACGATTCATTGTCGGACCTCTGGCCCTTGGGCCTGCCCAGGTGGCTCATCAGGATGACCTTGCCGCCAGCCTTCACGGCGGCCTGTATGGTGGGCAGGGCCTTCTGGATGCGCTGATCGTTGGTGACTTTCTGGTTTTCGTCGAGCGGCACGTTGAAGTCCACGCGCATCAGGACGCGTTTGCCTTTCATCTGAAGCTGATCGATGGTTTTCTTGGCCATTTGTGTTGCTCCCCTGGATAATCAGTTGCCGGTTGAGTCTTCCGCCCGCCGGGCCGCCGGAGGGCTGCTTACTTGCGTAGCTTATGATAACAAATCACCGCGAAAGCGTCCACGTCTTACCGTGTCACTTTCGCGGTGGGATTGTTACTCCAAAAGCAGCTCCGCCTTACTTAGAGGCTGGCCAGCTTCTTCATCAGGTCGACCATGCGGCAGGAGAAGCCCCACTCGTTGTCGTACCAGGTGACGATCTTGGCCATGTTGCCCATGACCATGGTGCACTGGCTGTCGAAGATGCTGGAGCGGCTGTCGGCGACAATGTCGCTGGAGACGATCGGGTCTTCGGTGTAACCCAGGATGCCCTTCAGCTCGCCTTCGCTGGCCTTCTTGATGGCCGCGTTGATTTCTTCGGCGGAGGCTTCCTTCTCGAACTCGACGGTCAGGTCGACGCAGCTTCCGACCGGGGTCGGGACGCGCAGCGAATAGCCGTCCAGCTTGCCCTTCAGCTCCGGCAGAACCAGGCCGACGGCAACGGCGGCACCGGTGGTGGTGGGGATGATGTTCAGGGCTGCGGCGCGGGCGCGGCGGAGGTCGCTGTGGATCAGGTCCAGCATGACCTGGTCGTTGGTGTAGGCATGCACGGTGACCATCATGCCGCGCTTGATCTTGAAGTTCTCGTGCAGAACCTTGGCCACCGGGGCCAGGCAGTTGGTGGTGCAGGAGGCGTTGCTGACGATCTTGTGGTCCTTGGTCAGAATGCTGTCGTTGACGCCCATGACCACGGTGGCGTCGAGCTCGCCCTTGGCCGGGGCGCTGAGGATGACCTTCTTGGCGCCGGCGTCAATGTGCTTCTGCAGCTTTTCGCGGTCGCGGAAAACGCCGGTGCAGTCCAGAACCACTTCGGCGCCCAGCTTGGCCCACGGCAACTGAGCCGGGTCCTTTTCGCTGCTGACCGGGATGGTCTTGCCATCGACAACCATGTTGTTGCCATCGGCAGCCACTTCGCCTTCGTAACGGCCGTAAACGCTGTCGTACTTCAGCAGCGTGGCCAGGCTCTTGGCCGGAGCCAGATCGTTAATGCCGACGACCTCGACCTCGCCCTTGGCGTATTTCTGAATGGCCCGGAAAGTGTTGCGGCCAATGCGACCAAATCCGTTAATACCGACTTTGACTGCCATGACTGGACTCCTTCTGCATGATAGTTACTTGCTATTCGAACCACGGTGAGCACACATGTGGCCCACGTCCCCTGGTCAAAGAACCCGCAGTATAGAATATTTTGGAAGTCGGTGTCAAGAGACCTTCGCAGGGATAAATGAAATGCGGGGTTCCGCCCGGGGGCGCAGTGCGATAAAAGACCGAAAAGTTTACTGGTTTTCACTGTCGGCGGTTTCGGCAGGTTCCTGGGCAACTTCCTCAGGCCCGGTTGTCAGGCCCATTGAGGCCAGCAGGCGCTCCGCCCCCAGTTTGAGTCCCATCATCAACCGGTCAACTGTGGCCGAGAGCGGGCCACTGCCGGTGGTCTGGCTGTCGCGGGCGGTCTCTTCCAGCAGATCCTGCAGCCGCCACGACTCCTCGCTTTCGGCCGGCGACTGGTCGTCGGCCATGCCGGGGGCGTCGCCGCCATCGGTCAGGCCCTGGCCGCGACTGTGCATGCGGTAGTCTTCGAGCGGGATGAGCCAGGGCGAAACATCGCCGTAGGCCGCCTGGCGGGCAGGGTCGATTGAGGGGTCGGCCGATCCGCCTCCGCGGCTCATATCGACGGTCCACAACCTGCCATGGTAACCGCCCCCAGGGCTGGAACTTGCCGCACCGGATGCCCGACGGGCCGTGCCCGCGGCAGCGCCCGCCAGTTGATCGGCCCGGGCAGCCGCATCATTCAAGGCCGCAACTGGTGCTGCGCCCAGGGTCATGCCCGTACTGTCTGTGCCGCTTGGTGGCCGATAGGCCTGCTCCATGCTGGTGAATTCCGGTTGCAGGCCGCCGCTATCAATACGGAAGGGGAAGTTGGGCTGAATGGTATAAGTGACGCCATTGTACAGAAGCCTGCCGGTACTGTTGAAGTTGCCCTGCACCAATCCGCTGACGCCCCCACTGGCGGTGATGCTGGTCATGCTGCCGCGGGTGTCGGTACTGCCGCCGGCCAGCACACGGCCGCTGATGGCCCCGCCAACGTAGAGCGTATCGATGGGCTGATAGGCGGCGGTGGTGATGGTTCCTTCGCTGTTGCCGCCAATGCGCAGGTTGCTGATGCGGCCGGCGCTTAGTGTGCCGCTGGCGCTTCCGGCCACCTCCAGCTTTTCAATTCGTCCTCCCACAACAGTTGTGCCCGACAGATCGCCGCCCACCTGGCCGTGCCACAGGTCGCCGCCCATGGTCAGGCCGCCGGCGTGGCTGGTCCAGACAATGGTGTCGATGCTGCCGTCTATTGCCAGGGCCGAGCCCGACGAAGCGCCCCGGACATCAAAATCGACCGGCATGAAGGTGGCGTCGGTGTCCGTCGGATCGTTCAGCCGCACTTCGGCCCGGCCGGCGGTAACCGTCACCCCGTTGCTGCCGTGGGCGCTGCTGAAGCTGAAACGTCCCGGCGTCTGCCCCAGGGCATCGATGTTGCCCGCGGAATCGACATAACCAGTGACCACGGCCGTCAACGCTCCGGCGGCATTCAGCCTACCGATTTCGTCGGCGGCCACAATGGTGCCGGCCATGGCTCCGCTGGTGGTGCTGATGCTGCCGATGTCACCGCTGATGGTCTGCACGACAGCCCCGGGTGCCAGGGCCGCAGCCGTCAACGAGCCGATGTTCTGCTGGGCAGTTATGGTTCCGCTGACGGTGCCGCCAAAGGTCATCTCGCCCAATGAGGCGGCGGTGGATTGCCAAGTGCCACTGACTCCGCCGCTGATGTTTGCGGTGCCGAGGGTGCCGGAGATTGTCAGGTCGTCCACGTCGACAATGTTGCCGCCATTGGCGTTTGAGGCGCCGCCCAGGCTGACCAGCGAACCATCGATGGCAATTTCGGTCAGGTTGCCGCTGATGCCGTCGAAGCCGATGGCGTTGACCTGAGTCTCGGTGGCATCGGCGTTGCTGACGCTGATACCGGCATCGGTGCCCAGTTGCGTCAGGTGCAGGCTGAGATATGTGCCATCCAGGGCCACGACAACCCGGCCCAGAGTCGCCCCGGCCGACTCGGTAAGTTGCAGACTGAAGGTATCGCGAGTGAGGCCGCCGACGCTGGCCATGCGCAGCTCGTCGTTCTGAAGCGTGAAGTCGTTGGTGCTGCCCGGGTCCAGAGTCCAGTTGCTGCCGTTGACCGACAACTGGTTGCCGGCGTCGAACCGGCCGTCAATGCTGCCCAGCCCGGCGCTGCCGTAGGTGACGGTTGATACATCGCCACGACTGCCTGCCGTGCCTGCCTGCACGGTGCCGTCAAGCGTTCCGCCGATGTCGATGACGCCGATTGCCTGTCCGGCGGCCGTGCTGACGGAGCCTGTGGCCGCAAGGTTGCCGTCCACGTCCAACGTTGTAATTGCGCCACCTGTGGTTATTGTGCCGGCCAGATTCTGCCTCACGCGCAGCAAGGTGGTTGTGCCGACTGTGTCGACCGTGCCTGTCTGGTTGCCAGCTATGTCGAGCGTGCCGAGTGTGCCGCCGACGGTCAGGTCTCCGGTCTGATCGGCAAAGGTGCGAATTGTGTCAACATTGTTGTGGGTGGTGATGATGCCGCCTTGTTCGCCAACAATATGGATGACAGAACTGGCACCCGTCACGTCGATTATGCCCGTCTGGTCGCCGCCGATGGCTAGCGCGCTAAGTGTGTTACCAAAGGTCAGGTTGCCTGTCTGGCTGCCATTGATGGTGATCGTATCGGCATGGCCGGCAATGGCAAGTGTGCCGGACTGGTCGAGTCCGATATCCGCCATGTCGACATAGCTCTGGACGGTGAATGAGCCAGCTTGTTCGCCGTCAATGTCGAGCGATGTGATGTTGCCCGTCACGCCGACGGTGCCATTCTGGTCGCCGGCTACGTTGAATATTCCAACCAATCCGCCAACCGTCACGTCACCCAACTGATTGGCGCCGAGTTCGATTGAACCGGCGTGGCTGGCAATGGTGATGGTTCCGGTCTGGTCGCCGGCAACGGTAAGGTTGATAACCGTGCCGCCAGCGGTCAGGTCGCCTGTCTGAGCGGCGTCGATTGCAATCGTCTCAACATTGCCGCCGGTGATAATTGTGCCGCCCTGCTCGCCACCAATATTGAATGCTGTGACAGTCCCCGTCACATCCATGGTGCCGGTCTGGTTGCCGACCACGGTGAGCGTGCCGAGTGTGCCGCCGATGGTCAGGCCGCCCGCTTGGTTGGCGCCAAGATTGACGGTCGTGGCGTTGCCAATGATGTCGATTGCGCCGGACTGGTGGCCGGCTGCGTCAAGTTCGACCAGGTTGCCGCCGATGGCAATTGCCGAAGCGACCGTCTGGCTTGCTGAGAGAGTCAAGTTCTGGACGTCGCCGGTAACAGTCATATCTCCGGAGAGGGCAGCGGCAAACGATGCGCCGCCGAGGCGGCCGTCAATGCTGATTGAAGCCATGTCCGATGCGGCCACCAGGCGATCGACATCAACCGTGGTGGCAATTGCAGCGGCGACATTATTGATGGTCAGATCCAGGTCGATTCCGCCGGCCATGGTAACAGGGTCGAGAACGTCGGTATCGGCCGAATCATTGAGCCTGAAGTCGGCCACGCCGGCCGCGGCGGTCAGGCGGCCCACCTCGGCACCGTGCTCGCTGTAGCTGAACAGGCCGCTGATTTGCCCCAGGGCGGCCAGGTTGCCGCCGGAGCGCACGCTACCTGAGACATCGGCCAGCAGAGCGCCCGCAGCGCTAATGGAGCCGATTTCATCGCCTGCCCGGATGGTACCGGCCAGGTTGCCGGTGTCGGTTGTCAGGCTGCCAATGTCGCCCTGGATGGCTTCGATAAGGGCTGTGGCCAATACCTCGTCGGCCAGGACGCTGCGGATATTCTGATCGGCCCGCAACGTGCCGCTGATGCTGCCTGCGGTGGCCACAATATCACCCAGGCTGCCGCCAATGGCTTCGATTGAGCCGCTTATGTCGCTGCCAGCAGTAACGCTACCGACGGACGTAGCCGCCTCGACGGTGCCGGAAATGCTGCCGGCTGCCAGGGTATCAACTGAGCCGGCCGTGCTGCGCAGGGTGCCCGAAAGGTCGCCGCTGATGGTGGCGCCGGTAATGGTGGCGGCCGATTCGATTGAGCCGTCCAGGTTGCCGGTTATGTCGATCAGGCCGATGGCGCCGGCGGCTTGTGTCGTCCCGCTCATTCCGCCTGACTGCACGGTGAGATTGCCGACGTTGCCGGTGGTGGTGCTGACTGATCCGGAGAATTCCTGGCCCGTGGTCACATGGCCTATGTCGGCGGCGCTTACTGATCCGGAAAGCTCGCCAGTGGCCGCAATGTTGCCGATTTCGCCACCGGCCAGCAGCGCCCCGGAGAGACTCCCCGCAACGGTCACGTCGCCTATGTTGGTGGCGGCCGAGAGCGAGCCGCTGAGGTGGCCGGTCACGCCAACATTGCCGATGGAGGCCGCAGTGGCGGTGACGGTGGCCGAGAGGTTGCCGCCGGCGGAGATATCCGCAATGCCGGTAGCTGCAGCAACTGTGCCGCCAAGGTCGGCGGCGGTGGTAACTGTGCCGATTGCGGCGGCGGAATCCACTGCCCCGGCGATGCTGTTGGCGCTTAAGTTGCCGATGCTGCCGCTTGTGGTGGCGAGTGTGCCGACTATGTTGCCGCCGACTGTAACATCGCCGAAGGCAGTGGCGCTGAACGTGTCCAGCGCTGCGTCGCCCAGGTCGGAGCCGATCTGCATGGCCCCGACATTGCCGCCGCTTGTGAGGCTGCCGGTCCAGTTGCCGTCGATGGCTATTGCGTCCGCTCCTGCGGCAAGGACGACGCTGCCAAGGTCAACTATTGACCCGCCATTGACGTTGGCCGCACCGCCAAGCTGTGTTACCCGGCCTTCGACCGAGAGGGCCGAGAGGTTGCCGCTGACGCCGTCCATGGCAAGATTGCGAACGTTGGCGGCATCGCCCGCGGCAGTGTCGGTGACGGATATTGTGGCATCGGTGCCGAGAGCCGTGGCATAAAGGTCGAAATCGGCCAGGTCGTGGCTTACCCAGTAGCGGGCCGCGGTCAGTCCGGCTGATTGCCCAAGCTCCACGTGGCGGTTGGCTATGGTAATGGCTGCCGACCCGCTTTCCAGAGCCAGGCCGTTGGCGTCGATGTCGAAGGCCCTGCCGGCTTCGGCCGAAATCTGCCTGCCGTCCCAGTCCAGGGTGCCATCGGCTGCAATTTCTCCGGTTACCGTGGCGGGGCCGCTTATGGAGCCATAGCTGATGGCCTCCATGGCCCCGCGGTCGGCCAGTGTGCCGGCCGAAATTCCACCCGTCAGCGCTCCGCCCACGCTGACGCTGTCAATGCTCTGCCCCGCCCCACTGGTCACCGTGCCGCTCAGGTTGCCGGTGACATCCAGCGTGCCCAAGCCGGCATCGGCCTGCAGCGTGCCGGTCATGTCGGCCTGGACGACCACCGAGGTGATGGCGCCATCCGATTGCAAGGTGCCGCTGAGGCTGCCGCCGGTATCGACCGAGCCGATGTTTCCGCCCGCCTGCATCGTGCCGCTCAGGTCGCCGCCAACGAGGCCGGTGGTGAGATTGCCCGTAACATTGAGATTGCTGGACAATTCGCCGCCGACATTGAGGGCCACGAGATTACTGCCAACGGTAACGTCGCCGCTGGCGTTGCCGGTCACGTCCAGGCTTGTTACGTTGCCCCCGGCGCTGATGCTGCCCGTGGCGTTCTGGCCGATATCGATGGAGGCGACGTCCAGACCGATGTTCAGTCCGCCGGCCATGTCGCCGACAACCGACACCTGCCCCGCGCCGCCCGTGGTACTTACCGCGCCCAGCAGGTCGCCGCCAACGCTGATCAGCTGAGTCGATGCCGCCGCAATACTGCCACCGACGGCCAGGTGCGAGGCCAGGACCACGTGGTTGACCGCCCCGGCGACGATGCTGCCGGAGAAGGCACCGGCGGTCTGCCTGTAGCGGCCGAGATCGTTCGTACCGACATCAACCAGAGCCACATTGCTGCCGGCGGTAACACCGTCCAAGGCGAGGTCGCTGGTGATGGAGGCCCCGGAGGAGATGGCCGAAAGATCGATCTCGATGCCGCCGGTCATTACGGCTGCGTAATCCACGTCGGCTGTGTTATTGAGTGACACGTGGGCCGAACCGACGATGTTCACGCTGCCTGCAACCGCGCCAGCGTTCTCGCTCAGGGCGAGTTGCCCGCTGGTCTGGCCGAAGCGGCCCAGGTTGCCGCCCGAATAGATCCGTCCTATGACCCGGGCTGTGAGTTCTTCGGCGGCCGTCAGGCGGCCAATCTCGTCGGCGGCGGTAATGGTGCCGCCAAGATCGCCGCTGGTGGTCGTAACACTGCCGATGTCGCCACCGCTGGCCATCACGCTGCCACTGATGCTGCCGGCGCTTAGCTGGGCAACGTCAACCGCGGCCAGAAGTGAACCGTCGAGCACTCCGCCGATTGTAACAGTGCCGAACGATCCGCCGGCCGACCACACGCCGGCGGCGCTGCCGGTTATGGTGGCCGATTCAACATTGCCGGCCACCGTCAGGTCGGCAAGATCGACCAGGCTGCCGCCGGCCACGTTCGCCGCCCCGCCAAGCGTCTGCAGGTTGCCGGCGATGCTGATTGAAGCCATGCTGCCGCTGATGCCACTTATGCCCACGTTGCGGATGTGGGCCCCGTCGGCGCCAAGGGTATCGGTAACGCTGAGCGTAGCACCGGTGCCCAGGGCCGAGAGATTTATGTCGATGATCGAACGGTCGTGCGAGGCGAAGATGCGGGCCTGGGTCGTGCCGCCCCCGGTCTGGCCAGTGACAATCTGCACATTGCCTATGGTCACGGCTCCGGCTGCCTCATTCAGGGCCAGACCTGTCGCGTCTACCTGAAACCTGAGTCCTGCCGGGGCCAGCAAGGTTTCATCGTTCCACAGCAATTGGCCGGAGCCATCAATTTTGCCGAGAATCAGCCCGGCACCTTCAACCGACCCGTAAGCGATGCTCTGGATAGTGCCTCGCTGGCCGGCATTGCCCGCGGTTACCTGGCCGGTGATTGCGCCGTCCACCTCCACCGAGCCAATGGACTTGTTGTTGCCGGTGCTGAGCGAGCCCGACAGGTCGCCGCCAACTTCGGCCGTGCCCAAGGTGTTGCCGACGCTGACCGCTGATGACAGGTTGCCGCCTGCGCTGAAGGTCGTCAGGGCGCCGCCAATGCTTATGTCGCCCGCCACGTTACCGCCCGCGGCAAGCATGCCGGCCTCGCCGCCAACGGTTACGGTTCCGGCAATTTCGTCGACGATGCTCAGCCCGGCCATGTTGTCGGTTACACCCAGGCTGGTCGAGAGGCTGTCGGCGGCAAGCAGGCCGGTCACCGAGCCGAGGCTGGCCGTGCCGAGCGCCCCGCCAATAGTTGCATCGGCCAGTGCACCGGTAACGCTCAGGCTGTTGACGTTGCCAGTGACGTCCAGCAATCCCAGCGACTGGCCGACGCTGAGCGAGCCGAGCGCACCGCCCACCGTCAGGCTGTCCAGCCCTGCCCCCGTGCTGGTAGCGGTTACAGCTCCGCCGATGGTCCAGGTGCCACCCGCACCACTTATGCCGGCCGTGCCGAGCAGGCCGTCCATGCGCAAGGTGCCGACATTAACAATGTCGCCGGTGTTGCGGTTGGCTGCCCCGCCCAGCAAGGACAGGTTGCCCTGGATGTCGATGCTGTCGAGACTGGCACTTATGCCATCGGCACCTATGGCGTCAATTTCGGCCGCGTTGGCGGCATTGGCAACCGCAATGGTCGATCCGGCGGGCGTGGTCGTCAGGTAGATGCCGATATCGTAGTCGGCGGCGGCAAGTTCGAAGTAGCCCAGTGCTCCACCGCTCAGCGTAACGCTGGTTGCCCCGTAGCTGAAAGCGGAAAGGCTGTTGCCCTGGAGCGAGAGACCGGCGGAATTGACGGCAAAGGTGGCCCCGGCGCTGGTGGTAAGATTCTGCCCCTGGTAGAGGAGCAGGCCGTCGCCATCGATGGCCGCCCGCAATTCGCCGGCCCCGGTTACGTCGCCCAGCGTAAGAGTGCTGATAGCGCCGCGGTCGCCGGCGGTTCCGAGGGTAACGCTGCCCGACAGACTGTCGGCCGAAAGCGATCCGACCGCTCCGCCAGCCGAGGTCAGAATCTGCCCGGCAATGTCGCCGCCAATGCTTATTGTCTGGAATTCCGCCGCCTGCAGTTGGCCGCCGGCCTGCACGTCGCCTGCGACAGTTGCCGAACCAACCTGGCCGAAGACCGTCAGCGAGCCCGCCCAGTCGCCTCCGACGACCTCAAAATTCGTAAGGTTGCCGGCCGTCGTCTCGCTGCCGATGATGACCACCGCGGTGCTGCCAGCCTGGGTCAGCAGCGATCCGAGGGTGCCACTGGAAGCTCCGCGGGTAGTGCTTCCGTCGAAAACATCCGTGCCAAGTTGAGCGGTGAAGGTGGTGACGCCGTCGGACGCGACCAGTTCGGTAATGTTGATGCCCGAACTGGAGAACACTGTGCCGGCCTCCAGCACCGTCAGGCGGTCGACCTGGTCGGACACCCACCATTGTTCGATGCCGTCGACGTCGATGCTGCCGCTGCTCACGCCCAGGCGCTGCCACTGGCCTTCGGCGTCAAGGTAGTCGAAGGTGTCGCCGGCCGAGAGTATCACGCCGAGAACGATGCGCGGCTCAAGTGGCTCGATCAGAAGTTGTCTGCGTCGCCGCTCTGTCATTGGCTCCTGGTTGTGCGAAATTGGCGCCTGTCGCGTCACACGGCGAACTCACCCATAGTTGACGGCTTTCGCACAGTGCCGCGCTTTCCCGGGCGCAGTGCGACCCCGGAGCGGCACCTCAATTATGTTATCGGATGTTGCAGCACAAGGACTTGCAGGAATATCGGCTAGGACAACAGCAGGGTGGGGTTGTTTTTATGTGGCTGGGGCATCCTGCCGCTGATGGTGACATTGCGTGGCCATGGTTGAGCGGCATCTTGCGTTATCACGGTCCGACTCGGACCACGGCACTGAAAACAGAAAGGCCACAGAAACGGCCGAGGGGCAAGATGCCCCCCGGCACTCACGACCAGGATGGCCGTGCCACGGTAAAGAAGCCCGCGCTGCGGCGTGTTGTTTTAAACCCCCGGCACTGCCGGGGGATGGTGTTGCTTTTAATGTTGTTGTTTTGACGCGTTGGAGTTAATGAGAAGTTCGATCCCCCGGCAGTGCCGGGGGCTTCAGAAGCAAAAGCAACGGCAACAGAAACATCAACGGCAACAGAAACAGCAACGGCAAAAGCAACGGCAACAGAAGCAGAAACAGAAACAGCCACAGAAACGGCCGAGGGGCAAGATGCCCCCCGGCACTCACAACCAGGATGGCCGTGCCACGGTGAAGAAGCACGGCATTGTCGGGGGGTCGACCGTGGTCATTGTTGCTGGGGGCAGCGTTTTTAATTCGGCAGCAGCAGGTCCAGGTTCAGTTGCCCGACGATGCTCTGCCAGAGCAGGCCGCCGATGGTTGTCCGTCCGAGGTAAATGCGAGCCCGGCCGGTCATGCCGGGGCGAGCGCCGGGCGGGGTGTCGAAAAGCAGGATATCGGTCCGGTAGAGGGTATCAACCGGGCGCACGGCCGAGGCCGCGGCCATGGCTTCGCCGGCCAGTCGGCCACTTGCTGCAAGGCCGGAGGCGGCAAAAGTCGCTTCGCCCGGCACGCCGCCGGCAACAAGTGCGGCCTCGCCATGCTGGGCCACGGTATGAGCAGGATGCACCCGCTCGGCCGCCTGCCAGCCATTGCCCACGACTCGGCCGCGAATTGTCGCCCCGGGGTCGGCCCGAAGTCGCAGGTCGGCCGACGCTCCTGTCGGCACGCGGCGGGCATCGGAGGCCGAGAGTTGCACGCTGGCCTGTAGCTGATCCTGCGGGGCCACTCTTGCCAGCAGGGTTCCCGCCGGCACATGCAGACCAACACGCTCGACGGCCGGCACCGTCAGCAGCAAACCGTCGCGGGGGGCGCGTACCTGCAGTGCTTCCAGACGTTGCCGCAAGCTCTCCTCCTGCCGCCGGGCTTCGGCCAACTGCCGCTCGGCCTCGGCTGCAGCCAGCGGACCATCATGCTGGCGAGCCACATCGCGCCACAACTCGGCCTCCTCGACCAGCGAGGCAGCATCTTGCAGCTGAAGCTCGAGAGAATCGTCAACCATCTCGGCCAGCAGGTCGCCTGATTTTACCGTCTGGCCCTCGCCGGCCAGCACTCGGACTACGCGTCCGCCGCGCTCGGCTCGGACGTCAAGCCCCCCGACCGGTTCGAGCACAAAGCTGCGCGTCACCTGCTCGTCAACCGGTATGGCCAGCAAACCCATGGCCGCCAGAACCAGCAATGCCAGTACGGTAGCTGCGCGTACGAAGCGCAGGAATTGGCCGCGGCGGCAAGCCAGGCGAACAAGCTGTCGCACGGCCAGCCAGGCAGGCAGAGCAACCTGCGTCAGCACCGTCAGGCCGATAAGTGCGCTGGCCACGGCCTGCAGGCCCAGCGGCGACAACTTCCAGTAGACCAGCCCCAGAATGACGTAAAGGACCAGCCAGCCGTAGAGGTAACTGGCAATGGCATAGGCGGCAAGCAGCAGGCGATGTCGGGGAGGTTCATCAGCAGGCGGCGCAGCGGTGCCGAGAAAGAGGCGGCGAGCCAGGCCGGACAGAAACCTGCGGGACCTCAGCCGCAGGTTCGGCACTTCCAGCCAATCGCTCAGCAGGTAATAGCCGTCGAATCGAAGCAGCGGGTTGCCGTTAAGCAGCAAAGTCTGCACGCCGCCAACAACCATCAGACTGAAGGCCACCTGGTGCAGCCAGCCTGGCCGCGTGATCACAAATACCAGGGCAGCCAGCGCCGCCACCAGCAATTCGACCACTATTCCGGCAGCCGTCACAGCCATTCGCCGTCGTCTCTCGGGCAGCATCCAGGCCGAGGAAACATCGCAGTAGAGGCACGGAGTAAGCACGATGAAGGCCAACCCGGCCTCCGGAACATGACCGCCGTAGTGCCGACAGGTGACGGCATGGGCAAGCTCGTGCACAACCTTCATCATCACCAGGGCCGCCAGCAGCCACAGCAGCCCCTGCGGCGAAAGGAATTCGGCCCGCGGAGCAAGCAGATAATCGACCCGCCACAATAGCGCCGCAGCCGACAGAATTACCAGCATGACCGCCGCCCAGCGGACCGGAGCCGAATAGAGCCAGCCCAGCCGCCGGGCCAGCCAGCAGGCCACAGCGTCAGGATTACCAAGAGGAATGCGGAAGTAGAACACCCGCCCCGCCAGCGAAGCCAGGCGGCTGGTCCAGTCGCGCCGCCGGCCAGCCTTCAGCCGACGAAGCTCGGCCGGCCCGCTCAGTCGCAGCACACCGGCCATGGCCAGTTGATGAACAAAGGCCTCGACCTCGGCGGCCGTTACGGGCTCGGAGAGCATGGAGGCCGAAACCTCCGCGGCCACCTCGGCCGCCGTGCGGCGTCCGTCCAGCAGACGGGCCACCGCCCATTCGCGGCCCTGCAGACGGAAGAATTGCCGCCCATCGCCGTCCTGCAGGATAAACTCCTCGCCCTGCGGAGCAATACGGTGGGCGATGCGCAGATCGGCCCTCAGCGGCGGCAGAGCAGCGCTCTTATCAGCCGCCGATTGCTGCTCGCTGTCGCCCGCGTCCCCGGCAGCCTGACGCCCTTGAGGAGAGGAGGCCGGCGTTCGCTTATCGGCTGAAAATGTCTCGCCACGCTCTTCCGGCACGCTCGATATTCCCTTTAGAACCAGGCCATGCGCAGGCGGTCGACCAGTGGATCAACAGCCATGCGCAGCAGCGATTTTTCGTGGCCCTGAAGCCGGGCCCGCCCCTGGTATCCCATTCGCAACTGGCCCCGCCGAGCCTCGTCGGATTCAACATCGGCCCGCAGCAGAACAATGTTGCCGCCGCCTGCCGAGCGAGCCACCGGGGAAAGCTGGCCCGCATCGGTAAGCCGGGCCTGCAACGGTTCGTCGGGCCTGCTCGACAGCACAAAGTTGATCGGCAGGCCGTCGGGGCCGGCAGCAGCAAGAGCCGACTCGACCGACGGAACATCCTGCTCCGGAATCTCCACCGCCAGCTCCCAGCGGTCCAGGTTGGCCAGATCGACTATACGGTCGGCCGGACCGATGACCGCTCCTACCAGTTGCTCAACATTCGGCGTAACAACCACACCCGCCTGCGGGGCACGCACCACCAGGCGCGATTGCCGGGCCTGCAGCGATTCAACTTCGCGCTCGGCCCGCTCGGCCCTGATACCGGCAATGCGACGCCCGGCAGCATCGCCCGCGGCCTCCAGTCGCAACTGCTCGGCCCGCCATTTCTCAAGATCACGCTCGGCCTGGGCCTGAAGGTCGGCCAGTTGCGGACTTTCTACCCGCAACAGGGCATCGCCCACCCGCACCGCCTGCCCCTCGCGAACGTAAACCTCAACCACACGCCCCTGCTCCAGCGAAGCCACCGCCGCTCGCTCGGCAGGCCACACGGTACAGCGACCCTCAATCCGCACAGGCAGCCTGACAAAGCCCAGCACGGCCAGCAGCGCCGCCAGGCAGGCCAGCACAACTACCAGTCGCCCGCCCGGCAGCCGTTGGGCAAGCCTGCGCACCGGGCCGGCGCTTCGGGCCTGCACCAGGGCCAGGGCCGGACCCACCTGCCGGGCCAGTGCTTCCAGCAGGGCGGCATCCTGATCAACAGCCCCCTCGGCATTGGGGTATTCGGCAGCCAGCAGGCCCCGCACGCGGCCATCGCGCAGCAGCGGCACGATAATCAGCAGGTCCGCCGCCGATTGCTCAAAAAACCGTTGCACCTGCGGCGGCGCCTCCGCCTGCGCCTGCCGACGTCGCCAGGCCTGAGCCTTACCCTGGCCGACCACCTGCCGCCCCAGGGCCTCCAGGGCTCGGGCCGAGGCGCTGCTTCGATCAGTGCGGGCAGCGCCGCTGGCAGCGAGCAGCCTGGGCCGCCGGCCCACAGTCAGCAGCATCGACAGTCGCTCGGCTCCGACGGCATCGCGGCCGAGATTGGTGACAATTTCGCCCATTTGCTGCGGGCTCTCGGCGGCCAGCATCCGCTCGCTCACCAGCAGAAGTTGCTCCAGCCTCTCGGCATCGCGAAAAGCGGTCTCCATCTGCCTGGATTCGAGGTAGTTTTCGGCATGGCTGGCCACGCCAAGGAGCAATTCGGTGAAGGTGCGGAAGGTTTTCGGATCGCGACCGGGTCGCTGCCATATCTGGATTACGCCGACAACCCGCTCGGCCACCGTCAGCGGAACGTAAAAGAAGGCCATGGGCGTGACGTTTGGAATGCCGGCCGGGCCGGGGTCGTCGTCAGCCTCCTGCGGGCCGAGAGGGGCAATCAGCAACGGGCGGCCATGCTCCTCGGTCCAGCGGAGGGCGGCCCTGATGCCTTCGCTCTGCAGGCGGCTGGCGGAAAACTGGCTGGACTCGAAGTCGACATCGGCTATCAGGTTGAAGCGGCCCTGGCGGCCAATCCATATGGCTCCGCCGGCGGCATCCATGGCCCGTACGGTGCGCTCGATGAAACTGCGAAAGAATTCCTGTCGCGGCAGGTTGGCCTGCGAGAGCCGGGCGATGTCGGCCACAATGCGGCGTATCGCCTGGCGAGCCTCCTGCACGCGTGTCTCGGGTGTCAAAGCTGGTCCGTCCTCATTATATTAGGATGCGACTATGCCCCCAGCACGGCCTCGGTGCCAGTTTTCTGCTTAAATGCGGCCGCAGCCAAGCGCTGCCCGACGCCAAAAGCGCGGCAGTAAAGTCGCGGGGCCTCGAAAACCGGCCGCCAAGGGCCTTTAATTGCTGTTATCGGACTACGGCCGCCCGCCCATACAGTAAATGTCCTCCGGCCTGATTCGTTATGAAGTAGAAAAAAATCTTCAACTAGAGTACATAAGTACGCTTTTATCCCACGCCGGGACAAGCACTTACGACTTTTGAATAAAGAGGGCCGGGCGGCCGCCAAAGGCTCGTTTGATTTGGCCGGTATTTGACCGAAACATTCATGTAGCGAGGGCGAACGACCACTAACGCCGTAAAGGAGGCGGCCTTCCGGAAAGCAGTGCCGGCGGAATCGGCAGAAGGTCGCCAAAGCCCACGCCAGAGTTTTGTATGCTCCTGGGCCCAAAAGAGGGTCCGGGGCCGATCGAGGGGACGAAAAGACGTCGGAGGGGACGATCATGAACAGGTCATTAATAACAACCGCACTGGCGATTATGGCAGCACTGCTGCTATTGCCGACAGTGGCACTGGCACAGTGCACAACGGTGGACAAGGCCGAGGCCGAACCGAACGGGCAGCAGACCTATGGCTACGGCGAAGACATTGAAGAGCTGGAGATGGAGAAGGAGTCGGACGAGCTCGAGATCGAGCGCGAAGGCACCTATGGTTTTGACAGCGAGGCCGAAGTAGACAAGAAGGATCACATGGACAAGGCCGAGGCCGATAAGAACGGGCAGCAGACTTACGGCTACGGCGAAGACATCGACGAGCTGGAGATGGAGAAGGATACGGACGAGCTCGACACCTATGGCTTCGACGGTGAAACTGAGATGGACAAGAAGGAGCATCATGAGCTTGAGGCCGAGCGAGAAGACGATGTTTTCGGCTTTGATCAGGAAGGACGCACTGACCGACGCGAGATGATGGAGCACATGCGGCAAATGCGCCAGGAGCGTCTGGACAAGCTCGATGAGACGCTGGAGATGCTCAACCAGGCCGAAACTGCAATGGACGAAAACAATCTGGAGCGCGCTCGGGAGCTGATTGACAGCGCCCGCGAGAACATCAAGACGCTGCGCGAAACACTTCCGGGGCCGCCGGAACATGCCGGTCCGCCCGAAGGAGTTCCCGGACGCCCTCCGGTAACTCCTCCGGTTGAGCCGGTACCTCCGGTCGAACCGCCGGTAGAGCCTCTTCCTGAGGAGCCCGAGACTCCTGAGACTCCCGAAGAGACCAGCAATGGCGCCGAAACCTTGCCCGGCAACAGCCTGAATCCTGGCTGGCCCGGCAGCAGCAGGGAATATGCACAACTGGTGTAGCGTAAAAATCTGGTGATGCAGAGGGAACTGCCTCGAAGTGTCCCCTGCGTCGGATGAGTGATCGCCGGTGTGGTTGGAACAGTATTCCGCCACGCCGGCGATGTTTTACGTCAACACAGCCAACATTAATGAGGCGAATATTGGCTTAAGTAATCCTCAGGCCAGACCCAGCAACTCCGCCACATTCACCGCCGCCACGTCTGGTTTGTCGCCAATCGCCCTCGGCGGGTGCGTATCCAGATAAATGCCGCTGGCTTCGCCCGGCCCCGCCCGACCGTGACTGCCGCGCACCAGCGAATCGTCCAGCGGAATGTTGCGTGTGGCCCGGTCGACAAAAAGTTCAACCGGATCGTAGCCCGGCTTGTTGTGGATGTCGACGGTGCGGGCGAAATCGGGGGCTGCGGCATCGTCCAGCCACCAGTAATAGGAGAACCAGGCGCCCGGCTGGCTGACGCAGACCAGGTCGCCGCTGCGCCGGTGGTTGATGCCCGCGGCCTGCATGCCCGACTGATCGAGCACCTCGGCCACGCCATCGACGGCGCTGAGGAGTTCGACCACGCGGGCGGCCGTGGCAGCGGCCTCTGCTCCGGTGGCCCTGCCCTGCTGCCGGCCCGGCAGGTAGATGTGGGCTACCTGGTGGTCAACGAGGGCGAAAGCGCGGGAGGCCCCAGCGTCAAGATATTCCCGCCCTGCAAGCTCGCGTACAGCCAGCAGGCCCGCCTCGCGCAGCACGCGGTTAAGGGCTACAGCCCGGCTCACAGCCGTAAGCCCGTATTCGCTGAGCACCACCAGGCGGCCGCCGTCCTCATTTACCATCGATGCCAACTCGCCGACCATGACATCGAGAGCGGCCAGATCATCGGCCACCGCTTTGTGCTCCAGCGACGGCCCGCAGCGCTGGGTGTTGTAATCCATCAGCGGCAGGTAGGTCAGGCAGATATCGGGCCGCTGATTTCGCCATACTTCGGCCGTGGCCGAGGCTATCCAGCGTGTGGCCGGCAATCCGGACATCGGCCCCCAGTAGTGCTGGAGCGGAAACTCGCCCAGCCTGGCCTTGAGGTCCGCATAGAGCGAGGCCGGCCGACCATAGCAGTCGAGAATGAGCCCGCTCTCGGCGTGCATGGGCTTGGGGGTGAGCATTATGTCGACCGGGGCGAACATCGAATTCTGCCAGAAGAGCATGGCCACCGTGGGACGGTTCTGGAGTTGCGTCCAGGCGTACGGGGCGTCGAGCAGGTAGGCCGGTTGCTCCCACATGCGGACCTCGGCCAGGTCACGCAGATAGAAACCGTTGCCCACTATGCCATGCTCGGCCGGAGGGCGACCTGTGAGCATGCTGGCCTGTACCGAGCAGGTGACCGCCGGAAAGGTGGGCTGCAAGCGGCGCAACCCGCCGCGGCCGGCCAAGGCTGCCAGGTTGGGCGTCAACGAGGCATCGGCAATCAGTTCCGGCGACAGGGCTGCACAATTCACTACCAGTGTCCGCGATTGCTTCTGCATGGTGGTAAGTCCAAATGATGGGGCCGGTAGGCAAGGTCACAAAACGCAAAAACGGCCGCTCGGGCCGTTCCGTGTCGCCCTTGCAGCAGGGCCTGACAATTGTCAACAGAGGCATAAGGTGGTGGAGACGACCGGGATCGAACCGGCAACCTCAGCATTGCGAACGCTGCGCTCTCCCAATTGAGCTACGTCCCCACGATTGAGGCGAATTATAGCTTTGCCCGGGGGCCTTTTCAACGCAATTTCGCCTGCCCTGCCCCGGTGCGGGGCCGGATAGCCACTTTTACTTGATTTAGCCCACCCGAGCGGCTATCCTTCCAGTCTTTCCCGGAAGGTTTTGCAGCCCTTTCCGCACTGAAACGCCGGCCACGGATAGTCGTCCGCGGCAAGCTGCTTTTGCGGTCTGGCGCACCAGCTAACAAGAAGAACGGAGCGTGCTTCGTGATCTACGAAGTTGAAGTATTCCCCCGTCCGCCACTGGTCGATGCCGTCGGTCGCGGCGTAATGAGCCAGGCCCGCGATCTGCACATCAAGGGCATCACGGACGTGGCCGCCAGCCGTGTCTATTTTCTGAAGACGGAGATGTCGATTGAGCAGGCCGAAAATGTGGCCCGGCGGCTCCTGGCGGATCCGGTAAGCGAGTTGCTGCGCCTGAGGCCGGTTGAGCAGGCGTGGAACGAGAGCGCTCCGGGCGGGCTTGACCAGCGTCGCAAGCTGCTGGTGACGCGCAAGCCCGGCGTGATGGACCCGGTGGAGGCGTCGCTGATCTCAGCCGTGCGCGACATGGGCCTGGAGATAGAGGCAGCCCATACCGGCGCCCGCTATTATATTGAAGGCGAGCTTGACCAGACGTCTCTACGCCGCCTGAGCCGCCAGGTGCTGGCCAACGAGAGCATTGAAGAGGTTCACCCCGGCGACGAGCCTTACCAGTTCCGCCAGGGTCACGATTACCAGTTCCGCAAGGTGGTGGTACCGATTCGGGAGCTTTCGGACGCGGAACTGGAGCGTCTGTCGCGCGATGGCCACCTGTTTCTGTCGCTGGCGGAAATGAAGGGCATTCAGGCTCATTACCGCGAGCTTGGCCGCGATCCGGTGGACGTTGAGCTTGAGACGCTGGCCCAGACGTGGAGCGAACACTGCGTCCACAAGACCATGAAGGGCTACATCGACTTCGACGGGCGGAACATCGACAACCTGCTCAAGTCGACCATTGCCCGAGCCACCCGCGAGTTGAACCGGCCCTGGTGCGTGTCGGTTTTTGTGGATAACGCCGGGGTAATCCGCTTCGACGAAGAGAACAACATTTGCTTCAAAGTCGAAACGCACAACCATCCGTCGGCCATCGAGCCTTACGGCGGGGCTGCCACCGGCATCGGCGGCTGCATTCGCGACCCGATGGGCACCGGCATGGGCGCCCGGCCCATCCTGAACACCGACATTTTCTGCTTCGCTCCGCCGGATCTGCCCATCGACGATCTTCCGCAGGGAGTGCTGCACCCGCGGCGGGTCATGCGAGGCGTGGTTGGCGGGGTGCGTGATTACGGCAACCGCATGGGCATACCGACGGCCAACGGGGCTGTTTACTTCGACGAGCGTTACCTGGGCAATCCGCTGGTTTATTGCGGCGTGGTCGGCATCATGCCCAAGGACAAGAGCTTCAAGCAGGTTGGCAAGGGCGACCTGATTGTGGTGTGCGGCGGTCGCACCGGCCGCGACGGGATTCATGGCGCGACCTTCAGCTCGGCGGAGCTTTCCGAGACGAGCGATACGGAATTTTCGCACGCCGTGCAGATCGGCAACGCCATTACACAGAAGAAGATGCTGGACGTATTGCTGCAGGCTCGCGATGCCGAGCTTTACTCGGCCATTACCGATTGCGGCGCAGGCGGATTGTCGTCGGCCGTGGGCGAAATGGGCGAAGAGCTTGGAGCCCGGGTGCACCTGGACCGCGTGCCGCTGAAGTATGCGGGCCTGAGCTACACGGAGATATGGATCAGCGAAGCCCAGGAGCGGATGGTTATCAGCGTACCGCCGGAGAACCGGGAGCGCCTGCTGAAATTGTTCGAGGCAGAGAACGTCGAGGCCACGGTCATCGGCGAATTTACCGGCAGCACCCGACTGGAGCTTTTCTACAACGGCGAGCAGGTGGCTGACATGGACATGAAGCTGCTGCACGAGGGCATACCCCAGCAGCGGCGTAAAGCAACCTGGCAGCGTCCGCAGCACAGCGAGCCGAAGCCGAGCCGCAAGAAGAATTTCGGCAAGGACCTGAAGGCTATTCTTGGCAGTTGGAACGTCTGCTCGAAGCACTGGATTATCCGCCAGTACGATCACGAGGTGCAGGGCACCAGCATCATCAAGCCGCTGGTGGGAGTGGACGAGGACGGCCCCGGCGATGCCGCGGTGATTGCTCCGGTTTATGGTTCGACGCGAGGCGTGGCCGTGGCCAATGGTTTGAATCCGAAGTACAGCGACATTGATCCTTATGCCATGGCGGCCTCGGGTATTGACGAGGCCATGCGTAACATTGTGGCCGTCGGCGGCGATCCGGATCATACAGCCCTGCTGGATAACTTCTGCTGGGGCAATTGCGAGAAGCCCGACCGCCTTGGCGGCCTGGTCCGAGCGGCGGAGGCCTGCTACGATCTGGCCATCGCCTACGGCACGCCCTTCATCAGCGGCAAGGACTCGCTGAACAATGAATACCAGACGGTGGCCGGCACCATCGCCATTCCGGCGACGCTGCTGATTTCGGCCATCAGCGTTGTGCCCGATGTTCGCCGGGCTATGACCAGCGACCTGAAGAAGGCCGGCAACATCATATATATGGTCGGCCTGACGAAGGACGAACTGGGCGGCTCGCATTATTACGCCCTTAAGGATGCCATCGGCAACAAGGCTCCGCTGCCCGACCTGGAGACGGCGCCGAAGTTGCTGCGGGCGATGCACAAGGCGATCAGTGCCGGCACTGTGCGGGCCTGTCACGATTTGAGCGAAGGTGGTCTGGCCGTGGCTCTGGCCGAGATGGCCTTTGCCGGCGGCCTTGGTGCGGAGGTGCAACTGTCAAAAGTGCCGCGCGCCGACGACGTGACCCGCGACGAGCAGGTGTTGTTCAGCGAATCGAACACGCGTTTCCTGGTAGAGGTGGAGCCGCTGAAGTGCGCGGAGTTCGAGCGCTGCCTTCGCGGCATTACCCGCAGCCAGATCGGCAAGGTGACGGCCGGCGACCGCGTTACCTTGACCGGCCTCGCGGGCCAGGCTGTAGTTGATGAGCCGATAACCGATCTGAAGCAGGCCTGGATAAAGCCCTTGGATTGGTAAACACAGTTAGCTTTGTCGCACAAGGCCCGTGGGTGCCACCCACAAACTCGTTTGTGGGTGCTGCCGTTGCTTCTGTTGCTGTTGCTGTTGCCGTTGCTGTTGCTGTTGCCGTTGCTTTGCCGTTGCCGTTGCCGTTGAAGCCCCCGGCACTGCCGGGGGACGCCGTTGCCGTTGCTTTTGTTGCCGTTGCTTTTAAAACCCACCCGCCTTACGGGACAATGCTGTTGTAATACCACCACGGCCTGAAGAATAATCCGGGCCATGGTAAGAATCAGGAATAAGAGGAATCGAATGCCGCCGAAAGCAATCATCATCCGCACTGCCGGGACAAATTGCGACCGCGAGACCGAGTTCGCCGTCACCAGCGCCGGCGGCACTGCCGAGCGTCTGCACATCAACCAGTTGATCGAGAATCCCGCCCTGCTGGACCAGGGGCAGATTCTGTGCGTGCCGGGCGGCTTCAGCTATGGCGACGACCTGGGGGCGGGTCGCGTGCTGGCCAGCCAGATAATCGTCCACCTGCGCGAGCAGATGCGGCGATTCGTCGACGCGGGCAAACTGGTGCTGGGCATCTGCAACGGTTTCCAGGTTCTGGTGAAGACTGGCCTGCTGCCGGGGCCGGTGCTGGAAGGCGACGACCCCACCGTGCAGACGGCCACAGTCACCTATAACGATTCCGGCAAGTTCGAGGACCGCTGGGTGCATCTGCGGGCGGACACGGATCATTGCGTATTCCTGAAGAAGGGCGAGGTCATCTACCTGCCCATCGCCCATGGCGAAGGCAAGGTAATTCCGCAGGATGAGGCCCACCTTGATGCCTGGCGCCGCGCCGGCCGCATTGCCCTGCGCTATGTTGCTGCCGATGGCGGCGAAAATCCGCCTTATCCGGCCAACCCCAATGGGGCGATAGATAATATTGCCGGGCTGACCGACGAAACCGGCCGAGTGCTCGGCCTTATGCCGCACCCGGAGCGTCACGTTTCGGGCCTGCAGCACCCTCAGTGGACCCGTAACGGCCCGGCCGAAGAGGGCGATGGCATGCGACTGTTTACCCGAGCGGTCGAGTATTTTTCATGAGAGAAAAAAAGGCGATCCTCTCGCCCCCCGACAGGCGCAACGTTGGCGGCGGATGATCTTGAACCAACCCGCTTGTTAAGAGGTACAAATGCTCGAGCCGGCATCGCAGCAGGTCATGCAGGAAATTACGCACCAGCACGTCTTCAACCAATTCTGGCTATCGCTTCTTTTCGTCATTCCGATTGTGCTGATAGCGCGGGCAGCGGTGGCCGGAACGCGTTATTCGGCCATCCTGATCATTGTTGTCTTCGGGCTGATGATGGGCTACCTGCTGGTGGCCACCGGGGTGTCGCAACCGGGGCTGGCCGATTTCCCCATGCTGGGCATGATAGCCGGATCGACCACCATAGCCCTGGCGGCGTCTTTTTTTGTCGGCGGGCAGGAATTGCGGCGAATGCTCGGCCGCCACGACATGCCGGCCGATGAGAGCGTCGTCTACAGCATGGAGCAGATTTTCTTCGGCACGGCCCGCACGCACCTGGTATTTATTGCCCGGGCCTTCTTTACGCTGCTGGGCATCGAGGGGCTGACGCGTTTGCTGCTGGGCACCGTGCCGTCGAACACCCTGGGCCATTACTATCCGCTGATCGCCTACATGGGGCTGATAATCGCCGTCATCCTGATTGACCACAAGGCCACCATCATCAACAAAAAGCTCTACCTACGCAAAGGAGTGCTGGAGATGGCAGCCATTGCCGGCCTGCTCATGACGGGCTACCAGGTTGCCATGTGGATACGGCCGACCATCGCCTTGCCGCAAATCTTCTTCGTCATGCTGCTGTCGTCGGGGCTGGGTGCTCTTTTTTACCGCTGGCGTCATGGTCCGGCCCTGCGATGCCTGCTGTTTGCCGGCATTCCGGTGGTGCTTGCGGCCAATTTTGTTATCGGCGGTTCGCGCATCGCCCAGGCCTTTTCTCTGCCGGGCATGAACGCCGTGCTGGCCTATGGCTTCTTCGGGCAGGTACTGTGGATGTTCGGCGGCATGGCCCTGCTGGTGCTCTTTGCCCGCACCAATGCGGTGCGGAATCTTGGCCCCGGCATGGCCGGGTCGCTATCGCACGCCGGTCTTACGGGCGCCTGCACGGCCGGAGATCTTGGCGAACCGGCGGCAAAACGGGCACCCATCATGATTAACGTGCCATTCTTCGGCCACGTGTTCGTCTTTTCGATACTGGCCATAAGCGTTGAGCGCGGACAATTGCTGCTGGTGCCGGCACTGGTGGTGGCTGCCGTCGGCATAGCCATGACCGTGCTGTCCTTGTGGAACCTGAGACGAGCCGGGCGAGCCACGACTTCTGGCGGGCCGGTGGCCATTCATTCCGACCAGGGCGAGGTGAAAGCCCTGATGCAATTTTCCTTTGGCTGGCAGTTATGTGCGGTCTTCGGCGGACTGCTGTTGCTGGCTCTTTCGGGCATGACCATGGGCAACGCCCTGATGGCCAAAAGCTCGTCCATTTCGCACTTCGGCTTGTTTGCCGCAATACAGGGAGGCATGGCTGGTGAGGCCGCCCAGGGCATGATCGCCTTCGTCTTCGCCATGCCCTTTTTGATGCACCCGGTGGTCTTCTTCATGTTCGGCCGAGCCATGGAACGCGACGGTCACATGCCGCGAATGGCCGTCTACGCCCTGGCCGTCATGGGACTGGCCGGAGTTACTGCAGCCCTTATCCTGGCCTGAGGGTGCCATCGGCGCCCGACCGAGCGTAATGCGTCACAATTGGGGGCGCAGTTTGGCTGCCACACTTTAGAGCCACTGCGCGACGGGCGCGAAGTGTGTGGCACCAAGCATATCAGGCTTGCAGATCCAGTTTTTCCGTCACTGCCAGGGCGGCAACATTTTCGCCGAATTCTTCAGCCGTCCGGCAACCGACCAGGGCAAACACATGCTCCGGTTGCTGCATGAGCCAGGCCATGGCTATTTGCGGGATGGTCAGGCCAAGTCGCCGCGCGGCCGCCTCGGCACGATCCAACCGGTCGAAGTTTTCGTCAGTGCAGTAGCATCGCAGCACCAGTTTCTCAAAGTATCCGGCCTCGGCAAAACTTTCCAGATTATCGCGCCGGTAGCGCCCGGTCAGGAATCCTCCGCCAAGCGACGACCAGCAGAAGAGCGGCATTTTGTGCTGCTGATACCACTGCCTGTCGGCCTCGCCGGCATCGCCACTGACTGACACGCAACCCGGCCAGGGCAACTCGCGCGGCACGGCCAGGCTGTAATTCGGGCTGCTGGCTACCATGGGCGTAAGGCCGCGGCCGGCGGCGTAGGCATTGGCTTCGGCAATGCGGGCGGCCGTCCAGTTGCTGCCACCAAAAGCCCCGATGTGCCCGGCCCGTTGCAATTCGTTGAGGGCCTCGACCATCGGACCAACCGGCAACGTCAGGTCATCGCGATGCAGCAGGTACAGGTCGATGCAGTCCACCTTCATGCGGGCCAGGCTGTCGTGCACATCGGCCGCAATGTCGAAAGGCGTCACCCGGTTGCGGTCGGCGTTGGGATGGGCGCCTTTGCCGATAATGACTACTTTGTCCCGCAGACCGCGCTCGGCAATCCAGCGGCCGAAAACCCGCTCGCAGTCGCCACCACTGTAAATGTGGGCGGTATCGAAGGTGTTGCAGCCAAGGGCATAAGCGCCGTCGAGAAGATCGAAACTCTCCTGCAGACGGTCGCTGGCCAGCATCATTGTGCCAAGCACTAGCCGCGAAACCGGTTTGTCCACGCCCGGTACCTGTCCATACTGCATCGGGCTGACAGTGCTGCCACTGGTGGCACTCATGCCTGCCCCTCCATCGGATACGTCAGGCCCACCTGCTTTCGGATGCGATCGAGCGTACGCATGGTCCGCAGCGTATCGGCATGCGGAACCGTTTCGCTCTGCGTGCGGCCCTGCAGCAAGCAACGGTTGACCTCGTCGGCTTCGTAGTTGTAGCCATTGCCGACGAGCGGCAGGTGGAACTGTTCGGCATCTTTACCGGCCCGGCAGAGGGTGAACTTTTCGCCGCGCCACCAGGGGCCTTCCAGCCTGATGTGTCCCTCGGTGCCGAGGACGGTTGCCTCCATTGGCGTTGAAGTACGCACGGCCGAGAAGAGCGAGGCCAGGCGGCCGCCACCGTATTTAAGCACGCAGGCGGCCTGCTCGTCGATGCCTGTGGTGCCGATGTCGGCAAGAGCTGCCACTTGCTCGGGCTCGCCCAGCAGGTCGTTTGCCAGGGCCACGGTATAGACGCCGACGTCCAGCAATCCGCCACCGCCAAGGGCCGGGCTGAACAGGCGCCCTTCCGGGTTGACGCCCGCCCGGAAGCCGAAATCGGCCAGCACGGTCCTCACTTCGCCGATTGCTCCATCGGCAATAAGCTCGCGCATTTTGCGATAGTAAGGCAGGAAGCGCGTCCACATGGCCTCCATCAGGAAGATGCCGCAGCGCTCGGCCACCTCCATCATCTCGCGCGACTGAAGCTCGTTCATGGCAAAGGGCTTTTCGCACAGCACGGCCTTGCCGGCCTCCAGGCATAGTATGGCATCGTCATGATGCATCGGGTGCGGGGTGGCCACGTAAATTGCGTCGACCTCGGCATCGGCAACCAGCGACGGATAGCTGGCATGCCGGCGCGGAATGTCGAACTCGTCGGCAAAGGCGTCGGCGGTCTCCTTGCGGCGCGATCCGACGGCCACCAGCTCGGCCTGCGGCGACGACTTCAACCCTGCGGCAAATTTTTTGGCAATACTGCCCGTGCTGAGTATGCCCCAGCGGATTTTCCTGCTCATGCTCTAGCTCTCCATGATGTGTTATTGTGGCGGATAATTTCAGTTACACAGGTGGCTTGCGGCTTTTTCAGGCACGCTCCCGACGACCGCCAGTTCAAATGAGTCTGGATTCTATCAGCAGCCGACCTGCAAGGCAACAAATCAGGGTGGCGAACACGTAAACATCGGCCACCCGAGCCTCCTTCTGCTGGAAAGTTTACAGGGTCGTGTTATACTGCGTGCACGCCGGAGGAGCTGGGGAGCCCCATGGCGTAACTCTTGACTGTCTCGCGCTACTGGCCGAAAGATCAACCGACCGATGCCCAAACGCTGGCTGCGGAAACCTCGTTGCGACAAACTCGATAACCTTTGCGACCGGCTGCGCGTCGGCCCTCTGCTGGCCCAGGTACTTATTAACCGCGGACTGAGCACGGTGGAGGATTGCCACGGCTTCCTTAATACGAGCCACCAGGGGCTGCACCGGCCCGAGTTGATGGCCGGCTTGCCGGAGGCCGCCGAACGGATCGTCAGGGCTGTGCGCCAGGGCGAAAGAATTGCCATTTACGGCGATTACGACGTGGACGGCGTGACCAGCTCGGCCCTGCTCTACCAGTGCCTGCAACTGGCCGGAGTCACACCCACGCTTTACGTTCCGCACCGTATTGACGAAGGGTACGGGCTCAATTGCGACGCCATCCAGCACCTGGCCGATGACGGCCACAAGCTGATTGTAACCGTCGATTGTGGCACATCGAGCATTGCCGAGGCCGAGCTGGCCCGTAAGTTGGGCGTCGACCTGATTATCACCGATCATCATGAACCTGGCCCGACCTTGCCGCCGGCCTACGCCCTGGTGAATCCGAAGGTGCCGGGCTCCGCGTACCCCTTCCGCGAACTGGCCGGCGTGGGCATCGCCTTCAAGCTGGCCTGGGCCATCGGCCTTGAGCTGGCCGGCGGCGCCAACTGCACCAGCCAGTTCCAGAGGTTTCTGACCGACGCCACCAGCTTGGCCGCCCTCGGTACAATTGCCGACGTTGTGCCGCTGGTGGGCGAAAACCGGGTGCTGGCCACCCTGGGGCTGAAGTCGCTGTCGAGCCAGCGTTACCACGCTGGGCTGCATGCCATTGTGGAGTCGGCCCGGCTGGCTGATTCCAAGGTGGTGGAGCGCGACGTGGCCTTTATCATCGGCCCGCGTCTTAATGCCGCCGGCCGCATGGGCCACGCCGGCCAAGCTTTGCGTCTGCTGACCACGGCCGGCCCGGACGAAGCGCGAGCCATTGCGGCCGACCTGGAGCAGGTTAACCGCCGCAGACAGGAGGTCGAGCGGACCATTCTGGAGCAGGCTATCGAACAGGTCGAAGCCGACGACGACTGGCAGTCGCGATTCAGCTTTGTGCTGGCCAGTGAGCAGTGGCACGTTGGCGTCATTGGCATCGTGGCTTCGCGACTGGTGGAGCGTTACGGGCGGCCCGTGCTTATGATTGGCGTGGACGAAGATGGCTGCGGGCAGGGCTCGGGCCGAAGCGTGCGGGCCCTGAACATGTTCGAGGCTCTGGGCGAATGCGCCGACTGCTTGCTGCGCTTTGGCGGCCACCCCATGGCGGCTGGTTTGAGGCTGGAGTCGTCGCGGCTTGGCGATCTTCGCGAAGCCTTTGAGGCGGCCGTGCGCCAGCGCGTGCAAGCCACCGACCTGGTAGCGACGATTGACATTGATGCCGAAGTCACTCTGGCCGGGTTGAACCAGTCGGCGGTTACCGAGTTGCAGCGTCTGGCGCCATTCGGCCAGGGCAACCCTCAACCGATGTTCGTGGCCACCGGCTGCAAGTGCGTCGGCCCGGCCCGCCGCATGGGCAATGGCGGCACGCATCTTTCGGTGCAACTGACTCAGTCCGGCACGAGCCTGCGCGGAGTGTGCTGGAATGCCGGCGAATTGGCCGAGGAGATCAGCCGGGCCGAGACATTAGACATTGCCTTCCGCCCCAAGTTGAACACCTGGAAGGGCCGCACTTCGGTCGAGCTGGAATTGCAGGATATTCACATCGGCGGCTATCGCGACCCCGGCAGCACCAGGCAACCCACCGCAAGCCTCGCCAAGTAACCAATCAGCTCCCCGGCAACCTGTAAACCATGTGCCCCCGGGCCTTCGGCCGAGGACGTCCGCCGACAGCAAAATCACTCTGCTGCCGCGTCTGCTTCGAGCTGGCATCGGCTGGTGGTTCGTGGCCAGCGCGACCAGGCGCAGGCCAGGTGCATGAGCAGTTGGCGCGTAAGGTTTTCGCGCACCTTAAGGCACGCCGGATCATCGTAACGGTTGTGCCACTCGTGCGGGTCTTCGGTCAGGTGATAAAGCTCGCCGCCGGTCTCATCCAGTCGCAATTCCGCCCCCGGCATCAGCCCCGGAATGTGCAGAATGAGCTTCCACTGACTTGTCCGCCACATGTAGGCCGGGGCCGCTTCGGTCTTGCCATAACCGGAGCCGTGCATCTCGCAGAACGAGCCCAGGCGGCACGGCGGCGACAGCAGACTCTGGCCCACAAGTTCCGGCACAGCCGCGGCGCCGGCAACATCGAGCAGCGTCGGCAGAACGTCGACCAGTTCCGCCGGGCGGCTGTCGACAGTGCCCCTCAATTCCTGCGGCACGCGGCTGCCCGCGAGCACCAGAGGCACGCGCACGCTGCCGTCGTACAGGCAATACTTGCTGAAGTGGTGGCCGCGCTGGCCGAGCATTTCGCCGTGATCGCTCACGAAGACGATCAGGGCGTCGTCCAGTTCGCCCATCTTCCGCAAGCGTTCCAGAAGCTGCCCGAAAAGGTCGTCGACGAACGAGCACAGGGCGTAATATCGCAGCGTGGTACGACGCCTCTCGAGCGGGGTAAGTGTCTCCCAGGTATCGGCGCGGCGGGCATCGCGCCCCACGTGTCCCGCCGGATGCTCCTGCCACGGCGGCGCGGGCATGTCGGGAATCTGCTCGATATCGTAAAGCTCCTCGTAACCGGCCGGCACGTTGAACGGGGCGTGCGGGAAGTCGAACGACAGGTAGAGCATGAGCGGGCGGGCGGGGTCGCGGCCGCAGTCAAGAAATTCGAGCGCCCGATCCATCAGCCAGCCTTCGCGGGTTTCGCTCCTGGCCAGCTGGCTGGTCAGGCCGGCGTAGCCGGCGGGGCTTTCGCCACCAATGCCGAACTTCTGCGTCTCGGCTTCGTAGCGAGCATGGGCCTCCGGCGAATGCACTGCCATCTGCACCTCGTCGGGCTCGTTGGATAGCGGATCGACCCCCCGGGCCTGGGCACGCACTTCGAAACCTCGCCGCGAGGTCACCGCCTGAATATCGGGCGCGATGCGCGAATCGATGTACCAGTGCGTCTTGCCGAAGCCTGCAGTCTGGTAGCCAAGATCGTTCAGCCGTTGTGGCAATGGCGGCAGCGGAAGCTCGTCGTCGCTGGCGCAGAACGAGGTATTGTGCCTCACCCCGCACTGCGAGGGGTAGAGGCCGAGCATCATCGAATACCGACTGGGCACGCACATCGGGGCATTGCAGACGGTCTGATCGAAGCGCACGCCCTGAGCGCAAAGTGCATCGAGGTGCGGCGTCCGGATCAGCGGATTGACGCACCCGAGGGCATCCCAGCGATGCTGGTCGGTCATCAGGAAGATAATGTTTGGTCGCTTTGTCTCTGCCATGTTCTCCGCTCCACGTTTAAATACATTGTGTTCGATGCACAAGTCGCCGGTTCGTCGTACCGGGGCTGATTCTATTTGTCTGCCGCCAATACTGCAACAACGGTTGCTCCGGAAAGTGCCTGCGAGAGTTGTTGATTGATTGGATAACAAACGATAAAATCCGACGCTGCGGGCCCGGTGGTCAGGCGGCCCGGTCCTATCTTCCAAGGAGCCACATCTTAGGACCTATCAACATCGCAGCTCGGGCCGAAAACGTACTATCGGCCCAACTTGTCGCCGTCTGTCAGGCTGCTCTGCCGCAATGACGTCCAATGATCCACCTGAGGAGAAGCCGCACATGATGGAAAACAATGCCGTCTGCGCCCTGCTGCTTATGACCGTGGCCCTGCTTTGCGCCGGATCGGCCCGTCAGGCCGTGGCCGGCGAACCACCCACCGGACCTTCAGGCGAGTTGAAGGCCGAGGAAGTCAACCTGCTGCTCTCGCGGCTCGACTTGGATCGTCCCGGCCTGGATAAGGTCAAGGCTGCCACTGCCGATCCGCAGAAGGCGGCCGCTGCCCTGCTGGAATATTACCGAACTCGCGAAGGCATCGTGCACCCGGAGGTCGACCGGTCGAAGCGACAGGAGCTTCGTGGGCAGTATGCCGACGAGAAGCAAATGGCAATTGCCGACGATGCACTGATGAACATCCTGATTACCTCGCCGAAGTATCCGCGGCACGACTTCGGCGACAAGCTCGACTGGCTTACCAATCAAAGCCCCAATGGCGACCTGGAATGGACATGGCAACTGAATCGGCACGACTCGTGGCTGTTTCTCGGCATGGCCTACTGGCATACCGGCGACGAGAAATATCCTCAGGCCTATGCTCGACAGCTGGCCCACTGGATGGCTCAATGCGGCTGGCTACCAAAACCACACAACACTGCCTGGCGAATGATCGAGACCGGTATCCGCGGCCGAGCGTGGACAGTCCATTGGATGCATTTTGTCGATTCGCCTCACTACAGCCCCACACTGCTGGTGCGACAACTTAACTGCCTTTACGATCATGCCGACTACCTTACCCGCGGCCGCGACTTCACACGCAACAACTGGGGCCTGATGGAAGCTCAGGGCTCGGCTCATATTGCAGCCATCTTTCCTGAATTCAAAGACTCCGACGCCTGGTGGGATAAGGCCATAGAGTACCTGGTGGCCGAGACCACAAAACAGGTGCTGCCCGATGGCATGCATAAAGAGCTTTGCTTCGGCTACCACAGTGGCTCAATCTACTGGTTCAACCGCACCATGTTTCTTGCCCGAGTCAACGGTCAGGGCAAACGCTTCCCGCCGGCATACGAAAAGACTGTGGAGAAGATGTACCTGGCACTGGCCCGATGTCAGCACCCCGACGGTCATCGCAGCATGTTTGGCGACGATCCGCAGGCCAAAGTAACTGGGCAGGTGAAGATGGGCGCCGAGCAATTTCCGGAAAACCCGTACCTGAAGTTCCTGGCGTCTGGAGGCTCCGAAGGCGAGGCACCGCCCACAGCGTTTATCCTGCCGGATGCCGGCCTGTACTCGCTGCGCAACAGTTGGGATGAAGACGCCATTCACCTGATTATGAAGTGCGGGCCCGATGGCGGCTGGCACTGTCAGCCAGACAACGGCACCTTCGAGCTTTACGCCTACGGCCGCCTGCTCATGCCCGACAGTGGCTGTTACATCTACCACGGCGATGACGAAGGCCGCAAGTGGTTCCGTCAGACGCGCGTGCATCAGACGCTCACACTGGATGGCAAGGACAGCGCCTACGACCCGAAACTTCTGCTTTGGAAGCCGGGCGAACATCTCGACGCGGTCGTTGTCAGTAACGGCAGTTACGAGAACCTGACCCACCGCCGCGCCGTCTTCTTCGTTGACCGCAGGTTTTTCGTGCTGGTCGACGATGCCATCGGCCAGGCCGCAGGCGACATCGACCTGAACTTTCAGCTCATCCCCGGCGAGGCCATCTTCGACAAGGACAACCTGAGCGTACGCACCAACTTTGCCGATGGTGCAAACGTAATGATTAAGACGTTGCCGCAGCAGGGCCTGACGCTGCATCAGGAAGAAGGCCAGGTATCGTACATCTACAGCAAGAAGGAGCCGCGGCCGGCCCTGCGCTTCCATCTGCCCAAAACCGCCGAGACCACTGCCCTGCGCTTCGTCACGCTGATATTGCCGTACAAGGCGGGCCATACGCCTGAGGCCAGCGCGAAGCTCATTGATTCCCCGCCCGGCAGCAATAAGGTCAGTCTGCTGGTGACCGTGGACGGAGAAGAATATCGGCTCGGTTACGATCTGGACCAGCAACGCGCCTGGCTGGAAAATCAGACTGAGTAGCTCCACCGCCGTGGCCATTGCCGTGATCGTGGCCGTGCCGTGGCCGTAAACCCCTCCCCCTTGTGGGGGAGGATGTCTCCGCGAAGCGGAGACAGGTGGGGGTGTCGGCTGCGCGGAAAACTCCTCATACTCTCCACACGGCCAAAAGCTCACCCTCATCCGGCCCTGCGTGCCACCTTCTCCCGTCAAGGGAGAAGGGTAAACAGCCGCCCCTGCAGTGCCAGGAGCAGCAACATGCCACTGGAAAATCGGCCACCGCCGCAACGCTCAATGCAACCACCGCCGAAAATTCTTGACGTCCCGGCCCTGCCTGTGGACAATACGGCTCGCGCGGCCGCTGGTTGCAGCAGATACTGGCGGTCGGGCAGTAGTGTGGCGCTTTTACGATCTACAGTTCCATAGGACACTTTTTCGGAAAGGGGTTTGACCAGTGGCCAAACTCAATGGCAATGCTGTCATCGGTCAGAGCGGCGGGCCGACGTGCGTAATCAACCAGAGCCTGGTGGGCGTTATTGAAGCCGCCAGGGAGTGCCGCGAAATCGAGAATCTGCTTGGTGCCCGCCATGGCATCAAGGGCATGCTGGCCGAGGATTTCGTCGACCTGTTCAAACAGGACAAGGCCATGCTTGAAGCCATCGCCCAGACGCCTTCGGCCGCCCTCGGCTCCGTTCGCATGAAGCCCGGCCACGAAGAGTGCATGAAGGTCTTCGACATCATGAAGAAGAACAACGTGCGTTACTTCTTCTACATTGGCGGCAACGACTCGGCCGAGACTGCCAACATCGTCAACGAGATGGCCGCCGAAGCCAACTACGAGATGCGCGTTTTCCACATTCCCAAGACCATCGATAACGACCTGAAGGTCACCGACCACTGCCCCGGTTTCGGCAGCGCCGCCCGTTTTGTGGCCTCGGCCTTCATGGGCGACAACCTGGACAACCGCTCGCTGCCCGGCGTCAAAATCAACATTGTCATGGGCCGCCATGCCGGCTTCCTGACGGCTGCCGCAGTGCTCGGTCGCAAGGATGCCGACGACGGTCCGCACCTGGTTTACGTGCCCGAGGTCAACTTCGATAACGACAAGTTTATCAACGATGTAAAGCGCGTCTACGCCCAGTACGGCCGCTGCCTGGTGGCCGTCAGCGAAGGCGTCCACTATGCCGACGGCAAGACCGTAGCCGAAGCCATGGCCGAAAACTGCGAAGTCGATTCGCACGGCAACGTCCAGCTTTCCGGCAGCGGGGCCCTTGGCGATTACCTGGCCGGCATGGTCAAGGCCGGTTTCGGCAAAGAGAAGATCCGCGTCCGGGCCGACACCTTCGGCTATCTGCAGCGCAGCTTCCCCGGCTTCTACAGCAGCGTGGACGCCAAAGAAGCCCGGGCCGTGGGCCGCGAAGCCGTCAAGTTCGCCACCAGTGGCGACACCGACGGATCAGTAGCCATTCGCCGCCTGAGCGACGATCCGTACCGCAGCGAATACTTCCAGACCTCGCTGACCAACGTTGCCAAGCACACCGTTGGCCTGGCCGAGAAGTACATCAACGCCGACGGCAACAACATTACCGACGATTTCGTCAGGTATGCCCTGCCGCTCACCGGCGGACTGCCGACCGTCGGCCGCCTGACCGGCATCTAGGCCACAGGCTGCACGCTGCACCTGTGACAGAGGCATGTCACAGTCATTTTGTCTGACACAAAAGGCACCGACTGGATTCGCTCCGGCCGGTGCTTTTTTCTGCCGAAAGCTTCTCAATAATTGTGCTATCTGCTATAGTGCCAGTGTTGGTGCATTTTTGCCAGTGATGTTACCTTATCTGTTACGCCCGCTCAGTAAGATGTAATCCGCAGTCCTGCATCGGGATGAGCTGCTGACAGACCACGTTCTGGGGGATTACCAATGGTGCCACGTCACATTCTGCCCATCTTGCTGACAATCGGCGCGCTAGCCATGCCATGCTCGGCGCAGCTACAGCAGCAGGACAAGTTGCCTTTTATTCAGCATTTGGTGCTCAACCCGCCGACCTCCAAAGACCCCAAAGATGTCCTCTATAAGGAGACAATACCCGGCGTGGTGCGGGTGGATGTGAAGTTTGAAGACGAAAGCACCAGCATCGGAGCAGGTTTCCTGATCGGGCGGGCCGGCCTGATTGCCACCAACTACCACGTGATTGAAGGAGCGGTCGATGGTGTCGTTCGTTTCCGTGACGGCGAGGAGAAGCAGATTCTAGGCGTGGTGGCTTACGACAAGCAGCAGGACCTGGCCCTTCTACTGGTCAAGTTTGATGAAAAAGACAAAGATAGGCCCACACTCAAACTGGCCGGGAAGAATCCGGAGGCAGGCGACGGCATTCTGGTAATCGGAAATCCGCACGGCTTCGGCAACAGCATTACCAGCGGCAAGGTAAGTACAATTATTATGGCGGATGAGCTGGCAGAGGCCCTGCCGGAAAACAAGGAACACACCCTGCTGCAAGCCTCTAACCAATGGATTCAGATCGACGTGGCCATCAACAGCAGCAATAGCGGCGGCCCCCTGCTTGCGGCCGACGGCACAGTTGTGGGCGTGAATAGCTGGTCGCACCAAGGGCGAGACAGGCAAGCCAAGGAGATGAATTTTGCAGTGCCCATAGAAAAGCTGCGTGGCCTGATTACCAAGGCCAACGAAAACCCTGTGCATCTCCGCGAAGTAACCCGTAAAGAGTTTGGTAAAGTTCCCAGCATGCAGGAGGTGCATCAGGGCGAGACGCTGCGCAAAATGGATACCGGAGAGGACTGGCTGCCCAGCCGTAGATACAGCGATGCCCAGGTGACAACCCAAAATGCACTCACGCTGAAAAACCTCCAGTGCCGCGACTGTGTGGGCAAAGGCACGCGGCAGCGTCGCGTCATCCAACCGCGCGGCAGTTCGGTGCACGACCATTTCGAAAACGAGCCCTGCCCCACCTGCCAGGGCACCGGATTGTGTTCAACACGGGCCACCTTTCTGCAGGCTGGCAATCTGGCAGCCCAAGCCATGCTTATAGATACCCAAAGGGTCAACCCCGAACGTCTTGCCGGAGCCCAGACCGGAGCGCGCGAGACCTTGGCCAAAGTGGCCCTGAACAGAGGTTCTTCGGCCCGACTCTGCAATCAGGCCGCCATTGAGTTGCTCTCGGCCGCCGACCGCAACAAGGGCAAGCCTGTGGTCTGCTACGCCCACATCTTTTCGAAGATGGAGACCAACGTCGGCAATGTCTACCTGGCCTACTTGTACGAGTCGAACAAGTATGTGCTCGTGCACGTGGAGCAACGGGCCGTCGATCATCGTGGGTGGTATTTTGTGGCAGGACTGGTTGCCGGCGAAGTGACCTCCGTCATGGGTGACAAAATATATCGCAACCCAGGCATTGCCGCTTTTGCTGTGGTGCCGGTACACTGAAACAATTGGCACGGCAGACGTGAGCCCGCCGTACCTTATTAGCTTTTTTCGCGCTGCCGACTGAACTTCAGCCGAAGCCCGAAGAGAGCATTCTGCCGACCGACTTACCAGCCCCGGCCCGCCTCAGGGTTTTTCGTCCCCGGCGGCCAAGCCCGATTGCGGCTGGACGGTGACGGCCAGAGCTCGCTCCGGTGTCTCCGGCAGAGTGATGCGCCCACCGACGGCGCCCTCTAAGTTAAAGAAGACAGTTACCGGACCCCGCTCGCCGGCTACCCTGACACCCCTCGCCGGCCCTTCGCCGACCAGTTCAGCATCGACCTCCTTCAGCGATTTGTCGCCGACCCGGATGACGTGGACGAAAACAGCCTCGGCCGCGGGCTCCTGCGGCGAAATCTCTACCCGCCACGAACCGCCCAATTCACGGATGGCGGCAAATCTGCCCTCCTGCGGATGATTTTTGCCGGCCGAGAAGAATTCTTTGCCCGGTCCGCCAACTTTGCTGATGACCGCCGTGGCCGGTAGCACAGTGCGGCTGACGATAGCACTGTCACCGTATTCGGCCCGCACCGTGCGGGTACGGGGGCTGATGGTCGGCTCGTTAACCGTGTGCAGCAACCAGCTTTTGCGGTATTCGGCCTTGGTGGAAATCACGCGGTCGCAGATGACAAACAGGTCGGGGTGGACGAAGACAAATTGCCGCGTGGCCTGTTTGCATTTGCGCGGATCGTAGCAGGCCGTGGCATCGGTGGCCACGTAGGTGAAATCGGCGTTGGTCTCGAAGGCGATCTGCCGGCCGCCAAAGTCGGACTGGCCACCATCCAGCGTGCGTGCCGGTCCACCCCAGACGGCGGCCGGCTTATCGGCCTCGGCCGGAGCGTGAATCAGCACGGCATTGTGAGCCACGGTGCGATAGAGGTACTCCATCAGATGATCGTTGCGAGTCCGCGGGCCGTAGTCGCCCGAATCGATGGCCAGGTGCCCTTTGCGATAGATGATGAAGTGGCCCTGATCGTAGTGACGGTGCTGATTGATGTTGCCCCCGGCCACAAAGGCGGCGCAGACGGCATCTTCGCTCCAGTCGCTGCGCATGGTCACCAAGCCCATCTTCTCGAAGTTGCGGGCCAGGGGCCAGTTGTCGGCCGGGCCTTTGGGCTCGGGCAAAGTGCCGCAACCGGTCAGCATCAGCGGGGCCAGCGGCCACCAGTAGTCGTCGTGCTTTGGTTCCTCCAGCAGATTCTCGCGAATCCACATGGCAAAGCGGGCCCGCTCCGGATGGCGCTCGGCAAAAAAGTGAGCCACCTGCAGCATGTGCATTTCCAGAAATGCGCTGCCGAATTTGCCGGCCGGCACGCTGTCGGCCAGGCCCCAGGTCATGTTGCCCGGCAGACGGTTCCAGTAGACCCAGTTGGGCAGCAGCGACATGTGGTCGTAACGGTCGGCCAGGTTGACACCGGTGGCCGACTGGAATGTGTGCATAAAGTTGAACTCGGACCAGGGATAGAAGCCCAGGCCGTAGCCGACGGCCAGTGAGCCGATGCCGCCATCGTCGCCGGCCGACTGCCCGCGGTATTCCAGCAGGTCGATGTGGTCGGCGTAGCCGCGCTTCAGCAGGGCCTCGGCGGCGGCATCGTCAATGCCATCCTTATACAGGGCCAGGCCGACAAACCAGGGCAGGTTTGGCGGGCCATAGAAGCCACTCTTATGGTTGCCGCGATTATGGTTGCCAACGCGCTTCACCGTATCGTCATCGTGCTGATGCTTCAGAAAACCGTCGCCAATTTCGCGTCGCTCGTCGTCGGAGAGCTGATCGTGAATCCAGTCATACGCGGCCAGGGCCTGGACACGGTCGGCCGAGTACCAATTGACCGGCTGACCGGCAGCCGACTGTTTTACGTAGAAGGCCACCCCCGCCTTCAGGTGTCGCCGCGACTTTTCCAGGGCCGAGCGATCGTTTTCCATCCGCCAGACAAAGGCCGCCATGAGGGCGTTGGGTCCGTATTTAATCTGCGAGCCCTTCTCGCAGGCGACCGTATCGACAACCTCAGGCATAGCGGCAACCTTGCGCTTGATGCGGGCGTAATATGCAGCCTCGTGCTTCAGGGTATATTCGCGGACGGCGGGCCAGGTATCGGCGTTGAAAAACATTCGCGGATGAGTGGGCCGGATTTTGGCCAGCCAGTCGTTATTGGCGGGTCCATCGGCGGCCAGGCAATGGCTGGCGGCGATGGTCAGCAGCGGAATGAGAATCGAGAGCAGGCGGCGCATTGTCTGGTGCTCCTATTACCAAGGGCGGGTTTGTCCAGCTATGGCGATAGAGGATAGTGCATTTCGGACGAAGAGGCAAGTTTATGCCTGCCGGGGCAGACAGGCCGAAGAAAAAAGGCACAGCGGATATGAAACCCGCCGTGCCTCTTGAACTGCTCTTATCAGGGCCGGCTTATCAGCCAAGCTTGGCAACGTAATCGGCCAGACGCTTCAGGCCCTTTTCGATGTTCTCCATGCTCGTGGCGAAGCTCAGGCGCACGCAGTCATCGTTGCCGAAGGCCGCTCCGGGCACCATGGCCACGTAAATCTCCTCCAGAACCTTCTGGCAAAGAGCCGTGCTGCGACTGCCGGCCGGGGCGTCGGGGCAGAGTTTCGGATAAAGCCCGCTCACGTTCGGGAAGGTATAGAAGGCTCCCGTGGGCGCCTGGCAGGTGATGCCGGGGATGTCATTGAGCATCTCGACCATGCGGCGGCGACGCTTGTCAAACTGCACCCGCATCTCCTCGACCGACGACTGATCGCCGATAATGGCCTCGACCGCCGCCTTCTGGCACATGCTGGCCGGATTGCTGGTCGAGTGGCTCTGCAGATTGCCGATGGCCTTGATGATGTCGGTCGGGCCGGCCAGGTAGCCTACCCGCCAGCCGGTCATCGAGTAGCTCTTGCTCACGGCGTTGAAGGTAATGGTCCGGTCCATCAGCCCCTCGCGCAGCGTGGCAAAGCTCTGGAATTCCGCTCCATCGTACAGCAGACGTTCGTAAATCTCGTCGCTGAAGACAATTGCACTCGGATGCTCGAGCACTACGTCGGCCAGCCCGCGCAGCTCGTCAATGGTATAGGTGGCGCCGGTCGGGTTGCTGGGCGAGTTGATGATGATTACCTTGGTACGCTCGGTCAGGGCCTTGCGAAGCTGATCCGGCGTAATCTTGAAACCGTTCTTCTCCAGCCCGTCGACGAATACGCTCTTGCCTTCGCAGACAGTGACCATGTCCGGGTAGCTGACCCAGAAGGGCGTCGGGATGATGACCTCGTCGCTGGGATTTACCAGGGCCATCATGGCGCCATACAGGGCATGCTTGCCGCCGCAGGTGATGATGATCTGGTTCTGGGCGTACTCGAGGCCGTTTTCTTCCTTGAACTTTTTGGCCACCGCGGCCTTCATCTCGTTGGTGCCGGTGGCCGGAGTGTATTTGGTCTGGCCGGAGGTGATGGCCTTGACGCCGGCCACTTTTATATGCTCGGGAGTATCAAAATCCGGCTCCCCTGCTCCGAAACCGATGACGTCCACTCCCTCGGCCTTCAGCGCTTTGGCCTTGGCGTCGACAGCAAGCGTGGCACTGGCGGTAAGACCTGCAACACGTTTGGCGATTCTCACGATGACCTCCTTAGTCCGATTCTTGCAAAGAACTTATGTTCTCACCTGGCGTCACACGGCCCTTATGTACTGCAACACTCGCTCCGTCCGGCCCCGGCGTCAGCGACGAGTCGAGGCCCAGAACCGGCGATAACAGTACTGGAAAGCCCACAGATTAACGGCCGCGGGCCGGATTTCAATTAAATTATGAGCCCGCGCGAGCCGATAAACCTAAAGCGGACACCCATTGGTGCGCGCGTTTGTGGTTTATCACCGCCAAAGCAAAAATGAAAGCCATCCGAATGACCGGGTTCGATAAGACCCTCGAGGTATTGCTGGCCAGCGATAATCTGGACGCCCCGCAATTGTTGGCCCATCTGCTGACTCGCGGCTCCATGGACCTGCGCCGCCGCATCGTCGACAGGCTGATTATCGAAACCAACGGTCGCTGCCAGGCCATGCTGCTCCGCTACTTCAGGCAACTGGGCTCGCCGCTCGATCAACTGGTGCTGGAGAACATTGGCCGCCTCGGGCCGGGCCTGCGACATGCCATGGCTTCGCGCCTGCCCACCCTTCAGCGAGCGGCGCTCGACATCATGCGTCAATCAACCGATACCAGCCTGGCTTACCTTGCCGGCGAGGCCATCAGCAGTGGCGATGCCGCCGTGCGGGCCGAGGCTCTGGATATGCTCTGGCACTGGACCCTGGGTCTGCGCGATCAGGAAATGGCCGCCGATGGTCCGGCCGAGGTCCAGCTGGGAGAGGAATACCGTCGTCGCCGCAAGTTTGTGCAGGAGGGGCTGCAGAAAGCATTTTCGACACAGGCGTCGGTCGACCAGCCACGGGTACTGAAGGCGGCGGCCATGCTTGCCGACGATTCGACCGCTTGGCTATGGTCGGCTCTGAATGTTCGCAGCGATATCCGCCGCCTGCGCTTGCTGGAATTGCTGGGCGAGGAGATCGAGCCGCGGATGTTCGGTTTTGTGGCTCAGGCCCTGGAGCGGCCGCAGATTGGCTCCGATGCCGCCGAACTGCTGAACCGCCCGCTGGGAGCCCGGGAGATGTCGCACCTGATGCGCGAATTCGGCCGCCGCGTGCAGTTGAGCGATCCGGCCGCCCGCCTGCTGCAGGATGTGCCCTGGCTCGACGCCGCCGAAACCACATTACATAAATTGCAGAGCGAACCGGCCGCACGCGCTCTGGCTTTGGCGACCCGAACGGGCATGCCGGCGCCGCGACTGGCAGCACTTTGTCGCATGGTGGCCGTGAACCATCCGCAGGCCGAGGCCCGCGAAGTTGCCGCCGAAGCCCTGGCTCATCTGGGCGAGGCCGCACACCAGGAACTGGAACTTGTGGCCCGCGATGCTCCGTCACCCACTGCCGGCCTGGCGGTGGCCATGCTGGCTCAGAGCGGGGGAGCGACCAAGGCGGCCGCCGGCGACATGGTGGGCACTTTGCTCCGTGATTGGGACGAACTTAGCGCCAGGCGGCAGGCCCAGGCGGCCAATGCTCTGGCCCCGGCGCTACGGGCCCGGCCGGAATTGCTGCAACATCGTCTGGATGCACGCGACCCGAAGCTGAACCAGGCACTGCAACTGGTGCGCCGAGCGTCGGCCAGCGGTTCGTATACCGACGAACTGAAGCGGCTGGCTTTGGCCGGATCGGACCACCGCCTGCAGAGCGCCGCCGTTGCCGCCCTGGCCGACTGCATGAGCGAAGGCGTGAGCGAGGTGCTTAAGCTGGCCCTCAGCAGCGACGATGCCCGGGTGCGTGCCAATGCCCTTGAAGGGCTCGATCAGCGCGACGCTGACTCGGTGGTCTTTCTGCCCTTTACTACCGACGCCAATAATCGCGTTAAGGCCAATGCGGCCCGTGCCCTGCTGCATCGTCAGCATCCGAAGGGCCGCCAGACGCTGCGGGAAATGCTCAAGAGCGAGGAGCGCGACCGGGTGAGTGCCCTATGGGTCTTCTCGAAACTGCGCCCGCAGGAATTCAGCGGCGTGGCAGGCATGATGGCCAGCCAGGACCCAAGCGCCCTGGTGCGACAGAAAGCGTCACAATTGCTGGCCTCGGCCTGAAGTCGCCGAGCACGTGGCTGGCTCAATGAGAACCCTATACCGTCCGCGCCGGCCGCAAAGCCTGCAGCGGCACCGGCGGCACGACGTCTGTACGGAGAACACCTGCCATGGAATGGCTGAACGATATTTCGACCAGTATGATACTCGTCGGCCTGATTGTCATGGGCGTGGTCTCAATAGCGGTCAGCCG
>JAWLHX010000013.1:0-68030 GCA_041690105.1 Phycisphaerae bacterium
ACGTTCGATAAGCTGACCGACGTTGTGGCCCGTCGCGTGGGTCGCGGCACAATCGGCTTCCACGATCATGCCGAAGATAAGACGCCCCAGCACAAGCAGGCCGATCTGCTGAACCAGATTACGCCCGAGGACCTCATCGAGTACGGCCTTATTCCGGAAATGATCGGCCGACTGCCGATTATCACGCCGCTCATGCCGCTGGACACCGACGCGCTGGTGCAGATTCTGACCGAGCCGCGCAACGCCCTTGTGCGGCAATATCAGAAGTTCGTCAACATGGAAGATTGCGAGCTGGTCTTTACTGAAGATGGTCTGCAGGCCCTGGCCGAGAAGGCCCTGGCCCGCAACACCGGTGCCCGGGCTCTGCGAGGGGTGGCCGAAGAACTGATGCTCGACCTGCTGTATGAGTTGCCCACCCGCGGCGGCGGTTACCGCTATTCGGTTACGGGCGAGGTGGTCCGCGGCGAGGCGGACATTATTAAAGAGGCTCGCAAACTGAAAAAAGAGAGCGCCTGAGGCCTGAAACAGGCCCGCCTCGACACTGGCGAAAGAGAGCGAAACAGCATGGCCATCAACCTGATGTGCCCGAACTTCAAGTGCCGCAGCTTGTTGCAGGTGGAAGAAAGCAAGCGCGGCCAGCAGGTGCGCTGCACCAAGTGCGGCCAGGTGATCCTGGTGCCAAACCGTCCGGGCGGCAAGTCGCCCCGCCGCTGAGCGGTAAGGGCGCGCATGTGTTGGGACCGAATCAATAATCTGCACGAAAAATCAGGGGCGAGCGCCACCAGGCGCCCGCCCCATTTGTCAACTCATCAATCATCAGGCTGTTGTGCTGCCATCAGAACTCGTCGCCACCGCCGGGCTGGGCTTCGTTGTTGGGCCTGGCTGCCGGCTGATCTTGACGACCCATCATGAAGAGCGGGGCCAGGTTTGCCGTCAGGCTCTGCATTTCGCTGATGGGCATGACGATGCGAGCATGCGCCCGGCCTTCGCGCCAGGACTCGCTGATGACCGTGAAGTCTTTGGCATCGGCCGGAGTAGGCCCTTCGACGGCCATGCCCTCGGCTTCCATCACCGCTGCGTTGATCATTTTGCTCATCGTCGCCAGCGAGAAGTAGCCGACGAAGTTTGCCTGCGGCACAAGGTATTGCTGCAGGGCGGCAAATTTTTCGGTCTGGGCCAGACCGTTGCCCTCAAGGGCCGCCGCCATTGCCTGAATCTGGTCGGGCTCCGGGGCCGTCTGCGAAAGCATCCAGCCCTTGCTCTCGGTAATCCAGCTTACCATGCGTTTGTCCGGGCCGAAAATCTTCTGCATGAGCTTCATCGCCATCTGATCCTGCGGGCTCTGCGGCTGCTGCTCCGGCACAATCAGCTCCTGGATGTAACGGTCCAGAACCATCGAGTCGACCTTGCGGGCCTCGGGCTCGTAAACAAGTCGAATGCCCGGCGTGCCGTCTTTCGGCTGCGTCATGCGCTGGGCCCGCTCGATGTACTGCTGCAGCTTCGGCCGCCAATTTTCGGCGTCCGCCAGCCGCACGGCCTGCAGCGCCCGCAGCCCCTGCTGGCCTTCCGGCGTAAAGGTCATGGCCGTCGCTCCGCGGAACTCGACCCAATCCAGCATCTGCAGCAGTTCGATAGTCTGCTGAATCTGCTGCTGCGACTGCTGCACGGCGGCCCGCTGCGGGCTGTCTGCGGGCATGTTCTGGACCTGGCGCTGAATCATCTGGTTGATCTGCTGCATGAAGTCGCGGACCAGGCCGAGCGTGCGCTGACGATCGACCGAGTACCAGAAGGCACCCCAGGTTGGTACGTCGGGCAGTCCGGGCGTCAGCTTGTCGCCGATGGGCTGGTGCTGGCTCAGGTATTTGCCTGCCGGCGATTCTTCGAGGAAGCTCAGAATCATCTCCGTATCGGCAGCCTGCTCGCCCAGAACCAGCACGCCGGAAAACCAGTCGGTCTGTTTGGCAAAGCCCCAGAAGCGCTCCATCGTTTCAAGCTGAATCTTCATCAACGGCACCTGATCCTCGTCGCCGGCACCTTCCATCTGGCGAATCTGCTCCTGGATCTGCTGCCGCTGCATCTGGTAGGTGGGCTCGCTCCGCTTGATCATCTCGGCCAGATTGCCGAAGGCGAAGACATCGGCCTGGTTCATCCGCAGTTGCTGCATTTCCTGCAGTTGCATTCCCGCCTCGCCCTGGGCCAGTTGGGCCACGTTCTGCGACGGGCTGACCAGCACGAAGTTGCGGTAACGCACGCCGAACATTTCGCCCTGCTCGATTTCGGTCACCTGGTCGCCCAGTTCGGCCGCCGCGGTTCCGGCTCGCGGCTGGAACATAAGAGCGGTCACCGGAGGCTGGCCGACCTCTTCGGTAATCATCATCAACATGATCAGCGGACTGCCGTCGGCCATCATCGGCTCGACTTCGGCCAGTCCCTGCATCAGCGGGCCGCGCACAGGCTGGCCCTCCTGGGCCTGAAACGCTCCGGGCATGATTTTGTTGGCCGTCTGTGCCAGCTTCTGATCGAAGCCCCTGGCGTCGCGGATAATAACCACGCCCTGGGCGGTTGATGGAACTGTGGCCATAAGATTCGGTGCAGCCTGTCCAGGCAGAACGGGCATGGCCGGCGCTCCCTGGGCAAACACTTGCGGCACGCATACCGCCGTCAACAGTAGTGCCAGAGCGGCCATGGCCACCCTCCTGCCAACTATCGACTTCCCCCCTGTCTCGCGCATCGATCTGCTCCTTTCAAAGAATTTGTGTCTTTTCGCCTTATGGCAAGCCTGCACGCCCTCTCGGGGTGTGCCCAGGCAAATGCTGCGGATGACGGCATGACGGCACACGCCGCCAGGCCCGCTCCGTTCAGTCCTCTTCAAAAAGGGCCGACCCCACGCGAACTATGGTCGCCCCTTCCTCCACCGCTACCTGGTAATCCTGGCTCATGCCCATGGACAACTCCGGCAGCGGCTCGTGGTACACTGCATTGTCGTTCAGCCGATCGCGAAGCTCGCGCAGGCGGCGAAACACCGGGCGCACCTCTTCGGCCTCGGCGGCCAGTGGGGCCATGGTCATCAACCCGCACAGCCGCAGGTGCGACATGCCGCTAATTTGCCCGACGACCTCCGCCACCTCCTCCGGCTCCAGGCCCTGTTTCTGGACCTCGCCCGAAACATTGACCTCCAGCAGCACCTGCACGCGGCGGTCGCGGCCGTTTGCGGCAGAATGCGACTGCTCGCCGGCCCGCTTCTGAATCTCCTCGGCCAGGCGCAGGGAGTCGATACTGTGGATCATCTGAACCAGCGGCAGGATGTCGCGCACCTTGCGCCTCTGGAGGTGGCCGATCATGTGCCAGCAGACCTCCAGTTGCCTCTCGGCGGCCTCCTGCTGCCGGGCCGCCAACTGCTGAAGCCGATTTTCGCCCAGATCGTGCTGGCCGCACTGGACCAGAGCCTCGATTTCGTCCATCTCCACGCTCTTGGTCACGGCCACCAGGCGCACTTGCTGCGGATCGCGATTGCCCGACAGGGCCGCCGAGGCTATCTGCTCCCGCACGCGATTGAGGTTACGGGCTATGATATCTGAAGTAATCATGGCCTTCAGCCTATCGGCACCGCCGGGCGGCGTCAAGAGATGACCGCCACGGGCTTTACCGGGAACTGTCGGCCGGCTTATCAGGGCCCGCGCCACACACGCACGTCATCAGGCCATGCGGCGCAATGTCAGGCACCTCGGCGACGACGACGCATCAGCAGGGCGGCCAGGCCGGTACCCAGCAAGGTCATGGTTGCCGGTTCGGGTACCACTTGAAAGGACATGTCCATGCCGCCGTATTCCGGACAAAGTTCCGTCACCGGGCACCACTTCTGGCCGATGGCGTCGTACTGCATGGCCGGGCTCCCGCAGACGCCTGCCGTCGTCTTCCAGCCCAACAGGGGCTGAGGCTGCCCCGTGGCTGCCGGGTCGACAACTGCCATCAGCTCAACCCAGTACGTCGTGCCGGCGGTAACCTGGTAGGGGTCGGTAATGTGCAGGTCGAGCTGATAGAACCAGAAGCTGCTGGAGTAGTTCACGCCGCTTGGGTTGATGAAGTCGGCGGCCATCGGCATCAGGTAACCTGTGGCCGAGGGATTGTTAAAATCCCGCTCCCACAGCAGGGCACCAGGCTGGCCGCTGCCGTCGCCCCGAATGGCCATGTGCAGACTCGACATGTTGCCCACCAGGTCGTCCTGCCAGGTGTACCAGATGCGCAGGTCGGACAAGGCTCCGCTGGCAACGGGCACAAAATCGTCGGCAACCGTGCGGCTGGTCATGTTAATGGCAGGACTCACCGGCCCGCCCGGCCCGGCCTGAACCGTGACGGCCACCAACATCAGCAAACAGAGGGCTGGAATTGTGCAACGCAGCATAATGGGGCCTCCTTAATGGCGTGTTGGCACCTGATGTGCCGGAATCGCATCAGCCTGACTTGACTTAACGTGCTGCGGACCGCCACTGGTGCGAGCAGGGTGTTTTGTCGGGGTGGTTCGCAGCAAACATTGCTTATTGCTTCTGAGAGTATGCCGCAGGATTGGACTACGCACCATCGGGCGAAGCCTGAATCAGCCCTGGTTCCTTTTGCCCGTGTTCGTTCAGGGTTTTCTTCAGCGACAACAGGCAGTCGTGCCCGGTGGCGGCGACAGCAATAGTCGCCCGTATTTGCAGTAGGAAGCCTTGCCCGCTTTCCGTACCAGCCCCGATGGCCGCAACGCGCCTGGCGCTTGAACCGATCTCGGTATCGGCCTAAGCTATAGACAAGAAGGATGGTCGGCACGAGCGGCCGACTGGTCGCCTCAGCCCCGAGCAGGTTGAACCGGATTTCCGCCGGCAGGCAACAGGCGGGACCGGCCATCCAGGGCAGAGCAAAAGGGAGAAAGACCATGAATGCCTGGCAGATTATCGGAGTGGTAATATTGGTCATCGGCGTCATCTTGCTCGTTATGGGCATAAACGCAACGCAGTCGATGGGCGAGGAGGTGCGTGAAGGTCTTACCGGTCGCTACAGTTCCGACGTGCAGTGGTACATTGTGGGCGGCATAGCTGCAATTGTTGCCGGTGGCTTACTGGCCATCTTTGGCGGCAGAATTGGAACACACACCGGAACGCATGACGACAGGCACCTGCACGCCTGATAGCGCATGACGTGCCATGCAGTAAAAAGACAAGGCGGCGCTTCGGCAATGTTCCGGAGCGTCGCCGCTTGTTTTTGCCCCACCGTCGCATTATAGTCGCTCCGGATTAAAAACCGGTTGTCTGCCCGTGAGCATTTCGCCAGGACTGCATGGTCGCTTTGTGTTCCGTTATTCGTGCTTAATTGGTGTCAGGCAGCGCCGTCCAACGTACAAAAGTCAACCAGAGGAGGCTTTCGCCATGTTGCCGCCCATACCGATGCTTCGCCATAACCTCCAGCAGATAATCGCCGGCAAAGCCGCCCAGGGCCACGATGTCAAAGGTCTGCAGACGGAACTTCGCGATCTGCCCGAGAGCTACGACGCCCTGCACGCCTTCGCCCTCAAGCTTGCCGATCTGCCTCTGAAGGAGGGCTGGCCCTATGTTGAGCCGAACGATTATGAGGCGATTATGGCCGAGTGCGACCCTCGGCGTCCGCAGGGCCGCCTGGCCGACATTTCGGCCGCCGAGGCCACGGCCCGGGCCGAGTCGGCCTTCGAGGCGGCCGTGGCCGGATGCATCCTCGGCAAACCGCTGGAAATAGACCCGACGCTGGAAGAAATACGCACCGCCGCCGAGGCCACCGGCGAGTGGCCCATCAACGATTACATCACCTTGGACTTCTTCGAGAAGATTGGCCGCAGAAACACGACCAACGAAACCTGTTGCCGCGAAACCATTCGATTTGTGGCCCCTGATGACGACATCAACTACACCATCATCGGCATGCTGATGCTCGAAAACCACGGCCTCGGCTTCACTCGGCCGCAACTGGCCGAGGTCTGGCTGCGGAACCTGTATCCGCTGATTACGCACGGGCCGGAACGGATGATGCTCGCGGCCACGGCCATGCGTTCGCGGTTGACCAGCGAGCCGCTGACCGATGCCGACATCGACCGCTACGTCAGCGGTTGGAACCTGGGCGACGAGCTTTGCGGCGCTGCCATCCGGGTAGATGCCTACGGCTACGCCTGCCCGGGGCGGCCCGACCTGGCCGCCGAGCTTGCCTGGCGCGATTCATCCTGGACCCATCGCCGCACCGGTATTTACGCCTCTATGTTTATTGCCGCCGCCATTGCCGCCGCCTTCGTCGAACGGGACCGGCTGCGCATCTTCGAGATCGCCCTGCAGTTCGTCCCGCGCCGCAGCCGTTTCTACGAAATCATGGCCGACTGCATCGAGATGGTCCGCCAGGCCTCCGACTGGCTCGACGGCTACCGCCGCATTCACGCCAAGTATCACATGTACCGTCACTGCCAGCTCTACCAGGAGTGCGGCACGCTGATGAACAGCGCCCGCTTTGCCGCCGACAGCGGGCAGGCCATCTGCATGCAGGTCAGCCAGGGGGCCGACACCGACTGCTTCGGCGAAATCATCGGCTCGATCATGGGAGCTTACTTCGGCCCGTGCGGCCTCGAGCCCCGCTGGCTGGCTCCGTTCCAAGACCGCCTGCACACGGGCCTGGGCGGCTTCCACGAGACCAGCCTGTCTGCCGTCACCAGACGAATGGGACGATTGCCACTGCTTACCGTGTAGCAGCACCATTGTCTTCAACTCGGCCGTCGCCCGGCCCGCTCATGTTTGCCCTTCGGCTCCCCGCCACCGCGGGCGGCGGGGCGTGCCTGGGCAAAGTCCGCAGCGCCAGAGGATAAATTTTTTCTGAGCCACATGGGCGGCCGTTTCGGGTTAAACTATACCACGAAAGGAGACTTTGCTTTGAACTATCGAACACTTGGCAGAACCGGCCTGAAGGTGTCGGCCCTGGGCTTCGGGGCCATGCGCCTGCCGATGGACGCAGAGGAAAAGACAATCAATCGCGAGCTGGCCCTGCCGATGCTGCGCGAGGCCCTCGAGGGCGGCGTCAACTATCTGGACAGCGCGGTAGGCTACTCTAATCAGGATTCGCAGCGCTGCCTGGGCGAGGCCCTGGAGGAGTGGTTTGCTACGGGGCATCCGCGGGAGAGCGTGGTTGTCTCGACCAAGAACCCGCACTACGACAAGAGCGACCCCGACACCTGGTGGCGCAATCTGGAAAACTCGCTGGAGCGGCTGAGGGTCCAGCACATTGACGTTTACCATCATCACAGCATCAACTGGAAGAATTTCCAGGAGCACGTCGATGGTCCCGAGGGCCATTACCGGCAGATGGAGAAGGCCCGCCAGCAGGGGCTGATCCGTCACATTGCCTTCAGCTTCCACGACGACGTGCAGAACTTCCACAAGCTGATCGACACGGGCAAGTTCGACGTGGCCACCTGCCAGTATAACCTTATCGACCGCAGCAACGAGGAGGCCATCGCCCATGCTCACGAGGCCGGAATGGGCGTGGTGGTAATGGGTCCGGTGGCTGGTGGGCGGCTGGGGGTAACCAGCGGGCCGCTGGGCCAGAGTCTGCCGTCGGGCATTGCCACGACGCCCGAACTGGCCTTGCGCTATGTGCTGGCCAATCCGAATGTCTCGGTGGCCCTGAGCGGCATGAGCACGATTGATCATGTCCGGGAAAACCTGGCCGTGGCCTCGCGCGATTCCACCCTCAGCAGCGAAGAACTGGTTGAGACTGAGAGCGTCATGCAGCGCATGCGTAAGCTGGCCGATCATTACTGCACGGGCTGCAATTACTGCATGCCGTGTCCGCAGAACGTTCGGATTCCGGACGTTTTCCGCCAGGTCATCCTGCACGAGGTCTACGGGGCGCAGCAGGCGGCGGTTGACGGCTACGCCTTCATCAAGAGGCAATCGGAGAAAAACGGCAAGGCCATGGCCGATGGCTGCGTGGAGTGCGGAGAGTGCGAGCCCAAATGTCCGCAGCGAATTCCAATCATGCAGCGTCTGAAAGATGCCCGGCAGATGCTCGAAAAGTAGCCGCACAACTTGCGAGTGTGGTTTGAGTGGCGAAGGTGGATTGCTGTTGCTGCTGCTTTGCTGTTGCCGTTAACCCCTCCCACCCGCCCTGAGCCTGTCGAAGGGCTTGGCGGGGGGATGTCTCCGGCACATGCCGGAGACAGGTGGGGGGGTGTCGTGGCGCGGAAAACTGGTCGCCCTTCCGCGCGGCCAGATTCACCCTCATCCGGTGCTGCATTAACCATGACAGAGAGGAACCATTCGATCATGAAAGTCTACATCGCCACCGACATGGAAGGCATCAGCCTCATCTGGAAACGCGAGCAGGTCGTGCCCGAGAATCCGGCCGACTACGAATATGGCCGCCGGCAGTCCACCGCCGACATTAATGCCGCCATCGAGGCCGCTTACGAGGCCGGAGCCACACGCGTGGTGGTCCAGGACGGTCACGGGCCCAGCGCCCTTATCTGGGACCAGGTCGACCCGCGGGCCGAGGTCGAGCGCATTGCCCACGTCGGCAACCTGCAGCCCAGTCTTGACGAGAGCTTCGACGCCCTGCTGCAGGTCGGACGCCACGCCATGGCCGGCACGCCGCAGGCCTTCCTGGAGCACACCCAGTCGTCGGCCACCTGGTTCGGCTACCGCATTAATGGTGTGGAATACGGAGAAATCGGGCAGGAGGCCATCTACGCCGCCGCCTTCGGCGTGCCTACCGTCTTCGTCAGCGGAGACCGGGCCGCCTGCATCGAGGCCGAAAGACAGTTGCCGGGCGTGGCCACCGCCGAGGTCAAATACGCCCACCGCCGCATCAGCGCCTGCTGCGTCAGTGGCCCGGAAGCCCGCCGCCGCATCCGCGAAGGCGTAAAGCTGGGTCTCTCGCGTATCGGCCAGATTGAGCTCATCCGCCTGCAGACGCCGATGACCGTGGAAATTGCCTTCCAGCGCACCGACTACGCCGACGGCTACCTGGGTCGCCCGAACATCGAGCGCGTCGACGGCCGCACCATCCGTGCCATCGTCCCGCGCCAACAGGACCTTCTGGCCTTCTAGCCCCGAGGCGTTTGGTCCGGAGTTAATTACCGGGCCAGCATGGGTGCCATTGCTGTTTGTTCAAGTGGATTGTGCCGGCCCAGCGGCCAGCACCGCCGGGAGAGTGGACGTTTTTGTTGGGTGCCACCAACAAACTCGTTTGTGGGTGCTGCCATTGTCACGTGTTATGGTCTGACGAAGTCAGGCCATGATAATGCTTGGAAGTAGCAATACTCTGCCAATTTATACACGAGCCGGGCGCATTGCGACAGGATTGTGCTCAGACTTTTGGCTCGCCCGCAGCAGCATGCCGACCATGTGGCCATCTGCCAGTCGGAGGCTGTGGTCGTTATGTAACTGGCTCAACCAATGCTGTTCTACCCACAACTTACTCCACAGGCATCACCGGCAGAAGAACCTGTGTCGGCCGCTTGGCGTCCACGAACACCGTGTTGGTCGCTACTTTCGCTTCCGTATACTTTGGCTCGCCGCGCAGCCCTTCTGCTTTCAGACGTTCTATCAGCAGGCGCCGGCTCAAAGCGTGGTCGCCGTAAGGCTCTCCGGTGTTGGGATTAATATCGAACCTGTCGAAGTTGCTGCTGGATATCGCCAGACGCAGACGATGGCCCCGCGCCAGTACAATGGCCGTATGACCAAGGTCGATCTCAAATTCATAAGCCTTCCCCGGCGTCAGCAGTTCTTCGTTCAGATAACCCAGCCGATACCGCCCCTTGACGATGCTGTCCATGATGAGCATCGACCGCCCGTCTCCGTAAACATCCGTCAGCTTGGCCGTAAAATCAGTATCCACACAGTCCGACGAGGCCCACAGCTTAACGCGAACACGACCAACAATCCTCAGTGGCTCCTCCAGCGCCGCAGTGCTGAATATCAGCACGTCTTTGCGCCCTTCCACCGGACGCTGGTCGTATGGCCCCTTCACCGGCAGCCGGGCATGAGTGCGACCCACCGTTGGCACCGGATCAGCCGGATCGTAACGATAGGTCAGCGACGCCTCCTCTACTTCCTGCGCCGAAGTTGAGAGCTTGCCGTCAGCATGGGCGTAGTAGACAACCGTTCTGGAAGGTGGCGGAAAATCATCCGCCTCGATCCACACGTTGCCCGGCCCGTCCAAATCGTCTATGTCGCCCATCAGGTAATACCGTACCGCCGACTGCTCCATCACGCCTGTCTCCTGACCCTTCAGCCAGTGGTCATACCAAGGCCACCAGACATCCTCAGGCCAGTCAAGACGACTGTGCGGCGGGTAGGCCAGCCCGCCAGGCAGCAGCAGTGGTTCCCCCGGCGATTCCTCCTGCAGGACGCCATGGCCCCACGGGCCGATAATCAGTTTCTGGCGCCCGCGGGCACCCTCGCCGCCGTCGCGCTGCACCGCCCGGAACATCTCAATCGCACCCTCGACATAAAAGTCGTACCAGCCGGCGCTGTGGATCATCGGCGAGTTGAACTTGCCGATATCCGAAACCGCCGGCGTTCGCTTCCGCCGCCGCAGCAACTGATCCGTCCGAGCCGACAGCCGGCCACGCATCAGCGTCTCCATATCGGCTTTGCGCAGCACTGGCGGAAAGTACGAGTTCGTATAGTAATTACCAGGCGCCTGTGCAGGTATGGCACACGATAAGTGCGGTGGTGTGGTGCTTCCCGCCTCGTACTGCGCCGCCCCAAGGTGCGAATAGCCCAGCATGCCAACCTTGCCGTTGCTCCACGGCTGCGACGCCAGGTACTCTATCGTATCGTAACCGTCATTGTGTCGCGGCTGCCCCTGCCCGGCCTCCTTCGAATCGTAAAAACCGCGCATATCCTGCACTGCAAACACATAACCATGGCCGACGAAAGCATCGCGCCAGCGACCCAGCGGTCCGCTACGGCCCTTGCCGTAAGGTGTCACCACCAGAACCGTCGGCCACTTCCGCCCCCCACCCTCGGCACCAAAACCCGTTGGCAGGTAGATGTCTGTCGCCAAATGTTTGCCGTCACGCATCGGTACAGCCACACTTCGTTTCGTCGCCGCTCCATCCGCCGTCTTCTGTGCCACCGCCGGTGGACGCAGCAGGGCAATTGTCTGCTCCAGCAACTCTGCCGAAGCCCCATATAGCCGCACCCCGTCCACCAGATCCTCCACCGACCGCGCAAAACCTGCCAGCTGCTCCGCAGTTAACACTACCTCTCCACGCTCGGCCGTAGTCACCAGCTGCACCACCACGCGAATCTGCGGATTACCTTCCCGCAACTTCTCCACTATCTGCCGCACGCGCGCCCGGTACTGCTCCACCGACACCGGCCGACGCGTCCCAGCATCCAACTGCAGCCGTTGCGACTGAATCAGCCAGATGTCGCAGTGCCGGGCAAGTTCAGCGTACAGGTGCTCCTTGCCCTGCATCTCGCGCAGCCCCGGGCCAACCAGCAGCGGCGCCCCATAATCAGCAGCCAGTACCTTCGCCCGCTTTACGCTCTCAACCAGTGCATCAAGCTCTGCAGATGGCAGCTTGGGCCGACGCTCGGGGTTGTAAGCAATAATCACCCGACCCGGATCCACCTTCGCCTGACGTAATATCTCTATCGATTCACGCACACCCGGAAACGGACGCCCTGCCTGACGCTCAAGAGACATCGAGATGCACCCTACCCGCACCGGCTGCTTCACATGGTCGAAAACTTCCAGCTTCCCCGGACCAATTATGACATCCACAAAATCGCCAGCCGCTCCCAAATGCCCCGTTACCGCCTTGCTCTGTTCTGTGAATAGAAACCCGATGCCCAACTCTGCCCGCGTGCGCTGCTCAATTTCCGATGTACCCGCAGAATCAATATTGCCCCCCGAACCTTCAGCCGCCGCCTGATCAGACTCAACGGCAACCGCCGCCCTGCTACTTTCACCCGCCTCGGGCGGGGCCGAATAAGCCTCCTGGCAATACGCCACACAGGCAAAGGCAATTAACACAGAAGCAACCCACGACCAGCCAAGCGGCCGCCTGTCGCACCTGCTCAAGCAAGCTCTGTCCCCCATCACGCACCACCTTTCTATAGCGGCACCGGAAGGCTGCACATCCGTCCATTTCAAAGAGAACGCAGGGCTCTGTAATTTATTGCATCAGGATGTGCCGCCGCTGTCATGAGGTCACTTCTTGTGTTACCGTTGCTTCACGGCAAAATCTTCGGTCCGTTTTGTGGTTGTTGCTCGCGCAGGCGGCGGACTACTGCCGGCCATCCATTGAATTTGCAGCCTGATCAAAATGTTCCAGCAGCAACCTGAGTTGCTGGCTGCACATTTCGCGGTCGGCCGGCGTCAGGTTGCTGTTGCGCCGGAGCACGCTCTCGAGTTTATCGACGGTCAGGGGCGGAAATTCATCTCTGTCCCCCTCATCGGGCGGCCGACAGTCCGGGGGGCGGTCCATCGGCAGGAGCGTAAGGTGCCAGTGACGCCGCCCGCTGGAAGGAGCCTCGCAGCACCGCCGGCCACTGTCGGCAATTACATGGCTGGGCCACCTTCCCTCGGCAAAGGCTACCAGGCCGGCATCGGGCAGCAGGTGCTGTGTGCCTAGAGCCGGAGTCCAGATTGCCGTGTAGAACTTGAGCGGAAATGAGATTGCCACGACAGGCGAGTCGGCCAGCTCGGCTCCGAAAAACTCGAATGCCCTGCGGTCCGAATTAAACAGTTGCTGAATGCGCCAGTACTTGATGATGACCACCCGTGGCGGCTCTTCTGCCTGCGGCGAATCGCTGGCGGCAAAAGCTATGTCGGCCTGCCCACGGATATATGTCGCCGTCGGCCACGCACAACCAGTCAGGCACACAACGAGGGCCGATATCAGGCCGGCGGCCATCAGTTTCATGGCAGCTCCTCGGGCGATTTTTCCGCCACGCCAAACCAGAACTCCTGGCCGTCCTTATAGGGGGCCACCATCTCGAAATTCTCAAAGGCCACGCCGCCAGGAATGGGGTGCTGCTTTGAGTAATAAGTAAAGCGGCCATTGACCAGCACCCGCAGGGCCGCATCGGGCTGATCGCAGCGCCAGTATTGCGTGGCCGTCTTGCCGTAGCATCGCCAGTTGGGCGGGGCGGCCTCCACCACATCCTGCGGGCGGGCCTCGTTGGTAGTGGCGGCAACCAGGGCTGCGCCATCGCTCAGGCGGTGCAGATGTTGCAGGGCAAACTCCTTGTGCTGGCCGAAGGAGTCGTCCTTCAGATCGCTCCAGCATGCAAGGGAATTGACCGTCTTGCCATCGGCCAGATGCAGAAGGCGCAAGCGGGCGAAGTTGCCCATGGTGGCCGTGGCAATACAGTGTGTCATCGGGGCGGAATCGCGGTGGGCAAACAGGGCAATGCCAACCTCCTCCGGTCGGTCGGCGCGAAACGTGAGCTGCACGTAAGGCCGGGCACCATTGCCACAACGTTCCACGTGGACATAAACTCGCAGCACGTCAACTCCGCCGTCGCAGCCAACTGCTCCGCGGGCCGGCCGTTCTTCGGGCAGCCGGGGCGTGTCATCCGATGCTTCGTCGGTCGGCCAGAACCGCTTGCCGGGGGCGCCGCCATCAAGCTCGCTTGGCTCCAGCTCCGAGAAGGCCCGGCCGGGGCGAGCCGTGGTGATGGGCTCGATGGCGATGTAGTTGATCACCCGACCCATGGGATAGCCGAGGTAAGGTGCGTAGAGCCGCAACAGCCCGCGCGGCCCGGGCATGGGATAAAGGCCCACCTGCAGACCCTTGGCGTGTCCCCAGATGGGCTGGGCAACGGGCTGCTCGGCCGGTCGCACAAAGTAGCCCTCGACCACCGGCGGCGCCATCCGCTTCCAGTCATCATTGGCCACCCGGCCGCTGAGATGCTTATCGTTTAATTCAGGCAGAGCCATATTCGTCTCCGTCGTTTTGAAGTTTGACACTCAGCCGCCGCGTTGTCAATCGTTGGCTGCGGGGCCAGGCACCGGCGGAGTCGCCTTGCAGCCCAGGTAGCGCTCGGCCAGCAGCAGCGCCGCAATCAGGGCGAAGCAGGCCGGGATGACGAAAAAGGCAGCCCGCAGACCCCAGCGGTCACCTATCAGGCCCATCAGCCAGATGAAGAAGCCGCAGCCAGGAATGCCGGCGCAGCTCAGCAGCACGAAGAGCATGGTCGAATCGACCGGCAGCCGATCCACGGCATAGCTCTGAATGCTCGGCCAGAACGGCCCCACGGTAATGCCCGCCAGCAGCAGTACGAAGAACAGCCAGCCCAGCGAGCCGAGGTTGGGTATCAGTAGGCTGAGGACGGCCCCCAAGAGGGCCGAACCGACGATGAGCCGCAACAACCGGTGCTGCACGATCAGGTAGCCCCAGCCGATTCGTCCGGTGATCATGCCGCCGGCGAAGAAGGCTGTGCCCACACCGCCCATCCAGGGCTCCCTGGCGATTTCCAGCTGAATGTAGCTGGCCGTCCAGAAGGTCAACCCAAGTTCGCCGCCGCCGGCCATGAACATGGCGGCAAAGAAGACCCAGAACCTGGGCCGTCTGAGGATGTCGGTGCTGCGGGCCACGATGTCGCGCCACGATTGAGCTACGGCCGACTCGATCTGCGGCAGCACCTTGCGGCTCGGCGCCAGAAACAGCACGGCCGGCACCAGCCCCAGGGCCCCCGCGACGCCGATCAAAACCCGCCACGATACGCCCTTGGAGAGCAGCCATCCGCCGATGATGAACGTCAGCAGCACGCCGACCGACCAGAAAGCGTGGGCAAAGTTGATGTAGCGGCCGGATTCCTTCGGGTGCAACTGCTGTACCAGTGGCGTGCCAAGTCCCTCAACGATACCCTCGCCCAGGCCGGCCAGCGTCACCGCCAGCAGCAGGAAGCCGAACGAAGGAGCCATGGCCGCGGCCATGACCATCAGGCTGATGAAAGCCAGAGAAACGCCGAGCGAGCGGCGGAAGCCCCAGCGGCCGGCCACGAAGCCGCAGGCCAGAGTGGCGATGACCACGCTGATGCTGCGCGTGGCCTGCAATGATCCACCCTGGGCCATGCCGCCCTCATCCAGAGGGAAGCCCAGGTCAGCGGCCAGTGCCACCAGCACAATGGGCAGAACCACCGACCCTGCCGCATATGAGGCGTAGCTGCCGAAGGCGGCAAAGTCGTAACGTCCAAAAACCATTCGCCGTGACATTGCTGATGTCCAGATGAGAATGCCTGCCCGCCCCTGCCCGGCCGCCGCCGCGGACTTCGGTGGTGCCGCACCAGGAGCGCCGCCAGCTGGAGGGCTTCCTTCAAGTCGCGGCATTGTAGTGACCGACACCCACACAAACAAGCGCAATTGCACCGTGTAATCGGCTGCCGGTGCCATGGTCTGACGAAGTCAGGCCATGAATGCCGTTGCCGTTCTGTAGCCCCCGGCACTGCCGGGGGATGTCGTGCCCCGCGCCATAACCAGACGAGCTCAGCCCGGCAGGGCGGGTTCTGCTTTATGAACCAATGCGGCCCCGCGTGACTCGAAATACATCCGCCGTGCGTCGCTTGACAGCCGTGGCCTGCCCTCCTGGCTTAATTTTTTGGGATTGCGGCGTGGGATGAAGGTTTGTAATATCAACGATTGAAGAGAATGGCAGTCATCACACACTTGGGCGCCGGCTCCGCCGTCGCTTCGGAGGCGAATTGGTCCACCATTCAGCAGCTTACGGAGGTCAAACATGAAAATCGTATGTGGTGTCTGCGGGGCGGCTATCATTCTCCTTCTTGCGGCAATCGTTGGAGTTGGGGCAGAACAAGACGGCAAAGCTGAACAGGCGACGCCTGACAACGCTTCTAAAGTTGCCAATGAGCGCATTGCAGCCCCCGAAGGGGCCTTGACTCTGGAGCAGATACTTTCGCGGATGCCGAAAGACGGCTTGTGGAGTGAATTTGATCATTCGCCTGATGCCGTGGGTGCACTGCAGGCGGCGCTGGCCAATCCACAGCTTGCGGCCGCGGCGCTCGCAGCTCTGGAGGCCGAGGAGGAAATGAGTCCCAGAACAGTCAGATTGCTGTGGCTCGTGCCGAGACTGCCTGGAGGTGACGAAGTCCTGACCAAGAAGCTGAAGTCGAAAGACCCGATAATGCAGGGTGGTGCTATTACGATGATCTTCTACTTGCGGCTGGCGCCGCGGCCCAAACAGGATGAATTTGTGGCTGCCCTTAGGAGCAAAGACATCCACATTAGTAGTGCTACTATGGCATTGGCGAATCTCGAGTTGTCTGATGACATAGCGTTTTACAAGGAGGCTTTCGCTGTGCCTGAATTGACTGCCTATGCCATAGGCGGATGTGACCCCAAGGTGCAGGAAGCATTGCTGCCCATGGTTCTGAAGCGATTAGGTGAACTAAGAACTGATGATGATGTTTTCGACCAATTCTACCTGCTGGACTTCGTTGTGCGCTACGATAGGATCAAAACTGATGAATACACGATAGAAGGCCGCGATCGAATGCTGAAGTGCCACAAGGAACTTGAGGAAATAAGAGATAAGTATAGCGACGAAGAAGAGTAGCCGGCGTAGGGTGTGCTCGCGGCTGTTGGCGAGCACACGCGGAAATGAGAATCACCCTCAGCGTAAGCTCGTAGACGATTGTGAGCTCGCCCTGCCCTGGGTTGATGAACATGGCCGCGAGCGGCTGTGGCATCCGCGCAAGCTGAAGTTATCATGGCCTGACTTCGTCAGACCATGGCACCGGGCACCGGGCGCCAGGTCATGCCCACTGCCTTTACAAACTCTAATGATGACCCGGACCGCGCGGCGGGAACCAGGTTTTCTTGATTTCTGGCCACTTCTTCCTGACAAAAGGCTTCACCCAATAAAACATCCCCGGAAGCTGTTGCCACCGCTTGTATGGTTTTGCAGGCCGTCCCCATTTGAAGGCATCCATCAGAGTATTCTTGCCATGCTGGTATCTATCATGAGGCATTATCCTCCCCTTCACCTGAACCGAACATAGCTCTTCGACTGGCACGCGGTACAAATCCTTGAAAACCAGCCTGGCAACTTCTGCTGCCGTCGCCACGTCGCCTCTGCAGTCGCAAACAAGATAGCCATTGAACTTGTTGCCGCGCTCCGTTCCATATTTGCACTTCAGCCCCAACTCCTTCAGTCGCTTGCGGGCCGACCTTGTCTCGCTGGTGTCACACGGGAATTCATCCAGTATCAGCTCGAGCCATGGGATATTCTTCTTCTCGGTCCCGTCCCAGTATTTTCTGAGCCGCACGGTCTTTCCCGACTCCTGAAGCCGAACAACCATTATGGCGCCAATACCGCCACGAATCTGAAGCTCCCGAAAATGCTCCTCCAGTCCGTCCTGCGGCACATCCCGGTAGATCAGAGGGTCAAAGCGCTCCACTATTCGCCAGTAGATAGAATAAAGCCAATGATCGGCGACAACTATAAGAACAAGCAGGAGAAGGCTATTCATCGTCGTTGATCCTTGGCCATACCGCATTTTGCCGTATATTGCCTGCAAGCCCTGGTGCCATGGTCTGACGAAGTCAGGCCATGATAACCGCAGCTTCGCCAGTATCGTTCCGCTTCTCCGGTCTGGTCCTTCCTTCTTATAGCAGTGAGAATACTGCTACATGCCTTGCTCAGAACCAGGTCGGGGGGGAGACCAAGTTCATCCTGTCACGTTTCTTCTTGTGGCGAGATGATTGTAATATTACCATTGAATAAAATCCATTAACAGTGTCTGGGCGACATAGACGCGACATGCTGGTAAGGAGGGCGAATCATGAGTGGAACACGCTTTGTGCTGGCCGTCATGCTGGTCTGCTGTTGGTTTGCCCTCACGGGCTGCGGCGGCAATGCACCACCGGAGTCAGACAATAATCCAGAAACTGACGCAAGCGATGTGCAGTTATTTCCCTTGGGAGGATATGTGACTGCCGAAGGCACAAAGCGCGCAGTGTGGGGCTACATTGACCGCCAAGGTCGCTGGGTTATCAAACCGCGGTTTTGGTATGCCGGGAGGTTCAGTGAAGAGCGGGCTTTTGTCCAGTACCCGGACGGCCACTGGGAGATCATTGACACGTCGGGGGCGACAGTTGCGCAAACCGGGTACGGCGAGGTCTTCAGCCAGGGACGTGCCGCCGTGCTCGTGGCGGGTCAGATCGAAGACCTTTTCTCGCATCGCTGGGGATACGTGGACCGATCGGGCAAAGTGGTCATCCCGGGGCCTTTTGCCAGCGCCGGCGAGTTCAGCGAAGGGCTGGCCGTTTTCGAGCCGATGAATTCGGTGGTGGACGGTCGCCGGCGCGGGGGATACATCGACCGTGACGGGCGGATTGTCATTCCTCCCCGCTTCGTGATTGCGTCTCCCTTCGCGGAGGGACTGGCCTCCGTGTGGGAGAACGTGGAAGAAGATGGTGCCTACATCGACCGTAGCGGGAAGCCTGTGATCACCGGCCTGAACAGCTTTGGCGGGGATTTTTCGGAAGGACTTGCCGATGCGGCGTTAGCTGATTCTGGCCCGGGTGGCCTTAGCAGCGAAGAAGTTAAGCTGGGCTATATCGACCATCAGGGCCGCTTTATCATTGAGCCACAATTCGCCGAAGCCGAGCCGTTTTCCGATGGCCGGGCTGTGGTTAAGATGACTGACTCATTCATCAGAAGGGACATTCCGGACTGGGGCGTTATCGACAAGTCTGGGAACTTCATCATTCCTGCGGAGTATGCCGAGATTGTCGGATTTTCGGAGGGGCGGGCCTGGGTCCGACCCAGAAGTGTGCAGGAAGGTGTCCGGGCGAAAATGCATCTAATTGACCTGGACGGCCGGCGGGTATCGGACGTGGAGGTTGACAGTGCCAAGCACTTCCAGGACGGCCTGTCGGCGGTGTACGTGGGAAACAACATGGGCTACGTCGACCGCCAGGGACGTTACGTCTGGGATCCTGCGGGGCCTTGGCAGGCGGACATCGTGGACAAGACATTCGATTTCACGAAGGTGCCGGCCACGCACGCCGCACTGGAGAGTACGAAGACGGAGATATGCCGAAACAACCTGGGGTTGTTGGGCAACAGCATTAGGTTGACCGTCGAGCACGAGGCGGTGCCGAGTCTGGAATGGCTTGTGGAACAGAAATATGCCAGGGCGGCCTGGCTCCGGTGCCCCCACGCCGACGGGAAGCGTGCCTGCGATTACTTCTTCTACATGAACCCCGTGCCGCCGAAGGAGGTCGCCGACGATCTCGAGCGAGAGTTCAAATGGCGGCGTTCCCGGATAGTGGCCTGCGACCTCGATCCTCATGCCACGGACGGCAACACGCGCTGTGTGGCCTTTGGCGGAGGCGAGGCGGTCGTCCTGACGCCGGAGGAGTTCGCGAAGGAACTGGCCGAACCAGTCAACCGTGAGTTCGCCGAAGCCTTCCGCCAGAGGGGCGGCCGGTAGCCGGCGCAGGGTAGGCTCGCGGCTGTTGGCGAGCACACGCGGAAATGAGAATCACACTTAGGTGTGGGCTCGTAAACGATTGCGAGCCCGCCGAGCGATGGGTTAATGAACATGGCCGCAAGCGGCCATTGCACCCGCAAGCGGCCACGGCATCCGTGCATACTTTGGCGCCGGCTCTGCCGTCGCAGCAAGGTTTGCCACGCCGGTTGTTCGACGGTTTGGCGCACTACGGACGCCAGTAGGCGTCGACGGCCTCTCGGGCGAGGCGGACGTAGTGTCGGCCGCGATCGAAGTCGCCGAAGATGGTGCCCACCTCGCGTTGGGCAATCTCGAAGAGACAGCCGCTGGCGGCTTCGCAGACTCCCTTGAAATAATGCTTGATTGCCTCCTCGTCCATGGGGCCCTGGCGGGTGACGAACTCGGCCCGGGGCTTGCTGTAATAGACGACCCGGCTGCCGCGGAGAAACTCGCCGACGCGTTGTTCATCATTAAATGGGGAGACCGAGAGCTTGCGCAGATTGGTCCACTTGGAAAGGTAGTCGGGCCAGATGTCGTCGACGCGCTCGCAGCACCCGTAGGAGAGCAGGCCGAAGCGATCAACGAGACGCTGCTGGTATGGAAAGACGAACTCGCCGAAGAGTTCCGCCGAGACGGCCGTGGTCTCCTGAGATTCCAGGAAGCCCCAGCACTCGTTAGTGCGCGTCACGTTGTCGGTCGGCAGTTCGTTGGTGAAGCAGAACGATTCCTGGGCGAGCGGACTGAATCCGTTGGTCGGCAGAAGGAGCCCTTGTTCTTCGAGAAAGTCGTAGTACCGCTGGTAGACCCGCGTGGCCATCTCCATGGCCTCGTGAACGGCCTGCGGGCAGTCGTACATGGCCAGGTAATAGGCTTCCATGCCCATCAGGTGTACCAGCGGGCTGGTCATTGGTCCGAGCAGACTGCCCATGGTCATGCGCACGGGGAGAATGTCTCCGAAGAGGCTCTCGACGAGTTGGCGGTACCGGGCTGTGCTCTCCTGGTCGACGCCAAAAGAGCCGTTGCGCAGCTTGTCGATTTCGGCCTCGAGATTCTGGATAACCGGGTCGATGTGATAGCCCAGGGCATTGGGCCCGTCGGCCCGCGTGACCTTGGGGCTGACGCCAAAGGGATGCACGTAGGTGTGCCAGCCGACCTGAAAGGTGGGCGATATGGGGGTGTCGTCGTCGAAAAGCTCGCGCCCGACGAGGGTATTCAGCAGCGAACTCTCGATCCGGCGGGCCATTTCACCCTCGCACTGGAGGCGCGGGGCGACCACCTCCCGGGCGAAGCCGAAGAAGAGTAGCCGGATGGGAGGCGAGTGGCGTCGCCCCTCGGCCTGCGCCCGCCACTTGTCCAAGATCGCCTCGTTCTTCGGGTGCTCGGCATACTCGCGCTGCAAAGCGGCACGGCGCCTGAGTATCTCGCGATCCCGTACTGAGATGGATTCCATATGTCGGTACTCCGTGTTGTTGGTGTTATGGGAAAATTTGAGTTACTCCTCTGGCTCGAACGGCCCCAGGTACTCTACCAACTGCTTCCGGTCCAGGCGGACCAACTGACCTCGCAGCACGATCCACACTGCGTACTCCGTCTCCACAACATAATGTCTGTCCCCGAGCCCACTCACTGCCCAGTTGGATTCGTTGACCAATGAAACCGGGATGAAATGACGAGGGAATCCACTTACAGGCGGCTCCAAAAGGGCGTCACCCTCCTGGCTGGAGACACTGAATGCAGCCGTTTCACCTCTCGCGGGATTTATGACCCAGACATTTTTATACGTACGTACCACGATCTTCTTCATGTCCGGTGTGGGTGTCATGTGATGCCAGAATTCTCCGTCATCGAAAGCCACAACCTTCTGCCATTTGCCGGGGCCTGCGTAGACACCCGAACGGGTTGAGAGATAGACTTTTCCGCCGGCGGCAGCCAGACCCTCTATTGCCGGCTCCGGCAGTTCCTCAAAGTCACTACGCGTTTGTGAGCCTTCGTGGGAGACTCCCTCCAGGCGAAGTGGAAACTCCCACTTGCCTGCAGTCAGGCGACCAACACCCTCCCTCGGGTCAAGGTACGGGTCGCAAGTCATGGAATATTTCGGAACGAAACCCGTATCGTTACGGAACAGCACGTATGTTTCATCCCCAACGGTCGCGATGCTATGGACGTCGGCCGCTGTTCCAAGTACGTCAGGCCGCATGTAAGACCAAGTCAGGTTGCGCTCATCAAAGCGGCCAATACCTCGCGGCAGATTACACCCGTAGTAGCTGCGGCGGTGGCCGACCCACAACTCGTCGCCCACGACTGCCGCCGCGCCAATAGAGGGACTGATCAATGCGCCCCCCGGTTCCAGAGTTTCCCATGCGACCTCTTTGTCGCCCAACCAGCGGCGTACGCCCTTGTCGGTCAGAGCAAGCACCTCTCCCTTGTCGGCTTGGAGGCAGTGAAGTTTGTTGGCTGACAGGTCCTCCAGCAGGTCAAAGTGCCGCCAGCGGCTGCTGTGAATGTTGAGCAGAGAGACTTGCCTGTTTCTCATACCTGAAGCGTCGAAAGCACTGACAACGAGCACCCCATTCTCAACCTTCAGGAGGCTGAAGAACCTCTCTTGCGGTGGCCATATGTCTTTTCCGGAAGCCTGTTGCGACCTCGCGGCAGCCTCCGGACTTTCGAGCCCGGGCTGCGCATCCAGCGGCGGACGGCTGAATACGGTCCACACGCCACCACACAATCTGGCCAGCGTAACCGCCGTAACCTTCGGCCGATAATGGCCAAACACGAAGCCCCTGAATGGCATCACCCAATCCCCAGTCACGCCGCTGCCTTCGCGGAAACCCACCCACAGATCATCACCCACGGCCTGAAGCAGCGTGATGTGGCGAACCGGCCGGCCCTCGATGCTTTCGACGCGGGCCCATCTGCCCGTATTGCTGTCAAACCTGCTCAGCCCGCCTGTCGACCAGCGTCCGCTTTCCGCGTCATATATGTCGGCGCTGGCAGCCCACAACGTACCTTCCGCGGCGGCAAGCGCTGTTATGATGTTTCCCGCCAAGCCCTCCTTAACGGTATATCGTGTTTCAACGCTGCCATCGGCTGAATGCGATCGCAGGAAGCTTTGGCTTTCGGCCAAATTCAGAACGCCAGTTAGTGAACCCTCTTTTCCATCCAGAGACTCCATGCTCTGGCCCTTAGTCAGGTCATCGACGAAATTGCGCGGCTGCATGCCTTCCCAGACGCGACCGCCATATTCCATCCAGACGGCCGGCGCGTGCGTCCCATCCGGAGGTCGCCACTGCCGCGGATCCTCCGACTCCCACTGCGAGAGGTCCGAACGCTTTATAAGCCCGGGGCCAGTAAGGCGCGGGTGACGCGATATCGGCGTAGTGGGAAATATTGACTCTCGCTGATCCGGATAGCCGTCAGCGACGGTGAAGCGCCGCAGGAATGCGCCCGTGCGACGGTTGAACAGTACGGCGCTTTTGCCGTAGTCGACAGCGATGGTTTCGGCCTGCACGGAAATGGCAGCGGCTGGGACTTCGTAAGTGTAGACCTGCACTGCGGAAGCCGGTATGTCAATGCCCTGCGCCTCGGGCACCCCGTCTACCACGCGGTGCAATTGCAGAGGCGTCGGGCGCAGGCCGGGCAGCGTGAAAGCATTGCCAGTGCCATTCTGGTCCGCACCACTGCCGCAGCCAGTTAGGAGCAGAATCGTCAGCAATGCTGCATGGATGATTCTCATGTATTTGAGCTCCTTCATTGCGAAGACTCGTCCCTCACCAAGGGAAGGCACAGAGTCAACACTTATCGTTTCACACTCTGGCGCCGGCTGCGCCGTTGCTTCGAAGTGCGGCACCTGGCGTATCCCGCAGTCGCGCCCAGTTCTCGTTGATATTACAATCCTTGATTTCTCAGCACAATGCTAAAACAGGGGCAGCGACTGTGGCTGTTGGCCTTGGAGGAGTGCTTGTGATGTTGTCATGGGTACCGTCCGCCGCTGCGGCCCTGGCCTCGTCCGCCGGTCTGGCTCTTGAATTGTGGGAACAAAAAAACGCCCAACCGCTCTTTTGGCGATGGGGCGTCTGGTGGAATTAAAAAAGAGGAGCAACCGGCCGGCAAAAGCCTCCCCCGAGAGGCTGACGATCGTACAAAAGGGCGAGCGGCATTTCCCTTCATAAGCCCGCTGCCGGACACCCACGATCATCCAGCTTCAAAGGGAATGGCAGAAATCCCTCCAGATTTCATGACGGTTCTTGCGGAGATGAACCGCCATCGCCTTTCCCCGCAACGTGCGCGCCTCAAACAGCAGGCGCCTGCGCCTACAACTTGCCGTTGCACGGTTACTCCTCAAAGCTCAAGCAGATAAAGTCAGGGCAACAGTACGGCTGCTAAGTTGCTGCTGACATACTATTTAGTACTCCGAATTCGGGCCTTTGTCAAATAAAACATTTATCCGTCGGTGTCACGGGATGCGGTTGGGCGCTGGTTCAAAAATCGAATCTGCTTGCCCGCCGGGCGGGGGGCGATTATACTGCCCATTCTTTTCGGCAGGCAGCTCGGCTGCACTATCGAGTAGTGAAACATTGGTCACCAGATGAGAAAGGACACTCTTATGCCGCTTACCCCGATGCGACAGATCCTGGACGAGGCCGCCAAGGGCGGTTACGGCGTTGGTGCGTACAACGTCAACAACATGGAGCAGATTCAGGCCATCATGAAGGCCGCCAAGGAGACCAAGAGCCCGGTCATCATCCAGGCCAGCCACGGTGCCCTGCAGTACAGCAACATGATTTACCTGAAGCACCTGATGCAGGCTGCGGCGGAAGAGAATCCGGAGATTCCGGTGGCCATGCACCTGGACCATGGCCCCGACCTGGCGACGGTCAAAGAGGCTATCGACCTGGGCTTCTCCAGCGTGATGATTGACGGCTCGCTGGATTACGGCACCAAGACGGCCAGCGGCGCCCACCCGGCCCGCAGCTTCGAAGACAATATTCGCGTGACCAAGGAAGTGGTTGACTACGCCCACGCCCGCGGCGTCACGGTGGAAGGCGAGCTTGGCACCCTGGGCGGCATCGAAGACGATACCGTGGCCGAGAGCGTGCACCTGACCGACCCCGAAGAGTGCGCCCAGTTTGTGCGCGAGACCGGCGTCGACGCCCTGGCCATTGCCATCGGCACCAGCCACGGGGCGTACAAGTTCAAGACCGAGCCGAAGCTGGCCATGGAGCTGGTTGACGACATTCACAAGCGCGTGCCCGATTGCCGCCTGGTCATGCACGGTTCCTCCAGCGTGCCGCAGGAACTGGTCGAAGAAGTGAACAAGTACGGCGGCCAGTTGCAGAAGACGATGGGCGTTCCGGTGAAGGCCATTCAGGAAGCCGTGAAGCGCGGCATCAGCAAGATCAACGTTGACACCGACGGCCGCCTGGTGGTAACGGCCGCCATCCGCAAGGTCTTCAGCGAGAAGCCGAAGGAGTTCGATCCGCGGAAGTACCTGGGGCCGGCCCGCGACGCTCTGGCCAAGCTTATCGCCCAGCGCATGACGGAATTCGGCACAGCCGGACACGCCGGCGACTACCAGCCGATGAGCCTGGATGACATGAAGAAGTTCTACGGCAAAGGCGGCTGCTGCTGCGGCTGCAACAAGTAAGGCTGTAGTCTGAGATTATGAAGTTTGTGCGACAGGCGGCTCTCTGGTGAGGGCCGCCTGTTTGCGTTTGATAACGGCATCGATGTTGCGACGTCTGCGGATGCTGGAACATTGATCCGACACCGGTCAATTCTCGCTGGCGGGTAAGCAGTGTGCCTAAGAGAGGTTGCGACGGCATTTCAATCAGCGGTCGGACGAATTGTCAGCTGCGGCCTCATCTATTGTTGCAATTTGGCCTTTTTGCGGCAAAGGCCATAATTTGCCAAATCCATCTGAGCATATCGATGCTATTATCGGTTTTCAGCGGGAATTGCCGCGACCGCTGCGTTGGCGGTTGGCATTTCGTCTCATCAGGTATTATAGGGGGGTAGATCATGAGCATGAGAAAAGTTGTGTTTCTGGCTGCGTTTGTGGCTGTGGTTGCCTGCGGGCCGCCGGTCATGGCAATAACCTGGAACGAGGTCGGGGATGCGGGGGACGTGCCTTCGATGGCCCAGGTGACAACCGGTACAGGGGCGCTGACGGCCATAACCGGCAGCGTGAACCATTATAATGATGCCGACATGTTCCGGATCTTCATCACCGGTGGCGGCTCGTTCTCGGCACTGGCAACGCCTGCCAATGGCACGAATCTTCAGCTGTTTCTGTTCGACGAGGATGGTTATGGCGTCTACTGGGATAGCAGGAGCGGCGGAAATGACAAGCCGTGGTTGCCGGCAAACGTGACCCATACGCCGACCGAATCGGGAATCTATTATCTGGCTATCAGCGTCACCAACAATGACCCGATTATTGTCAGCAGCAGCGCGCCCCAGAGCTACAATAACTACATCTTTGGCCAACTGGACGGCTATACTCGCGGAGCCGATGGCCCAGCCGCCGACATGCCAATAGCGGACTGGGACGATGACGGTTGGGATGACGAGCCACTTGGCGGTTACAACATCTCTCTCACTGGGACACAGTTTGCCAACTATTCGCCCAAGCCGCCCAACGGGGGTAATGGCGTAATTCCGGAACCGATCACCATGGCCTCGCTGGCCCTTGGGCTGGCAGCGGTGGGCCGGTACGCCAGGCGGCGGCGGCGGCAGTAACATTTCAAGCAGTCGACCCTCACCAAGCGGAGCGGAGAGCGCCGCCATGTCCAACGGCCGGCGATTTCCGCTCCGGACTTCAATATGAAACATTAAAAACCTTGGCGAGATAATGCCCCGGGGGTTTGAGGCCCACGGGGCGTTGCAGAAAAGTCGGTCTGTTTGTGCAATCATGCCATCCGGCGACGGCGACGGCGGATAAGCGCCAGCCCGCCAAGGGCCAGCAGAGAAAGCGAGGCAGGTTCAGGCACTACTATATTGTTAGTGTCGAGGTTTACGGCAGCATTAAGGGCAATGACCCGCCCGTCCACACTGGCACCGGTGCCCAGGGTATTGGTCTGGTCGGCGATGATGGTTCCGCCAAAGACCGTGCCGGTTCCGAGAGTGGACGAACTGCCGACCTGCCAGAAGACATCGTTATACGGGTCGGCACCGTTGATGAAAACCACTGACGAACCGGCGGCGGTGGTCAGCGTGCTCCCGATTTGGAAGACGTAGTCTCCTGCGCCGTCAAGGGTGAGGGTGCCGGTCAGGGCGGCTTCTACGTCGAAATTGTAGATGCCGGGGTTCAGCGTCATACCGCCGAGGTTCTGGCTTGTCAGATCCTGGGTGGGCACCATGGCTGCGAGGTTGTTGTAAGCGGTCAAGGCATCGGCCTGAGCCAGCATCGCGATAGCGTCTGCCTGGTGCGACGATCCGCTGAAAGTGCCCGGCCCGTCGTTTTCGACTGTGCCAAAGAAGCCCGTGATGGCGGTTCCCGGAGATACGCCCAGGTCGCCATCAAGCGTTGTCGGCCCGGTGTTAGTCACAGTTGAACCGCCGAGAACAGCGAAACTCTCAGCCGAGTTAAGATCGACTGGTGCAGCTCCGGCATGGGTAGCCATACCCACAATAAACACAACGCAAACAATTAACCCAATGTGTTGTCTCATGATTGTGTCCTTTACTGTTGCGCACCATTGCGCACTCCTGATGTGTACAAGCGATCTATGATCGCGCACCCTGCGCACTTTTAATGTAACCGGTTTTCCGTACCGCAAGGGGGAAGTTTTTTCAAAAATCTGTCGATGCTGGAAGATGCTGCTTGCCCGGCCGAAGCCCGGCGAAGGCAGTTCTTAGAGACTCGGGAGAGGCAAAAAGTGTTACCAGTGTCCTCGCACACGTGTTACCTTTGTCTCCGGGGCATGAATATCCCCCGGCAGTGCCGGAGGCTTCAACTGCAAACGTCAAACAGCAAACGGCAACAGCACCCTGCAACAGAACAGGGGTGGCGCGTTACAGTGAAAGAGCTATTTATCAGCGGGGAATTGCAGCTATGACGATCAGAAAGAAGGAGCTTTTCGCAATCGGGCCGCAGCGCACTTTTCGGGGTGAAGAGCGGGCCAACATCGCCTTTCCCATTGGCGGCATCGGTACGGGCAGCATCTCCATTGGTGGCTGGGGCCAGTTGCGCGACGCCGAGATCTTCAACAAGCCCGAAAAGGGTTACATGCTCCAGGGCACCTTCTTCTCGCTTTATGCCCGGCAGCAGGGCGGACCGCCGGTAGCCCGAGTGCTGCAGGGGCCGATGGCGGGCTCGCGGGACTTCCCGCACGGAGCGCCTTTTATGGGCGGGGCGGGATTTCCGCATTTCGAGGAAAACAGTTTCACCGGCCGCTTTCCTGTCGCCCAGCTCGATTTCGCCGACCCACAGGTGCCGCTGGAGGTAAGCCTGGAGGCCTTTAATCCGATGATTCCGCTGGCCGCTGACGACAGCTCGATTCCCGCGGCCATTTTTCTCGTCCACCTGCGGAATCCGTCCTCCTCAAGAGCGGTCGACGCCACCCTGTTCGCCAGTTGCCTGAATGATGTCGGCCACCCATCGCCCGGCCGCAATGTAACCCAGGCCGTCAGCGAGCCTCGCTTGCGCGGCCTGCGAATGACCTCCCGCAAATACCCGCCCGACAGTCCCGAGTACGGCTCCATGGCCCTGGTGACGCCCTGGGCCCGCACCACGCTCCAGACCCGGTGGCCACGACGGCCCGTTTTCGATCAGCACCAGGCATGGTGGGATCAGGTTGAAGCAGGGCGGCTCGAGCCGCGGCTCGATGAGCAGGAGAGCCCCGACGGCCGCAGCGACATTGCCGCCATGGCCTTGAAGGTAAAGCTGCGCCCGGGCAGTTCGGTCACGCTGCCGGTGATACTCACCTGGTACTTCCCGAATGTCCGCAAGTACTGGAACACTAATCTCGGCAATGTCTGCGGGTGCGGTGACGAGCGGCCCGTGTGGCGGAACCATTACGCCACGCTGTTTGACGATGCCTGGCACGTCGCCCGGCACGTGGTCACGAATCTCAAGTCGCTGCAGTCGCGGACGCGGCGCTTTGTGGATGTGCTTTACGGATCGACCCTGCCGTCGGTTGTGCTGGACGCGGCCGGCAGTCAGATGGCGGTGCTGAAGTCGACCACCTGCCTGCGTCTGCCCGATGGCTCGTTCTATGGCTGGGAAGGTTGTCATCCGCACTCCGGTTGCTGCGAAGGCAGTTGTTCGCACGTCTGGAATTACGCCCAGACACTGCATCACCTTTACCCCGAGTTGCAGGCCTCGATGGTCGAGAACCACTTTCGCTATTCGCTGCAGGACGATGGGGCCATGGCTTTCCGCATGCCGCTGCCACTGGGCCAGCGGGCCGCGGCCGACTTCCATGCGGCGGCCGATGGTCAGATGGGGATTGTGCTGGCAGTGTATCGCCACTGGCTTGTCACCGGCGACCGCGAATGGCTGGACAAATGGTGGCCGCTGGCGAAAAAGGCCCTGGAATATGCCTGGCTTTACTGGGATGCCGATCGCGATGGCCTGATGGAGGGCCTGCAGCACAATACCTACGACATCGAATTCTATGGTCCCAACACCATGCTGACCTCGCTGTATCTGGCGGCTCTGCGGGCGGCCGAGAAGATGGCCATGGAGATGGGCCAGGAGCAGGCGGCGGCTGAGTACGCCCGCCTGGCGGCCAGCGGCCAGGCTCTGTGCGACGAGCGACTGTGGGAGACGGATTACTACGTTCAGCGGATCGACCCGGCTGCTATTGAAAAGACGCCCACCAAGAAGCACCTCTTCGAACGGCCCGGCGACGATGCCACCCACCTGCCCGACGAGCCTCCGTACCAGTATGGCTTTGGCTGCCTCTCGGACCAGCTTATCGGGCAGTGGTACGCCCACATGCTTGACCTGGGTTACCTGCTGGACCGCGGGCACGTGCGGCAGGCAATGGATTCGGTCTTCCGCTACAATTTCAAAAGCGACTTGCAGCACCACGTCAACACGCACCGGGTGTACGCTGCCGACGACGAGGCCGCCCTGGTGTTGTGCACCTGGCCGCACGGCCGGCGCGAACGTTTCCCCTTCATCTACGCCCACGAGACCTTCCCCGGCATCGACTATCAGGTGGCCGCACATCTGGTTTACGAGGGTCGAATCGCCCAGGCCTTGACCATCGTCAAGGGGGTCCGCGACCGGCACGACGGTCGGCGGCGCAACCCTTGGAACGAGGTCGAGTGCGGCAACCACTACGCCCGCAGCCTGGCCAGTTGGGCGCTCATTCCGGCCTTGTCAGGTCTGAGCTGGAATGCCTCGGCAGGCAGCCTTGCGGTTGCTCCGCGGGTCGACATAGATGACTTCCGCTGCTTCTTCTCGACCGGCAGCGGCTGGGGCGAGGTGCGCCTAAATGGCGAGCGGAGCGAGTTCGAGCTGGAGCTGATCGAGGGCGAGCTGAGTCTGCGCCAATTGACTCTCGGCCGCGGGGGCCGGGGGCAGGGCCGGCGCAAGTCAACCAAGCCCCGCGACTCGGACGTGACGGCCCAGCTGGGCGGGCGAAAAATCGGCCTGACTACCGAACAGAACAATCGCGAGCGGTTGACCGTACGCTTCGCTCGGTCCGTAAACATCAGGGCAGGGCAGACCTTGCGGCTGAAGCATTAGAGCGGCCAGGCATGGGGTGCTGGCCGCCCGCGGCTAGTGCTCCATCGCTCGTGATTTTTTTGGGTGCCACCCACAAGCTGCTGTTGGCTTGTGGGTGTCGGCGAAGCACCCACAAACAAACGACAACGACGTTTGTGGGTGGCACACCAAGCATCAGGTAAATCCCTGGCAGAGCACTATCCGTGTCGCAAAGCGTGGTGCAGCGAGTCGGCATCGAAAGCAGGCGGTTGGCACGACCGCCCGCGGCACACGTAGGCGGCCGTCGGTCCGTCCGGGTCGAAGCCATATTGCTCTATCAGGGCCCGGTCCTTGACGTCGGTAGCCCGGAAGACCAGCAGCAGTTTGCCCGGCAGATAAGTGGTTCGGGCCGCACGGACAAGGGCATCGGCCTCGCCGTCGGTGCGGACGATTACAATCCGCGTTATACCCGTCAAAAAGACCTCCGCGGCATGGGCCAAGGCTCCGCCATGCACGCTCAGTCGGCCGATTACTCCGCCGAAAGCCGACAGCGTGCGCATGGCCAGTTGGCGGTATTCGGGCTGGTCGGCGGCCATGGCAAGCTTCTTCAGGGCCAGGGCCATCACCGCGTTGCTGCTGGATGACGGACTGTCTTCAATAGGACGCTCGCGCAGAGTGGCCGAGGCCAGCACGTCGGGCTCGTCGCCTGTCGGTTGCGGCCTGTCGTAAAACCCGCCCACGTCATCGGCCCACAAGTTTTCGCGACTCCACTCGACCGCGGTTTCGGCTGCGGCAAGATATCGGGATTCGCCCGTTGCCGCATACAATTCCACCAGGGCCAGGGCCATCCAGGCCTGGTCTTCCAGCAGGCCCCACGGCTGCTGCCGCCCGGCAACATGGCAGAAGACTCCGTCTTCCGTCCGCCCTTCTTCCAGCAACCGGTTTGCCGTCCGCCGGGCCATCTCAAGGGCGTCATCGCGCTGGAGCGACCAGTAGGCCTCGACGTAAGCTCGAATCATCATGCCGTTCCACGAGACATACAACGTGCGGTCGACGGCCGGCTGCTGGCGCTTGCTTCGAGCTTCGAGCATGCGAGCCCGGGCCCGCTCCAGCACGCCGCGCACATCGTCGGGCGAACGGTTCGCCTCGCGGGCCAGGTCGTCCACGCTCATCGATTGCCAGAGCACATTGCGGCGCGGATCGTGATGCATCTGCCCGGTTTCGCGGACGTCGTAGAAATCGACAAACAGGCGGAACTCGTCGCTGTCGCCAAGCACCTTTCGCACTTCATCGAGGCTCCAGGTGAAGGCGTCGCCATCGTCGCTCAGGCCCACATCGGCATCCTGGCTGCCAAAAAATCCGCCATGCTCACGGTCGCTGAGCACATTATCGACAAAACGCATGGTGTCCTCGGCTACGTCTCGCAGACTATCATCGCCCAGGGCCCGCCAGGCACGCAGGTAGCACAACAGCAGCTCGGCATTATCGTAGAGCATCTTCTCGAAGTGCGGCACGCGCCACTGGCGGTCGACCGAGTAACGATGAAAGCCGCCGGCAAGCTGATCGTAGATTCCGCCGCGAGCCATCATCGTCAGTGTATGCCGCGCTATCCGTCGGGCCGATTCATTTCGCCGACGGTGGCCGTAGGCCAACAGAAACTCCATCGCACCCGGCGCCGGAAACTTGGGCGATCCTTCACGGCCATAGAAGCCGCCCCAGCTCTCGTCGAAGGCGCGCTCCATGTGATGAAAAGCCTCGTCCAGCAACTCGGCCGAAAGCTCGCCGCTCAGGTCCGGCGGGGTCGCATTCTGCAGCCTGTGCCGCAATTCTTCGGCCGTCTCGTCAACCTTATGACGCTCCCCCCGATACAGCTTCTGCAACTGCTCGGCCAGATCCAGAAAGCCGGTTGTGCCGTCGCTGCCTTCCGGCGGCAGGTAGGTGGCCCGGAAGAGCGGCTCGCCACCGGGCAGCAGAAACATGGTCAGTGGCCAGCCATTGCCGCGGCTCTCAATCAGGGTAGGGGCCGACTGAAAGAAGCGGTCCAGGTCGGGCCGCTCGTCGCGATCGATGCGTACCGGCAGAAAGTCGCGGTTCAGCAGATCGGTAACCCGCGAGTCGCCGTAGGTCGTGCGGTCCATCACATGACACCAGTGGCACCAGACGGCCCCGACATCCACCAGCACCATCTTGTCTTCCTGGCGGGCACGCTCAAAAAGATCCGGACTCCAGGGCTGCCAGTTTATATCTCCGTGCTGCCCATGATGATGCATCGGCTGGGCCTGATCGTTCATAAGCTTAATATCCCCCTGCTGATTTTAAATCGCCAGCTCACAGTGGCGGACCATTGCGGCGCAGGCTCGTTACTCGCTGCCGGAGCGCGGCCGGGCCCAACGTACCGTGCCAGCGGCCATGGCCCCCCGTGCCTTTCATGTTCAGTCTTTCGCATCGACCGTTCAGGGTCAAGGGCCAGTTGCCTCAGCTATTGCGGCTCCTGCGCGCCCGCACTGCGTCGGATCAGTCCTGATCCTTCCGCCGCAGCCGCACCCGCTGCAGCCGCAGACTGTTGCCCACCACCGTTATGCTCGAGAGTGCCATGGCAATTTCAGCAATCACCGGATGCAGCAAGCCCAGTATTGCCACCGGCACGGCCACCATGTTGTAGCCGAATGCCCAGCCCAGGTTCTGGCGGATAATGCCGAGCGTGCGGCGCGACAGGCGAGCCGCCGCCACCAAAGCTCCCAGGTCGCCGCGGACCAGTGTCAGGTCGCTCGACTCGATGGCAATATCCGTTCCCGTGCCGATGGCCACGCCTACGTCGGCGGCCGCCAGGGCCGGAGCATCGTTAATGCCATCGCCCACCATCACCACCGGTCCACGATCCAAACCCTGCAGCCGGCGTATCTCGTCGCTCTTGCCGGCCGGCAGAACTTCGGCCATTACCCGATCGATACCCGCCTGCCGGGCAATGGCCGCAGCCGTCCGCGAATTGTCGCCCGTGACCATGGCAACCTCCATGCCCATGGCCTGCAACTCGGCCACCGCCTCGGCCGCCCCAGGCTTCAGGGCGTCGGCCACGGCCACCACGCCAAGAGCTTTACCGCCCGATGCCACCAGCATGGCCGTCTTGCCCTCGTCCTGAAGGCGCTCGAAGACCTCGTCCAAAGCCGAGGTGTCGGTCCCCGCCTGCCGGGCCAGGTCGCGCCGACCGACGCGCACCGCCTGGCCGTCAGCCAGTTCGGCCTCGATACCCAGACCCGTATGCGACTGGAAACGCTTGATGTCCGGCAAGGTCAGTCCGCGCCGCCCGGCCTCCTCAACAATTGCCTCCCCCAACGGATGCTCGCTGCCCCGCTCGGCCGCGGCCGCCGCCGTCAAAAGGTCTTCCTGGCTGACCCCCTCGGCCGCAACCAGATCGGTCACCTGCGGGCTCCCGACAGTCAGCGTGCCCGTCTTATCCAGCACCACAATGGCCGCCTTGCCCATCTGCTCCAGGGCCGAGCCGCTGCGGATGAGCAACCCGTTGCGCGCTCCGAGGCCGCCGGCCACCATGATGGCCGTGGGCGTGGCCAGACCCAGGGCGCAGGGGCAGGCAATCACCAGCACGGCAATGGCTGCGTAAAGAGCCGAGGCCAGCGGCCCAACCTGCTCGGTCTGCGGAATCCACCTGAGCACCGGACGGGCGGCATCGGCCACCACGGCCATCTGCTGCGGCAGAAGAATCCAGGCCAGAAAAGTCAGCGTTGCCAGGGCCACCACCGCCGGCACAAAGTAGACGGTTACCCGGTCGGCGAAGGCCTGAATCTCGGTCCGCGTACCCTGAGCCTCGCGCACCAGCCGGATAACCTGGGCCAGAAAAGTCTCGGCCCCCACCTTTGTGGCTCGCACCTTCAGCAGGCCCCGCTGGTTGATTGTCGCCCCCACGACCTCGTCGCCGGTCGACTTGCGCACGGCCATCGGCTCGCCTGTTACCATCGATTCATCCACCGCGCTTTCGCCATCGACCACCTCGCCGTCGGTCGGAATCTTTTCGCCCGGACGAACAATCATCAGGTCGCCGCGGCGAACTTCGTTGACGCTGATCTCCATCTCGCGCCCGTCGCGCTCCACCCGGGCCGTCCGCGCTCCAAGCTCCACCAGTGACCTGATGGCCCGACTGGCCTTGCCCCGGGCCTGGGCCTCCAGGTAGCGTCCAGTCAGGTGAAAAGCCACAATCATTGCCCCCACGCCGGCAAAGCTGGCCCCCATGCCTTCAAATCCCGGCAGCAGCGCCCCGGCCAGAAAGAGCGGGCCGGTGATAAGTGCCGCCAGGGCCCCGAGAGCAATCAGCACGTCCATGTTTGGCATCAGGTTCAAGGTGCTGCGCCAGGCGCTGCGATATATGCCGCGGCCGCCCCAGAAGAGTACCGGCAGGGCCAGGGCGAGAATCACTGTTTCATAAATGAGATAGGCCGAGCCACCGTGGAAGATGCCCAGGAACATGTGCGGAATCATCAGCAGGATTATCGGGATGGTGAAGGCCCAGGCGATGATCAGCCGCGAGCGAGCATAGCGGGCCAGGGCTTCGGCCCGATCCTCTTCGCTTCGTGTCGGCCGGGCGGGCTGTGCCTTGCCAGTGGCGTCGGCATCCTCCTCCGTCTCTGCCGTGCCCGCCTCCGGCCCTTGGTCGCCGCCGGTAGGGCCGCCTGTATCCACTTCGCCCGGTTCGTAGCCGCTCTGGCGAATGCGCTCGCGTATCTCATCAATGCCCAGGCTGGCAGGGTTGTAGGTGGTCAGCACCTGGTTGGCGGCAAAGTTTACATTGGCCGACTCCAGACCCCGGCCGCGCAGCGACTGCAGCGCCCGCTCAATGCTGTTAGCGCAGCTCTGGCAGTGCATGCCGTAGACGGGAATGACTGTCGTCACCTGCTCGGGGGTTGCCGCGCCGCCCCCGCCGGGCTCACTCGCGCCGGCAGTATCGCCGCCGGAGGTACTGTCCGAAAAATCGCTCGGTTCAAGCTCGGCCTCGTAGCCCGCGTCCTCCACAGCCTTCTTCAACTCCTCGGGAGATACGCTGGAGCCATCATAAGTTACGGTTGCCTGCCCGGCGGCAAAATTTACATGAGCCTCGCTGACGCCCTCGGTCTTTCGAAGAGCACGCTCAATGCCGTTGGCGCAACTCTGGCAGTGCATGCCCATAACGTGCAGGTGCAATGTCCTATCCTGGGCCATACCTTCTTACCTCCGTCTGCAATTACTATTGATGCTGCCCGGAGCGATAAACGCTTTCTTCATATTATTGTAAGGGAATTAAAGTCGGCCAGCGCCAGGAGTTTAGCCCGGTTCTGGCCGCTATGGCAGGTAAACAGGCAAAATAAGGGGGGCAGGTGGCGGGCGACAGACGATTAAGGTCGCCAATGTTCTGTCGCGAGTTACCTGATGCGTTGGTGACACACAAACGTTGTGTCGTCTGTTTGTGGGTGCTTTGCCGACACCCACAAGCAAACTGCCGCTTGTAGGTGGCACCCATAAATCACAATCGATGGAGCACCAGAAGCCGCCTGCGGCTTGCTTATCGCGACGAAAAAACCTGTTTTCCGCCAACGAAAGTTCGCTGGACACTTAGTCTGAAGTTGCCCGGCCGGCCCTGCAACCTGGCCAGCACCACGTCGGCCGCTCGGCCGGGGGCTATGCGGCCGATGCCCAGTTTGCGATCCAGACCGGTCATGCCGGCCGGGTTGGAGGCCGCCATGCGGGCCACCGCCACCAGGGCCTCGTCCTCAGCCATGGCCTCGTGTCGCGGCACCCACACGCCCTCCATCGACCGCGTCAGCCAGCTCAGCAGATTGCCGAAGGCCACGGCCATGTTGGTGCACGAGCCGAAGAGCGTCGTCGGCGAAGTTGCCACACTGAGGTACTTGCCATCGGGGCTGACATTGCCATACACGCCGTTGACCTGAAAACTCCGCAGTCCCTTGGCTCCCGCAGCAAACATCGAATCGCTGATGGCTATTACCCGGTCGACGCCCTTGCGCGAAATCACGTCGCGAATATAGTGCGGGCTGACGTGATAACCGTCCGGTATCAGCTCCACGAAAAGCTTGTCGTCCGCCAGGGCCGCCTCCACCGCTCCGCCGCCAAAAAAGGGCTTGAAACTGCTGCCGGTGGGGCCATTCAGAAAATGCACCATGTAGCGCATGCCGGCTTTGCGAGCCTTCTGCAGGTCGTCGCCGGTGGCCAGAGTATGCCCCGCCCCGGCTATTACGCCGCGCTTCTTCATGTGCCTGATCAGCCCCACGGCCGACGCCCCGCGCTCCGGGGCAACCAGCGCCAGCCGCACCATGCCCGCCTCGTTGATCTGGTCGAACAGAGCATTCTCCGGCCGCAGCACAAGCTCCGGATTCATCGCCCCGCACATCTTATCGTTGATGAACGAGCCCTCGAGAAACGCCCCGTGCAGACGCGTGCCCGACCCGGCCGGCGAACCCTTCAAAAAATCGGCCAGCAGTCCCAGCCGTTCCTGCAGGGCCTTGGGCAGGGCCGCCATCGTCGCCAGCCAACTGGAGGTAAGGCCCGTGGCCGGCATGCGGCTAATGTAATTGGCCAGCCCTTCGCGGGCAGTGCTTTCGGATGAATCGAAGCTGTCGGTCGAGGAATCGTACATGCCCAGCGTGAAGTCGAAGCCCTCGTAGCCGTGCGTGTGAATGTCGACAAAGCCGGGCAGGGCGATCAGGCCGCGGGCGTCGATGACGGTGGCCCCCGAAGGTATGCGGCCGCCGCTCGAAGAACTGACCGACCCGCTGGCCGAGCCACGATCAATGGCCCCGCGGTCGGGCCCCGGCCTGCTGGCCGTCGCACCAGATGAATCGCGCAACAGCGAGTGGTTCAGCCCGCCGCTGCGACTGATGGGAGTTGTCCGCCGCTGGCGGAACCCTGGCGCGTCGCTCATCTGCTCGTCGCGCACACGAACACCGGCCGAGCGGCCGCCGCCGCGGTCGAGACCGGTCTTGGCCCGCAGAGCCGACGGGCCAATGCCGTAATGCTCGTCCTCATCGCCCAGGTTAACAAATCCGCCCGAGTCAGGCGGTTCGGCCTCGCCGCCGGCCTCGCCTCCGCCGGGTGGCGATCCGAGAAACTCGATCCGCCCATCTTCCAGCAACAGGTCGCGCTGGATCACGGAATCGTACGTTACCACCCGGGCATTGCGAATGACCACCGGCCCGGTTTGTGCCGCTGCCTTTGCCATTGATTCCCATTCCCCTGGAGCCGCGCTTTGCCAGCGTTGTCGCCCGGCGGCTCTTCTGTTTATGCCAGTTACGCGCCGGATTATATCCGCTCGGCCCGGTTATTACATCCTCAACCCATAAAAATGCGGCGCGACGATTACTCGCCGCGCCGCCAGCAAATATCTCTTCCGATTCAGCTCGGGTTCTACCGATCTTCAATCGGCACAAACTTGCGGTCCATGTCGCCAATGTAGTTGCAACGCGGACGGATAATCTTGTTGTTGGCGTACTGCTCAAGAATGTGAGCAGTGTAACCCACAATGCGGCTCATGGCGAAAACGGGCGTAAACAGCGAGGGATGCAGGCCCAGCAGGTGGTAGACCGGTGCCGAGTAGAAGTCCACGTTGCAGGCAATGCCCTTCTCGTTCTTCATGACCCCTTCGATGATTTCGCACATCTCGAACCAGCGAGTGCGGCCCGTGTCTTCCGACAGCTTGCGAGCCATCTCCTTGAGAATCATGGCCCGCGGGTCGATCACCTTGTAAACGGCATGGCCGAAGCCCATAATCTTCTGCTTGCGGGCCAGCATGTCCTTCACGTGAGCCTCGGCTCGTTCCGGCTTCTCGATTTCCTGCAGCATCTCCATCACGGCAGTATTGGCTCCGCCGTGCAGACGCCCACGCAGGGTGCCCAGGGCCGAGACAACGCCGCTGTAAATGTCCGACAGGCTCGACGACGTCACGCGGGCCGCAAAAGTCGAGGCGTTAAAGCCGTGGTCCAGATGCAGCACCAGGCAGGCGTCAAAAATCTGGGCATGAAGCGGATTCGGAATTTCGCCATGCAGCATGTAAAGGAAGTTTGCCGCATGATCAAGGCCGGCATGCGGGTCGAGAGGTTCTTCATCAACCCGCAGACGCCACATGTGCGTTATCAGCGTGGCCAGTTTGGCCGTCATACGCTCGGCCGTCTCCAGCGTCACATTCTCGTTGGCCCGATCGGCCTTCTGATCCAGCAGACCGGCAGCGCTGCAGCTTGTGCGCAGAAGCGACATCGGCTGGCCGCCCTTGGGCAGCGTGGCCAGAATGGCCTTCAGCGGATCTTCAAGCTTGCGAGTGAGACGCAGCGAAGCCTTCAGCTCCTTCAGCTCCACCGCAGTCGGCAGGTAGCCGTGCCACAGCAGGTAGGCGCTTTCTTCAAAGCTGACATTGTTGGCCAGCTCCTCTATCGCATAACCCCGATAGATCAGCCGCCCCTGCTCACCGTCAACATGGCTCAGTTTGGAATCGTTGGCTACTATGTCGCGAAGACCTTCAGAACGATCAGGCATGCTTACATCCTCCCTTATTGGACCACAACGGCGCCCCTGCGCTCCGCTTTCCGGGCGGGCAGACACATTGCCGCGAGGTCGGGATTTACAACGTATTCCCCGGCAACTCCGTCTCACGCGGACGGGCCGAGGAATTTAAACATCACTTTTTACTTTCGCTCCTGCGCCCTGCGCCGCAAACGACCGGCGCAAACTCTTTGTAAGTCACGATCCGCAGGGAATCTTTGTTTATCCCACCACGGTCGAGCTGATTATACACGATTTCTGCCGGAGCAAGAGCTTTTTTCGCCCATTTACTGCCGCTGGGTATGGCCGCGGCGACCGAAATGCATTAATCCCACAAGAACCAGGGCCACCAGGCCAAGCCCGAGCGGGCCCCCTGGCAACGTGTTGCACGAGCCGCCGGAAGCCTCGCAACTGCTGGTTGTGCTGCGAGCATCGAGCGGATTCACCCCTGGAGGGGCGCTGGATGATCCGTCCGCATCGCCCGCAGCCGGCGGCAATGCATCGCGGCCAGCGGGTGCTGTACCGGCAGCGCTGGAGGTGGTGGAAGCATGCCCCGTGGCGGTCGAGTCCGTGGCAGCCGGCAAGGCCGCAAGGACCGAATCCGGGCCCGCAGCATCTTCCACGGCTGCTACGGCTGACGATAAACTTGCCGTCAGCAGCAGGCCCGGCACCAGTAGCGCCGCCGCCAGTGGCAGAATAATCCTGAACGAATGCTTGGAATTGCTTTTTCTCATGGCTCTCTAAGTATAGGCCAATCCTGCGGCAACAGCAAGCCGGGCGGCCGGGCGAGTTTTTTCGCTGTACGTGCGGCGAACGGTTGACGGCAGCAAAATCGCTGGCCAGAATGGTGCAAGCCATGGCCGTACAAGGCCATAAGCAGGCACCCTGCAGAAGGAGCGGATAATGTCGTGGGTTTGCCCTCACAATGACGAAACCCGCTGTTTACGGCGGCGCCAGCAGCCCTGCGAGCCGGGCGCGGCGGGCTGCGTTCTTCACGGAAAGGTGATCATGACGCCATCGGACCAGAACAGTGGAGCTGACACCCATCTGCAGGAAAGACGCGGCCGGCTCATCAGGGCCATGCAAGACGTTTTTAATGAGGACGCCCGGCGCGTCGATCATGCAATGACCGTGCTGGAATTCGCCGAGCGGATACTGGCCCAGGAGCCCGCCGCCGATACCGAAACAGTTGTCACCGCGGCCATCCTGCACGATATCGGAATTCCGGAGGCCGAGCGGAAGCATCAGTCGGCGGCCGGCCATCTGCAGGAAGTTGAGGGTCCGCCAATCGCCCGGGAAATCATGGACCGGCTGGGTATCGATCACAACATCATCGACCACGTGTGCCGCATAATCGCCAATCATCACAGTGCCCGCAATATCGACACGCCCGAGTTCCGCATCATCTGGGACGCCGATTGGCTGGTCAACTTGCCGCATGTGTATCCGGACCTTTCGCAACCGCAGATGGAGCATACCATTCAGCGCATCTTCAAGACCAGCGCCGGAGCAAAAATTGCCCGCTCGCTTTGGCTGAACAGTGACAGGTAGCTTTCGGGCCGCCGCCGCCATCAGTCGGATGCCCGAAGGGGTGTTACTGTGCTGCCGAATTAGCAGCGCGACTGAGCTTGTCTGTCGCCGAGTCCAGTACCGAATAGACCACCGGAATAATGACCATGGTCAGAAACGTGCCCAGCAGCAGGCCGCTGGCCGCGGCAATACCCAGCGGACTCATCCGCTCCAGCCCGACGGCCATTTCCAGCACCAGCGGTGTCAGCCCAAGCACGGTGGAGACAGTCGTCATGAGGATGGGCCGGATGCGGCGCTGCACCGACTGAACGATGGCCTCGTCCTTGGCCAGCCCTTCGCGGCGGGCATTCAAAATGAAGCCCAGCATCAAAATGCTGTTGTTGACAATGGTGCCGCCCAGCAGTATCAGGCCCATCAGGGCAGGCTGGCACATCGGCTTGTCAAACAGCAGAAGCCCCCACATGGCTCCGGCCACAGCCAGCGGAATGGCCGCCATTACCGTCAGCGGATGACGGAATGACTTGAACATCGACATCAGCAGAATGTAAAGCAACACCACGCCCACAATCAGGGCCTTGGCCATGCTGCCCTGGGCCCGGCTCATGTCTTTGATGCTGCCCGCCACTTCAATGTTATAGCCGGCCGGCGGGCGAATATCGGCCAGACGCTCGGCGGCCATTGCCGCCACCTGCTTGATGGTGTAACCCCGATTAACGGCCGTAATATCAATAGTGTTACGCAGCCGCTCGCGAGTCACAAAAGGCTGGTCACGGCGGGTGGTCACTTCGGCCATGGCTCTCAGCGGTACCGGCCCGAACTGCGACGATACATAAGCCTCGCCAAGTTTGTGCGGATGATCGAGATCCGACCGGGCGTACTGGACAGTAATTGGAATGTCCAGAAAGCCCTGAAGTCGCATCATGCTGGCCGGCACGCCGTTGACGGCAGTTTTCAACTCGGCCGAGACTTCCTCCGGGCTTGTCTGGTACAGCCGGGCCAGGGCCGGGTCAACTGTTACAATGTGCTCGACCTTGTCAAAATACCAGCTGCGCCGCACATCCACCAGGCCAGGCAGTCCTCGCATTGCCGCCAGCGACTGGTCGGCCAGGTCCGAAATTATCCGCGAATCAGGTCCGCTGATGACAATGTTCAGAGGCGCCTTGGTGGTGGACATGGGCGTGGCCCCATACTCGTTGACGCGGCTGGTCCGCACCCCGGAAATGGTCTTCAGCTCTTGCCGCCAGCGCTCCTGAATGTCCCATATTGTCGTTTCGCGCCGTGTGCGATCAACCAGGTGCACTGTTATCCTGCCGGTCTGGGCGGTCGATCCGCCGCCGCCAAAGCTGATTTCGCCGGGCTCCGAACCCACCACCGCCGAGACCATCTTTACACCCTCAGTGCGATAGATCATCGCCTCAACATCGGCCAGCACCTGTTCGCTAGCCGCTGGCGAATAGTCTGTCGGGGTGTCAAACTCAATAATGCTGACACCCGTATCCATTGGCGGCATAAGCTCGCCGCCCAGCAGTGGCACGACAAGCCGCATGGTCACGCCGAAAAAGATGGCTGCTATGATCAGCGTCAGGGCGCGGTGGCGCAAGGCCCGACGAAGTATGCCCGTGTAGAATTGCGACAGCAGGCCAACGCCCACATCAGCCCGGCTGAACAGACGCTCGATGATGTTCTTGCGTTCCCGCCGCCGTTGCAGCAGCCATGCGGCCACCAGCGGCACCACGGTCAGAGCCGACAGCAAAGAGGCCACCAGCGTAGCGATGATCATCAGGTTCAGCGGCCGCATCACCTGCTGCGTGTAGCCGCCTGTAAACATTACCGGCAGCAGCACGACCACCGTGGTGAGCATGCCCGCGGTAATCTCCAGGGCAATCTCGTTTGTGCCACGACGGGCGGCCTGCATGGCATCGCCGTCACCTTCGCGGAAGTGCCGGTAAATGTTCTCCAGCACCACGACAGATGCATCAACCACCATGCCGACAGCGATAATAAGGCCCGAAAGCGTGACCATATTCAGCGTGTACGGCGAGACGGTCAGCACCATCAGGCTGGCCAGAAACGACAGCGGGATGCTCACCGCCACCACGGCCGCCGCCCGGGCATCGGCCAGAAAGATAAAAATAACGATGACCGTAATAATCACCGCCTGGACCAGGCTGCTCTTCATGCCCGCCACGTTGACATCAATCAGCGGCTGCTGATCGTCGGTAATCTCGACCACTATGTCCGGATGCTGCGCCTCGAGTTGCGGCAGATGAGCCTTCAGCGTCTTAATGGCCTCCACCGTCGGACCGTTTTCCGGCCGAAGCACATTCACAGCTATGGCCGCCTTGCCGTTACCGTGATAGATGCTCCGCGGCTGTTGTACGGCCGGCGAAACATCGGCCACGTGCTTCAGTCGCAGCAAGCTCTGGCCACTCAGGCGCAATGGCAGGTCGCCAATGGCCTCAAGATCCGCAAACTCGCCTTCAACCTTCACCAGGTGCTCGCGCTGATCAGAATAAATCGTCCCCGCCGGAGCAGCCACATTCTGCCGGGCCAGGGCCCCAATCACCTCCGCCAAGGTCAGTCTGTGGGCGGCCAGGGCATCGCGCCGCACCCTGACCTGCACCTCCGGCTTGTTCGCCCCAAAAACGTCAATATCGGCAATGCCCGGCAACGACAGCAGCTCGTCGGTAATCTGGTTCTCGGCCAGTAGTCGTATCTGGGCCAGACTCTTCGTGCTGCCTTCACGCGGGCTAAGGGCCAGTGTCGCCAGCGGCCGTGTGGCATCGGTTATTTTATAGATGCGCGGTTCCAGGATGCCCGGAGGAAGGTCCGCCCGTACCCGTCCGATGGAATTCTGGACATCCAGCACGGCCTCGCTGACCGACTTGTCATAATCGAATTCAACGTTGATGCTGCTGACCTCGTCGCGAGTGGTACTGGAAACCTTGATCAGCCCCGTCAGCGTGTTAAGCTCCTTCTCCAGCACGCGGGTCACCTTGTCCGCCATGTCGCCTGCCGAGGAGCCCGGACGCACCGTGATTACCGCCACCTGAGGCGGGACGGTGTTGGGGAACAGGTCGGTTGGTGTGCGCAGGAAAGAAAAGGTGCCCAAAGCCGCGACAATCAGAACCCCGGCAATGGCCACATAAGGGTTGCGCAAGGACGCAGTGGTTAAACTCATCGCACAGCCTCCACCAGCAGGCCGCTGCTTAACTTCGACCATCCCAGGTAGGTGCTCAATACAACCTCCGTGCCTGGCTCGATGCCCTCCACCGCCACATCTTCTCCGCTTCTACCACGCACGGCTACCTCTATCGCCTCCAGCCTGCCATTGCGAACGGTAAAAACGTATGGCTGGCCTTCGGGCGAGTCTACCAGAGCCGCGGCAGGTACCAGCGTCGCATCCGACAGCCGGCCGAGCACTACGCTGACGGGCACATAGCTTCCACTCTCGAATTTCTCACCCGAAACCTTCTCCAGCAACGCCTCCGCCCGCAACATCCGGGCCTGGTTCAATGACGGAAACAGGCGAGTAATGCGGGCTGACTGCTGCCCATCGTCACCCTCAAACTGCACCGCCATCCCGGGCCGCACGCTCGCAACGTCCTGCTGCGGAATGTCGAAAGCCAGCTTCATGGTGCTGCGATCCTCGACAACCAGCAGCACCTTGCCCGGTGCGGCCTGGTCGCCTGGGTCGACCTGCCGATCGGTCACCACGCCGTTAAAAGGACTGGAAATAGTGCTGTAGCTAAGTCGCGTTTCTTGTTCCGCCACTCGTTTGCGAAGCGCCTCGACCTGCTGCTGCAGAGCTCCGCTCCGGCTTCTGGCCGCCTCCAGCTGCCCCGTCAGTTGATTGGCCTTGTCCACCATGGCCTCGGTCTCCGACGCAGCGGCCGCACCGCTGGCCAGCAATTGCCTCATTCTGTTGGCCTCGCGCGTGGCGAAGCTGAGCGAATTCTCCAGCGCAGCCACCGTCGCCTCGTTGGCCGCCACCTCGGCCTCGGCCTGCAGCACGTTGGCTTCTGCCGCCTCGATAGCGCTGGCGATTTCACGGTCGTCCAGAACGACCAGCGGGCGCCCGGCCTGCACCATCTGGCCCTCGTCGACCGTCACCGACTCCACCCGCGAGGTTAACCGGGCCGACAGGTGCGCCGTCTGCCCCGGTTCCACAACCGCCAGGTAAGCCCGCGAAGTCTCCAGTGATCCGCGTCGCGCTGTCGCCACCCGTACCGGAGTGGGAGCCAGGCCATAGCGGGGCGCACGCTCCAATGCCGCACGCTTGTTCTGCACCAGCAGCACAGCCCCGGCAACAGCTATGGCCACCAGCAGCACCCCGGCTACGATCTTAAAAGTACGCTTTGTGCCTGCTCTCATCAGCAACCTCCGTATGCTTTGTCCGCAAACAGGTGTCCAACCATTGTGGGCCCACTGCTTCATAAGCCTGTCGTCTCAAACTATTCGTAGCGCGCCTTCAAACAGCGGCCAAGCTTGGGCCACCTGAGAGCGAACATCAAACTGACCGTCGCTCATGTGCTGCATAATCCCCGGCGTCTGGATTAGCCCCAGGAACATGACGCTGGCAACATCGGCGTTGACCGCTGGTGCCGCATGACCAAGCTGTTGGGCCCGGCGGATAAGGTTGGCCACGCGCGACAGGTAAGCCCGCATGCCCCTGTGAACACGCTGGCGGCGATCGGCCCGAGCAAAGTAGAAGTCCTGCGACAGCAGGATGAGTGGAATGCCCCGATTCTTGCATACCATGTCAGCATGCATCTCCAGCAGTCGCCTCAACTGCTCCAGAGGCGGCGCCTCCTCCGCCACAACCGCATCCACATTTGCCTGCAGGCGGTTCAGGATCATCTCCACCGCCGCATCAAGCACTTCGTCCTTGCCGGCAAAATGACGATACAGAGCAGACGGCACAACGCCCACCCGTCGGGCCACGGCCGCCACGCTGACATTCGCCAGGCCCTTTGCAGCAATCAAATCCAGCGTCGCCTGGGCAATCTGCTCCTGCCGGATCTGCGTACCAAGCTTCTTCGTCGCCATTGTCGCCTCCATGTGAACGGGCATTCACATAGTAGCCGCAATATCGTTGCAGATCAAATTATTTCCGATTCCCCCACCTCAGCTCCGCCACGCCTCTGACTGTAATCACCCCGCGCCTCTTTTTTAAGGGATACCCCCGCCTGGCCGTGCTGTTCAAAGGTCAGCTTTGCCATTCTGCAAAGCTTGGTTAGACTACTCACTCTGCCATCGCTTTACCGCACGGGCATTTCTTCCGGCCGTCCGGCATGGCGATAACGGCAACCTTTTTCCACACAGGAGTTGATATCGTGCATCTGGACACGCCAAATGTCGCAGCCGATGACAGTCGCGAAGTTCGCGTAAACGAGGTGCTGCAGGCCATGACGCTGAACGAGAAGGCGGACATGCTCTGCGGGGACGGCATGTGGCACTTGCGCGGCATCGAGCGACTCGGCCTGCCTCAAATCCGCTTGACCGATTGCGGCCACGGCATTGCGGCCACCGGCCAGGCGCGGACGGCGGCCACCTGTTTTCCCACGGCCATCGGCCAGGCCTCTACCTGGAATCCGGAGCTGATCGAACGCCTGGGCGCCGCCCTGGGGCGCGAGGTCAGGGCCACCGGCAACGCCGTGCTGCTTGGGCCCATGGTTAACATTCATCGCACCCCGCTCAACGGGCGCAGCTTCGAGTGCTTCAGCGAAGACCCGCTGCTGACCGGCAAGCTGGCGGCGGCATTCATTCGCGGAGTCCAGTCGCAGGGCGTTGGGGCCTGCATCAAGGGCCTCACGGCCAATAATCAGCAGAAGGACCAGATGGAGCTGAACGTGGTCATGGATGAGCGCACGCTGCGCGAAATCTACCTGCCAAACTTCAAAATACCTTTGCAGGAGGCCCGACCACTGGGCCTGATGACCTGTTACAACGGGCTGAATGGCCAGCACAGTTCGGCTTCGCGGCACCTGCTGCGCGAAATCGTCAAGGACGAGTGGGGCTTCCAGGGCTTTATCGTCTCGGACTGGCGCGGCACTCACAGCCCGCAGGTGGTGGAGGCCGGCCTCGATCTGGAAATGCCCGGCCCGGGCAAGTTCATGCGACAGGAAGACATCCTGGCCGCCGTGGACGAGGGCCGGCTGACGCACGACGATCTCGATGACCGCGTCCGCCGTCTGCTGCGGGCCATTATCAGCGTAATGCCTGTCGTGGCCGCCGGCGACGCCTATGCCGACGAGCTTGACTGCCCGGAGCATCGGGCGGTGGCTCGCCAGGTGGCCGAGGAGTCAATCATTCTGCTGAAGAACGAGGACCGCCTGCTGCCGCTGGATTGCCAACGGTTGCGGACCATTGCCGTCATCGGCCCCAGTGCCGAACAGGCCCTGCTTGGTCCGCGCGGCAGCGCCGCCGTGGCTCCCTCGCGCAGCGTCGGGCCGCTGCAGGGCTTGCGCGATTGCTGCGACGAAAATGTGCAGATCATCTACGAGGAAGGCTGCGGACTTTTAGGCGAGGGCATCGTTATCTACCCGCAATTCCTGACGCCCACAGGCGGCCGGCCGGGTGCCAGCGGATTTGCCGCCGAATATTTCAACAATTCCACCCTCGAGGGGCCGCCAATCCTGAGCACCCTGCAGCCGCAGATTGACTTCGCCTGGGGCACGGCCTCGCCGGGAGCGTATGTTGGCCGACACGGCTGGTCGGTCCGCTGGACGGCCACGCTCACCCCGCCGGTCAGCGGCCGCTATCAGCTCGGAGCCTTCGGCCACCATGGCGGCGTGCGGCTCTATGTCGACGATCAGCTTGTGCTGGACGATTGGGGTCAACTGGCCGACACCCAGTTGCACCAGCAGGCGGCAACGCCCGAGCGTTATGGTCGACGGGTGGAGGTCGAGCTCAAGGCCGATCACCCCGTAGCCCTGCGCATGGAATTCCGCAAGACGCTGCACACCGCTGCCGCCCGACTGGAATGGACCGTGCCTGGCTGGGCCGATTCCGTTGAGCGGGCGGCCGTCGCCGCGGCCGCGGCCGATGTCGCACTGGTTTGCGTGGGCCTCAATTGCCTGCACGAGGGCGGCACGCTCGATCGCCAGGACCTCAGCCTGCCGGGACGCCAGCGCGAACTCATCGAAGCGGTCGCCACAGCCAACCCGAACACCATCGTAGCACTGTTCGGCGGAGGGCCGCTGGAGGTCGAGCCGTGGATCGGCTCGGTGCGGGCCGTGCTGCAGGCCTGGTATCCGGGCGAGGAGGGTGGCCACGCCCTGGCTGACATCCTGCTGGGCAAGGTCAACCCCTCGGGCCGATTGCCCGACACTCTGCCGCGGCGGCTGGAAGACACGCCCGCCTGGGGCCACTATCCCGGCAATGGCACCGAGGTCCGCTACGAGGAGGGCATCTTCGTCGGCTACCGCCATTATGATGCCAAGGGCATCGAGCCCTCCTTCCCATTTGGCTTCGGGCTCTCCTACACCGATTTCAGCTTCAGCAATCTGGCCCTCTCCAGCCCCACCATGGCCGCCGAAGATACACTGCAAGTGCGGGTGGATGTAACCAATACCGGCCAGCGCGCCGGGCAGGAGGTTGTGCAACTGTATCTTGGCGATCTGCAGGCCAGCCTGCCGCGGCCGCCGCGCGAGCTGAAGGGCTTTGCCAAGGTGCATCTTGAGCCCGGCCGGCAAACGACCGTCACCTTTACCCTGACGCCCGACGACCTCTCGTTCTTCGACCCCCAGGCAAACATCTGGCGGGCCGAGCCGGGCACCTTCGAGGTCCAGATTGGGCGACATCTTGGCCACGGACCATCAACCCGCTTCGACTATGCCGGCTGAGGGTTAAGGAGTGTATGGCGGACCGCAGGGGGCAAGCCGCGCGCCGGAGAAAATCTGGATGGCCGAGCGGGTTATGTTAGAATGACTCGCCGGCCTTAAAGTTCGATAGTGGTTGGCCCGGACAAGGCACGTCTTCTCCGGTTGTCTCGGGACAACTGAACCATCTGCTGCAGGGAGCGAACGCCCCGACTATTGGAGGCCCGGCATCTCATGCAGCCCAGGGAGAGCTTATCATGTATCCATTGACTCCGCTGAAGGTCTTCGTTCTCGATCGCGTGCTGACCGATGACAGGTGTGTCGCGCGCATGAACCGCATGCTCGAGGCCATCGGCTGGCCGGCCGGTCAGGTGGTCACAATAACCGAAGCCAACCTGCCCGATGCCGTGGCCGAGCTCAACACCCTCTGGCCGCCGCAAACGGTACCGCCGGGCCGGGTTCGTTCCTACATGCGCCCGCTGGTTTTTACCACCATGGACCTCAGCGCAAATCGTCCGGATGTCAGTAAGCTGCTGCCCCGTTGTCCGGTCGGCACCACCGCTCACACCTTGCGCTCCATCTTCGGCCAGCTTCCGCTGGCTGTTGACCAGCACCCTCACCATCTCGACCAGCGCAACGACTGCGTCTGCTGGCCAACCTACAACTTCGGCACGGTCCAGGGCTGTCCGCACGGCTGCCTGTACTGTGGCGACGGTCGCGAGGGCAAGTTCCTGGCCATCACCCTTAACCTCGAAGATTACATGGAGCAGGTGGTCGCCCCGGTTATCGAGGCCAATCCCTGGAACCGCGTTTTCCGCATGATCCTCAACGGTGCCGACCTCATCACCATGGAACCCGAATACGGTCTGCACGATCTCTTCACCCGGACGCTGGCCCGCTACGAGAATCGCTACGGACATTTTCATACCGCCAGCAGCAACGTTGACTGGCTGGCCGACCTCGAGCACCGCGACCGGCTTGTCGGCGTCTGGAGCACCACCTGTGAGGCCGTGGCCCGCGACATAGAACCTGGCATCGGCCCTGCCGTGGAACGAATCGAGGCTGCCCGTCGCTGCCAGGAAATGGGCATTCCCGTTCGCATCAAGTTCAAGCCGGTCATCCCGGTGCGAAATTGGCAGGCTGAATATGCCCACATAATGCGTGAAGTATTCGCCCGCACTCGCCCGGAATCCGTCGGCTTCGGCATGTTCATGTGGCACACCGCCGACCAGCTTCTGCAGCACATTTCGGCCGACCTGCTGGACCCGGCCTGCGTGGAAGCGGCGGTCAGCGCAAAGCTGGATATGAAGGGACAGCGCACCGGGCCGTTCCCCCACGAAGTCCGCAAGGAAATCTATTCGTTCCTCATCAGCGAAGCCCGCCGCTGGGATGCCGACGTGCCTCTCTACATCAGCACCGAGTCGCGGCGCATGTGGGACGAGTTGAAGGACGAACTGGGGCAGGATCCGCGTTCCTACATCTGCGCGTGCAGCTCGGTGGCCGTTCCCGGACGCCGCCTGGCCCTGTCGCCTGGCTTTCGGGCCTCAACCTATAATCCAACACCAGTCTGACCACGCCTCGTGCAGCACGCACAAATGACCGGCCAGAGGAGGAGCAGGTGGAATCGTATCTTTCGACAACAGCTCATCAGGCTCGGGTAATCATAATTGCTCTTGTTGCGGCAGCGGCCTCAGCTTTGCCATGTGTCGCTGCGGAGGCCGAAAACCAAAATCACAAAGCGGAGGCGCAGGCCGGGATGAAAGCCGGGCAGATCAGGATTGTTCCATTCAGCAGTCGCGAAACGTCGCTTCAGAAGTATGGCATCGGCCCTTTTGAACTCGCCGACAAAGTGGCGGCGGTAATGGCCGCCCCCGCGCCCGAAGGCTGGAGGCCGACCGGCATCGACCGCAACCATTATCTCGATACAGCTGAGCGAATCGTCCGCATGGCTGCCGAGTGGGTCGATGACGAAGGCCGCGTGATCGACCCCGTCATCAAGCGCGAGCACGGACAGACATCGCCGCGATTTGCTGCCCCGGGGGCCGTCCTGCTGCACTTCGGCCGCGCGGGCGAGCTTCGCTCAAAAATTTTCCGGACCATGGACTATTGTTGCCAGGCCCTGCCCAGCGGGGACGCCCGCCGCAAGTCGCCCGACTTCTGGATGCGCGAACTGGTCACCGCTTACCTGGCTCTGCAGACGGTGGCCGACGAAGCACATCTGCAGCGCTGGGCGGAGGGCTTGGCGGCCGTCGAGCCCGAGAAAATCTACACCAAGGTCGACCCCGAGGGCAAAAACATTCCCGGCTTGGCCAACTGGGTGATCTATGCCGCAGGTGGCGAGTCAATGAGGCAGGCCGCAGGGCTGCAGCCCGAGGCCGATTTCCTGTGGGGCCACGCTTTCTACGACAAGTACGTCGGCGGCCAGTTCAGCCTCTTCACCAGCAATGGCATGTATCGCGATCCCAACGACCCTCTCACGTACGATATTACAACCCGCCTGCAGGTGGCTTCGGGGCTGGCTTTCGGTTACCAGGGCCAGCTGCGCGAGCCGGTCGAAGAGCTTCTGCGACGCGGCGGTCTGACGCTGCTCTTGTTCGCTTCGCCCGAAGGCTTCTGCCCTTACGGCGGACGGTCCGCCGCCTTCAACTTCCGCGAGGCCATCATCGCCGCACTGTGCGAACTGGAGGCTCGGCGATACAAGCAGAGCAACCCGGCTCTGGCCGGGGCCTTCAAGCGGCAGGCTCATCTTTCAGCCATCAGCGTGCGGCGCTGGCTCGACATGGAGCCCCTCAGGCACCTGAAGAACAGCTTCCATCCTGATACCCGCCACGGCATCGACACCTACGGCAACTATTCGGTCTACAGTCTGCTGGCTGCCTCGTTTCTGTCTCTGGCCGCAATCTACGCCGACGACACAATTGCCGAGGCACCATGCCCGGCCGAAAAGGGCGGCTTTGTCTTCGAGCTGGCCCCGGCATTCCACAAGGTGTTCGCCAATTGCCGCGGAGCGTATCTGCAAATTGATACTGCCGCCGATCATCATCACGATGCCACAGGCCTGGGACGCTTTGCCGTGGCCGGTGTGCCGCTGGAACTGGGGCTGGGAATGCCTTTCGCCCCCCGGGGCAAAAACAAGTTTCTGGTCGCCGAGGGCACGCAGCCTCCCGCTGAGCCCACGGCCATTGGACCGGCCTGGCGGCAGGGCGACGAGTGGCTGCCGCTGGCCTCCCTGAGCGACGGTCTGAAGCACGCGCTCAAGATAACTCGCGAAACGCCGCAGGCGGTCGAATTCGAAATCGAATACGTTGTAGATGAAAAAGCTGCGACGCAAAGCTATCGACTGGAGCAGGGCAGCCTGACCATTCGCAGTTCGCTGCGCCAGGACGGCCGGGCGGCAAAACAAATGCGTTTCTTCGTCCCGCTGCTGGTCTCCAGCGGTCAGGAGCAGTCGAAAATCGAACTGGCCCCCCAGCTCGCCCGGGTGACGTATATGGACCATGTGTACGAGGTCAGTTTTCCGGCAACTGTCACGGCAACTCTGTCCGAAGAAGTCTACGTAAATCGCATGGGCAAATACCGCAGCCTGCTGCTGGATACCGATGGCGGCGAGCTGACCCTCACCTTGCGCCTCCAGTAGACATCGCCGCCCGATGTTTCTTTACCCTTCTCACCTGCCCTGAGCCCGTCGAAGGGCTTGACGGGGGAAGGTGGCCCGAATGAGGGTGAAGCTGTTGCTGTTTCTTTTAAAGCCCCCGGCACTGCCGGGGGATCGTAACGCCAACGGCCTATCCCCCTGCAGTGCAGGGGGCTATAAACGGCAAGCGGCTCATTTTGTTTGGCCGTATTTGCCCGCTTCGGCGAGCGACACCCCCACCTGTCTCCGGCATGCGCCGGAGACATCCGCCCCCGTCAAGGGGGAGGGGTTAACGGAAAGTTTGACCGCCCGCACGCCGGCATGCTATCATTATCAGCCGCAGGACAAGTGCAGAACGAAGCCGTGGCCCAGCTGCTCGCGGCAACCGTGGCAGGCGCCGGGGCCGACCGCTTCGAGAATAAACGCGTACTTCATTCCAGAGCACACACGCAAGGAGCTGAGACAGTGGTCGACAACTACAGCGACAGGCCGATTAAGCGCCGCGATTTCCTGAAGATCGGGGTGGCTGCAGCCACAGTGGCCGCCATCGACACGGCCACCAGCCGCTCGGCCTTTGGCCAGCCGGCTCCGGCCCGAAAGCCGAACATCATTTTTGTCTTCAGCGACGAGCACCGCTGGTGCAGCCTGCCATTTACCGAGACGCCGCAAGTCGTCGCGCCCAATATGGCCCGCCTCGCTCAGCAGGGAATGCGTTTCGACAATTGCACCAGCAATTCGCCCATCTGTGTGCCGTACCGCGGCATGCTGATGACCGGCCAGTGGCCGCACCAGAGTTCCTGCGTCAGCAATGATTGCTTCTACAACCCCGATGTTATCGGCATCGATTCGCCGACCATCGCCCACACCTTCAAGCAGGCCGGATACGCCACAGGTTATGTCGGCAAATGGCACCTGCAGAACGAAACCGTCTTCAACGCCGGCTTCGATTATTTCAAGCACTGGCTCTACGGCGACAATCACTGGAAGACCGAGGTCCGCGACGTGCCCTCGCGCGAAGAGTTTAAAACTGTCGAGGGCTACAACGCCACCGGTATGACCAACCACGCCTTGGAATTCGTTAAGCAGCAGGCCGACGGTGACAAGCCATTCATGCTTATGCTGTCGATTAATCCGCCGCACTTCCGCTGGGACGATGCCCCCGAGGATTGCGTCAAGCTTTACCCCGAGGACAACCTGCCCTGGCGGCCAAACGTAACGCTGGACCGGTACAAGCAGGGCAATGCGCGGCGAGACTTTCAGCACTATAACGCCCACATTACCGCAGTCGACCGCGAACTGGGCCGCCTGATGGCCGAGCTGAAAAACCGGGGCCTGGAAGATAACACCGTCCTCATCTATACCTCCGACCACGGCAGTTCGTTCGGCTCCAATGGCGTGGCCAACAAGGCCAACCCCTACGACGAGTCGTCGCGCGTGCCCTTCATAGTCCGCTGGCCCGGCCGGGTGCCGCAAAATCGTATCGCCGATAACAACCTCGGCACAATCGATTTCTACCCGACGCTCTGCGGCCTGGCCGGCATCAAGCCACCGGCTGCCTGCGCCGGAATGGATTTCTCGCCCGTCATGCTGGGCAAGGCTGGGCCCGACCCTTCGTCGCAGTTCATGCTGGTCAACAATTTCCAGCGCAATTACTTCCGCGATCAACTCGACCCCGACGCCCCGAATATCTACCACCCATATCGTGGCGTGCGCAGCAAACGCTATACCTATGTCGTGGGGGCTCGCGGCGACTGGATGCTGTTCGACAATAAGGAAGACCCCTACCAGATGCGCAACCTGGTGGACAATCCGGACTTCGCCGACATCAAGGCCGAGATGCAGAAAGAGCTGGCCGCCTGGATCGCAAAGGCCGAGGATCCGTTCATACCCGAGCAGTGGCGGACGCTGCCCATGGCCGAACGCATCGCCAGGCAGAACCGCTATTACTCGCTCCTGCCGCACAAAAAGCAGTGGGAGCGGTACAAGGCCCAAGCCCTAGCCCCGTACCTGGCCGGGGCCGCCGACGCCGATCAGAAAAAGCAGCTTCAGCAACTGGGCGAGACGATTTTTGACGAGGCTTTCTTCGGCCGCTACAAGGCCCTGCACCTGGAGGTCAACGGCAAGAAGCGCAACAGCAAGCGGCCACTCGATGATATCCGCGCCGAACTCGCCGCCCATGAGCGGAAGCATGCCGATATGCTGAAGACCCAGTCCGCGAAAGTACTCGCCCCGGCCGGTTAAGACGTGACGCTCGCCCCGGTCAGCCGGCAGTGTCGTCAGTTGGTTTGTCCGATGGTGGTACGATATTGATCGGCAGTTTGTTAGTGCTGACTCCGGCTGTCAGGCTGAAGCGCAGCCCGTCCTCCACGCTCATGTCGATCTCCTCGACATCGTCGGGCGAGACCAGAACGGTCATGCCACCAAAGTTGTAGCTCAGCGAAAGATACACCGCAACGCGATCGGTCAGCATATCAAGGCCGGGAATTTCGTGCAGCTTTTCGCGAGTCACCAGGCCAACCAGCTTGTAATCGCACCCAGGAAGCGATACCAGCACAACCTTCGAGAAGGCCCGTGTCTCATCCCCGCCCATAAAGCCCAGAATGTCGCGCACGCTGCCGTAAATCGTCTTCACCAGCGGAATGCGCTCAACCATCCGCTCGATAATCTTCAGGCCCTCACGGACAAGCCACAAGCGGGCCACAAAGCCTAGCAGTATCAACGTCACCAGCCCCAGCACAAAACCAATGCCCGGAATGTAATAAATGCTCTCCAGCCCCAGAAATCCAACGCTGGCCTCCGCTTCCCACGGTGGATTGCCCAGCAGAAAGCGCAGCACCCGGCCGAAGATGTTTTCGATCAGGCCGATAGCCCACCAGACCACCCAGACCGTCACCAGTAGCGGCAGGACGAGCACCAGCCCCTGGCTGGCAAAGCGCAGCAAGTGCTTGAGCTTGGTCGAGGTACGACCGTTGTCCGCAGTGTTGCCGCCCGACTGTTTGTCATTATTGTGTTCTTGCATAATACAACACATTACCCGCTCCGGCGCGCGAAGTCAATCAAGGTACGCCCATCACCCTCGCCATTGCCGTTGCTTGCCGCTGCCGTTGCTTTACCGTGGCACGGCCATCCTGGCCGTGAGTGCCGGGGGCATCTTGCCCCTCGGCCGTTTCTGTTGCCGTTGAAGCCCCCGGCACCGCCGGGGGACGCCGTTGCCGTCGCCGTTGCTTGCCGTCGCCGTAGCCGTAGCCGTTGAAGCCCCCGGCACTGCCGGGGGATGCCGTTGCCGTTGTCGTTGCTTGCCGTCGCCGTAGCCGTAGCCGTTGAAGCCCCCGGCACTGCCGGGGGATGCCGTTGCCGTTGTCGTTGTTTGCCGTTGCCGTAGCCGTAGCTTTTGAAGCCCCCGGCACTGCCGGGGGACGCCGTTGCCGTCGCCGTTGCTTGGCGTCGCCGTCGCTGTTAAAGCCCCCGCCCGCCACCGAGGCGTGCCGTTTCTTTGGTTGCTTTGTCGGCAATAAATTATAAAATCCGCACTGTCGGCCTTCGCCGGCATCATCAGGCTACCAAGGAGAAATATTCAATGCGTAAATGGATGCTAACTGCCTTCGTGACAACTCTGATCATCGCTACCACCGCCGCCGGCCAGGCCTCTGCCGACGACAAGCAAAAGCCGGCGACCGCCGCTCCACTCGTTGCCGTCGATGATGAAACCGACAAGGCTGTCCTGGAGAAATTCTGCACACATGCCCGCTCTCTGTCCGCCAAGCTCACGGCCGAGCATTTCAAGGCCAAGGAAGAGCCCGAAATGCTCTGCTGGCTGGAGCTCAAGCACATGAACATGTCGCTGGTGGCCTACGAGCTGACAGGCGACATCGTCCACCTGCAGGATTTTGCCCGTGCCTTGGAAAACCTCCGGGCATCGCTGGCCAAAGGCCCCGATAGTTTTCTGGGCTGGTACGGCAAGGCCATCGAACCGCGCCGCGATCCAGAAAATCCTGATACCCAGACTGACGACATCCAGACCAGCTTCCGGGCCGTCTGGGTGCTGTCGCGATTCCTCGAAATCGTCCAAGGCGAGGAGCGGCTGCAGAAGGAGTACGGCCATCTGCGTCAACCGCTTATCGACCTGATGGAAAACCACCTGGTGGGCAAGTGGCACGCCCGCGGCAACTGGGTCGACCTTGGCACCGATGGCGGCATCTACCGCATGAACAACATCCGGCCGCCCTGCAACCTCATATCTCTGCCATGGGAGAAGCTCAGCATCTGCGTCGATGGCTTGCTGGCCCTCTACCGGGTGACCGGCAACGATGACCACATGCAGCGTATTGTCAAAATCGGCACCCTCTTCAAACGCCGCCTGCAACTGGTCGACAACCATTACCAGTGGTACCGCTGGGTGCCCCTGGGCAAGTGGGATATCCATCCCGAAAACCCCGACAAGTGGGCCACCTGGATCGGACGTTCGCCGCTGGCCGGCTGGTACAATACCGAGGTCGGCATTGCCGTGGCCATTTACCACCACGGGGTAGTCTTCAACCGTCAGGATATCGATCGCTTTGTGGCAAACCAGGTGGGCGTGGCCTGGAATGGCGACGCCGAGAATCCCGAATTCTTTAATTGCGAGGGCAAGCCCTCCAATCGCCAGGGGCAGAGGTTTCTGTGTCCCGCCCTGGCTCCTTTCAGTCAGAAGCTGGCGGATTTTGTCTTCACCGGCACGCTGCAGAAGGAGCGCCTGGAAAAAAGCGACAACGACTGGCATGGTGGCGTTCTGGCCTCCGACTGGCTGTGGGACAAGTACGTAATGATGCCCGCGGCAGCCGGTGGCAAGCCGATGTACGCCGAGCATGGCCAGAAGTTCCTGGCCAAGCCCGCAAATCGCAAGCTGGTCGAGCAGCTGAAGTTCGAAGTTGTCGCCCCCGGTTACCAGGTGCCTTTGCTGCCGTCGCGAATGGATCCTATGCCTACCATCCCTCAGAAGGCTGAAGAAGAGAGCCCAGCAAAATGACCACCGCCGATTCGCGCCGCCGCCCCAACATCGTCTACATTCTGGCCGATGACATGGGCTATGGCGACATGGGTTGCAACAATGCCGCCAGCCGCATACCCACGCCGCACCTCGACCGCCTGGCCACCCAGGGCATCCGCTTTACCGATGCCCACGCCTCTTCAAGCGTCTGCACGCCCAGTCGTTATTCAATAATGACCGGGCGATACTGCTGGCGGTCGCCCCTGAAGCGCAGCGTGCTATGGCCCTGGGACGGTCCACTCATCGAACCCGATCGAGCCACCGTGGCCACACTACTGGCCGATGCCGGCTACCGCACCGCCTGCATCGGCAAGTGGCACCTTGGCTGGAACTGGCAGACGCTCGACGGCCGTCCTGCGGCCGAGGGCCTGACTGCCGGACGCTACGAAGGCGACCGCCGCCGCGATCTTGCCGCCGGCATCGATTTCACCACGCCCCTGGCCGGCGGGCCGGTCGATTGCGGCTTCCACTCGTACTTCGGCGTCGACGTGCCCAACTTCCCGCCATACACCTGGTTTGAGGATAACCGCGTAAACCCGATGCCGACCGAGCAGAAGCCGCCCGAGATGTTCGGCTTTCCCGGACCGATGGCCCCGGAATGGTCGCTCGAAGCAGTCATGCCCGAAATCACAAACAGGGCGGTGCAGTACATCGAGCAGGCCGATGATCAGCCCTTCTTCCTCTTTTTCGCCCTCACCGCGCCGCACACGCCCATTGTGCCTACCGATGAATTCAAGGGTCGCAGCGGGGCCGGGCCGTATGGCGATTTCGTCTGCCAGGTCGACCATAGCGTCGGGCAGGTGATGACCGCCCTCGAGCGTCGCGGCATAGCCGACAATACGCTGCTGGTCTTCACCAGCGACAATGGCCCCGAATGCTGGTCGCAGGATACCGGTGGTTACGCCATCGCCCGCCAGTACGGCCATTACAGCATGGCCCATCTGCGCGGGGCCAAGCGCGATACATGGGAGGGCGGGCACCGCGTGCCGCTGCTGATGCGCTGGCCGGATGTCGCTCCGGCAGGTGCCGTCTGCGATCAACTGGTCGACCTTGGCGATCTTTTTGCAACCTGTGCCGACCTCGCCGGCCAGTCGCCACCCGCCGGCGCCGCCGAAGACAGCGTCAGCATGCTGCCCCTGCTGCAAGGCAGCTTCGAGTCGCCCACGCGGCAATTCATGGTGCACCACAGTTGCTCCGGACATTTCGCTATCCGCCACGGCGACTGGGTCTTCATCGATAATCCCAGCGGGCAGGACGATGACAACAACGAGCCGCAATGGTTCAAGGACGAGCGTGGCTACGTCCCGCACCACCAGCCGGGCGAACTGTTCGACCTGCGACAGGATATAAGCGAGCGGGTCAATCTTTATGCCGAACAGCCCGACGTCGTCAGCCAGCTCAGGCAACTGCTGCGCCAGGTGCAGGGCAAGGACGCCCCGGATACACCGGTCGACACAAAGGGCCGCCAGTCGGAATGACAGTCAGCACGAACCACTAATGAGCGCGCCTCCCGTCGCGTGTTCGGATGAGGCACTGACCGACTTACACCACTGCCAGACGTCGCCACAACAGGAGAAGCATGCATGAGCCGCCAGATCGCCGCCGATACCATCCGCCTGCAGCCACACGAGCGGCCGGCTCACTGCGAGTTCACACTGCATTACGAGTTGATGGAGAAGGTTACCGGCCTCTCGCGAAACCATCCCGACTTCCAGCAGCGATTCCGCCAACAGTGGCAGATGGACTTTTCCTGGTACACCAACGACGGTCCCGTGCCGCGCAACAAGCTGGGCCGCCAGGCCGACATGGGCCACGCCGAGTTTCTGGCTGATGGCAGCGACATGCGACAGGCGACGGCAAATCCGTTTCAGTCCGTAGATGACGTACTGGAATTCGATGCCGTGCAGGAATACGGCCTGCCGGATCTCGATGACTTGACCGACTACTTCCGCAAGTGCCATCAGCAACAGCAGAATGAGTGCCCCGATGTCCTGGTGCCGGGCGGCTTCTACGATACCCTGGTCAGCGGGGCCATCCGGGCCTTCGGCTGGGACCAGATGCTCATGGCCGCCGCCGATCAGCAGCGCTTCGAGCGCGTCCTCGACAGCTTTGCCGAACTGGCTCTGCACCACTTCAAGGCCTGGGCCCGAACCGGTATCGACACTTTCATCTGTCACGACGACATGGTCTGGACCAGCGGGCCGTTCATGCACCCCGACTTCTATCGCCGGGCAATCTTCCCCCGCTACCGCAAACTCTGGAGCGTCCTGCACGAGGCCGGAATCAAAGTCATCTATTGCTGCGACGGCCAGTGGACAATGTTCCTGGACGATGTGGCCGAAGCCGGAGCCGACGGCTTTATTTTCGAGCCCGTGACGCCCTTCGATGTGGTAGCCGAAAAATATGGCCGTACTCACGTGCTGGTCGGCAGTAATGTCGATTGCCGCACCCTGACCTTCGGCACGACCGATCAGATCCGGGCCGAAATCGACGCCTCGCTGGCCGCTGGCCGCAATTGTCCCGGATGGGTCTGCGCCGTCGGCAACCACATAGCTCCCAACGTACCGGTAGATAATGCTCTCTTTTACTACGACTACCTGAGCAGTAACTGGCAGCGATAGCCGCTCGCCTCGCCCCAATAGCACCTGCCAAGGGTGCCGCCTGCACTAACCCGTAGTCGCCGGGCTGCGCCCTCGCCTCGCTTAATTGCCGGCGAGAACAGTGGCCACAGAATGGCTGGCAACATTAATCCCTCAAATTTTTTACTTTTGTATATTGACCCTGTACGGATGGAGGGTTAGGGATATAAGTAGAGCGCGGGCGGAGGCTATGCTCCTGGGGGAGTGCAGGCACATCCGTTGTTATCCGGGCGCTTTCGGGGCAACACATCTCTTTTCATCCGAATCGCTGTTAATGGGGGGCGTCCGATGCGAAAACTGCAATTGCTTGTCATCCTGTTTTTATCTGGGCTCATGGCTGTCGCCTCGCCTGGAGGCGAAGCGCTTGGAGCGCTGGTCTATATGGAAATCACCTCGTCACTCGTAGCCGGGTCGGATAGTTCGACCACCCTGACATCGCTGACTATGTCCAACTCGGGGCCGATCGCCGGAGGCCATCAGAGCTACTACGGAATGGTCAGCAGGGATCCGGCACAATTCAAGGCCCGGCTCATCGGCCAGGTGCCGCCGGCCAGTTCCTATTTTCAGCGGGTCAATGCCAACTTCAGCGGCAATGTTCTGCTCGATGGCGACCTTACCTCCTTCGCCTCCGGAATCCCGATCATCATCCGCTCGCACGTCACCGGCACCTTTTCCTATGAAGGCCTCGATACGGTCAGCAATCCGCGCTTCGAGTGCCAGCTGCAGACCGGATTCAGCGTTGCCGGTAGCTCAATCCTCTCCGGCACAACCGGCGACACCATCTATCCCTATGCCCTGTTTACCGGTCCCGGTACCGATTCCGAGATTGTCAACCAGGACATCGTGGCCGAATTCCTGTTGAACCCAGCCAATCCGACCTTCAGCCTGTCAAGTCACTTCATTCTCGGAGCCAGTGTCAGCCGCAATGCCTTCGGTGATGCCGACTTCTCCAACAGTGCCGGACTCCTGATTGAATTGCCCGAGGGGGTGAACCTGGCACCATCGTCAGACGTGACTTTTATCCCAGAACCGGCCAGCGCCCTGCTTATGACTTTCGGATTGATGGGGCTGGCCGCGCGCAAAAGACGCAAGCTGAAAAGCTGACCTTACCTGCAATGTCAGCCTACAGGCAGCACCGGGATTCCCCTTCCCCCGGTGCTGCCGACTGACTTTATCTCGTCAGTGCGGCACGGACTCGATCCCATACCAGCCGAACATCGTCGGCGCAGGGGCCCGACTGGCCTTCCACCACCGACAGCTTCCTGATCTGGGCCTCCGTAACGCTGCGGTCGTATCTTACGCGCCCCGCCAGGCCCAGCTTCTCCTCCGCCGCAAAGCGCTCAATCTCGGTCGTCACCTGCGGGTTCAGGTCCCATTTGTTGATGCACACCAGTGCCGGCAGCGAAAAGTGGTGGGCAAGCTCCGCCACACGCTGCAAGTCGTGCATGCCGCTCAAGGTCGGCTCGGTCACAATAAGCAGCAGGTCGGCCCCCGTAATCGAGGCTATAACCGGACAGCCGATTCCCGGCGAACCGTCCACAATGATCAGCTCAAGCGCCTCCTCTTCGGCTATCATACTGGCTGCTCGGCGTACCGTGCTGACCAGTTTGCCGGAATTCTCCTCGGCAACGCCCAGGCGGGCATGCACCATCGGGCCATGTCGCGTGCTGCTGACGAACCATTGCCCATTGATAACCGGGCCGAACTCAATGGCCTTGGTCGGACAGAACCAGGCACAAACGCCGCACCCTTCGCAAGCCAGCGGATCGATGCTGCAAGTCCTGTCCCCGGCGCCCCCGGCCGCATCAGCGAAAGAGACGGCCCCAAAGCGGCACAATTCGGCGCACTTGCCGCAACCAATGCACTCCTCGGCCACAATCCGGGCCCGCTTGCCGCCACTGAAATCCTCACAGCGCCGCACCTGCGGGTCGAGCACCAGGTGCAGGTCCGAGGCGTCAACATCGCAATCGGCCAGTACCGCAGGAGCCGCCAGGGCAGCAAAACAAGCCACGAGCGAGGTCTTGCCCGTCCCGCCCTTGCCGCTGATGACCACAAGCTCTTTCATCCGGCCACCTCCGCCGACAGCAGGCTGCCGAGCAACTCCTCGAAAATAAGCCGATATTGCGGCACCGCCTCAGTAGCCATCAGACCGCGCGAATAAGCCTCCGCCACCCGCCGGTCATCCGGAATACGGGCCATGATCTCGATCTTCTCGTCGCGGCAATATGCCTCGGTCGCGGCGTCGCCCATGTCGCAGCGGTTCAGCACTACCGCCAGCGGCAGACTCAGGGCCCGAACCATCTCCACCGCCAGCTTCAAATCGTGCAGCCCGAAGGGCGTAGGCTCCGTTACCAGCAGCACCAGGTCCGCTCCGCGCACACTCTCGACCACCGGACACGATGTACCAGGCGGACAGTCGATAACGAGCAGATCCACATCCGGCGCCGCTTCCTTCACCGCCCGGATGACCGGCGGACTCATCGCCTCGCCAATCGTCAGCAGGCCCTGCACAGTCTGCACCCCTGCGGCCATGCCCAGTTCCAACTGACCCGTAGTGCGACAAGCCTCGCTGATTGCACCCTGCGGGCAGACCAGCCAGCAGCCGCCGCAACCATGGCACAGCTCGGCAAACACCAGCACGTCGGTCTTCATGCTCACAATCGCACTGTACTGGCAGATTCGACCGCACAGCCCGCATCCGTTGCACTTTTCGCGGTCAACTTGTGGCACGCTTACCTGCACTGGCCGCCTCTGGCTTATCTGCGGTCTGAGGAACAGCGCCCCATTCGGCTCCTCCACGTCGCAATCCAGGTAGCCGACACTGCGACCGGACCTCGACGCCACCACAGCCAGGTTGGTGGCCACGGTGGTCTTGCCCGTGCCGCCTTTGCCGCTGGCAATTGCAATTCTCATTGTCCGACCTTCCGCGCTGCTCAAGTCTTGTCTCGCTCCAACTGATCAATACGATTCCGGATATCCTCCAGCGTTGCCGACAGATGATTCGCCTGACCCTTCAGCGCTCCAAGCTCCTGCTCCCGCCCGGCCGCGCTGCCCGCTTCGCCCGAAGCCGCATCGTCCATTGCCAGCCCCTGCCGACCAAAAAGGCCGCCGGCGAAAAAGCGGTTACGCCATCCCCGGCCGCCCCCACCCCAGGCCCGCCCAAGGCCGAAAAACCCACGTCCCCCCCCCCGGGTTCCCCGACCCGCCGCCCCCGGTGCCGCTGCAATACCCGGCCCCGCGTCCTGTCATTGGTCCCATTCCATTCGGTCCTGATCCATCAAAACCTGGCATAATCACGCCTCCTTTACTCCAAACCGGTTCCTCTGGCGGCCCCCTCCGCCGGCACCGCCGCCACGGCGACGCCGTCCGCAGCAGCCGGGCATCAGAAACGAAGACCCATCCAGCCCGCTGCTCACGAAGGCCGACAGCACGCACTCCACGTTGCCGCAAATCTGAGCGATGACCTCAATCCCCAGGGCCGCAACAGCCAACTCCTGCGGACGCGAAATCGCCCCGCAAATCAGCACCTCAGCCCCAAGCTCAGCCAAACGGGCAGCCCGGGCCTGGGCTTCGTCAGCACGCAAGGGTACATCAAGCCGGGATATTTCAGTGTCGCCGTCCATCTCGAACACCAGTACGCTGGCGGCGACGTCGAATACCGGGCTGACCCGCCCTTGCCAATGTGGAATTGCAATTTTCATCTCAAACAAAGTCACTCGCAAATGGCGGGCCAAATCATTTAAGCCGCAATTTAACGTCTCCTATCCGTTAAGCTCGACCCTTGCCCTGCCCATAGTCATGCAAAATGAAATAGAAGTGCTGGTCGGCGGGTGGTATAATGCACGAGTATGGGGGCCGCACTATTTAAGGAACGCCACTGACATGGACCAATCAGGCGAATTCCAACGCGAAGCTACTATTCTCGATTCCGTCAACGAGGGCGTCTTCACCATCGATGCCCAATGGCGAATCACCACCTTCAACCGGGCCGCCGAAATCATTACAGGCATTCCGCGCCGGCAGGCCGTCGGCAGCCAGTGCTGCGACGTCTTCCGGGCCGATATCTGCGAGCAGCACTGCGCCCTCAGGCAAACCATGCAGAGCGGCAAACCGGTGCTCAACGTCACCGGCAACATCATCAATCAGGATGGCCGCCGCGTGCCCATCCGCATTTCGACCGCCCTGCTGAAAAGCCCCGACGGAACGGTGGTCGGCGGGGTCGAGACTTTCCAGGACCTGACCCAGATCGTCCAGCTTCAGAAGCAGATTCAGGAGCGTTACACTTTCGAAGATATCGTCGGCCGCAGTCCGGCCATGATGCGGCTCTTCGAGATTCTGCCCCAGGTCGCCGCCAGCAGCAGCACCGTGCTCATCGAAGGCCCCAGCGGCACTGGCAAGGAGCTTTTCGCCCGCGCCCTGCACAACCTTTCGCCGCGCCGCCGCAAGCCGTTCGTGGCTGTCAACTGCGCAGCCCTGCCCGATTCTCTGCTGGAGAGCGAACTCTTCGGCCACAAGGCCGGAGCCTTTACCGATGCCCGCCGCGACAAGCCCGGCCGCTTTGCCCTGGCCGATGGCGGCACAATCTTCCTGGACGAAATTGGCGACATCTCGCCCGCCATGCAGGTCCGCCTGCTGCGCGTGCTGCAGGAACGAGTCATCGAGCCTCTGGGTGACATTAAGACCACCCCGGTCGATGTGCGGGTAATTGTGGCCACCAACAGAGAACTGACCGGCCTGGTCCGCCAGGGCCAGTTTCGTCAGGACCTTTACTACCGCGTTCGAGTCGTGCACCTGGCCCTTCCCAGCCTGCGGGAGCGGCGCGAAGACATCCCTCTGCTCATCGAGCACCTGGTCAGCCGCTTCAATCGACTGCAGAGCAAGCACATTGCCGGCGTATCGGACGAGGTCATGGTGCGCCTCATGGAACACTCCTTTCCCGGCAACGTCCGCGAATTGGAAAACATTATCGAGCAGGCCTTTGTGCTCTGCCGCGGCGGCCTGATCGAACTCCAGCACCTGCCGCCGGAACTCAGGCCGACCTCTGCCACCGGTATCGAAACCAGTCAACCGATGACACTCGAAGCACTCGAGCGGCTCTTTATCGGCGAAGCTCTGCAGCGGCGCAAGGGCAACCGCAAACGGGTCGCCCGCGACCTGGGCATAAATCCCAGCACGCTCTACCGCAAAATCAAGACACTCGGCATCGATACCCCGGAGGCAGACGGCCGGGCCCGCCGCAAGTAACATTGCAACTTGCGCGATTCGCCCCCGCCGCTTAGCCGACAATCATGTTCCAACCTGCCGGCCCGCCCCGCTTTGCGCCCATCAGAAGGGCATTTTCAGCCCGCATCGGCGAATCCTCAGGCTCTGGCACAGATATTGCACTTGCAGTCTGGCTGGAAACAGGAGGACTAAAAATGAAAGTAGCCGTCACATCGCAAGGCCCGGACCTGACCTCGCCGGTCGATCCGCGCTTCGGACGGGCCAGGTGTTTTGTCGTAGTGGATACCGAGACCAACAGCAGCTCGGCCGTGGACAACGTCCAGAACCTTAATGCCGCTCAGGGTGCCGGCATCCAGTCGGCCAGGACCGTGGCCGAATTGGGCGTCGCGGCAATCATCACCGGGCACGTCGGCCCCAAGGCCTTTACCACTCTAAAGAGCGGCGGAGTGGCCATCTACATCGGCGCACAAGGCACCGTGGCCGAGGCCATCAAACAGATGAAAGATGGCCAACTCGAGCAGCCGCAGCAGGCCGATGTTGAAGGCCACTGGGTCTGATGGCAAAATCAGGGGGCGCAAACAATTCGCAATGGCTGCAAAGTCGAGAAAGGACGCGCGGCGTGACCACAGGAACTCAATCAGCAATTCAGCAGGATGAAGATGCAGGCCAGCGGCAGTTGCAGGAGCAGATGCTCGAAGCACGCATGGAACGCATCGACCGCAAAATTCTGGTGCTTTCGGGCAAGGGTGGCGTTGGCAAGAGCACCGTGGCCGTCAACCTGGCCGTGTCGCTGGCCCGGTCGGGGCTGAAGGTAGGACTGCTTGATGTCGACCTGCACGGCCCGAGCATCCCGAAAATGCTGGGGCTGGAAGGCAAGCAGCTCTCTCCGTCAGCCGACGGCAGCATCGAGCCCATCCAGGTGAGCGAAAACCTTTCCGTGGTTTCGGTCGGCCTGTTGCTTAAGAGCCTGGAAGACCCGATCATCTGGCGCGGGCCGATGAAGTACAGCGTCATCCGCCAGTTTCTGGCCGAAGTCAACTGGGGCCGCTTGGACTGCCTGGTCATCGACTCGCCTCCGGGCACCGGCGACGAGCCGCTCGCCGTGGCCCAGATGTCGGGGCAGGGGGCCTGGGCGGTGGTGGTAACAACGCCCCAGGAGGTTGCCCTGGCCGACGTGCGACGCTCCATCAGCTTCTGCTATCGCATGATGCTGCCCATTGCCGGACTCGTCGAGAACATGAGCGGAATGGTCTGCACCAAGTGCGGCGAAATCGTGCCGCTCTTTGGCAGCGGCGGCGGCGAAGCCTTGGCTTCGGCCACCAAAGTCAACTTTCTCGGCCGCATTCCGCTCAGCTCCAATGTGGCCGCCTCCGGCGACAGAGGCCAGCCGCTGGCCACGGCCGATGAGGCTGCCGACCCGGCAGCCCAGGCATTCGCCCAGATGGTCGAGAACCTTCGCGGTCGCCTTAACCTCAAGCTGCCCACTGCAGCCGACGCGCCCAAGCCCCGAACCTGACGATCGCAGAGCCGCGAGCAGCATCAATAATATGGTAGTGCGTCCACCGTCGGCCGCCGGAACCAAAGAACGAACCCACAAACTGAAAGAATCACAGGAGAGTTTTGACCTATGAAAATCGCCATTCCTGTTGCCAGCGGCGCCTTGTGCATGCATTTCGGACATTGTCAGCAGTTCGCCCTGATTGACACCGATCAGGCTGCCGGAACCGTGCTGAAGACTGCCTTCCTGACGCCGCCACCACACGAGCCCGGCCTGCTGCCGCGCTGGCTGCACGAGCAGGGGGCCGAGGTGATTATTGCCGGCGGCATGGGCCAGAGAGCCCAGGCGATTTTCGCCCAGAACGGCATCCGCGTAATTACCGGCGCCCCGGCCCTGTCGCCTGAAGCCGTCGCCCGGGCCTACCTGGCCGGCACTCTGCAAGTGGGCCAGAACGCCTGCGACCACTGACCGCTCTCCTCATAAGAGCCAAGCAAATCGCCAGCAGGGACGCCGCTTCCATGCTGCTTCTTAACCGTAGCACGGCCATCCTGGCCGTGAGTGCCGGGGGGGCATCCTGCCCCTCGGCCGTTTCTGTTGCTTTTTCTTGTTTCAACTCCTCGAAGAACAAAACAAAACAACAAGCGGCCGAACATCCCCCTGCCATGCCGGGGGCTTCAAAGGCAACCGCAAAGGCAACGGCAATTCCGCCGTGAGCTCTAACGGCGATCCCCCCCCGCACACCTGTTACCTATGTTCCCGGTCTGCACACCACCGACGGGCTTTAGGACAATTGTGCTGTAGGCAGAAGCCAGGTTGTTAGCCGCAACTCCAATACCGGCCGCCCGCTGCGGCTGGTGCGGGGCTAAGCTATCCGCTATTAAGACAAGGAGCAAAAAAAGGGGCGCGGCAGGTATGGGCCCGCCGCGCCAGGTGGTTATGTTTTGGTTTTTGGCCGAGGGCCCTGGAAGCCCGGGGCTCTAGAAGGCCGGAAGCTTGGTCCTGATTTTCGGCATGATTCTCTGGACGCTCTCTTCTTCCTTGTTGGTCGCTCCCCAGAGGTAGGTTCCGCGCTGCTCGATGAGCAGGCTGGGCTCGGTCGAATCGGCCGTCTTCATGGCGTCGCGGAGTCGGTTTGCTGCTGCTTCGGCGTCGGCCGAGGTGCGGTACTGGATCAGAAAGACGGTGTTGCGGGCTTCGGCTTGGCCGGCATAGCTGGCCGCAACCATCTTGGCCTGGTTCTGCGTCAGGTCGACGGCATCGACAAAAGCCTCAACGTTGGTCACCGGCAGGTTGATCATTTTGAGGGCCGCGCTGCTCTGCACCAGGCGGAGCGAATCGCTGATGCGGTCGGTGGTGGGCATCAGCCCGACCAGGCGCGGGGCGGTCGGCGAATCGAAAATCTGGCGGGCAAAGCCTCGGCCCAGATCCTGCAGATCGCGCTGGGTAACGTCCTGGCCGCCAATCTGCACCACATTGCGACCTCGGAAGAAGGTGAATTCGCGTTTGGCATCGTCGTAGCTGCCGGCGGTCCAGGCGCTGTCGCTGACGGCCAGGCCCTTGGCGTTCATGATGAAGAAGCCGTAGGCTCCGTCGCTGTCGGCAAACTGGTGCTTGACCACGGCGATTTTCTGTCCGGCGTCGTTCTTCATGCTCTGGACAATGCTGCGCTGATAGCCGAAGGAGCTAAGCACGGCCGCCTGCGGAGCAAAGGGGCTGGAGTCGATGTTTTCGACCTGCGGGCTGGCCTCGGCCTCCAGCGGCAGGGCGAAGAGCTGGCTGCTGCCATCTCGCTGCCAGGTGCCCACCTGGTTGGCCGCAGGCATGTTATCCAGGTCGGCGAAGGCCGGCGGGAGCGATTCGGACTGCTCAGTCTCGGTGGTGGCGCTGTCATCGTCTCCGCCGCCGCAACCGGTCAGGGCCAAAGCGACCAGCGAAAGTGCACAAATAATCGTTAAATGGTTTCTCAGCAGCCACTTCTGCCTGG